>JAWKYX010000007.1:0-97349 GCA_041396265.1 Rhodocyclaceae bacterium
CGCGCTTGTCGGCCACATAGCCGTCGTGCATTTCGCCCTTGCCGCTGCGCCACTGGATCAGATCGTAGAATTTGCCGCTGGCCAGATCGCCACCTTTGACATACTTGGTTTTCTTGTCATCGGCGCCAGGCATGGTGCGCGCATCGCCGTGACAGGTTTCCCAACAACCGGACTGATCGGCCCGCTCGACCTTGTTGGCTTCGAGCATGACGGCGAGCTTGACCTGGTTGTCGGCATCCATCTTGGCGGCACCGGAGGCCTTCGGCTCTTTCCAGCTGAAGCGCAGGTAGAGGTTCTCGCCGTCATGTGCGGCCTGCACGTTGACCGGGATGGCCGGCGCCTTGCCGGCGATCGGGGTCGGCTCGATCTTGCTGCCGCTGGCCATCTTCTGGCCCATGTCGGCGAGTTCTTCTTCGTGGCAACCGACACAGGTCTCGCCCTTCTTCAGCAGACGGGCACCACCGTGGTCGCTGCCCTTGGTGATCCACTCGATGGGCGACACGCCCGGGTAGAACACGGTGATCTTCTTGGCGGCGACCTTGCTCCAGTCGGCCGGTGCCGCGGCACTGGCAACGCCCGTACCCAAGGCCAGCATGGTGCCCAGTGCGATTGCGGAAAACTTGATGCTCATATCTTGTCCCCTGTAGGTCATTGGGTTTGCTGCAAATCGACGGTTGCCCGCCAATCAACCTTCATCTTCTTCGGTCATGCCTTCGGGCTTATGGTGCGCGATGCCCTTGTGGCAGTCGATGCAGGTCATGTTGTCTTCGATGGCGAAAGTATGGCTCTTCTGCGCACGCTTGGCTTGGGCTTCCGGGTTCATGCCATCGAAGCTGTGGCAGTTGCGGCACTCGCGCGAGTCGGAGGCTTTCATCCGCGCCCACTCGTTGCGCGCCAGACGCAAACGATTCTCTTCAAACTTTTCCTTGGTGTCGATGGTCCCCATGATCTTGCCCCACACTTCCTTGGAGGCCTGGATCTTGCGGATCATCTTGTGCGTCCAGTCCTTGGGCACATGACAATCGGAGCATACGGCACGCACGCCGGTGCGGTTCGAGTAGTGGATCGTCTGCTTGTATTCCTGATACACGTTGTCCTTCATCTCGTGGCACGAGATACAGAACTCCATCGTGTTGGTGGCTTCCATTCCGGTGTTGAAGCCGCCCCAGAAAAGGATGCCCGAAACGAAGCCGACGGCGAGGAGGGTCAGCAGGGAATACTTGGCACTCGGACGGCGCAAGCTCGCCAGAAAGCCTGTTTTCCGCTCCGCGTTCTCGTTGGATTGATCCGTCATTTTTTGTCCTTCTCTGTGCTGCCCGAAATGGCAAGCGTTGCGATGTCAATCGGTGATGAATCCGGGGGCCGAAGCCCCCGGGGGTCAAACCTCTACCAGATACTGCTCTTAGTAGATGTCGTGCTGCGTGTTGTACAGGTTGAACTTGCCGGTCGGGGTGATCATCTTCGGATCGGTGATCACTTTCTTGACCTTCAGCGTCGCGTCGTCATACACCACGATCGCGGACTGGTCGGTCTTGCCGCCCCACAGCGAGATCCACACTTCGGTACCGTCAGCCGAGTATTCCGGATGCACGGCACGCTTGATGGCCTTGGTTTCCGGCAGGCCGGAGTCCTTGGCAACGTTCAGCATGACCGGCGGCTTGGACAGGTCGGCGATCGCATACACGGCGACCGATTCGGCCAGGGACTTCTCCGGGTTCTGCGGCGCGTCAGCCCACAGGTGCTTGGACTTCGGATGGGTCTTGACGAACAGGTTACCGGCACCGACGTGCTTGATTTCCTGAACGACTTTCCAGGCGTTGTCCTTGTGCTTCTCCGGATCGGTACCGATCAGGGTGATCACGTCGGCGCCCAGGTGACCGGTGGTCCACACGGGGCCGTAGGTCGGATGCACGAAGTTGGCGCCGCGACCCGGGTGCGGGATCTTGGCGGTATCGACCAGCGCGGCCAGTTTGCGATCAACGGTATCGACCACGGCGATCTTGTTGGAGGCGTTGGCGGCCACCAGGAAGTAACGCTGGGTGGAGTCCCAGCCGCCGTCATGCAGGAACTTGGCGGACTCGAAGGTGGTTTCCTTCAGGTTCTTCAGGTCGGAGTAGTCAACCAGACGAATCTGGCCGGTTTCCTTGATGTTGATGACCCATTCCGGCTTGGTCTGCGAGGCCACGATGGAAGCCACGCGCGGCTCGGGGTGGTATTCGCCATCGACGGTCATGCCACGGGTGCTGACGATCTTGAGCGGCTCGAGCGTTGCGCCGTCCATGATCGAGTACTGCGGCGGCCAGTAACCACCGGCCACGGCGTACTTGTCCTCAAAGCCCTTGAACTTGGAGGTATCGACCGAACGAGCGTCGAAGGCCACCTTGACTTCAGCCACAACGGCGGGCTTCTCCATCCACAGGTCGATCAGCGACAGACGACCGTCGCGGCCGATCACGTACACATAGCGGCCCGATGCCGAGATACGCGAAATGTGCACCGCGTAGCCGGTCTTGACGATGCTGACGATCTCCTTGGTGTCGCCGTCGATCAACGCCACTTCACCGGTATCACGCAGGGTGACCGAGAAAATGTTCTTGAGGTTGATCTTGTTCATCTGCTTGGTCGGACGCTTGTCGACCGGCACCATGACCTTCCAGGTTTCCTTCATCTCGGCCATCGAGAACTCGGGCGGGACGTCCGGCGTGTTCTGGATGTAGCGGGCCATCAGGTTGATTTCATCCTTGGTCAGGATGTCATCGAAGTTCACCATGCCGCCTTCGGTACCGTAGGCGATGATCTTCTCAAGACGGTTCTGACCCAGCTTGAGCGTACCGCCCTCCAGCTTGGAGCCGTCCTTCAGGGTCTTTTCCCAGTGCGGCTCGAGGTTCTTGCCGGTCGCACCTTTGCGCAGCACACCGTGACAGCCGGCGCAACGCTCGAAGTAAATTTTCTTGGCGGTTGCCTTCTCGGCATCCGTCATGCTCGGTGCATCGGCAGCAAAGGCACTGCTGATGGCAAACGGCATTGCCGCCATCGCCAGCGCGCTCGCCAGCCAGGTTCCACGGGTCTTCATGCTCGGTCTCCCTTCTAAGAAAACGCAGTTGCGGGTCATTCCGCTGGAGACGAAGGTTGAACCTCGCGAACCGCTGCGTCTTTGACTCCAATCAATCTTGATCCGATAGAAGGGTTGTTACAGTCATACCCCATCGAACTTGAGGATGACGACCATGGCCGGCCCGAATAGCAGTCTGACCTGTGGCAATGAATTGAAGAGCCCGGCGCTGTCTTCGCTGCTGGCGCGGATCGTCGACCGGCTCGAAGCCCGCGGCATCAGGGGCCGCCCCATCCCGCCGCCGGCCACCACCACGGCGCCGCCCGAGGGCAAGCAGCCCGCCCACGGCCGCATCTCGGGCCGGGTCAGCCTGGTCGGCGCCGGCCCGGGCGACCCGGAGCTGCTCACCCTGCGCGCGGCCCGGCTCATCGCGGCGGCCGACGCGGTGGTGTACGACCATCTGGTCGGCGAACACATCCTGACGCTCATCCGCGACGACGCCGAGCGCATCTACGTCGGCAAGGAAGCCGGCAACCACACCTTGCCCCAGGGCGAGATCAACACCCTGCTGGTGCGGCTCGCCCAGGCGGGCAAGCATGTGGTGCGGCTCAAGGGCGGCGACCCGTTCATCTTCGGGCGCGGCGGAGAGGAAATCGAGGAGCTGGTGCAATCCGGGGTGCGCTTCGAGGTAGTGCCCGGCATCACCGCCGCCTCGGGCGTGTCGGCCTATGCCGGCATTCCGCTCACCCACCGCGACTACGCCCAGTCCTGTACCTTCGCCACCGGCCACCTGCAGGACGGCACCGCCGACCTCGACTGGGCCGCGCTGGCGCGACCGCATCAAACCGTGGTGATCTACATGGGAATCGGCGCGCTGCCGCAGATCTCCGCCCAGCTCATCGCCCACGGCGTGCCGGCCGACACGCCCGCGGCGGCGGTGCAGAACGGCACCACCGACCACCAGCGCACCGTCGTGGCCACCCTCGGCACGCTGGCCGACGCGCTGGCCGAGGCCGGCCTGCGCCCGCCCGCCTTGCTGATCGTCGGGCAGGTTGTCCGGCTGCATCAACGGCTCGACTGGTTTCAGCACACCCTGGCCGCCGAAACCGCCTGAGCGACGGGCCGCAGACACCACCACGCCGCATGCCATGCGGCGTTTTTTATTGCGTCGCCAACGCCTCGGCCAGATCGGCCGCTACCTGCGCCACGGCGGCATTGGCCTGCGGAAAATAGCCGCCCAGCGTGAAGAAGCCGTGCACCATGCCGTCATAGGCGTGATGACGCACCACGCCCCCCTCGCTCACCATGCGCTCGGCAAAGGCAAGGCAATCATCGGTCAGCGGGTCGCAGCCGGCCGTGACCAGCGTCATCGGCGGCAGGCCGGCGAGCGAGTCGGCGCGCATGGGCGAGGCGCGCCAGTCTTCCGACTCGCCATTGGGCAGGTAGCGCTCGAAGAACCAGCGCAGGCTTTCGCGATCCAGAAAATACCCGTCGCCATAGGTCTCGCGGCTCGGCCGCGTGCTGTGGATCTCGGTGCACGGATAGATCGCCGCCAGATAGCGCAGCGCTGGCAGGCCGGTACGCGTGCGCCAGGCCAGCGCCACCGCCAGCAGCAGGTTGCCGCCGGCGCTGTCGCCGCCGAGGGCGACACGGTCGGGGTCGATCTCCAGCAGATCGGCGTGCTCGATGGCCCAGGTCGGCGCCCGCAGCGCATCGTCGTAGGCCGCCGGAAACGGATGCTCCGGCGCCAGCCGGTACTCGACCGACAACACCGCGCACCCAGCCCCGTTGGCCAGTTCGCGACACACCACGTCATACGAGGGCACGTCTCCGACACACCAGCCACCGCCGTGGTAAAAGACCAGCAAGGGCAGCACCTGACCCGACGCTGCCTGCAACGGCCGGTACAGGCGCGCCATCAGGGCCGAACCGTCGATGCGCGGCATCGGCACCTCGGTCACCGAGGCGACCGGCGGCGCGTCCGGACGGAAAGCGAACATCAGCTTTTCCGACGCACGGCGGGCCTGGGCCACATCGAGTTCATGAAACCGCGGCGCGCCCACGCGATAGACCATATCGAGCAGTCCACGGGCCTTGGGGTCGAGCGCCATGAAGCCAATCTCCGCTGGATTCTGTCGGGGCCGCTGCCGCTGTACTTGGCAAGGCCGTCAGGTGACAGATAAGATTCGGGGCTTTTTCGCCCGCGATGAAGCCTTGGTGCCGGGAGGGGGACTCGAACCCCCACAGTGTCACCACCGGCGGATTTTGAATCCGCTGCGTCTACCGATTCCGCCATCCCGGCTGGCTAGCCGCGCATTATCGCCAAAACCTGACCCCGCATCAAGCACATGACCCTCACGCTCGACGATTTCGATTACACCCTGCCCGAGGCCCTGATCGCCCAGGCCCCGCTGGCCGAACGCAGCGCCAGCCGCCTGCTGGTGGTGGGCGACGATGCGCTCGACGACCGCCACGTCAAGGATCTGCCCGAGCTGCTCGGCGCGAACGATCTGCTGGTGTTCAACGACACCCGCGTGATCCATGCCCGCCTGTTCGGCCAGAAGGCCACCGGCGGGCAGATCGAGGTGCTGATCGAGCGGCCGATCGGTGATCACGAAGCCATTGCCCAGGTGCGTGCCAGCAAGTCGCCCAAGGCCGGCAGCACACTGCGTCTGGCCGATGCCTTCGAGGTCGAGGTGCTGGGCCGGGTGGGCGATTTCTTCCATCTGCGCTTTCCGGCTGACGCCACGGTCATCGACTACACCGAGCGCTACGGCGCCCTGCCGCTGCCGCCCTACATCACCCGCGCTGCCGGCGAAGCCGACGAGGCACGCTACCAGACGGTGTTCGCCCGCCACCCCGGCTCGGTCGCCGCGCCGACCGCCGGCCTGCATTTCGACGACGCCTTGCTCGCGCGCATCCGCGACAAGGACGTACGCACCGCGGCGGTGACCCTGCATGTGGGCGCCGGGACCTACCAGCCGGTGCGCGTGCAGAACCTGGCCGAGCACCAGATGCACCGCGAGCAATACATCGTGCCGGCCGAGACCGTGGCCGCCATCGAGGCCACCCGTGCGCGCGGCGGGCGCGTTGTGGCGGTGGGCACCACCAGCCTGCGCGCGCTCGAGTCCGCCTCGCAGTCCGGGCTGCTCACGGCAGGGTCCGGGGAAACCGAACTGTTCATCATGCCGGGCTACCGCTTCCATGTGGTCGATGCGCTGATCACCAACTTTCACCTGCCCAAATCGACGCTGCTGATGCTGGTCTCGGCGCTGGCCGGCATGGACACCATCCGCGCCGCCTACGCCCATGCGGTGGCGGCGCGCTACCGTTTCTTCAGCTATGGCGACGCCATGCTGCTCACCCGGAGGCCGTCATGAGCCTGAGTTTCGACCTGCTGGCCACCGACGGCGCCGCGCGCCGCGGCCGTCTCACCCTCAACCATGGCGTGGTGGAGACGCCGGTGTTCATGCCGGTGGGCACCTATGGCACGGTCAAGGCCATGACGCCGCAGGCGCTCGACGAGATCGGCGCGCAGATCTGCCTGGGCAACACCTTCCACCTGTGGCTGCGCCCGGGGCTGGAGGTGCTCGACACCTTCGGCGGGCTGCACGACTTCATGGGCTGGCGCAAGCCCATCCTCACCGACTCGGGCGGCTTCCAGGTGTTCAGCCTGGGCGCGCTGCGCAAGATCACCGAAGAGGGCGTCAAGTTCGCCTCGCCCATCGACGGCAGCAAGCTCTTTCTCACGCCGGAAGAGTCGATGCGCATCCAGCGCGCGCTCAATTCGGACATCGTGATGATCTTCGACGAGTGCACGCCCTACCCCGCCACGCTGGATGAAGCGGCCAAGTCGATGCGGCTGTCGCTGCGCTGGGCGAAACGTTCGCGCGATGCCTTCGACGCGCAGGAGAACCCCAACGCGCTGTTCGGCATCGTGCAGGGCGGCATGCATGAAACCCTGCGCGACGACTCGCTGGCCGGCCTGATGGACATCGGCTTCCATGGCTTTGCCATCGGCGGCCTGTCGGTCGGCGAGCCCAAGGAAGACATGCAGCGCATCCTCGCCCATACCGCCCCGCGCCTGCCGCAGGACAAGCCGCGCTACCTGATGGGCGTGGGCACGCCGGAAGATCTGGTTGAATCGGTCTCGGCCGGCATCGACATGTTCGACTGCGTGATGCCCACGCGCAACGCGCGCAACGGCTGGCTGTTCACCCGTTTTGGCGACCTCAAGATCAAGAACGCCAAGCACCGCAACGACACCCGGCCGCTCGACCCCACCTGCACCTGCTACACCTGCCAGCATTTCTCGCGCGCTTACCTGCACCATCTGCACCGCACCGGCGAGATCCTCGGCGCCATGCTCAACACCACCCACAACCTGCACTATTACCAGGCGCTGATGGCGCAGATGCGCAAGGCGCTCGAGGCGGGGGCTTTTGCTGAATTCGTCCGCCGCTTCCACGACGAGCGCAGCCGCGGCGCCGAGGTGTGAGCCGGCAGCAACTGCTATACTTGCCGCCTTTTCATTGAAACGTGATCGGAGTCCAACGTGCTGATTTCCAATGCCTACGCTCAAGCCGCCGGAGCGGCAGACCCCAGCGGCGGTTTCATGGGCCTGCTGCCCCTGCTGCTGATGTTTGCGGTGCTGTATTTCGTCATGATCCGTCCGCAGATGAAGCGCGCCAAGGAACACAAGGGCATGGTCGAAGCGCTGGCCAAGGGCGATGAAGTCATCTTCGCCGGCGTGGTCGGCCGCGTCACCAGCGTTGGTGACACCTACTGCGAGGTCGAGGTGGCCGATAACGTCATCCTCAAGATCCAGAAGCTCGCGGTGGCCAACGTCTTGCCCAAGGGCACCATCAAGAGCATCTAAGTCTTCGCATCGTACGGGCGGCCTGGCCGCCCGCTCCGTTTCTGATTCACGCCAGCTCAGGCGACCCGCCCATGAACCGTTATCCCCTCTGGAAAAACCTGATGATCGGCATCGTGCTGATCTTCGGTCTCCTCTACACCCTGCCCAACTTCTACGGCGAAGTGCCGGCCGTCCAGGTCTCCAGCGGCAAGGCCACCCTCAAGCTGGACCCGGCGCAGATGGAAGCCCGTGTGGCCGAGATCCTGAGCGCGGCAAACCTGCCCCACACCGGCATCTTCTCCGACCCCAACAGCGTGCGCGCCCGCTTCGAGACGACCGACCAGCAACTGCAGGGCAAGGACGCCATCGAGCGCGCCCTCAACCCGGACCCGGCCGACCCGAGCTACGTGGTGGCGCTCAACCTGCTGTCGGCCTCGCCGAACTGGCTGACCTCGCTCGGCGCGCTGCCGATGTACCTCGGCCTCGACCTGCGCGGCGGGGTGCACTTCCTGCTCGAAGTCGACATGGACGGCGCGCTGACCAAGCGCATGGACGCCACCGCTGGCGATCTGCGTACCCTGCTGCGTGACAAGGACGTACGCCATTCCGGCATCCGCCGCATCAGCAACGTGGTGGAAATCCGCTTCCGCGACGCCGAGGTGCGCGAGGCCGGCCGCAAGGCCATCCTGGCCAGCACCGCCGATCTGCAACTGGTCGACCGCGACGAAGACGGCCAGGTCAGCCTGACCGCCACGCTCACCCCGCAAGCAACCAAGACGCTGCAGGAATTCGCCATCAAGCAGAACATCACCACCTTGCACAACCGGATCAACGAACTCGGCGTGGCCGAGCCGGTGATCCAGCAGCAAGGCGCCAACCGTATCGTGGTGCAGCTGCCCGGCGTGCAGGACGTGGCCAAGGCCAAGGACATCCTCGGCCGCACCGCCACGCTGGAGGTACGCATGGTCGACGACACCGCCGGCCGCCTCGAAGAGGCCCTGGCCGGCCGCGTGCCCTTCGGCACGGAGCTGTACACCGAACGCGGCGGCAGCCCGTTGCTGGTCAAGAAGCAGGTCGTGCTCACCGGCGAACGCCTTACCGACGCCCAGCCCGGCTTCGACGGCCAGACCCACGAACCGGCGGTGCACCTGACCCTCGACTCGGCCGGCGCCCGCATCTTCCGCGATGTCACGCGCGAGAACGTCAACAAGCGCATGGCCATCCTGCTGATCGAGAAGGGCAAGGGCGAGGTCATCACCGCACCGGTGATCCGCGCCGAAATCGCCGGCGGCCGGGTGCAGATCTCCGGCCGCATGAGCACCCAGGAAGCCACCGACGTGGCCCTGCTGCTGCGTGCCGGTTCGCTGGCCGCACCGATGGAAATCATCGAAGAGCGCACCGTCGGCCCGAGCCTGGGCGCCGAGAACATCGAGAAAGGCTTCAACTCAACGCTGTGGGGCTTCGTCGCCATCGCGGTGTTCATGATCGCCTACTACATGCTCTTCGGCCTGGTGTCGGTGCTGGCGCTGTCGGCCAACCTGCTGCTGCTCGTCGCCCTGCTGTCGCTGCTGCAGGCCACGCTGACCCTGCCCGGCATCGCGGCCATCGCGCTCACGCTTGGCATGGCCATCGACGCCAACGTGCTGATCAACGAGCGCATCCGCGAAGAACTGCGCAACGGCTCCACGCCGCAAGCGGCCATCACCGCCGGCTACGACCGCGCCTTCGACACCATCCTCGACTCCAACGTCACCACCCTCATTGCGGGCATCGCGCTGCTGGTGTTCGGCTCGGGCCCGGTGCGCGGCTTCGCCGTGGTGCACTGCCTGGGCATCCTGACCTCGATGTTCAGCGCCATCCTGGTCTCGCGCGCGCTGGTCAACCTGATCTACGGCCGCCGCCGCAAAGTCGCCGCCCTGTCCATCGGGCAGGTGTGGAAGCCGTCTGAGCGGTGATGGGTCATGAGTGATTGGAGGAAATCCCAGTGCCAAATGAGCGACCGCATCGCCGCCTCGTTGCCTGGCAAGAAAGCATGAAATTGGCACAGCTGACCTATTCGCTGACCGCCGGCTTTCTCGCCGACGAGCGTTTTGCATTGTGTGCCCAGATGAAACGGGCCGCGGTTTCCATCTCGTCGAATATCGCAGAAGGGGCCGCTCGCGGCAGTAAAAAAGAGTTTGCCCACTTTCTGACGGTCTCGCGCGGCTCTCTGAGCGAACTCGACCCCCAGATCACCCTCGCCCGCGATCTCGGATTTACGGCAGACACCCAAGCCATTGAGGATCAGGTCAACCGAGTCTTCCGCCTCATCAACGGGCTCGTGTCCAGCGTTCGCGCCGGGCACGAGACCAATCCCCAATAACCCATTACGAGTCACTGAACAATGGAATTCTTCCGCATCAAGAACGACATCCCGTTCATGAAGCACGCGTTGGTGTTCAACATCATCTCGTTTGTCACCTTCGTGCTGGCGGTGCTGTTTCTGCTTACCCGCGGGCTCAACCTGAGCGTTGAATTCACCGGCGGCACGCTGATGGAGGTGAACTACACCGAGGCGCCGCAGGTGCAGCTGATCCGTGACGCCCTCGGCGAAGGGGGCTATCCCGACGCTCAGGTGCAGAACTTCGGCAGCGCCCGCGACATCCTCATCCGCCTGCCCAACCGCGACGGCCTCGACAGCAATCGGGTGTCCGCCCAGGTGACCGAGATGCTGGCCAAGGTCGACGGGCCGAAAGGCGAATTGCGCCGTGTCGAATTCGTCGGCCCGCAGGTTGGCAAGGAGCTGGCGGCCGACGGCGGCATGGCGCTGCTGCTGGTGATCATCGGCATCATGATCTATCTGGCCTTGCGCTTCGAATGGCGCTTTGCCGTGTCGGCGATCATCGCCAACCTGCATGACGTGATCATCATCCTCGGCTTCTTCGCCTTCTTCCAGTGGGAGTTCTCGCTGGCCGTGCTGGCCGCCGTGCTGGCGGTGCTGGGCTATTCGGTGAACGAATCGGTGGTGGTCTTCGACCGGGTGCGCGAAACCTTCAAGAAAAAGCGCGCCATGGAAACGCCCGACGTGCTCAACCACGCCATCACCCGCACCATCTCACGTACCGTCATCACCCACGGCAGTACCCAGATCATGGTGTTGTCGATGCTGCTCTTCGGCGGCGAAACGCTCTACTACTTCGCCCTCGCGCTCACCATCGGCATCTGCTTCGGCATCTACTCCTCGGTGCTGGTCGCCAGCCCGCTGGTGATGTGGCTGGGCGTGTCGCGCGAGCAGTTCATCCAACCGAAGAAGACCAAGGAAGAAGCGGTCGTCTAAGCCCGCCCTCCGACAAGGAAGCGCCTCATGGAAGTCAATTTCTACGTCCTGCCACTCTATCTCGGCCTGTTTGGCCTGGCAGGCCTGATGCTGTCGCGCGCCTGGCGGATCGGCAAGCGCAACCGGCTCGATCTCGTTGCCAACTGGAGCAGCGTCCAACTGGAAAACCCCGAGCGCTACAAACCGATCTACATCACCGTGAACCTGGTCGGCGGCATCGCGCTGCTGGCGCTGGCCGGACTGGTGCTCGCCGTCGGCCTGCCCTTCGGCACCTGGGTCTCGCTGGCGGCACTGATCTTCTGGAGCTACTTCTTCGCCTATCAGTTCCTGTCGTGGAACGCCAAGAAAAACGCCCACAACGAAGCCAAGGCGGCCGAAAAGGCCAAGCAGTCAAAAGGCTGAGATCGCGCTGGTCACAAAAAAGGGGATGCCGAACGCATCCCCTTTTTTTCGCACCTGAGCGCGTTACACCGCAAACACCTGCTTCACCCGCAGCGTCTCACCCCGCTCCATCAGCCCGATCAGACGGTCGATGTTCGGATGCTTGCCCGGGTTGAGTCGCGCATCTTCCGTATGCTCGGCATACAGCTCCAGCCCCTTCTTCGCCGCATCCGGCGAAATCGCGCCATACAGCTGCGCCAGATGGTTGTACACCACCAGCGATCCGGCCTGACCGGGCTTGTTCTCGATGGTCGCCACCTCCGCGCCGTCGGCGTCGATCAGCGTCAACGCCGCCAGATGCGACACCTTGGGCAACTGCTTGAGCGATTCAGCAAACGACATGTGTGTCTCCATAGCCATGCCTGCAGGCCGGCCAATCAAACGTAGGGCGGGTTTCAACCCGCCATGATCATTTGGATGGCCGGCTGAAGCCGGCCCTACAAAGCGCAGCGATCAGATCGCGCGTGCGAGCTGGGCAGCGATGCCGATGTAGCTCGCCGGCGTCATCGCCAACAGGCGGGTCTTCTCCGCCTCGGGGATCGCAAGGGTCTGGATGAAGGCGTGCAAGCCATCCTTGGTGATGCCCTTGCCGCGGGTCAGCGCCTTGAGCTGCTCGTACGGATTCTCGACCCCGTAGCGGCGCATCACCGTCTGCACCGGCTCGGCCAACACTTCCCACGCCTGATCCACATCCGCCACCAGCTTGGCCGGATCGGCCTCCAGCTTGCCCAAGCCCTTGAGCAGGGAGTCGTAGGCCAGCAGCGTGTGCCCAAAGGCCACGCCCATGTTGCGCAGCACCGTCGAATCGGTGAGATCACGCTGCATGCGCGAGATCGGCAGCTTCTCGCTGAAGTGGCGGAACATCGCGTTCGCCACACCCAGGTTGCCCTCGGCGTTCTCGAAATCGATCGGGTTGACCTTGTGCGGCATGGTCGACGAGCCCACCTCGCCTTCCTTCAGGCGCTGCTTGAAGAAGCCCAGCGAGATGTAGCTCCAGATGTCGCGGCAGGCGTCGATCAGCATCGTGTTGCAACGCGCCGTCGCGTCAAACAACTCGGCCATCGCGTCATGCGGCTCGATCTGGATGGTGTAGGGGTTGAACGTCAGCCCCAGCGACTCGACAAAGCGCTGATTGAACGCTGCCCAGTCGAAGTCCGGATACGCCGACAAGTGCGCGTTGTAGTTGCCCACCGCGCCGTTGAACTTGGCCGTCATCTCGACCTCGGCGATCAGCTTGCGCGCGCGCTTGAGACGATAAGCGATGTTCGCCATCTCCTTGCCCATCGTCGTCGGACTCGCCGGCTGGCCATGCGTGCGCGACAGCATCGGCACCTCTGCCAGATCGTGCGCCAGTGCCACGAAACGCGCAATGACGCGATCGAGCACCGGCAGCATCACCTGCTTGCGCGCATCGTTCAGCATCAGCGCATGCGAGGTGTTGTTGATGTCCTCGGAGGTGCAGGCAAAGTGAATGAACTCCGACGCCTTCGCCACCTCGGCATTATCGGCAAAGCGCTTCTTCAGCCAGTACTCGACCGCCTTGACGTCATGGTTGGTGGTCGCCTCGATGGCTTTCACCGCCTCGCCATCCTCCGGCAGGAAGCTCTCGACCACCCCGTCGAGCTTGACCTGGGTGGAAGTCGAGAACGGTGCCACCTCGGCAATCGCCGACTCGGCCGCCAGGGCCTTGAGCCAGGCGACTTCGACCTTGACGCGATTGCGGATCAGGCCGAATTCGGAGAAGTGATCGCGGAGGTCGGCGACTTTGGAGGCGTATCGGCCGTCCAGTGGAGAGAGGACCGCAATCGATGAATTAGTCATGTTGTGCGCCTAAATTGGAAACACACCGATTTTACGCGACTCAACTCCTCCGGGCGAATCCGTTGTTCGCAAAAAAGGCGGTCGATGACCGCCTCTTTCAACTCCACCGAGCCGAGGGGGTTATGCGCCGATACGGTTCCGACCGCAACCAGCCGTCGCACTGGTAATCGTCCATTGAATGTTCGAACCGCCTCCACCGATACTTGCTGTCAAGTCGACAACACAAGCGCCAGCGTTGGCTGCTCCGGTGATTTGAATACGAGTGTTGTTCCAATCAACCGCAGTCGCGAACCGCCCAACAGCCGTTACGCCTGCAGGAAGATATGCACCACCGATAATGTTGGCAATACTGTTGCAAGGAGCGACTGCCGGAATGGCAGCTTGAGCATTGTCCTGCATACACTCGGCGACAGCCAGTTTCAACGGTTGCACCGCAGCGTAGTTGTCGGACCACCTCGACCGCGTGACGTAATCTTGATACTGCGGAATCGCGATCGCGGCCAGAATACCGATAATCGCCACCACGATCATCAGTTCGATCAGTGGCGCCCCGCTGGGCGCGCTTGAGAGTCTTGTTCATGGTCGTACTCCTCGATTCGGTCAGACACGGATGAGATCCGCCTGGGAGCAGCTATGCATTCGACGTGTACAACTTTCGAGCCATCACATAAATTGCAATATTTTCAACAACATGGGTGTTGGCCAATTTTTTCCTGTACACATTCGCCAAACACCCCGTCCATCATTGCAAATGGGTGACGATTTGCGTCACCCACGCTGACGTCATACGTCAGCGCACACACACCTTGCGCACCTGCTTGATGTCGGTCACACCGGAGAGCACTTTCTCGATCCCGTCCTGGCGCAGCGTGCGCATGCCTTCGTTCAGGGCGAGCACCAGAACGTCGGCCACCCGGGCATGTTCCTGGATGAGTTTCTTGGCGCCGTCGGAGCCGAGCATGAGTTCGTGCAGGCCGACGCGGCCGCGGTAGCCATTGGTGCAGTCGGCGCAGCCAACGGCCTTGTAGAGCGTGAATTGGCTGTCCTTGTTCGCGAAATCCTGCTGCCAGCGGCGAGCGACGGCCTTGCGGCCGGCCTCGGCGTCGGCGACAAAGGGGGGCGTGCTCTGCAGGTCGGTGCAGTACTCGTCGAGCAGGCTGGAGAGTTCGTCGCTACCGGGGTGGTAGGGGCTCTTGCACTTCGGGCACAGGCGCTTGGCGAGGCGCTGGGCGAGGACGCCGAGCAGCGCATCGGCGAAGTTGAAGGGGTCCATGCCCATGTCGAGCAGGCGGACGATGGACTCGGGTGCGCTGTTGGTGTGCAGGGTGGAGAACACGAGGTGGCCGGTGAGCGAGGCTTCGAGGCCGACGGAGACGGTTTCACGGTCACGCATTTCGCCGACCATGATCACGTCGGGGTCGGCGCGGAGGAAGGCGCGCATCATGGTGGCGAAGTCGATGCCGGCCTTGCGGTTGACCTGTACCTGGCGCAGGCCTTTCTGGGTGATTTCGACCGGGTCTTCGACGGTCCAGATCTTGGTCTCCGGCGTGTTGATGTGGCCGAGGATGGAGTGCAGCGTGGTGGTCTTGCCGGAGCCGGTGGGGCCACACACGAAGAAGATGCCGTAGGGCTGGGCGATGGCGCGTTCGAGCCGGGCCTGGTTGTGCGGTGACAGGCCGAGTTTGTCGAGCGGGATGGGCTCGCTGTTGGCGAGGATGCGCATCACCACGTCTTCCATGCCACCCGCGGTGGGGATGGTGGCGACACGCAGTTCGATGTCGAGCGCGGCGTACTTACGGAACTTGATCTTGCCGTCCTGCGGCTTGCGGCGCTCGGAGATGTCGAGGTCGCACATGATCTTGATGCGCGTGACCAGCGGGTTGCGGTAGCTGGCCGGCACTTCGATGTAGGGCACCAGGGTGCCGTCCTTGCGGAAGCGGATCAGCGTCTTGACCTTGCCGGGACGCGGTTCGATGTGGATGTCCGATGCGCCTTGTTTGTAGGCGTCGATGATGACCTTGTTGACCAGCTTGACCAGTTCGTTGTCGGCCGCGGCCGACAGCTCTTCGGCTATCGAGCCTTCCTGGTCCTCTTCGGTCAGATCGGACAGCAGGTCGTCGACCGAGCCCAGGTCGAGGCTGGCCTCGAAGAACTGGTCGACCGTCTTGTTGAAGTCGCGGTGCGTGGTGGCGCGGAAGGCGATCTTCTTGTTCGGAAAGACATTGTGGGCCACACGGGAGGCGCGGGTCTGCTCGGGGTCGGTCGCCATCACGACGATGCCTTCCTCGGTTTCCTCGAGCGGCAGCCAGTGGCTTTGCTCGACGAAGTCGCGCTTGATGTTGCGCAGCAGGTCGACGGGCTTGATCCGGTCGCCGCGGAAGGGCTCGTAGGGCACGCCGAAGCAGCGGGCCACCGCGTCGCCCACATCGGCGAGCGCCAGCCCCATGTCATCGACCAACACCTCCTCGGTGGTCACCTTGCGATCACGCGCCTTCGCGCCGGCGGCTTCGAGTTCCTGTGCCGACAAATGGCCATCGGCCACCAGCAGGTCGTAGCGGGACCGTGGCTTGCCCTGTTTGCGGGCGCGCTGCGCGAAGGCGACACCGAGCGTCTGAGCCAGGCCGAGCAGGCCTTCCTCGGCCACGGGCGAGAAGGGTTTTCCATCGGTGGCGTTGATGAGCTGGAGCACGCCGAGCAGCTCGCCCGCCTCGGAGGCGAGGATGGGCGCGACCAGCATTTGCCGGCTGCGGTAGCCGGTGACCTCGTCGACCTCCTTGCGAAACTCGAGCTTGGGCGAGATCGCCTTGAGTGCCTGCGCGTCATACACATCCGGCAGGTTCAGCATCTTCTTGGTGTAGGCGACATAACCGGCCACACTGTTTTCGGAGATCGGCAGGCGAATGCTGTTGACCGAATGCAGGCCGGTCTTCACCTTGGAGACGATCGCGGTGCGCGACTCATCCAGCGTGTAGATGGTCAGCCGCTCGGCGCTGAACAGGTCGCACAGGTCGGCCGACAGTTCGAAAATGATCTCGTCGATGTTCTGGGTGGCGTGAATCCGGTTGGTTACCGCCTGCAAGCCTTTGAAAAAGGCGAGGCGGCTGGTCACATCCCCGCTCGAGGGGGTTTTGCCAGAAGCTTTCATGGCGCTCGATCCCTGCACTAGAGGCATTGGTACGCCGGCGCGTGCGCGCCGGATCGTGACATTCTAGCGGCATCCGGCCTTGCTGAGGCGGCGCTCAGAAACTCAGAACCTGCCCATTGGTGAGCATCGTCGGCCGCAGCGGCCCGCCGTACATGCCGATCTGCGCCATGGTGCGCTCGCCATGCCCCGGTTTAAGGTGGCTGATATGCACCTCCGGGCGGCAGCTCAGCGTGTCCAGAAAATTCGCCAGCAGGCTGGGGCACAGATGACGCGAGGCCATCGCCAGGCCATGCTGCGCGTCGGAAAACGCCGTCTCGATCACCAGGTGGCGAAGGGCCGGCTGGCTGTTGATGGCATCGATCAGAGGGGGGTAATAGGTAGTATCGCCCGTGTAGATCAGCTGACCATCGCCGCTGTCCAGACAATAGGCCACCGCGGGGACGGTATGCAAGGCCGGCAAGGCGGTGATCCGCCGGCCATCGAGGGCCACGGCCTCGCCGGTCTTGAGTACCTGGAAGCGCATGAACGGCCGGTGGCGATCGGGGATGGCGCTGAAGTCAGGCCACACCAGCCAGTTGAAGATGTGGGAGCGCAGGATGCGGATGGTCTCGACGGTGCCATAGACCGTAATCGGCGAGCGACGGTCGTTGCCCACGGTGTCGACCAGCAGCGGGATGAAGCCGATGTGGTCGAGGTGCGCATGCGTGACGAAGATATGGTCGATGCGCAGCAACTCGTCGTAGCCGAGAACGCCCACGCCGGTGCCACCGTCGATCAGCACATCGTCGTCCACCAGAAACGCAGAGGTCCGCGCCTCCTGGCCGCCAATGCCGCCGCTACACCCCAATACCCTGAATTTCATTGTTGAAGCCCGCGCCCGGCACATGTGCCGCCCATCGGGGATGCCCCGGATCCGTCGAGGCTAGCATCCTGCGCCGCCCGCCACCGAGAACTACGTCACGGCCCGGCAAGCGCGCGCAGCGCGCGGGACTCAAGCGTCGTTGCGCAGGAAAAATTCCATCTTGACCCCGGCGATCTCGATGATGTCGTGATCGCCCAGATGGTGGGCCTGTGCGCCAAGCGGCGTGCCGTTGACCACCGGGAAGCTTGAGCCTTCGACATGGGTGATGAAATAGCCGTGCGGACGCCGCGTGATGACCGCGACCTGGACGCCAGGCTTGCCCAGCGTGGTCAGCGATTTCTTCAGCTCCAGCTCGCGCCCGACGTTGGGCCCCGACAACACCTGGATCATGCCGGCCCCACTCTCGCTCGCCGGCGGCGGCGACGGTTTGGCCGGCGGCGGCTTTGTGCCCGCCGCGGCGCCGGCACGGTCGAGGATCTGCGTTGCCTCGGCGTCGATGGCATCGAGTGCATCATCCGCCCCGACCACGGTGTCGGTCGCCGCCACGTCGGGCACGGCAACATCGACTTCCGGTTCGGCCATGACCGGCTTGAGCGCCGCGGTGTCGACAAAATCGGTCAGCGGGCCGGAGGCGGCCACGGGGTCGACCACGAACTTGATGCGGTACTTGCCCAGCTCGACCACATCATTGTTCTGCAGCGCGCACTTCTTGACCGGCTGGCCGTTGACGTACGTGCCGTTGGTGCTGTTGCGGTCTTCGAGGAAGGCATCGTCAAGGATGGCGGTGATCACCGCATGCTCGCCGCTGATCGCCAGATTGTCGATCTGAATATCGTTGTGCGGCTTGCGCCCGATCGTCGTCCGCTCCTTGGTCAGCGGAATTTCCTTGAGCACCAGCCCGTCCATGCTGAGGATCAGTTTCGGCATCGTATCGTCCGTCCACTCCCGGGAGGCCCCGGTTACGTCCTGCGGGCCGGAAACGGCTGCAGCACCTTGATCAAAACCACGGTGATGTTGTCACGGCCACCCCGGTCGTTGGCAAGCTGGATCAGATGATCTGCCGCCAGCGTCAGATTAGCGGACAAGGTCTCGCACACCAATGCGATATCGGCATCCTCGAGCATGTCCGTCAGGCCGTCGGAGCACATCAGGTACACATCGCCCGGCCGAACCTCGTGCAATGCCACATCGGGCACCACCGCGGGTTCGACACCCAGCGCCCGGGTCAGCAGGCTGCGTCCCGGCGCCACCCGTGCCGCATCAGCGCTCATCATGCCGCCATCGACCTGCTCCTGCAACAAGGAATGGTCACGCGTCAGCTGCACCAGTTCGTCGGGACGGTAGCGGTACATCCGCGAGTCGCCGACATGCGACACCAGCAAGGTGTTGTCATGAAAGCGCGACGCCACCACGGTCGAGCCCATGCCATGCAACTCGCGGTCCTTGCGAGCTGCGGCGATCACCTCGGTATTGGCCCGCGAGGTGGCCTGGCGCAATTCGGCAAGCATCTGCGACACAGTCGTCGCCTCGCTGGCGCGCAAACTCCCCGCCAGAGACTCAACCACCAGCCGCGATGCCACGTCGCCACCCTGGTAGCCACCCATGCCGTCGGCAAGCACCGCCCAGCGCGATGCGTCATCAAAGAGGCACGCATCTTCGTTGCGCTGACGCAAACGGCCCGTATCGCTCCGCGAGGCCATCAACAATGCGGCCATCTCCTGTTTCGGGGAATCCATCAAACCACCATGCTCTCCGGGCAACAGCCTTGCCGCCCCTGCCATCTGCCCTGTCCCGGTCTTCGCCAAAACGCTGCATGGCGACACCCAAATTACGGCACCTGGCCGCAAGACTTCACCGTCGCAGAAAACAACGGCCACACATTTTCACACAACCGCCGCACTTTTCGCGCCAAAAAATATAACGAAAGTCTGAGATTGACGTGGCCCTGCACAAACAAAAACGCCGGCTTGCGCCGGCGTTCCTGATCCGAGAGGCGGATGCTCAGAGCTTGGCTTTGAGCAGCTTGGCCATTTCGGACGGGTTGCGCGTCACGGTGAAGCCGCACTCTTCCATGATGGCGAGCTTGGCATCGGCGGTATCCTCGCCACCCGAGATCAGCGCACCGGCGTGGCCCATGCGCTTGCCTGCGGGTGCCGTGACACCGGCGATGAAGCCAACCACCGGCTTCTTCATGTTGTCCTTGCACCAGCGTGCGGCTTCGGCTTCATCCGGACCGCCGATCTCGCCGATCATGATGACCGCATCGGTATCGGGATCGTCATTGAACATGCGCATCACGTCGATGTGCTTGAGACCGTTGATGGGGTCGCCACCAATACCGACCGCCGACGACTGGCCCAGACCGATTTCGGTCAGCTGTGCCACCGCTTCGTAGGTCAGCGTACCGGAACGGGACACCACGCCGATACGGCCCTTGCGGTGGATGTGACCCGGCATGATGCCGATCTTGATTTCGTCCGGCGTGATCAGGCCCGGGCAGTTGGGGCCGAGCAGCAAGGTTTCCTTGCCGCCGGCTTCGACTTTCTGGCGCATCTTGTTGCGCACGGCCAGCATGTCGCGAACCGGGATGCCTTCGGTAATGCAGATGGCCAGATCGATGTCGGCCTCGCAGGCTTCCCAGATCGCGGCAGCGGCGCCCGCGGGCGGCACATAGATGACCGACACGGTGGCGCCGGTCTCGGCGGCGGCTTCTTTCACCGAGGCGTAGATGGGCACACCGAAGATGGCCTCGCCGGCCTTCTTGGGATTGACACCGGCAACGAAGCAGTTCTTGCCGTTCGCGTACTCGATGCACTTCTCGGTGTGGAACTGACCGGTCTTGCCCGTGATGCCCTGGGTGATGACCTTGGTGTCTTTGTTGATCAGAATAGACATTCGAAACTCTCCTTACTTGACCGCTTCGACGACCTTGGTCGCGGCTTCGGCCATGCTGTCGGCGGAAATGATGGGCAAACCGGACTCGGCGAGAATTTTCTTGCCGATGTCTTCATTGGTCCCCTTCATGCGCACCACCAGCGGTACGGAGAGATTGACTTCCTTGGCTGCCGCGACCACGCCGGTAGCGATGGTGTCGCAGCGCATGATGCCGCCAAAGATGTTCACCAGGATGCCCTTCACCTTGGGGTTCTTGAGCATGATCTTGAAGGCTTCGGTGACCTTCTCGGTGGTGGCGCCGCCACCCACGTCCAGGAAGTTGGCCGGCGAGGCGCCGAACAGCTTGATGGTATCCATGGTGGCCATGGCCAGGCCGGCACCGTTGACCAGGCAGCCGATGTTGCCATCGAGGCTGATGTAGGCCAGGTCGTACTTGGAGGCTTCGATTTCGTCCGCGTCCTCTTCATCCAGATCGCGGTACTCGACGATCTCGGGATGACGGTACAGCGCGTTGGAGTCGAAATTGAACTTGGCGTCGAGCGCCTTGATGTTGCCGTTGCCTTCGAGGATCAGCGGGTTGATTTCCGCCAGCGAGGCATCGGTTTCCATGTAGCAGGTGTAGAGCTTCTTGAGCGTATCGACTGCCTTGTCGACGGAGCCGGCCGGCACGCCAATGCCCGTGGCCAGCTCGGTCGCCTGCGCATCGGTCAGGCCGACGAGCGGATCGACGAAGACCTTGATGATCTTCTCCGGCGTCTTGGCAGCGACTTCCTCAATGTCCATGCCACCTTCGGAGGAAGCCATCATGGCAACCTTCTGGGTCGCGCGATCGGTCAGCGCGGCGACATAGTATTCCTTCTGGATGTCGGCGCCTTCTTCGATCAGCAGGCGACGGACCTTCTGGCCCTCGGCACCGGTCTGGTGCGTGATCAGCTGCATGCCGAGGATTTCACCGGCCAGCGCCTTCACTTCGTCGATCGACTTGGCGAGCTTGACGCCACCGCCCTTGCCACGGCCACCGGCGTGGATCTGAGCCTTCACCACCCAGATCTTGCCCCCCAGCTCTTCGGCCGCTTTGACCGCCTCGTCCACCGAGAAGCACGGAATGCCACGCGGGGTGACGACGCCATACTTTCTCAGCAGCTCTTTTGCCTGATACTCATGAATCTTCATGGTTGCCCTTCGATGGAAGCCGCGTCTCCGCAAAGAGCGCGCGGACATTAGGTTGAACGGGTCAATTCGGGGCCATGCCCCACGACAGCTGCCGATCTCCCTCGTCCGGCAGATGCCGTTGCAGCGGCGGCAAGCGCCGATGCGTTCGACACATTCGCAAGGCGCATTGAGTTACGCAAGGCGAAAGCCCCGTAATTATAACCGAATTCGCGCCGCCCGCGACCTTTCCCCATGCACTGCAACATCCGTCCGCGGCGGCTCAGGCCTCGCCATCATCGGCACCGTCCGAGACACGCTTCGGCGCGCGATACCACGCCGGGTAGTACTGGCGCACGGTCTCGCCATCCGTCGCCAGGGCATGACAGCGGTCCAGCTGAAAGGGTTTCTCCGCCGAATCCGCGTTGTCCTTCATGAAGGTGGCGAACGTCTGCACCGCCGCCGTCGGCAGGCTCAGCAAGAGTTCGGTGATGTGGCTGCATCCATCGATACCGAAGAACTGCGCGCGCACCGCATCGCGAAATCCCTTCATCAGATTCATCCCGACCAGGGCATCGTAGGCCGGCGCGATCCGCTCACAGCTACCGGGGTAAGGCACCCACTCCGATTCGGCATGGGCATCGAGAATCGTGCACATCCGGTCGATCAACACCGACACCCGCATGCGATGCACCGGATCGCCCTGCCTGCGCACACCGGCAGCGAGCGGGTAATCGATATCCTTGACGTCGACCAGGGTCGCCTCAAGCTCCACCAACCCGTCATCGCGAAAGTAACCCTCGATCTCGATACGTCGCACTTGGGCACGCTGGCGGCCGACACCGCCGGACAATTTGGCGTTCATAAAACGTACGCACTCGTATGGAACACAGAACCATCATACCGCGACTCGTCCCGCCCCGCCTCATGCGCCGACGAGAGCCCGATTGTGCATTTTTGTGCACGAACGCATGACAAAAGGCCAAAACGCCAACAACTTCATTACAATGAGCTTCAACTATTACCGCGATCGCCTGAATTCATAAGGCTTTTCTGATTGAACGATGAAGTTGTCGCCTGTTAAGTCCCTGCTGGTGCATTGCATTCTGGCCTCCAGCGCCGGCGCAGTGCACGCCATCGGCTTCGGCGACATCCTCAGTCAATCTGCCATCGGCGAGCCGTTTCGCGCGGAAATCCGCCTCCACGGCATCAAGCCCAACGAAGGCAGCGACTGTCTGCGCATTGTCGCCGGCGACTCGGCCGACGGCGTCCCCGTGCTGCGCAACGCTCAGGTCGCCATCGGGCTGCGCAATGGCGCCCCTGTCGCGGTGGTCTCGCGCCAGCAGGCGATTCACGATCCGATCATCCGGCTAACGCTGGAAGAAACCTGCAGCGCCCGCTTCAAACGCACCTACACCTTGCTGCTGCCATCACCAGTGAGCGCCCTCGCCCTGCCGGCAGCGCCAACGGTGTCGCGCCCGGCGCCGGTGGCAGCGCCGCCGTCCGCCGCCCCGCTATCGGCAAACGACCTGGGGCGGGCGTGGACGCTGCCCGATGGCGCGTCGATCAACCAGCTCGCACGACAGCTCTACCCCTCGAGCCGCAAGGACCGGATCGGCTTCATCCGCGCCACCCGCGCACTCAATCGCGCAGACCGCAGCATCCGCTCGTCCCGGCAGAGGCTTGCCGCCGGCACCACGCTCATCCTGCCGGACCGCAACGCGATCGTCGCCGCACACCCGCCCCCCGAACCGCCGAAGCCGGCCACGCCGCCCGCGCCCGCCCTCCCGGCGGCGACGCCCCTCCCGGCCATCACGCCTGACCGAGCTACAGCGGGCGAGCCGCCCGGCGCCGATGCTCCGCCCCCCGGCGACCGCCTCAGCCTGTCTGGCGACAGCGCCAGTTTCGATGGCTTCAAGCTGTCGCACCAGCTGGGCGACCCTGGTCGAATCGAGCGCACAACGGACGCCGAGCGCGACATGCTGCGGCGTGAACAGCGCCTGATCATGGTGCTCGATCAACAAATCACCGCCCGCCTCGAGCTCAACGACCGCATCGAGCGCATCGAGGCGCTCCAGCAGGCGCTGGCCGCTGAGCTCGCGCAGCAACGCGAACAACAGGGCAGCGCCCCGCCTGACGCGGGCGCGCCATCTGCTCCGCCAGCCACCACCGCAACGGTCCCGCCCGGCGCACAACCGACACCGCAGCCTGCGCCAGCGGACGCCCCACCTGCCCGCTCATGGTGGCAATCGCTCCAGGCGTGGATGCCCGCGCTCCTCGCCGGCCTGCTTGCTCTTGCGCTCGGCGCATGGCTGATCAGTCGTCGGCGGCACAGGGCGGATGACGACATCAACGCCATTGAAACGAAGACGCCGCCCGACACGGACACAACCGCGACGGAAGCGCCACTCTCCGGAAAAGGGCATGGCAGCTTCGACTTCTCACCCATCAAATGGGATGGCTCAGCCCCGGCCGAACTACAGGAAAGCGTTGCTCCCATCACGATCGACGAAGCCGACCTGACGGCCGAGCATGAATCCGCCGTCGAGCTGGCCGACATCATGATGTCCTTCGGCCGCATCCAGGGTGCGGCCGAAACACTGGCCGAGTTCATTCGCAACAACCCCAAACAGGCTGTCGCACCCTGGCTGAAGCTGCTCGAGGTCTATCGCACCGCCGACATGCGCGATGACTTCGAAGTCATTACCCGCCAGCTCAACAAGACCTTCAACGTCAAGGTCGTCGACTGGGACGACTTCGATAGCGCCCGCCAGACCACCGAGACGGTCGAGCAGATGCCGCACATCGTCAAGATGCTCACCGACACCTGGATGACCGACGACTGCCAGGCCTACATCCAGCGGCTGCTGCGCGACAACCGCGATGGCGCCCGGCAGGGCTTCCCGATCGCCGTGGTCGATGACCTGCTGATGCTCATGGCCGTGCTCGAGGACCAGCTCGGCCCCTACACCGGCAGCATCGACCTCCCGCCAGCGGCCGTCGCCCCCGTGCCCGAACGCGCCGCACCAGAGGCCGAGGCGATCACGCCGGAAGAGCCTCCCATCGATTTCAGCGCCCCTCTCGACGCCGGCACCACCGAGCCGGTCCTCGACTTCGACGACACCGACATCCCGCCGTCGCTGTCGGAAACCACATTGCCCGATCTCGATTTCCATCTCGAATCGGGGGACACGCCGCCTCCTGAGGATGTGTCCGAAACGGAGGCCAACGCCCCGACATCCACCGAGACGCCACCGCCGACCAAGCCGGCCGGCCTCGACGGCGACGGCGAGGACGATGGCTTTACCGCCACCGAACTGCTCGGCGGCTTCAACCGCAAACGCGACAACTGACCCAAGCGCGCCGCGGCCCACCTGGTCAAACACCCGCTCAGACCGGGTTGTCCACATCCACGAAGGGGCAATCCAGTCCGAACTGTCTGGCCAGATGCTCTCCCAGCGCCTGCACCCCGTAGCGCTCTGTCGCGTGATGGCCCGCGGCAATGTAGGGCACACCGGATTCACGCGCCAGATGCACGGTCGGCTCGGAGATTTCTCCGGACACGAACACATCACATCCGGCCGCGATCGCCGATTCAAACATCGACTGTGCCGCACCGGTGCACCACGCCACCCGACGCACCGGGCGCGCGCCGTCGCCCACCCGCATCGCTTCGCGTCCAAGAACACGGCTGAGTTGCCCGGCAATGTCGTCCGCGCTCACCACCTGCGGCACCTCGCCGACCAGACCCAGCGATTGCTCGCCAAAGGCACCGGTCGTCGTCCAACCCATGTGCCGCGCCAATTGCGCGTTGTTACCCAGGTCGGGGTGCGCATCGAGCGGCAGGTGATAGGCAAGCAGGCTGATGTCATGGGTCAGCAACGTTTTCAGGCGCCGTTTGCGCAGTCCCACCACGCGCGCCTCCTCGCCTCGCCAGAAATAGCCGTGGTGCACCAGCACCGCGTCAGCCTCCCGCGCAACCGCGGCATCGAGCAACGCCTGACTGGCGGTCACCCCGCAGACGATGCGCCCCACCTCGGGTCTTCCTTCCACTTGCAATCCGTTTGGGCAATAATCCTTCATCGCCGCCACATTGAGCAGCGTATCGAGATAGCGCTGCAGCTCATCCAGTTGCATATGAACACACTCCTTTCGCTCGGTCGGCAGGCCATCGTGACGCCCCGACCATGATCCACCGCCTGTGGCTGACCTTCGCGCAAGCGGTCACCGTGGCCGTGGCCATTGTATTTGTTCTGTCGACCTTCAAGCCCGACTGGCTGACACTGGCACCGACGCCCGGCCCGGCCGTCACCGTCCAACAGCTCGCCCCGGCGGACACCACGGCGCCCCTCGCCGACACCCCCGGCTCCTACGCCCGTGCCGCCCGCGCGGCCCTGCCCTCGGTGGTGCACATCTTCACCAGCAAGGAAATGCAGTCGCAACGCAGCCCCTTCCTGGACGACCCGATCTTTCGCCACTTCTTTGGCGATCGCCTCGGCCCGCGACAGGAACAGCGCACCTCCGGTCTCGGTTCCGGCGTCATCGCCAGCGCCGATGGCTATATCCTGACCAACAACCATGTCATCGAAGCCGCGGACGCCATCGAGGTGGCGCTCAACGACGGGCGCAAGTTCGAGGCCACGCTGGTCGGTCGCGATCCGGAAACCGATCTTGCCGTGCTGCGCATCCAGGCCGGTGGCGACCTGCCGGCGGTCACCTTTGCGCCGGCCTCGTCGCTGACCGTCGGTGATGTGGTGCTGGCCATCGGCAACCCCTTCGGCGTCGGCCAGACCGTCACCATGGGTATCGTCTCAGCCCTGCAACGCAGCCACCTGGGCATCAGCACCTTCGAGAACTTCATCCAGACCGACGCCGCCATCAACCCGGGCAATTCCGGCGGCGCGCTGGTCAACAGCGACGGTGCGCTGGTGGGCATCAACGCCGCGATCTACTCGCGCTCGGGCGGTTCGCTGGGTATCGGGTTTGCCATTCCAGTGTCGTTCGCCAAGGATGTGATGGACCAGATCATTCGCACCGGCCGGGTGACGCGCGGCTGGATCGGGGTCGAGATCCAGGACATCACACCCGAGCTGGCCGGCTCGTTCGGCCTGCCCGACACCGCCGGCGCGCTGATTGCCGGCGTCATCCGCGGTGGCCCGGCCGACAAGGGCGGCATCCTGCCCGGCGATGTGCTGATTGCCATCGAGGCGCAACCGATTGCCGACCCCCAACGCATGCTGGAACTGGTCGCGGCACTGGCGCCGGGCGCCGAAGCGCGCTTTCAGGTGAGGCGGAAGGGCCGCGTGCTCGAGGTACCGGTCAAGATCGGTCGCCGTCCGGTCCTGCCCCGCCCGCAGTAAGCGGGGCGCCAGTTAGCTGCGGGTCACCTCGCTGCCCGCCGCATCGGCTTCGGGCTCACCCGTCGAGGGCGCGACGAATCGGGCGCAGACAATCCCCAGCTCGTAGAGCAACCACATCGGCACGGCGAGCATGAACTGCGAGATAACGTCCGGCGGCGTCACCACCGCAGCGATGACGAAGGCGCCGACGATCACGTAGGGCCGGGCTTCCTTCAACTTGGCCTGGTTCACCACCCCGAACTTGGCCAGCAGCACCACCGCCACCGGCACCTCGAAGGTCAGCCCGAAGGCCATGAACAGCGTCATCACGAAGGACAGGTACTGCTCGATGTCCGGTGCCGGCGTGATGCTCTTCGGCGCAAATTCATTGATGAAGGCAAACACCATCTTGAAGACGAAGAAGTAGCAGAACGCCATGCCCGCAAGGAACAACAGCGTGCTGGCCACCACTAGCGGCACGGCCAGGCGCTTTTCGTGCGCGTAGAGCCCGGGAGCAATGAAGGCCCAGGTCTGGTACAGCACCACCGGCAGCGCACAGACAAAGGCGACCATCAGCGTCACCTTGACCGGCACGAAGAACGGCGTCACCACACCGGTGGCGATCATGCGCGTACCTTCGGGCAGCGACTGCATCATCGGCAGGGCCAGCATGTCGTAGATCTGCCCGGCCCACGGCATCAGGCAGAAGAACACCAGCAGCACGGCGCCGACGGCGCGCAGCAGCCGGTCGCGCAGCTCGATCAGGTGGGCAACAAAGGTTTCCTGGCTGGATTCGCTCACGCCTTCGACTCCTTCTTCGGCGGTGTGGCCGATGCCTCGGCATCGAGGCCCAGATCCAGCTGATTGTCATCGCGCGGCGGCGTCTGGCCTGCCGCGATATCGTCGGCCACCGTTTGCGCGATGGCACGCTCGGCATCCTTCAGCGCTGCCAAGGCGTCATCTGCGGGCGCCGCGATGCTGCTCTCGGCGGTCACGCCCGCCGCTGCACTGCCGACCGCCTTGGCGGTATCGTCGAGATCGGCCTTGACCGACGCGGCCTGGGTGCGCAGACCGTTTTCCAGGTCGCGCGCCGAATCGGTCATTTCCTTCTGCAGCTTCTTGAGGTCTTCGAGGTGCATTTCGCGCTGGATGTCGGACTTCACATCACCCACATAGCGCTGCAGCCGCCCGAGCATGTGCCCCACGGTACGCGCCACCTTGGGCAGGCGCTCGGGACCGATCACCACCAGACCGACGATGGCGATGATCATGAGTTCGGTGAAACCGATATCGAACATGGTGTTCCTGCGCAGACGAAAGCAAAAACGAGGGGCCGAGCCGTCGGCGCCCTCGTGTCAGACCCGCGATCGATCAAGAGTTATTGATCTTTTCCTTGGCTTCCGCGTTGATGGTCTTGCCATCGAGCTGCTCGGGCTTGGCCGCATCACTGCCGCTCTCCGCCTCTCGCACGCCTTCCTTGAACCCCTTCACCGCACCGCCCAGATCCTGACCGATGTTGCGCAGCTTCTTGGTGCCGAAAACAAGCATCACGATGACCAGAACGATCAGCCAGTGCCAGATACTGAATGAACCCATTAATAACTCCTCAACGCTTCAACATGGGTGGCAATACATCCGGCCCACCAACGAAATGAATGTGCAGATGATACACCTCCTGCCTGCCGACCCGCCCCGTGTTGATCAGGGTGCGGAAGCCGTCGGTGCAGCCCTGCTCGATGGCCATTCGACCCCCGACCTGAAGCAACTTGCCGATCACAAGCGCGTCCTCGGGCGTCGCATCCGCGAGCGAAGCGATGTGCTTTTTGGGAATGGCCAGCAGATGCACCGGAGCCACAGGGTTGATGTCGTGAAAGACAATCATGTCCTCGTCTTCGAAGACCTTCTTGGCCGGAATGTCTCCAGCCACAATTTTGCAGAAGATGCAGTCTGACATAAGCCTGGTTTACCCTGCGTTACGCGATTTTTTCTCATCGATACCGGAGACGCCTTCGCGGCGACGGAACTCGGCCAGCACGTCATCGACGGTGAGGCCGAAGTGGGCCAGTAGCACCATGGTGTGAAACCAGACATCGGTCACTTCCCAGACCAGGTGCAGGCGGTTGCCATCCTTGGCGGCCATGATCGTCTCCGCCGCCTCTTCGGCCACCTTCTTGCAGATGGCGTCCGTTCCCTTGGCGTAGAGGCTGGAGACGTAGGACGCGTCGGGATCGGCCGCCTTGCGCTCGGCAAGGGTAGCGGCCACGCGGTGCAACACTTCGATATCGATCATCCGTAAATCTCCTTCGGGTCTTTCAGAACCGGATCGGCCGCCTCCCACTGCCCGGACGCGCCGAGGCGTTGGTAGAAGCAGCTCTTGCGTCCCGTGTGGCAGGCGATGCCGCCGGCCTGCTCGATCTTCAGCAGCACCACGTCGTTGTCGCAGTCGGTGCGGATCTCCAGCACCTTCTGGGTGTGGCCTGACTCTTCGCCCTTGTGCCACAGCTTGCGCCGCGAGCGCGACCAATACACCGCCTCGCCACGCTCGGCGGTCAGGGCCAGCGCCTCGCGGTTCATGAAGGCAAACATCAACACATCGCCGGTCGCCGCATCCTGGGCGATGACCGGCACCAGGCCATGGTCATCCCAGACGATATCGTTGAGCCAGCGGTTGGGCAGCTCGTTCATAGGCGCACCTCGATGCCTCGCTCACGCATGTAGGTCTTGGCCTCATGCACGGTGTGTTGGCCAAAATGGAAGATGCTGGCGGCGAGCACGGCGTCGGCCCGGCCTTCAGAGACGCCCTGGGCCAAGTGCTCGAGCGTGCCGACACCGCCACTGGCGATGATCGGGATGCGCACCGCGTCGGAGATGGCGCGGGTCAGGCCCAGGTCGAAACCGTTCTTGGTGCCGTCTCGGTCCATGCTGGTGAGCAGGATCTCGCCGGCGCCCAGCGCCTCGATGCGCTGCGCCCAGGCGATGGCGTCGAGCCCGGTGTTGCGGCGGCCGCCGTGGGTAAACACCTCCCACTTGCCCGGCGCGGTCTGCTTGGCGTCGATGGCCACCACGATGCACTGGCTGCCGACCTTGCCACTGGCTTCGGCGACGATATCGGGGTTGGTCACGGCGGCGGTATTGATGCTGACCTTGTCGGCCCCGGCATTGAGCAGGCGACGCACGTCGGCCACGGTGCGCACGCCGCCGCCGACGGTCAACGGGATGAACACCTGCTCGGCCACGTGTTCGACCATGTGCAGGATGATGTCCCGGTCATCGGAGCTGGCGGTGATGTCAAGAAAGGTGATTTCGTCGGCACCCTGCTCGTCGTAGCGCCGCGCCACCTCGACCGGATCGCCCGCGTCGCGCAGTTCGACGAAATTCACGCCCTTGACGACGCGACCGGCACTGACGTCAAGACAGGGGATGATCCGTTTCGCGAGCATCTCTAGCCTGCCAGTTCGTCGGCGCGGGCCTGCGCAGCGCGGAAATCGAGCGTGCCTTCGTAGATGGCCCGGCCGGTGATTGCACCGGTCACGCCCTCGTGCTCGACCGCACACAGCGCGTCGATGTCGGCCATCGCAGCGATACCGCCGCTGGCAATGACGGGCACCCGCAGGGCCTGGGCGAGCCGCACCGTGGCCTCGACGTTCACGCCCGAGAGCATGCCGTCACGGCCGATATCGGTGTAGATCACGCCTTCGACGCCGTAGTCTTCGAATTTCAGGGCCAGGTCCACCACATCGTGTCCGGTAAGTTTCGACCAACCATCGACCGCCACCTTGCCGTCCTTGGCATCCAGGCCAACGATGATATGCCCGGGGAAGGCGCTGCAGGCGTCCTGCAAAAAACCGGGGTTCTTGACCGCCGCGGTGCCGATGATCACATAGCTGATGCCGTCATCGAGATAGCGCTCGATGGTGTCGAGATCACGTATACCGCCGCCAAGTTGCACCGGGATGTCATCGCCCACGGCCTGCACGATCTGCTTGATCGCCTCTTCGTTGACCGGCTTGCCGGCAAAGGCACCGTTGAGATCCACCAGATGCAGGCGACGCGCGCCCTGGGCAAGCCAGTGACGGGCCGTTGCCGCGGGGTCTTCGGAGAACACGGTGGCATCGTCCATCTCGCCCTGTTTGAGGCGGACGCAGTGACCGTCCTTGAGGTCGATAGCAGGTATGAGCAGCATACGGTTGGTGTGAATCGTCTAGACGTGAGAAAAACTCTGGCTGGCGCCCTCTCAGGCTCTCAGGGGTTCCAGTGCATGAAGTTGGTCAGCAGTTGCAACCCGGCGCGCGCGCTCTTCTCGGGGTGGAACTGAACCGCAAAAATGTTATCCCGTGCCACGGCACTGGTAAAGCGCAGGCCGTAATCGGTATGGGCGGCGGTTACCGCCGGGTCTTCCGGATCCACATAGTAGCTATGCACGAAGTAGAACCGGTCACCATCCGGAATGTCGCGCCACAGGGGGTGTTCGCCGTGGTGCCACACCTCGTTCCAGCCCATGTGCGGCACCTTCAGACGCAGCCCTGCGGCGTCGATCATCTTGTCGTCCGGAAAACGGCGCACCTGGCCGGCGAAGATACCCAGCCCGGTCACATCACCCTCCTGGCTGTGATCGAACAGCATCTGCTGGCCGATGCAGATTCCGAGGAACGGCTTCTGCGCCGCCGCGGCGACCACCGCCTGATGCAGGCCACGTGCCTCCATCTCGGCCATGCAGTCGGGCATCGCGCCCTGGCCGGGGAAGACCACCCGGTCGGCGCGCATGACCACGTCCGGATCATCGGTAACCCGCACCCTGGCGCTGCCCGCGACATGTTCGATCGCCTTTTCGACCGAACGCAGGTTGCCCATGCCGTAGTCGATGACGGCCACATCAGTCATGGTAGTGCTCGCTTGCAAGAACAACGGAAAGAGAAAGGCACCGAATCAGAGCGCGCCCTTGGTCGAGGGCACGACGCCGGCCAGGCGGGGATCGACCTCGGCAGCGGCGCGCAGCGCGCGGCCGAAGGCCTTGAAGATGGTCTCGCACTGGTGATGGGCGTTGTCGCCGCGCAGATTGTCGATATGCAGCGACACGCCGGCGTGATTGACAAAGCCCTGAAAGAACTCACGCGCCAGGTCGACATCGAAATTGCCGATACGTGCGCGGGTGTACTCGACGAAATAATGCAGGCCTGGACGGCCGGAGAAGTCGACCACCACGCGCGACAGCGCCTCGTCGAGCGGCACATAGGCATGGCCGTAGCGGCGGATGCCCTTCTTGTCGCCCAGCGCCTTGGCAAAGGCCTGACCCAGCGTGATGCCGACATCCTCGACGGTGTGATGATCGTCGATGTGCGTGTCGCCATCGCAGGTGATGGCCAGGTCGATGACGCCATGGCGGGCGATCTGGTCGAGCATGTGATCGAGGAAAGGCACGCCGGTGTTCAGCTCGGCGGCGCCGGTGCCATCGAGGTTGATGCGCACCGAAATCTTGGTTTCGAGGGTGTTACGGGTGACGTCCGCTTGCCGCATGATGAGGGCTTCCGGGCGCGTTCGCCCCCGGCCAATGCTGGTGGTTAAGGCGGTCATGATACCATCGCCCACGCCGAGTTTGTCTCTTTCACTGCCCGCCAAAACCCACGCCATGAGCCGATTCTGGAGCGACACCGCCCGCCGCCTGACCCCCTATGTCCCGGGCGAACAACCCAAGCTGGACAAGCTGGTCAAGCTCAACACCAACGAGAGCCCCTACGGCCCCTCGCCGCGCGCCATCGAGGCCATCGCGCAGGCGGCCAGCGAAGACCTGCGCCGTTATCCCGACCCGAATTCCGACGCGCTCAAGGCCGCACTGGCCCGCTACCACAGCGTCACGCCGGCTCAGGTGTTCGTCGGCAACGGCTCCGACGAGGTACTCGCGCATGCCTTTGTCGCCCTGCTCAAGCACGATTCGCCGCTGCGCTTTCCGGACATCACCTACAGCTTCTACCCGGTGTATTGCGGGCTGTTCGGCATCGCATCGACGGCGATCCCGCTCACCGACACGCTCGAGATCGACCCGGCGGACTATGCCGGCGGCAGCGGTCCGATCATTTTCCCCAACCCGAACGCGCCCACTGGCCGGCTGCTACCGCTCACCGCCATCGAGCAGATCCTGGCCGCCAATCCGGCGGTGCCAGTGGTGATCGACGAGGCCTATATCGACTACGGTGGCGACTCGGCCATTCCGCTGGTCGACAGCCACCCCAACCTGCTGGTCACCCGCACCTTTTCCAAATCCCGCGCGCTGGCCGGGCTGCGTGTGGGCTATGCGGTGGGCAGCGCCGAGCTGGTCGAGGGGCTCGAACGCGTCAAAAACAGCTTCAACTCCTACCCGCTGGGCCGCCCGGCGCAGGCCGGCGCGATTGCCTCGGTGGAAGACGAGCCGCATTTCCGCGACAGCTGCGCGCGCGTCATCGCCAGCCGCGAGTGGCTCGACCGTGCCCTGACCGAACTCGGTTTCGAGGTGCTGCCCTCGGGGGCCAACTTCATCTTCGCCCGCCATCCGAAGCGCGCTGGCGCCACGCTGGCGGCGGCACTGCGCGAACGGGCGATCATCGTGCGCCACTTCAAGCTGCCGCGCATCGACGACTACCTGCGCATCACGGTCGGCACCGACGAGGAGTGCGAGGCGCTGGTCGACGCACTCAAAACGCTGGTGTAAGCCCGACGGCGTCAACGACAACAGGCCGCAGCAGCGGCCTGTTGTGCGATCTGGGCAAGCCGAATCAGCCTGCCGTAGCCCGGATGCAGCGCAGCGGAATCCGGGGCCACCGGCCCGGCCGGGCACACCGCCCCGCATCGAAAAACCCTTCCCGACCACCACACCGGCCCCGGATTCCGGCCTGCGGCCTGCATACGGGCTACGCTTTCACCCGATACCGCGCCGACGCCGCGTGCGCTTGCAGCCCCTCGCCGTCGGCGAGCGTCGCCGCGATCGGGCCCAGCGTCTGCGCGCCGGCCTCGGACACCTGGATCAGGCTGGTGCGCTTCTGGAAGTCATACACCCCCAGCGGCGACGAAAAGCGCGCGCTGCGCATGGTGGGCAGCACATGGTTCGGCCCGGCGCAGTAGTCGCCCAGCGCCTCGACCGACCAGTGGCCAACAAAGATCGCACCGGCGTGGCGGATCTTGCCGATCCAGTCTTCGGCGTTTTCCATCGACAGCTCGAGGTGCTCGGGCGCGATGCGGTTGGCGATGGCGCAGGCCTCGTCCAGGTCGCGGACATGGATCAGCGCACCGCGGTTGGCCAGCGAGGTGGCGATGGTCTGGCGGCGCGGCATCTCGGGCAGCAGCTTGGCGATGGACGCCGCCACCGCGTCAATGAAAGCGGCGTCGGTGCACAGCAAAATCGACTGCGCCAGGTCGTCATGCTCGGCCTGGGCAAAGAGGTCCATGGCCACCCAGTCGGGGTTGCCGCTGCCATCGGAGATGACCAGCACTTCGGAGGGGCCGGCGACCATGTCGATGCCGACCGTGCCGAACACGCGCCGCTTGGCCGAGGCTGCCATGCGGGCATTGCCCGGCCCAACGATCTTGTCCACCCGGTGGATGGTCTGCGTGCCGTAGGCCAGTGCGCCACAGCCTGTGCGCCACCGATGAGAACACGCGATCGACGCCAGTGATGGCGGCGGCGGCCAGCACCAGCGGATTGCGTTCGCCGTCCGGCGTCGGCACCACCATGATCAGCTTGCCCACCCCGGCCACCTTGGCCGGATCGCGTTCATCAGCACCGCCGAACTGGGGTAGGACGCGCGCCCGCCCGGCATTACAGGCCGACCCGATCAAGCGGGGTGACGATCTGGCCCAGGCGCGTGCCATCCGCTTCGTGAACCCAGGATTCGGCCATCTGGCGGTGGTGATAGCCCCGACCTGGCCGGCGGCCACTTCGAGGGCGGCGCGCTGCGCCTCGGGCAAGGTGGCCAGGGCATCTTTCGAGCACATGACGCGGCAACTCCAGCGCCGACATGTGGTTGACGTCGAGCCGGTCGAAGCGCGCGGTGTAGCCGATCACCGCGGGGTCGCCGAGCGTGCGCACCGCGGCGAGGATGTCGTGGCGTGACCGCAAGCTGACCGCGACCGGTGCCGCCTCGAAGGCCAGCAAGGCGTCGAGCGTGGCGAGAAAATCAGGGGGCGCGGAATCGAGGCGACGGATCAGGGCGGCGTTCATAGCGTGACGGCTCCGGGCAGGGGGCGTCGATGACCGCTGCAGCAGCGCGCGCTTGACCTTGGGAGCGGCCTGATGCCGACCACCACAGCCGGGAGCTGATCAGGGTGATAGCCCCGACCGCTCGAGGCTGCTGGCGCGGTGGTGCTGCCGGCGGACACCAGGTCGACGATCGCATCGGACAGACCCAACCAGCGGCGCCAGCTCCATCGAGCCATAGAGCTGACCAGGTCGACGTAGTACACCCTTGCCGGGCGAAATGCCTGCGCGCGATCTGAGGCTTGGCGGGCCACGCGGGATGCGCTGGCCTCGGCTGCGACGCGCGTGTAGTCGAAGCCTTTGCGCGCACCGCCACGCACACCCGACAGCGCGCAAATGCTCCGGATCCAGCGGCTGATACAGGCCGGCGCTGCCATGCTTCGATCAGCACATCGCGACCGGCGATGCCCATGTCGGCCGCGCCGTACTGCACATAGGTCGGCGCCGCTGGCGCGCACGACACCAGCTGCACATCGGGCCGGTTGGTGCCGATGATCAGCTTGCGGATTTCTCCGGGTCGTCGGTCGGCGTGATACCCGCCGCCGCCAGCAACGGCAGCGTCTCTTCGAAGATGCGTCCCTTGGACAGGGCGATCGTGATGCCGGACACAGGATTCTGAATTCGTCCAAAAACCGGATTTTACCGGAGCCTCAGGCCTGCTGCTCGACTCGTAGCGCCGAGCGCTGAGTTTGCTCCAGATGCTCGTAGCCGCGATCGAGGTGGTAGATGCGCTCGATCAGCGTCTCACCGTCGGCGACCAGGCCAGCTACCACCAGACCATGGAGGCGCGAGGTCGGTGGCGCGCCATCATTGGCGGCGCCATCGATGCTCGCGCCACGCCGGTCACGCAACGCGGTGTTGGCTGGTTGATGCGGATGCCGCGCCCAGGCGCTGCAGCTCGCGGAATGCGGTGCATGAAGCGGGTTCTCAAGATCGTCTCGCGAATCACCGCCGTGTCCGGCCACGGCAGTTGATGGCCATGAACTGGGCTCATGTCGGTCGGGAAGGCCGATGGTGCGGCGGCGCCCACGGCCTGAGCCGCTTCGGCGCAGCGCAGGCGATCCTCGTCGCGCTCAACATCGATCTCGCAGCCGGCGTCGAGGAGCTTGTCGACCACGATATCGAGATAGGCTGACGGAGGCACCGTGAGGCGGATGTTGCCGCCGGTGGCTGCCGCGGCACAGATAGGTGCCGGTCCGGGATGTATCGGCATGATCTGGTGGGTCGCCGCAGCGCGTCCACACCCTGCACCCGGATCACGTCGGTGCCGGCGCCAGATGCGGCGGTCGACGGCCATCAGGCACTGGCCAGGTCGACCACCCGGCTCGCGCGCGCGCTTTGATCACCGTCTCGCCCCTGGCCAGCAGGCGGCCATCATAAGCGGTTTTCGGTGCCGGTCACGGTCACCATACTGCGCAACAGGCGCGCGCCCTTCAGGCGGGTAACCTCGGCATGGATGTCGCCAGCTCGACCTTGACCTGTTTGCCATCGCAGGCCTTACGCTGGTCCATCGGCCGCGCGCCGATGGCGCAACTGCTGGGCAGGCTTCGCGGGTTCGCCACAGCGATGCCACCAGCGGGGCCGAGCACCAGAGATGGGAGGCGCGCATGGTCTTGACCCGCCTATAGGGCGCGACCGGATTGTTCAGAGCGCTGGGCGTCGAGCGTGACGGGTGCCGGCGGCCCGTCGCGGTCGACCTTGACGCCTCATCTGCGCGATCAGCGCCAGCACAGGGTGCGAATATCCCGCAGCTGCGGCATTACTGCGAAGCCTACCGGCTCGCGCGTGAGCAGTGCGGCACAGAGAATCGGCAGCGCGGCGTTCTGGGAGCCGGAGATGCGCGCTTCACCGGTCAGTGGTGCCGGTAATCAGCAGTTTGTCCGAAGCGCGCGCTTACAGCCCCAGTTCCCTGGCGCACCGTGGCCCATTGCTTCGGGCGTGTAGGTCTGCAACCGCATGGATTTGTTACCCATCAGCGGCCCGAGCGTGGCATAGACCGCTCAGGCGGCGCACCTTGGGCTTGCCGGCGAACTCGGCGCTGACCGCCACGCCGGTAGTGGACGCCGTCGTCGGGCCCTTGATCTGGACGAATTCGCAGGGCAGGCCTTGCTGATCAGGCGGGCATTCTGGTGGCTTCAACATGTGAATACGCTTCCTGCAGCATCAATCAGATCGCGAATGGTGGTGCATCGGCTACTCAGGCGCGCACTTGTAGGCCGCGCGCTGAGCATCGACAGCGTGAGCACGGCGAGCACGACGGCAGAGGCGAGCACCACACCCAGGGTTGATCCACGGCGACACATCCGACCTCCCACGAAGAAGGCCAGAAGGTGGAAGCCGTCGATCATGTAGAAAAACGGGTTCAGGTGCGACACCGTTCGCCGCGCTTACCCGGCGGCAGCGAGTGAATCGAGAGAACACACCCGAGAGCATGGTCAGCGGTGATGAACAGAAGTCTGGGGAAGGCCGAGAGCTGGCTGAACTGAGCCATCAGATGCCGGCGATCATGCCGAAAGACGCGAGGATGGCGCCGCCGAGCAAGGCAGGGCGATGATCCAGCCTGAGCTACGACCGGCAGCGAGAATTCATCAGCAGCGACACCGCATCACCCCCACGCCACCGAAGGCGCCGCGCAACATGGCGGCCAGCACGTAGGCGGCGAAAACTCGCGGTAGTCGATCGGCGGCAGCAGCATGAACACGATGTTGCCGGCATCTGCTCGGGATGAGAGCGAGGAGTGAGGTATTGGCAGTTGCGTTCGCAGCACCGACATCATCAGACGCAGGCCGGGCACCCGAGGACACGGTGTAGGGCACATCGCCGAGCAGACCGTATTACGGGCGGTCGAGCACATGCGAGAAGCATCAGCAGTGATAAGAGCACCGCGGGTGAGCACCGGCGCGTTCACGGCCCGGAAAGACAACCTCCTTGCGGAAGCGCAGATTTCCTTGTACAGCAGGGTACAGAGGTCACGCCTGAAACCTGACACCAGGCGCGGCAGACTTCACCCCCATGAAGACTCCGAGGTCTGGTTCGCGCTGAGGTAACAATCTCTTCGATCTGCCCGCTGGTCAGGCCGAATGGCGGAAGCAGGAGCTGATACATCCTCGATCCGCCTGACTCGAAGGGAACCGACCAGCCGCAGTCCGGCATCGCGCACCGGGCATAGTCGAGGCTGACTGGCGCAGTTGAGTGCACCCTGCGAGGGTGCGGCAGCGCTTGAGCAGGTTGTCGGTGGTGTCGATGCCACCACCCGCCCCGCCTTGACATGACAGATGCTGCACAGGGTCTGCGCTTCCTCGAGGTAATGCGGTGGTGAGCATGATGGTATGGCCGTCAGCATTGAGCCGGCGACGAACTGCGAACAGGCCCGGCACCTGACATCCACGCCCGCGGCTCGCCCGCTCGAGCACGACTGGCGGGCGATGCACCAGCGCCCAGCCACCAGCACCCGCCGCTTCATGCTGCTCGCGGAGAGCATGCGCATGTTATGTTGGCCTTCGGGGTGAGGTCGAGGCTGGGCGAGGATCTGCTCGATCCAGGCGTCGTTGCGGCGGATGCCGAAGAACCTGACTGTAGGAAGAGGCTTGCGCACGGTGAAGGCGGTCGAACACCAGTTCCCGCGCACCACGCCGCTTGCGCTGCGCCTGGCGGTGGTAGTCGGCCACGTCGTGACCGCATCACCGCCAGCGAGCTCCTCGTCGACCCGCGCCACACCGGCCAGTGCGTAGGAAATCCTCTGAAGCGTGGTCTCGGCGCTGGCGCCATTGGGGCCGAGCAGGCCAAAGAATTCGCCCTGACGCACCTCCAGATCCACACCATCGAGCGCCTTGAGCGCGCCGCGCTGCGCACCCCGGCAATACGGATCGCCGCGTCGCCTGGCGCGCCAGGCGCCGCCTCGTTCAGGCAACAGGTCGGTCACGCCACATAGAGGTCGGCCAGGCTGCGCAAGCCGGCCGGCATGCCGACGAGGTCGATGACTGTCGCGCCGGGCGGCTCCTGTACGAGGTCGAGCAGCACGGCCAGCTCGGCCGAATCGGCCTGGGGCACGCCCGACAGGTCGACGCGCGCGGATGTCGGCCACTGCACGGCGCGCCTCGGCTGGGCTGCGCCCGCCGTCTCCAGCGCTTCGGGGCCGGAGGGCCGCCAGTCGGCCTGCGTGCCTGCCGTCACTTCGGCGGGTCCGGCCAGCGGTGTCGTTCTTGGCCTCGAGCGCTTCGCATCAGGGCCGTCGATGCCACCGCTGCGGATTTCGGAGGCAAACGAGCTTCGGTGAAGCGGTCACCAGCGACACGCCGGCCACGATCACGTCGAGATCTTCCAGTTCTCGCCCTGCTTCTCGAGCGTAGTCGATCTCGACCGGCGCTGGCGCCCGGCTGACGCACTCGGTGCGCACCGTCACGTCGGTGTCGCCGGCCTTGCCTCGCAGGGGCTTGAAGTCGATCTGCTGGTCGCGGTACTGGGTCAGCGCGTTGGAATAGGTGCGCACCAGCAGCGTGCGGAACTCGCCGATCAGGCGGTCGCGCGCGCCAGGCGGCCAGCCGCGGCCAACGGCCAGCGAGCTTGATGCGAAGTCGTACGGCGCACCCTTCGATCGACCAGCGCCGCGGCCCGTGAGGCATCGCCCGGACTGGATGGCCTGTCCTGGCGCACGATCTCGAGCATCCTCGTCCATCAATACGCACCAGCGCATCGGGCGACGGTGCCGCCCAGGCGCTCATGCTCATCAACCACACCAACCCGATCACCAGGGCTTTACGTCCAAACATGTTCATTCCTGCCAATTTTCGTGTTCTTGTTGATTCGTCAGCGGCCGGATCCGGTCAGGCCGGCCAGTTCGAGGCGCATCGCACCCGCAGCCACGCCATCGGCTTCGACGGCGTGGATCGCGTTGTTCCGCAGCCGGGGCCCGGGCATCGTCAAACGCTCGCGCGGCGGTTGCCATCGTAGATTTCGGTACCGGCGTTGCTGCAGGTAGAAGTCGCGGATGTAGGCGTATTTGTCGAGGCTGCTGCCCTGTGAGGCCGCCCGGTCGGCGCCCAGCAGGCTCGCCCGGGCATGCACCATTTTCAGGCCGGTGGCTGAATTGCGGCGCGGCGATGTCGGTCGGCTGCGCCCAGCTGTTGCCGTACAGATCGGCCGGCAAGGGCGGCTGCGTCGCGCAAGGTGCGCGGGCCGAAGAACGGCACCACGAAGTACGGCCCGTCGCCAACGCCCCACACCGCCAGCGTCCGGCCCAGGTCCCTGCCGCTCGATGCCTATCCGGTGGCCACGTCGAAGACCCCGAAATGCCCAGCGTGGTGTTGATCAGCACCCGTCCCAGATCCGAGGCGCCGTCGCCCCCTTGCCCTGGAGCAGGTTGTTCACACCGGTCCAGACATCCTCGATGTTGCCGAAGAAGGCCAGTTGCCCACAGTGACCTCTTCACCGGCAGCGGGCCACCTCGTCGTGTAGCCGATCGCCAGCGGCTTGAACACCGCCTTGTCCCGGCACGCCTTCATTGAAGGAATACATGGCACGGTTGTAGCCTTCCACGGATCGCGCGGATCGTCGCCAGTGGTGGCACAGCCGGCCAGCACCAGTGCCGCAGCCAGCGCCGCCAGCGGCTGGCGAAGAGTCGTCATGTCGGTCATACGCCCACCCATCTCATTGCTGCGGCGCCTCGGCCGCCTTTGTCGAACAGGAACTGACTGACTACCAGAACGACGGCCGACTGCGTAATCTTGAGGGTATCGCCTGCCTGCAGATTGCGCTCGTCGCATGGGCTCCAGTCCGATGTACTGCTCGCCGAGCAGGCCGGAGGTCAGGATGGCACTGATGGTATCGCGCGGGAACGGCGTAGCCACCTCCAGCGCCAGGCTCACCACCGCCTCGAAACGCTCGTTGTCGTAGCGGATGTCGGACACCCGCCCCACCACCACCCCGGCCACCTTCACCGGCGCGCGCACCTTGAGCCCGCCGATGTTGCTGAAGCGTGCCTCGACGGTGTAGTTCTCGGCAAAACTCGAGGCGGACAGATTGCCCACCTTGAGCGCCAGAAACAGCAGGGCAGCACAGCCCATCAGACGAAGATCCCGACCCACAGGTCGATCGTTGAGCGGCTCATGACTGGCCCCGGAACATGAAAGATGTCAGTACAAAATCCAGCGCCAGGATGGCCAGCGCCGAACTCACCACAGTGCGGGTAATGGCCCGGGCGAACTCCCCCGCCGTGGGCACACAGTCAGCCCTCGAAGACGGCGATCAGGGAGCATCGCCACACCGAACACGAAACTCTTGATGACCCCATTGAGATGTCATAGCGATGTCCACTGCGGCCTGCATCTGCGACCAGAACGCGCCGTCGTCGACCCCGATGAAGGCCACCCCGATCAGCCAGCCGCCGAGAATCCCCATCGCCGAGAACAGCGCGGCCAGGATCGGCATGGAAATCACCCCACCCTGGTGCAAGCGCGGGAGTACGGCCACGCGGGCAATGGGATTGACCGCCATCAGCGTCCATGGCCTTGAGCTGCTCGGTGGCTTATCAGGGGCCGATCTCGGCGGTCACTGCCGAACCGAAGCGCGACTGGCAAACAGCAGACCGCCACCACCGGCCCGAGTTCGCGCGTCAGCGACAAGGCCACCAGCACCCCGAGCGCCTCGCTCGAGCCGTAGCGCTGCAAGGTCTCGTAGCCCTGCAGGCCAAGCACCAGGCCAACGAACAGGCCCGACGCCACCAGGATGATCAGCAGCGACAGCACACCGCTGGAAATAGATCTCGCGCAGCGTCAGGTGCAGCCGCCCGAAGGACTGCCCGGAATAGGCGCAGCAGCAAAAACAGGAAGCGGGTCGCGAACCTCAGCCGCCAGATGCCATCGATGAGCATCGCACCAATGCGCCGGATCATGAGGCCACCTTGCCCATCAACACGTCCCCAATCGGCTCGGCAGCCGCCGGAATGGTACCGGCCTCGTCGGGCTCGGCATGCACGAAACTCGATGCACGAACGCATCCTTCGAGGCGCGGATTTCATCCGGCGTGCCCTGCGCCACGATGCGCCCGTCGGATACGAAATACACGTAGTCGACGATCGACAGCGACTCGGCCACATCGTGGGGTCACCATGATCGATGCCGCGCCCAGCGCATCGCCGCTGAGGCGGCGGACTCAGCCGCCCGATCACCCCCAGCGAATCGGATCGAGGCCGGCAAACGGCTCGTCGTACATGATCAGCATCGGATCGAGCGCAATCGCCCGCGCCAGCGCCACCTCCGTCGCGCCATGCCGCCGGACAGCTCCGACGGCATCAGCGTATTACCGCCGCGCAGGCCCACCGCCCGCAGCTTCATCAGCACCAGGTCACGCAGCATCGATTCGGGCAGGCGCGCGTGTTCGCGCAGCGGAAAAGCCACGTTGTCGAACACCGACATGTCGAAACAGCCCCGAACTGGAACAGCATGCCCATGCGGCGGCGCAGCGCATACAGCTGCGCCGTGTTCAGCTCCGCCGAGTTCCTGTCCATCGACCCGCACCGATCCCGCCGAGGCCTTGAGCTGGCCGCCGATCAGGCGCAACAGCGTGGTCTTGCCACAGCCGCTGCCCCCCATGATCGCCACCAACTGGCCGCGATGGACGGTCAGGTCAATGCCCGACAGGATCTCGCGCTCGCCATAGGCGAATCGCACCTGCCGCAGCTCAACCAGCGCTCTTCTTCGCGATCGGCTACCGAAACGCCTGATATCGTTGGAAAAGCGGCATTCTAGCAGAGGCTCCCGCTACATGCCGACAAGATGCGGCAGTGCATCACGGCTGCAGTGTGTCGATTCCGCTACACTGGCTTGTCCGATCACTTTGCTCCGGAACCCCATATCCCAGCGCCCTGCCCTGCTGATTTCATCGACGACGACGAGCTGATCGTCGAACGCTCAGCGCCTTGCTGGAGGCGGACTTCACCATACTGACCGCGCCCACCGCCGGCAGGCTGCTCGACCGGGTCCGTGCGCCGCCGTCGCTGCCGCCGCTGGCGCTGGTCGACCTGGGACCACCGCCCGCTCCGCATCGCGCCGACGAAGGTTTCGCCCTCATCGGCGACCTGCTCGCCCATGCGCCCCAGATGCAGATCATCGTCCTCCGGTCGAGCGACGAAGGCAACGCGCGCCATGCCCGCACCCTCGCAACGAATTGTCGCCAAACCAGCCGACCCCGCCTATCTGCGCAAGATCCTGCATACGCCTCGACGCCGCCCGCGCCGTCCCCGGCGCCCGCGCCACCGACGGCGGCCTGATCGGCGTCAGCCCGGTCATGCTCACGGTACTCGACCGTATCGAGCAGTTTGCCGACGCCCCCTTTCCGATCCTGATCGAAGGCGAACTGGCGCCAGCAAGGAGCGTGTCGCCAAGCAACTGCACGGGCCAGCACGCGCCGCGAGCGTCCCTTCCTGACCCTCAACTGCGCCGCCATTGCCCCCCACTTGATCGAAGCGGCCCTGTTCGGCCATGCCCGCGGTGCCTTCACCGGTGCCGCCGGCCAGCGCGCCGGCTACTTTGAAGAAGCTGGCGACGGCTGTCTGCTGCTCGACGAGATCGGCGAGTTGCTCCCTCGAACTGCAGCCCGCTGCTGCGGGAAGCTCGAAAACGGCGTGAGTTCCAGCGCGTCGGCGAAACCCGACCCGCATCAGCCGCGCGCGCGCGTGCTGGCGGCCACCAACTCGCGACCTGCGCGCCGAAGTCCACGCCAGCGCTTCCGCGCCGACCTGTACCACCGCCTCAGCGTATTCACCCTGCGCGTGCCGCCCCTGCGCGAGCTCGGCCGTGACCGCCTGCTGCTGCTCGACCACTTCCGCGCCCGCTTCGCCGCACAGACCCGCCAACCCGCCTTCACGCCTTCGACGAACCGGCCGCAGCCTGTGGCCTGACTACGACTTCCCCGGCACGTGTGCGCGAGCTGAAAAACATCGTCATCCGGCTGCAGACCAAGCACCCCGGTGCCAGCGGTCGATGCGGCCCTGCTGGCCGACGAGCTCGATCGCGACCACCGCATCGGCACGCCGCCCGACGCCCCGTCGACGCCGCTCGACATCTTCGACACACTGGTATCCGACGCCATCGCGCAACTGCAGACGGCCCCCGCGTTCAGCCTGGATGACGCCCTCAAGACCCAGGAGCGCGCCTATGTCGAAGCCGCGCTGCGCCTGGCCGACGGCAACGTCAGCAAGGCCGCGCGCCTGCTCGGCATCAACCGCACCACCCTGTACAACCGCATGGACACCCTCGGCCTGCCCCGGCCGCAGGGCAGCCCCGTTCAGTAAGGCCCGCCGCCATGTATCTCGACCACTACGGCCTGCGCGAAGCCCCCTTCCGCCTCACCCCGCTCACCGACTTCTTCTTCACCGGCGCCCAGCGCGGCGCCACCGTCGACGCGCTGCTCTACGCCATCGTGCACGACGAAGGCATCGTCAAGGTCAGCGGCGAAGTCGGTGCCGGCAAGACCATGCTGTGCCGGGTACTGCTCGAACGCCTGCCCGACACCGTCGATACCGTCTACCTGGCCAACCCCAGCCTTGCCCCGGACGCGCTGCTGCAGGCCATTGCCACCGAGCTCGGCCTGTCGCTGGGTAGCGACCGTGCCGGCGCGCTGCTCGGCGCGGTGCAGGACGACCTCGTCCGCCGCCACGGCGACGGCCGCCGCGTCGTGGTGCTCATCGACGAAGCCCACGCCATGCCGCCGGCCTCGCTCGAACAGATCCGCCTGCTCTCCAACCTCGAGACCGGCCGCCACAAGCTGCTGCAACTGGTGTTGTTCGGCCAGCCCGAACTCGACACCCTGCTCGACGGGCGCGACATGCGCCAGCTCAAGGACCGCATCACCCACCATTTCCGGCTCAGCCCGCTGCGCCCGGACGAGGTCACCGCCTATCTCGACTTCCGCATGCACGCCGCCGGTTACCGCGGCCCCGCGGTGTTCAGTCCCGCCGCCGCGCGCCACATCGCACGCATCGCCGAAGGGCTGACTCGGCGCATCAACGTGCTGGCCGACAAATCCCTGCTCGCCGCCTACAGCCAGAACCGACACGTGGTCGCCCCCGCCCATGTCACCGCCGCCGCCCACGACGCCGAGTACGTCCGCCCCCGCCCACGGCGCACGCCGTGGCCGCTGGTCGCGGCCGCCGCGGCCGGTGCCGTCGCCGCCCTCGTCATCCCGCGCTGGCTCGCCACCGGCGGCGCGCCCGTGACGGAGGTCGCACGGGTTGCACCTCAACTCGCCTCCCCGCCCCCGGCCCAGCCAGGCACCCTGCCCGCGGCGCCCCCCGCAGCCGCCCCCGCCACCGCACCATCCGCCAAGCCCGCCCCCGCGCCACCGGCCAAACCGCCTGCACCGGCGGCCAAACCCGCGGCCGAGGTCGTCACGACCACGCTCGCCGCCCAAAGCGAGGCGGCGCCGGCCACGCTGGCCGCCATCACCGAACGCCCCACTGCCGTGACGGTCAGCGCCCCAGTCGTGCCGGCGCCCGGCGCCGACCCCGCCGTGGCCGACTTCGGCCCGCGCGCGCGCGCCGCCCTCGCGGCACAGGCCGCCTGGATGGCCGGCGCGCCGGATGCACACTGGTTCATCCAGCTGCACACCAACACCGACCTGGACTACACCGACCTCGAACACCAGCTCGACGCGGCCCGCGCCGCCCTGCCCGAGGCCGACATCCGCATCTACAGCACGCACCTGGGCGAGCGCCACCGGGTCGGTGTCATCACCGGCAGCTACGCCACCGAGCAGGCCGCCATGACCGCCCTGCAAGCCCTGCCGCCGACCTACCGGAAGGCCGCCTACATCCGGCAGGTGCGCCGCTTGCGCTGACCGGCAGACCATGCCAAACGATTGTTACGCCGCCGCATGAAAGGATTGAAGTTCAAGCACAAACGTTTAACATGACCGGGCGACCCTTGACGGCACCTGAATGAACACACGCATCGCGCTGGCCCTGTTGCTGCCCCTCCTGATCACCGCATGCGCGCAGGCCCCACGGCCGGCGGCGCCACGCGGCCATCTCAAGGCAGACGACGCCAAAGTGGCTACGGCCCCCATTGCCGCGCCGATCCCCGCCCCGGTCCAGCGCAGCTTCACGCTGCCCCCGCCCGAACCGGCCGCCAAGGCCGACACCTACTCGGTGGTCGTCCGCGACGTCGATGTGCGCGAGTTGCTCTTCGCCCTGGCCCGCGACGCCAAGCTCAATGTCGACGTCCACGCCGGCCTGAACGGCCGGGTCACGCTCAACGCCATCAACCAGACCCTGCCGCAGCTGCTCGATCGCATCAGCCATCAGGTCGACATGCGCTACGAGCAGAACGGCCCCAACCTGGTTGTCATGCCCGATGCGCCCTTCCTGCGCGCGTACAAGATCGACTACGTCAACATCAGCCGCGCCGTCACCGGCACCGTCGCCACCAACACCCAGATCGCCACCCAGTCCGCCGCCACCACCGGCAGCAGCCAGGGGGCCGGCAACATCTCGAGCATCCGCATCGAGAACACCTCGCGCAACGAGTTCTGGGGCTCGATCGAAAAGAACATCAAGGATCTCCTGCGCGAAACCGACAAGGTGTTTCCGGCCGAGGCCGCCGTCAGCAAAGCCGCACCGCCAGCGGCCGACCGGGGGCTCGTCGATGCACTGGCCACCACCGCCAGCGCGACGCCGACCACGGAGCCCGGCGCCACCACCGGCGGCTTCCGCGAGGCCGCCTCGGTCATCATCAACCGCGAAACCGGGGTCATCAACGTGCGCGCCACGGGCCGCCAGCACGCCCGCGTTCGCGATTTCATCGACCGCGTGGTCGCCTCCGCCCGCCGCCAGGTGATGATCGAGGCGACCATCGTCGAGGTCGCGCTCAGCGACGGCTACCAGCAAGGCATCGACTGGTCGCGCATCGGCGGCAAGACCTGGGGCATCGGCCGCCCCGGCCTGGGCAGCAACGTCGGCAACTCGCTCACCCCCTTCTCGGTCACCTACCTGAGCGGTAACCTCGACATCAACATCGACCTGCTCGAAGCCTTCGGCACGGTCAAGGTGCTCTCCAGCCCCCGTCTGTCGGTGCTCAACAACCAGACCGCGATGCTCAAGGTGGTCGACGAATTCGTGTACTTCAACGTCAAGGCCGAGACCGTCTCCACCGCCAACGTCGACAGCCGCACCACCTTCACCACCACCCCGCAGTCGGTGTCGGTCGGCCTGGTCATGTCGATCACCCCGCAGGTGGCCGACAGCGGCGAGATCACCCTCAACGTGCGGCCGACCATCTCCAGCATCTCGGACCTCAAGGAAGACCCCAACCCCAACCTCGCCGCCGCCAACATCAAGAACCTGGTACCACAGATCCGCACCCGCGAGATCGAGTCGGTGCTGCGCCTGCGCAGCGGCCAGGTGGCGATCCTCGGCGGCCTGATGGAAGACCGCATCGACTACACCACCGGCCGCATTCCCCTCGTCGGCGCCGTACCCCTGCTGGGCGAGGCCTTCACCTCGCGTGACAATGCCATCGAAAAAACCGAGCTGGTGATCTTCCTGCGCCCGGTGATGGTCGGTGACGGCCCGATCCCGGCCGATCTGGCCGAACACCTGCCCGACGCCGGTTTCTTCGCCCGCGACCCGGTCCCTGGTGCGCGCAACTTCGACAGCGAGTTGCCGGCCGCCCAGCCCCTTCGGCCATGAGTCTGCTGATCGACGCCCTGCGCAAGGCCGAACAAGACCGCGCCCAGGCGCAGGACGGCAGTGCCGACCCTCGCATCGACGAACTGAGCCTCGCGCCCATCGAGGCGCCCAGCCGGGCCACCACCCCGCCGCCGCCCCCCCTCGCCGCCGACGCCGACGCCGACCGCGAGGCGGCAGCCAACCTGTTTGCCGTCAAGCACGCAGCCAACCCGCATGCACGCCTGCGCTGGATTGGCGGCCTCGGCCTGCTTGCCGCCGTGTGCATCGTCGCCTACGTCTGGTGGCAATGGCCGGCGCCCCGCCCCGCCGCCGCCCGGGTGGCACAAGCGCCCGTGCCGCTGCCCGATCCGTCGCCGGCGCCCCAGCCCCCCCCCGCCGAGTTGATGGCCGCCGCACCGCCTGCCACCGCCGCGCCGCGCCCGACGGCGACAGCATCGCCACCGCCCGCCCAGCGCGGCGCGCTGGGCCAGGTGACGCCACCGCCCGCGCCGCCCGCCGCCGATCCGGCCAGCACGCCGCAGTTCCGTCGCACTCAGGCGAGCGCTCCGACCGTCGCCGCCGAGCTGGCCGCCGGCTACCGCGCCTACGCTGCCGGCGACCTGGCCACCGCTCGCCGGTACTACCAGGCCCATCTGCAGCATGATCCGAACAGCGTGGACGCCCTCAACGGCCTGGGCGCCATCGCCCTGCATGAAGGTCAGCCCGAGCAGGCCGCGCGCTGGTTTCGCCGCACACTCGCCGCAGCGCCCCGCAACGCCAGCGCCATCGCCGGGCTGAGCGCCACCGGCCTGGCGCCGGCCGACGACCGCGAGGTGGGGCTGCGCCACACGCTCGCCGAGCAGCCGGCCTCGGCGATCGCCGCCTTTTCGCTGGGCAATGTGCTGGCCGAGCAGGGGCGCTGGGCCGAAGCGCAGCAGGCCTACTTCCAGGCACACACGCTCACCCCCGACAACCCGGACTACCTGTTCAACCTCGCAGTCAGCCTCGACCAGCTCGGTCAGCGCCGCCTGGCCCGCGACTACTACAGCCAGGCCCTGGACGCCGCCCGCGACCGGCCCGCCGTCTTTGACCCCGCGCCGGTCCTCGCCCGGCGCGATGCGCTGACGGAGGCCCTGCAATGAACGCCCCCAACACCCCGGGGCATGCGCCGCTGGGTCAGACACTGATCGCCACCGGGCTGATCAGCGAAGACCAGCTGCGCATCGCGCTGCAGGAGCAGACCCGGGTGGACCACCCGCTCGGCCGCCTGCTGATCGACCTGGGCTTCGTCTCCGAGGCCGCGCTGCGCGACGCCCTCTCCGAGAGCCTCGGCAAGCAGAGTGTCGACCTGTCCAACACCATCGCCGACGCCGACGCCCTGGCCCTGGTGCCGCAGGAGCTGGCCAAGCGCCACCGCCTGCTGCCGCTGCACTTCAACGCCCAGGAGAGCCGGCTGACGGTCGCCATCGGCGACATCAACGATGTGGTGGCGCTCGATACCCTGCGCGGTCTGCTGGCCGACGATATCGTCATCGACACGCTGCTGGCCGGCGACTCGGAAATCGCCCGCGCCATCGATCAGTACTACGGCCACCAGCTGTCGATCGACGGCATCCTGCACGAGATCGAGACCGGCGAGATCGACATCCGCTCGCTCGCCGCCACCACCGACGAATACAGCCAGCCGGTGGTCCGCCTGATCGACGCCCTGCTGGCCAACGCCGTCAAGCGCGACGCCTCGGACATCCACTTCGAGCCCGAGGCTGCCTTCCTGCGCATCCGCTACCGCATCGACGGCATCCTGCGTCAGGTGCGCTCACTGCACAAATCGTACTGGGCGGCGATGGCCGTACGCCTCAAGGTCATGGCCGGCCTGAACATTGCCGAGACCCGCGCGCCGCAGGACGGGCGCATCTCGCTCAACATCAGCGGCCGACCGGTCGATTTCCGTGTCTCGGTGCAACCGACCATCCACGGCGAGAACATCGTCCTGCGCGTGCTCGACCGGCAAAAAGGCATCGTGCCCCTCGACGGCCTCGGCCTGTCCGAGGCCCAGCTCGACCTGCTCAAGCTGATGATCGCCCGGCCCGAAGGGCTGATCCTGGTCACCGGGCCGACCGGCAGCGGCAAGACCACCACGCTGTACTCCATCCTCGGCCACATCAACGCCGAGGGGGTCAACATCATGACCCTGGAGGATCCGGTCGAATACCCGATGGGCATGATTCGGCAAACCTCCGTGTCCGAGGCGGTCAAGCTCGACTTTGCCGATGGCGTGCGCGCCATGCTGCGCCAGGATCCGGACATCATCCTGGTCGGCGAGATCCGCGACACCGAAACCGCACAGATGGCCTTCCGCGCCGCCATGACCGGCCATCAGGTGTATTCCACGCTGCACACCAACTCCGCCATCGGCGCCATCGCCCGCCTGCTCGACATCGGCATCTCGCCCGAGTTGCTCGCCGGCAACATCATCGGCATGGTCGCCCAGCGCCTGGTGCGCAAACTGTGCATCCACTGCCGCGACCCCTATACCCCGGAAGCCTGGGAGAGCCGCCTGATCGGCCAGCCGCCCGAGCGCGGCACGCCCACGCTCTATCGCGCCAAGGGCTGCCCGCGCTGCGACTTCCAGGGCTACCGCGGCCGCACCGCGCTGATGGAACTGGTGCGCATGGACAGCGACATGGACGAACTCGTCGCCCGCCGCGCCAGCGTGCGCGAGATCCGCAACGCCGCCCGCGCCAAGGGCTACCGCGCGCTGGCCGAGGACGGTATTCGCCGGGTGCTCGACGGCGTCACCTCCCTCGACGAACTCGCCCGCGTGGTCGACCTGACCGAGCGGATGGCCTGAGCGGCCAGCGCCAATGGTGATGTTCGCCTACAAAGCGGTCACCCCCGAGGGGCGCCATATCCGCGGCGAAATGGACGCCGCCAACCTGGTCGATCTCGAAATGCGCCTCAAGCGCATGGACCTGGACTTCATCAACGGCCAGCCGCTCAAGGGCGCGCGCCTGTGGCACAACAGCCGCATCCCGCGGCGCGAGCTGATCAACTTCTGCTTCCACCTCGAGCAGCTCACCCGCGCCGGCGTGCCGATTCTCGAGGGCCTGGCCGACCTGCGCGACTCCACCGAACACGCCCGGTTTCGCGAAATTGTCGCCGGCCTGGTCGAGAGCATCGAGGGCGGGCGCAACCTCTCCGACGCCGCCGAAGACTACCCGCAGGTGTTCGACCCGGTCTTCTGCGCGCTACTGCGCGCCGGCGAAACCTCCGGCCAGCTGCCGCGGGTGCTGCGCGAGCTGATGGAGAGCATCAAGCGCGAGGATGAACTCGCCGCCTTCGGCCGGCGGGTGGTGATCTACCCACTGATCGTCACCCTCATCATCACCGCCGCCCTGGCCGTGGCCCTGCTCTTTCTCGTCCCCCAGCTCGGCAGCCTGTTCCGCCTCGCCGGCCAGACCCTGCCCCTGCAGACCCGGCTGCTCATCGGCGCTTCCGAGCTGCTCGCCGACTGGTGGTGGCTGCTGCTCCTGCTGCTCGCCGCTGGCATCGTCACCACACGTCTGCTCATTGCCGGCAGCCCGTCGGCGCGACGCAGCTGGGACGGCCTGATGCTCGCCGTCCCGCTGATCGGTCCGATCCGCAGCAAGATCATCCTCGCCCGCTTCGCCGGCCTGTTCGCCATGATGTACGGCGCCGGCATCCCCATCGTCAACGCGCTCAAGTCCGCCGAAACCGTCGCCGGCAACACCCTCGTCGCCGATGCCCTGAGCCGGGTGCGCGACCGCATTGCCGAAGGGCACAGCGTCTCCGGCGCCTTTGCCGCCACCCCGCTGTTCCCACCGCTGGTCGTGCGCATGCTGCGGGTCGGCGAAAACACCGGCGCCCTCGATACCGCGCTGGCCAACGTCAACTACTTCTACGACCGCGACGTGCGCGAAGCGGTCGAACGCCTGCAGGCGATCATCGAACCCTTGCTGATGATCATCCTCGGTGCGATCCTGCTGGGCATCATGATGGCCGTGCTGGGGCCGGTCTACGACATCATCACCCGGCTCCCGATCTAGCCTATGACCACTCGCCACCTGCTCTACCTCGATGCCAACGCCCTGCACAGCTTCCGCTGGCAGCATGGCAGCATCGTGCCCACCGGGCACTACCCGGCCGACGACACCGGCATCCGCGCCTTTGCCGACGCCGTGCGACAGGCCGGCGGCGGCCTGTACACCCTGCTGGTCGACTTGGTGGAAGAAGGCTTCCATGCCGACACCCTGCCCAGCGTCCGCGGCCCCGACCGCCAGGCCATGCTCGAGCGCAAGCGCAGCCAGACCTTCTTCGGCACCCCCCTGAGCGGCGCCCTGTCGGTTGGCCACGACCGCAACGGTCGCCGGCACGACGAACGCTTCCTCTTTGTCGCCCTGACCCGCCCTGCCATCATCGACCCCTGGCTTCAGGTCCTGCGCGCCGCCAACGCCCCGCTCACCGGCATCCACTCCGTCGCCCTGTTGCTCGACAGCCTCGTGCAGCGACTGGCCAGGCCGGCCGAACGCTGTCTGCTGGTGACCCTCGCGCCGGGCGGGATGCGCCAGACCTTCATCGACCAAGGGCATCTGCGCTTCAGCCGCCTGGCCCCCGGCCTGACCGAGATCAGCGCCGATACCGCCGCCCGTTGCGCCAGCGAAATCCTCAAGACCCATTCCTACCTCACCGGCCAGCGGATGCTGCCAAGAAGCGGCCGGCTGCCGATCTACATCGTTTGTGATGCCGCCGACTACACCCACCTGGCCCCCGCTCTCGCCGACACCGACGAGCGCACCCATCATCACACCGAGCTGAGCGACATCGCCCACAAGATCGGGCTGCAGACGCCGGCCGCCCACAGCAACACGCTGCCGGTGCTGCTGCACTGGATGGTCCGCGAGAGCGGCCAGCTGCAGCTGGCGCCGCCGCCCGAACGACGCACCTACCGCCTCTGGCAGGCCCGCCAGGCCATCATCGGCACCGGCGTCGCGCTATGCGCCGCGGCCCTGCTGTTCGCCGCCAAACTTTGGTTCGAAACCGACACGCTTGACCAGAAAACCCAGCAATTGCGCGTCCAGAACGTTGCCCTGCAGGCCCATCTGGCACAGCTGCAGACCGAACTGCCGCCCCTGCCGGCGCCCCTTGACGACCTGCGCAGCGCCCTGGCAACCCTCGACCTCCTCCAGCGCGGCGACCCGACGCCGCGCCCCTGGCTGAGCCACCTGTCGCGCGCACTCGACGCCCATCCGGAACTCACCCTGGACACCATCGAGTGGCGCTACCGCACGCAGGACACCCCGACCGCGCCCGTCTCCGCGCCGCAAGCCGAAGGCCGTGCCCTGCTGAGCCTGCCGGCACCGATGATCGCCGAGCGCCGTGCCATGATCGCCACCGCCGAAAGCTTCCTCGCCGATCTCGCCCGCTCGCCCGGCAAGGCCGCCCGCGTTACGCGCATGCCGGTCGAGCTACAGTCGGACCGGGCCTTCCGCAGCACCACCACCAGCACCGCCGCCCCACCCGCCGTGCCGCAACTGGAAGTCAGCTTCGCACTGGAGGACCCGCCATGATCCGCACCCAGGATCTGCGTGTGCTGCGCTGGCCGCTGCTGCTGGCCGCGGCGCTGCTCGGCCTTGGCGCCGCTGCGGTGTGGCTGGCACACACCCGCTTCGAGTCTGCCACCCGACAGCATCAGCACGTCCGCCAGCAGCACAACCAGGCCAACCAGCGGCTGCTCCAGGCCCGCACCGACGAGCACACCGTGCGCCAGACCATCGCCCGCTACGACGCGCTCGCCCGGCAGGGTTTGATCGGCCCCGAGCAGCGGCTCGACTGGGTCGAGACGCTCGACGCCGCCCGCCGCCGCCACGGGATCGACACCATCAGCTACGAGATCCAGCCCCAGCGCCGGATCGACGCCAGCGACACGGGCGCCCTGCCCTGGATGGAAAGCCGCATGCGCTTGAGCCTGCAGGTGCGCCATGCCGAGGTGCTGCTGCGTCTGCTCGACGACCTGCGGGGTGTCGATACCGCCATCGTGCTCGCCGACAGCTGCCGTCTGACCCGCCGGGCCGACCAGGCCGGGCTCGACGGCGAGTGCGAGCTGCGCTGGCTGACCCTGCAGTCGGACACGCCGACATGAGCCGCCGCGCCGCCCTGCTGCTCATCGCCATCGGCCTGCTCGGCAGCACCAGCGCAATGGCCGAGCCCCCCCTCGGACGCCTGTTCTTCACCCCCGAGGCGCGCGCCGCGCTCGATCGCAACGACACCCCCGCACAACCACGCCCCGCCCAGCGTGTCGACGGCATCGTCCGCCGCAACAACGGGCCGGCCACGGTCTGGATCGACGGGCACCCCCAGCGCAACGTCCCCACGCGCACGCAGCAGGCGCAAATTGTCGGCCCGGACGGCGCGCGCACCTGGCAGAAAGTCGGCGAGACCGGCGACACCGCCCCGGCCATCACCATTGAGCGGCAACACCGATGATCCGGCAGCAGCACGGCCTGATCCTCCCCGCCCTGCTGGTGTTGCTGATGATCGGCGGCATGGCGGCAATGCTCGGCGGCAATACCCTGGCCGAGCAGGTCGTCGCCCGCCGCCAGCAGGCCACCATGGCTGAACTTGCCCGCGCGCGGGCCGCCCTGATCGCCTATGCGCAGAGCTACCCCTATTCCCACCCGGGGCAGACCTTCGGTTATCTCCCCTGCCCCGACACCGATTCGGCCAGCGGCGACGGCAACGCCGCCGGCGTCTGCGGCAGCGCCGGCCACTTCGCCATCGGACGCCTGCCCTACCGCACGCTGGGCCTATCGCCGCTGCGCGACGGCGACGGCGAATGCCTGTGGTATGCCGTCGCCGGCCCGTTCAAGAACAACCCCAAGGGCCCGAGCATGGACTGGGACACCCCCGGCCAGTTCGAGATCACCGACACCACGCGGACCCTCAACCCCGCCGCCCACGCCGACCAGCGGGCCGCCGCCGTCGTCTTTGCGCCCGGCCGGCCGCTGACCAACCAGGCACGCACCACCAACGGCAACCATCGCTGCGGTGGCGATGCCGACGCGGCCGTGGCGCTGCAGGCCTATCTCGAAGGCGCCCCGGCGACGCCCTCAGCCAGCCAGGCCGTCAGCCTGACCCGCGGACTGCCGACGGCCACCAACAACAACGACGCCCTGGCCTGGATCTCGGCCGACGACATCTTCGACGCCCGACTCCTTACGCGCAGCGATTTTGTTGCCGAGATCAACAACATGAACAGCCGCCTCAAGGCGGCCGTCACGCACCACCCCCAGCCGGCGCCAACCAACGCCACGCCTGTCGGCCCGGTCGACGTCGGCGCCTTCCCCGCCCCGATGAGCGCATCCGAAATCACCGCCTACGAAGCCCTGGTGGCTCGCCCGCTGACAGGCGAAGAGCGCGCTGCCAACGACACCCTGCGCCAGAGTGCGCCCTGGCACGGCCAGTATCGCTACCTGCGTTGCCGCGACGGCAGCGCCTGCCTGAACTGGGCCGACGATACCGGCATCGTGCGCCCGTGCGTCGCCGTCGTGGCCTTTGCCGGCCACCGGCTCGACAACCAGGATCGGTCCGACGGCATCGTCGACACCGAGGCCTTCTTCGAGGGACCGAACGTTCCCGCGATCAACACCGCGAGCACCTTTGTCGGCCCGGCCACCTATGCCGGCAATGCCCCGGCCACCGACCTCATCCAATGCATTTTCTGACCCCGCTCCAAGCCCCCCGGCAGCGCGGCTTCACCCTCGCCGAGCTGGCGATCGTGCTGTTGATCCTGGCCATCCTCGCGGCGGCGCTGCTCGTGCCCTTCAGTGCGCGCCTGGCGGCGCAGCGTCGGGACCACACCGCGGCACTGCTCGACGACATCCGGGCCGCCCTCATCGGCCACGCCATCGCGCACGGCCGACTGCCCTGCCCCGGCACCCGGCGCAATCCGCTCGACGCACGCTATGGCGAGGAAGAAGTCGACGCCGCCACCGGCAACTGCGTGGTCGACACCGAGGGCATCCTGCCCTGGCGCACGCTCGGCCTACCGCCCATCGACGCCTGGGGCCAGACGCGCAGCGCTGAATCGGCCCCCTGGACCGGGCATTTCCGCTACCGGGTCGACCGCGCCTTCGCCAGCACGGCCGCCGGCTTCCGCATTCGCGCCGACACGGTCTATGCCGACCAGATCAAGCTCATCGATCATGCCGGCAACCCGATCACGGTTTCGAACTACAGCGGCACGGAGGTGTTGAAAAACACCCTGGCCGTGGCCCTGGTTTACTCCGCCGGGCCAGACCTGATCCCCAACGGGGCCAATGCCAGCTATGAGGCGGTCAGCGATGCCACCTACGAGGACGGCGAGCCGACCACCACCTTTGATGATATGGTTGTATGGATTGGCCGGCCGCTCCTCCTTGCCCGCATGGCGCAGGCCGGCGCCTTGTAGCCTCAGACACCGCGATGCCCACAGAGTCAGACGACCTGTCCTACCACGCCCAGAGCTTCGCCGCCCGGCTGCGCAATGCCGGCGTGCGCCCGGGCGACGACGAACAGACCCGCCTCGGCAAGTCACTGCTGGTCTTCGCCACCGGCCTGATGAGCATTGCCTCGGGCGTGTGGCTGCTGTTGTACTGGCTCACCGGCCCGAAACTGTCATCGACGCTGCCCTTCCTGTTCCAGGTCCTGCTGGCGCTCAACCTGGCCTACTACATCCACAGCGGCAACTTCACCTGGTTCCGTTTCAGCCAGTTCGCGCTCTTCCTGTTCTTCCCCTTCGTGGCGCAGTGGAGCATGGGCAACTTCATCACCGGCTCGGGCGTCATCCTGTGGGGCCTGATCGCGCCGATCGGCGCGGTGTTCGTGATGGGGCTGCGCGAGTCCATGCCCTGGTTCTTCGCCTATGTGTTCTTCACCGCCCTGACCGGCTTCTTCGATTACCTGCTGGTCGACGCCAGCGGGCCGCTCGACACCGCCACGGCGGTCTCCCTGCGCACCTCGGTGCTGTTCTTCGCGCTCAACTTCATCGCCATCTCCGGCATCGTCTATGCGCTGGTTCGCTTCGCGCTTGAAGAAAAACGCAAGCTGCAGGCCCGGCTGGAGCAAGCCATGAACCTGCTGCGCTCCGAGCAGGAGCGCTCCGAGCGGCTGCTGCTCAACGTGCTGCCCGGCCCCGTGGCCGCGCGGCTCAAGGTCAGCGACAAGACCGTGGCCGATGACTTCCCCAGCGTCTCGGTGATGTTTGCCGATATCGTCAATTTCACCCAGATTGCCGGCGGCCTGAGCGCGCCCCAGGTGTTCGCCATGCTCAACGAAGTGTTCTGCCGCTTCGATACGCTGGCCGAAAAGCGCGGACTGGAAAAGATCAAGACCATCGGTGACGCCTACATGGTCGCCGGCGGCCTCGACAGCCGCTGCAAGGACCCCTGCGCCGCCATCGCCGAGCTGGCCATCGACATGCGCGACAGCCTTCCCGCCCTGTCAGAGAAGGTCGGCGTGCCGCTGGCCCTGCGTATCGGCATCGGCACCGGGCCGGTGGTGGCCGGAGTGGTCGGCCGCAAGAAGTTCATCTACGACCTGTGGGGCGACACCGTCAACATGGCCAGCCGGCTCAGCGGCGACGGCCCGCCCGACGCCATCCAGTGCGACCGGCGCACCCACATGCACCTGTCGCAGCGCTTCGCCTTCGACGAGCGCACCGTCCTGCGCATCAAGGGCAAGGGCGAGGTCATCACCTACCGCCTGCTCGGGCGCGCCCCGCGCGACACCACCGCCCCCCCTCAGGCGGCCACGGCCTGATCGAGGCGGAAACACACCGCGCCATCGCGATTGCTGGCCAAGGACAACCGGTAGCCCGCCTCACCGGCCAGGCGCGCCACCTGATACAGCCCCATCCCCAGACCGCTTTGCGAGGCGACCGGCGCGTGCATCAGCTGGCGGGCCAGCGGCGGCGGCATCGCCTCGCCATCGTCCTCGACCTCCAGCACCACCTGCCCCGACCGGCCGACAAGGCGCACCGTAATGCCCAGCCCCGGCGCCAGCAGGCGCTTGTCCAGCGCATTCTGCACCAGGTTGTCCACCACGCTGTTGAACACCACCGAGGGCACCCGCTCGCCCTCAAGTTCGCCGCTGGCGACAAAGCGCACACCGCTTGCCGCATGGCGGGCGCAGCACTCCTGCCACCACATGCCAAGCGGCACAGCCTCGCCAGCCACCGCCTCGGGATGGTTCAGCTTGTCCAGGGTGCTGGCCAGGCGCCGGGTAATCACTGGGAGCTGTCGCGACACCAGCGTACGCAACGCCGCCTCCTCCACCTCCGGGCGAGCCGCCGTAAAGCACAGCGTATTGAGTGACTGCAGCAGGTTCTTCACGTCATGCGTCAGCCGCGCGCCGGTCTCGTGAATGGCCCGCAGGTAGGACAGCGTCTCGAGCTGCCGGGCATGGCGCTTCTCGCGGCAGAACTCGGCCAGCATGCGCACCATGAGGCTGAAATGCCAGCTCAGCGCCGGACTCGGCGCCCGCCGCAGATACAAGGTGACGGTCAGCCCCTCCTGAGTCAGTTGCCGCGCCACCGGCGCCGTCTCGCCAAACGTCCCCTCGCCCTCCGCCAGCCGCCAGTGACCACCGCACACGCCCGGGATGCGCAGCATCCGGCGGCAGGCCTGATCGGCAAGCGCATCCGGCGTGTCGGCCGACACCGACACGCTGGCCAGCTCGTGCAGCCACTCCTCGAACGACAGCCCGGCCGACAGCACCCGCCGGGCGAACACCATCCCCAGTTGCGGCCCGCCCACGCTCGGATGCCAGGCCCAGGCCAGCACGAACAACACCATCGCCATCGCGAACAGGGCGGTCACCAGCGCCACCAGATAGGGCAGGTGCAACAGCCACATGAAGGCGAAACCGCCCAATGTGCTCAACGCCAGCGCCAGGAACAGCAGGATGGCCGACAGGAAATCGATCGCGCCGGGACGCCGGCTGGTCTCGCGCGCCGCCGGCAGCAGCATCACCACCAGCGCCAAGGCTGGCAACACGGTCAGGGCCAGCACGTCGAACAGGGGCCGCTCGGCCACCGCCACCGGCACCACGCGCGGCAGCACCATCATGAACAGGCCACACACCAGATAGGCCACGGCCAACTGATAGGGCAGCCGTCCGCGCGCCGTGATTTCAGCAAACGACCCGCCGCCAATCACGCCCGCCAGCACCATCAGCCAGATCGCCAGCACGCCCCAGGACATGCTCAGCAAGAACACGACGATGAGCGCCGCCATGACCAGCAGGTCCCGCGTCGCGAGCCGGTAGCCGCCGCGCACCACCGGCTGCCAGATCAGGAACACCCCGAGATGCGCCAGCAGCAGCGTCCGCCCGGCCAAGGACTCGACCCCCTGCAGCATGCCAAGATGCAGCACGATCAGCGATGCGCCAAGCAGCCGGCTCGGCGTGCGTCCGAACCAGCGCCACGGCGCCAGCCACCGGGGATGTGTGGCGATGTTGTCGCGAGTCATGCCCGCCATTGTAGTGAATGTCCGGCGCCACCACGCAGCGGTCACGCGCCTCACGCAAAAGTGACGAGTCGCTGACGGCGGGTGTCGAAATATCGACGCTCGATGTCAGCGACTCGTCACTTTTGCCAGCATTCCAGGCGCATGCCCCGTATCACGCTAGAAATAGCCGGGCACGCTATTTGCTATATCCTTTGCGTATCGTGGAGACCGATCAATGAAACCCACCCCCCGAAGCAAACAGCGCGGCTTCACCCTGGTTGAAATCGCGGTCGTCCTGGTCATCATCGGCTTGCTGCTTGGCGGCGTGCTAAAGGGCCAGGAGCTGATCAACAGCGCCAAGGTGAAGAGCCTGGTCCAGGAGTTCAATAGCGTATCGACCATGGTCTACGGCTACCAGGACCGGTTCCGCTTCCTGCCGGGCGACGATCCGCGGGTGGCTGACCATGTCAACGGCACCCTGGCAACCACCCCTGCCAACAGCACCGGCAACAGCCGCATCAATGGCGCCTGGAACTCGGCCACCGCAACCGATGAATCGTTCCTGTTCTGGCAGCATGTGCGGCTCGCCGGCCTAGCCTCCGGCGCCACCGCCGTTGGCGACGCCAACTACCTCGAGTTGAACGTCGAGAACGGCCGCATTGGCGTCAGCAGCGAGAACCCGACGTCGAATGCGGCCAACTTTCCCGGCCAGTTCTATGTGTGCTCCGGCGGCCTGACCACGCGCTTCGCCCGCCAGATCGACACCACCATGGACGATAGCGTCACCAATACCGGAGCCGTACGTACACTGAAGGCGGACGGCACGCTGGTAGCGCTGACTGCCGCCGACGAAGGCGACGGCAACTTCTACACCGTCTGCGCGGCCTACTAACTAAACCCCCTGCATCAAGCGCTGCTCGGCCAGCTCCAGATTTCCCGTCACGCCGAGCAGCACCACCACATCACCCGCCTCGATGCGGGTCTCCGGCCCCGGGCTGAGGCCGCGGATGTTGCGCCGGCGAACGGCTGACACGCTGACGTTCAGCACCGCAAAGTCCATCTCGCCGATGGTCTGCCCCACCGACCCGGCCCCCGGCGGAATCGCCACCGAGTGCAGGCGCAACTGCTGCGACTCCGGCCCGTCGGCGACGTCGTCCGCGCCATGGAACAAGCCCTGCATCAGCGCGTAGCGCTGGTTGCGGATCTGACGGATACGGCGCAGCACGCGGTTGAGCGGCACACCGATCAGCGCCAGCGCATGCGAGGCCAGCATGATGCTACCTTCGAAGGCCTCGGTGACCACCTCGGCCGCCCCGGCATCGGAGAGCTTGGCCATCTCGGTCTCATCCACCGCGCGGGCCACCACCGGCAGACCCGGCCGGATCGCCTGCACATGGTGGATCACCCGCAGAGCGGCATCGACGCCAGAGAACGACACCACCACCGCGCTGGCCCGCATCACGCCGGCTGCCTGCAGCGTCTCGTGGCGGGCGGCGTCACCATAAACCACCGTATCTCCCGCCGCGCCGGCCTCGCGCACCCGCTCGGGGTCCAGATCAAGCGCCACATAGCTCACGCCCTCCTGTTCAAAAAACCGGGCCAGATGCTGGCCACTGCGACCATAACCGCAAATCACGATATGGCCCGTGGTATTCAGGCTCTGCGCCGCGACCCGGGTCAGCTCCATCGAGCGCATCAGCCATTCCGACGCCACGAAGCGCATCACCAGCTTGTCGCTGACCTGCACGATCAGCGGCGCCACCAGCATCGACAGCACCAGCGCCGCTACCGTCACCTGCAACAGTGCCGGCGAGAGCAGATCGAGGCCATCGATCTGTGAGATCAGCACGAAGCCGAACTCGCCGCCCGCGCACAGCCACAGCCCGGTACGCATCGCCGTCCCCGGCGTCCCGCCAAAGGCACGCGACGCCCCGGCCGCCACCACCAGCTTGAGCACCAGCAAGGCGAGCACCATGCCGAGCACCGCCGGCAGGTTGCGCAGAATCTCACCCACGTCCAGGAACATGCCGACGGTGACGAAGAACAGCCCGAGCAGCACATCGCGGAAGGGCTTGATGTCCTCCTCCACCTGATAGCGGTATTCGGTTTCGGAAATCAGCATGCCGGCCAGAAAGGCGCCGAGCGCCAGCGACAGGCCCACCAGCTCGCTCAACCAGGCCAGCCCCAGGGTGATCAGCAACACGTTGAGCATAAACAGCTCACCCGAGCGCCGCCGCGCCACCAGGGTGAACCAGGCGCGCATCAGGCGCTGGCCGAACACCAGCACCAGGGCCAGCATGCCGGCGGCCTTGAGCGCCGCCACCGAGAGCGTCGCGAACAAGGTGTCGCCCGGTTGCGACAAGGCAGGGATCAGGATCAGCAGCGGCACCACGGCGATGTCCTGGAACAACAGCACGCCGATGACCTCGCGGCCGTGGCGGGACTCCAGCTCCATCCGGTCGGTCAGCAGCTTGGACAGGATCGCCGTCGACGACATGGTCAGGATGCTGCCCAAGGCAAAGCTGGTCAGCAGCCCCAGCCCCAGCGCCCAGCCAATCAGCATCGACAGCGCAATCGAACCGGCCACCTGGGCCGCGCCCAGGCCGAACACGATGCGCTTCATCGCCACCAGCCGCGGCAATGAAAATTCCAGGCCGATAGAGAACATCAGGAACACCACGCCGAACTCCGCCAAATGACGCGCGCCGGTCGAGTCTTCCATCAGGTTCAGGGCATGCGGCCCCACGGCGGCGCCAACCAGCAGATAGCCGAGCACCGGCGGCAGGTTGATGCTGCGAAACACGCCCACCACCAGCACGGCGGCGGCGAGCAGCAACAGGACAAGCTCCAGGGTATTGACCATGCGTTCTGCCGGTTGTCCTCAATCCGCGGGGCATCGGGCCGAAAGGGCGGCCGCGGCCTTCTGATATACTTTTTCGTCCAAGTTTAACCGCAATCTCCAACCCGCCCCAATGCCCCGCCCCGACGCCCTTTCGCCGGACGCCTGCCTGGCGCAGGCCCGCCGCGTCCTCACCATCGAGGCCAACGCCATCGCCGCCCTGATCCCGCGGCTGGATGCGTCGTTTCCGCGTGCCGTGGACCTGATCCTCGCCGCGCCCGGGCGGGTGGTGGTGAGCGGCATCGGCAAGACCGGCCACATCGGGCGCAAGCTGGCCGCCACGCTGGCCAGCACCGGCACGCCCGCCTACTTCGTGCACGCCGCCGAGGCGGCCCATGGCGACCTCGGCATGATCACCTCGGCCGACGTGGTCATTGCGCTGTCCCATTCCGGCAGCAGCGCCGAACTGCTCACCATCGTGCCGCTGGTCAAGCGCCAGGGCGCACGCTTGATCGCGATCACCGGCAACGCCGGCTCGCCGCTGGCCCGCGAGGCCGACGTGCATCTCGATGCCGGCGTCAGCGAAGAAGCCTGTCCGCTCAATCTCGCCCCCACTGCCAGCACCACCGCGGCGCTGGCCATGGGCGATGCCCTGGCCGTCGCGCTGCTCGACGCGCGCGGATTTGGCGAGGCCGACTTCGCCCGCAGCCATCCCGGCGGCGCACTGGGTCGGCGGCTGCTCACCCATGTGCGCGATGTCATGCGCAGTGGTCCGGCGCTGCCACTGGTGCCCCCGACAGCCAGCGTCCCCGACGCCCTGCTCGAAATGTCACGCGGCGGCATGGGCATGGCCATCGTCGCCGACACCAACGCCCATCCGGCCGGCATCTTCACCGATGGCGACCTGCGCCGGGCCCTGGCTGGCGCCGACGACATCCGGCACGCTCCGCTCGCCTCGCTAATGACCCGCAACCCGCGCAGCATCGGCCCCGACGCCCTCGCCGCCGAGGCCGCCGAGCTGATGGAGCGCCATCGCATCAACCAGCTCCTCGTCGTCGACACCGACGGCACTCTCGTCGGCGCGCTGAACATGCACGACCTGATGCAGGCCAAGGTCATCTGAGCCCGCCGCATGCGCGTCAACGCCCAGCACTTCTACCCGATCGCCGCCCTCGCCGCACTGGCGGCCGGCAGCCTCTGGCTCGACCGGGTCAGCCAGGACCCCAACGCTGCCCCCACGCCCCAGGCCCTGCGCGGCCCCGACGTCATCATCGAGCAGATGGCCCTGACCCGTTTCGATCTCAGCGGCTCGGTGCAGTACACCATCGACGCACAGCGGATGACGCACTTTCCCGCCCAGTCGCAGTCCGAACTGTCCACCCCGGTCGTGCACTACCTGCGCGACGGCATGCAACTACGCCTGACTGCCGATCACGGCCTCACACGCGATGACGGCGAACGTGTCGACCTCAAAGGGCAGGTCCGTGCCGCGCGCACCCTCCCCGGCAAGCCGGTGGCCACCTACGCCTCCGACACGCTGGTGCTGTGGCCCAACACCGAACAGGCCAAATCGGTCGACCCGGTCGTGCTCACCCAGGACGGCGCGGTCGTCAACAGCAACGGCATGACCGCCAGCAACCTGTTCGGCGAGATCACCCTCACCGGCGGCGTCGTCGCCAACCTGCCCATCAAGCGGAAGCAACCATGAATACTCGCCTCTGTCTGCTCGCCCTGACTGCCAGCCTGTGGGCCGGCCATGCGATCGCCGAACGCGCCGACCGCACCCAGCCGGTCAACATCGAGGCCGACAAGGTCACCGTCGACGAGCGCAAGAAGATCCACCTCTTCGAAGGCAAGGTCGTCCTCACCCAGGGCACGCTGGAGATCCGCGGCGACACGCTCACCGTCACCCAGGACGACGACGGCTTCCAGAAGGGTGTGGCCACCAGCCACGGCAACGGCCTGGCACGGTTCAAGCAAAAACGCGACGGCACCGGAGACTACGTCAATGGCAGCGCCGAACGCATCGAGTACGACGGACGCACCCAGATGACCCACCTCTACGTCCGCGCCCATGTCACCAGCGGCAAGGACGAAGTCCGCGGCGAGTTCATCGAGTACGACGGCTACACCGGCCAGTACGTGGTCACCAACAGCGGCTCCAAGTCCGCCACCACCGGTGGTTCGAGCCGGGTGCGCGCTGTCATTCAGCCCAAAACGGCCCCCTGACCCCACAACAACCAGACGACGGGCACGGCCCGATCGACAACACAAGGAGAAACGCAGTGAGCTACGAGAACATCCTGGTGGACACACGCGGCCGCGTTGGCCTCATCACCCTCAACCGTCCCAAGGCGCTCAACGCCCTCAATGACGTGCTGGTCGACGAAGTCGGCGCCGCGCTGGACGCCTTCGAGTCGGACGACGGCATCGGCGCCATCGTCATCACCGGGTCCGAGAAAGCCTTTGCCGCCGGTGCCGACATCGGCGCCATGGCCAAGTTCTCGTACATGGACGCCTACCTGAGCGACTACATCACCCGCAACTGGGAGCGCGTCAAGACCTGCCGCAAGCCGATCATCGCCGCGGTGGCCGGTTATGCGCTCGGCGGTGGCTGCGAAATGGCCATGGCCTGCGACATCATCATCGCCGCCGACACCGCCAAGTTCGGCCAACCGGAAATCAAGCTCGGCATCCTGCCCGGCGCCGGCGGCACCCAGCGCCTGCCGCGCGCCGTCAGCAAGGCCAAGGCCATGGACATGTGCCTCACCGCCCGCATGATGGATGCCGAGGAAGCCGAGCGTGCCGGCCTGGTGTCGCGCATCGTGCCTGCCGACAAGCTGCTCGACGAAGCCCTGGCCGCCGCCGAAACCATTGCCGGCTTCTCGCTGCCGGTGGTCATGATGATCAAGGAATCGGTCAACCGGGCCTATGAGTCCGGCCTCTCCGAAGGCCTGCTCTTCGAGCGCCGCGTATTCCACTCGGCCTTCGCCCTGGACGACCAGAAAGAAGGCATGGCCGCCTTTGTCGAGAAGCGGGTCCCTGACTTCAAGCACCGCTGATCCATCCCGGGGACGGGCGCACCGCCCGCCCCCTTCGCCTCTGCGGGCCGCGCCCTGCGGCTCGTCGCTGCACCGTCACACCACGGCAACAAGCCGCTGACACACTGCAGCAGCACCGCCCAACCTGCATACCGCACCACCCCAGAAGCGCCGCAAACATGCGTTTAAAACATTGCGTGCAAGCTCATGTTTTGTATCAATTATTTTTTGCGCGCCTTGGTTGTGCATTGCAACAATCCGGTTGACATCCGAATTTCTGCGCCTATAATCCGAACCATGACGCATCGCAGCATTTTGTGATCATCACTTAACTCAGGAGAAACACATGTTCGCTACCCCCGAGCAATTCGCCGCCACCAACAAGGCCAACATCGAATCCGTGCTGACGCTGGCCAATGCCGCCTTCGCCAGTGCCGAGCGTCTGGCTGCCCTGAACCTCAACACCGCCCGCGTTTTCCTGGAAGACGGCGTGGCCAACACCAAGGCCCTGATGGCCGTCAAGGACGTGCAGGAATTCGTGACCCTGCAGAGCACCCTGGCTCAGCCGGCTGTCGAGAAGATGGTTGCCTACGCACGCAGCGTTTACGAAATCGCCACCCAGAGCCAGGACGAAGTGTCCAAGCTGATGGAAGGCCAGATCGCTGAAGTGAACAAGGGCGTTGCCGAAGCGCTGGACAAGGCTGCCAAGTCGGCGCCCGCCGGTTCCGACGTGGCCGTGGCTGCTGTCAAGTCCGCCATCGCCGCTGCCAACTCGGCCTACGACAGCATGAACAAGGCTGCCAAGCAGGTTGCCGAGATCGCCGAAGCCAACGTTGCCGCTGCCACCAGCGCCACCGTCAAGGCCGTGGGCACCGCTCAGAAAGCCGGCGCCAAGAAAGCTGCCTGATCGGCAACTGACTTGATGCAGAAAGACCCCGCCTCGGCGGGGTCTTTTTTTGCCCTCGTCCTGGCGGCAGGCGCCGGATGATGAATGAACTCACGCAGACGCGTGATGATCCGGCCCGTGTCGGGCATGCGGGTATCGCCGCGCTCACGCGGCCAGTGGCCAGGACAATGTGCAGCGCCGCACCGGCGCGCACATGCTGAGAGCCAGCGAATCCGCCGCCCTGTTGTCACCCACCCAGTAAAAGGGCATCAGGCCGGCGCCGGCGCGCTCAGGCCGTCCCCTGCACGGACTCGTCAGGATAGTGCGCCGGAAAGAGGCGGCGCATTTCGCCCTCGATCCACGCCTCGGCGCGCCGGTTGACCTCATCGGGCGTCAGGCCGGTCGGATCGATCGCCGGGCCGATGCTCACCACCACCTCGCCCGGTTGCTTGATGAAGGCGTTGCGCCGCCAGCAGTCGCCCGCATTGTGCGCCACCGGCAGCACCGGCACCCCGGCCTTGGTGCTCAGCCAGGCGCCACCCGGCTTGTAGCGGCGCGTCTCGCCCGGCGCGACCCGCGTGCCTTCGGGAAACACCACCACGTAGAAGCCCTCGCTCAGACGCGCCTTGCCCTGCTCGGTGACCTGGCTGAGCGCATCCTTGCCGGCCGCGCGGTCGATGGCAATATTCGGCATCTTGCCCAGGCCCCAGCCAAAGAACGGCAGGCGCAGCAGTTCGCGTTTTAGCACGAAGCAGATCGGCGGCAGGATGCGCTGCAGCGCGATGGTCTCCCACGCCGACTGGTGCTTGCACAGCACCACGCACGGCTCGGCAGGGATGTTTTCCGCACCGATCACGCGATGACGAATCCCCAGCAAGTGACGGATGAACCACATGGCAATGGTGGTCCAGCCGCCGATGAGCCGATAGCGCATCTGCGGTGGCAGCGGCGTGCTGAGCATGCCGACGAGCGCAAAAACGGGGGTGATGAACACCAATACCACGGCGAACAGGGTGGAACGGATCAGGGGCATGGCCGGTTCAGTCCAGCAAAAGAGTGTCCGCGACGGCGGACAGGTCGGGGAAGATCTGCGTGTCGGGCGGCAGGGCCGGGTCATCGCGGGTGCGTTCGCCCTTGCCGGTGAGCACGAGATAGGTCTGGCAGCCCACCGCCCGGCCGGCCTGCAGATCGCGCAGACTGTCGCCGACCACCGGCACGCCGGTCAGATCCACATTGAACCGGGCCTCGATCTGCCGGAACAGCCCGGCCTTGGGCTTGCGGCAGTCGCAGGTCGAATCGGCGGCATGCGGGCAGAAGAAGATGGCGTCGAGCCGCCCGCCGACCTGGGCCAGCGCATCGACCATCTTGGCATGAATGGCGTTGAGCGTGTCCATGCCGAACAGGCCACGCCCCACCCCGGACTGATTGGATGCCAGCACCACCCGCCAGCCGGACTGGTTGAGGCGGGCGATGGCTTCGAGCGAGCCGGGGATCGGGATCCACTCCTCGGGCGACTTGATGAACTGGTCGGAGTCCTCGTTGATGACACCATCCCGATCGAGAATGATCATTTTCATGCGCGCGCCTCCCGGTCGGTGATGCGTCTCAGACCGACAGCCGCGACAGGTCGGCCACGCGGTTCATGTGCCGGGCCAGCGCGGCAAGCAGGGCCAGCCGGTTGGCACGAATCAGCGGCTCTTCGGCCATCACCATGACCTCTTCAAAGAAGCGGTCGACCGCCGTTCGCAGACCCGCGAGCACGCGCAGCGCCTCGGCATCGTCTTCATTGTCGAAGCAGGCGGTCACCTGCGGCGAGATCTGGTTGAGCTGTTCGAACAACGCCTTCTCGGCCGGCGCCTGCAGCAGGGTCACATCCGGCTCACCCGGTGCCACATCGGTCTTCTTGAGGATGTTGACGATGCGCTTGTTGGCTGCGGCCAGCGCCTCGGCTTCGGGCAGGGCGCGGAAGGCGGCCACCGCGGCCAGGCGGGCCGACACGCGGTCGATGCGCATCGGGTTGAGGGCCAGCACGGCGTCGATCTCCTCGGCGGCATGACCGGCTTCGCGCAGCAGATGGCGCAGGCGATCCTGCATGAAGCCGAGCAGCGCCTCGGGCACCGGCTCGGTGAGCTGGCCGGCGGCAAAGCCGTGCACGGCGTCGGCAACCAGTGCGGACAGGTCGAGCGGCAACGGGGTTTCCATCAGGATGCGCAGTACGCCGAGCGCGGCGCGGCGCAGGCCGAACGGGTCCTTGTCGCCGGTCGGCACCTGGCCGATGCCGAAGAAGCCGACCAGCGCGTCGAGCTTGTCGGCCAGCGCCACGGCAGCGGCCACATTGCCCTGCGGCAGCGCGTCGCCGGCAAAGCGCGGCCGGTAGTGCGCCTCGATGGCATCGGCCACCACCGCGCCCTCGCCATCATTGAGCGCGTAGTAACGGCCCATGATGCCCTGCAGTTCGGGGAACTCGCCGACCATGTCGGTGACCAGGTCGGCCTTGGCCAGGCGCGCGGCGCGGCGGGCGGCAGCCTCGTCGGCGCCCAGGCGGGCGGCGATCTTGCCGGCCAGCGCCTCGAGGCGCTCGACCCGGTTCAGCACGCTGCCCAGCTTGTTGTGATAGACCACATTGGCAAGACGCTCGATACGCGCGGCCAGCGGCTGCTTGCGGTCGGTGTCGAAGAAGAACTGGGCATCGGCCAGGCGCGGGCGCACCACCCGCTGGTTGCCGGTGATGATGTTCGACGGATCCTGCGGATGCATGTTCGAGACGATCAGGAAGCGGTTGAGCAGCTTGCCCTGGGCATCGAACAGCGGGAAGTACTTCTGGTTGGCGCGCATGGTGAGGATCAGGCATTCCTGCGGCACGGCCAGGAAGTCGGCCTCGAACTCACCCACATACACCGTGGGGTGCTCGACCAGCGCGGCTACTTCGTCGAGCAGGTCGGCGTAGTCATCCAGGCTGGCGTTCTGCGCCGCCGCCTCGGCGGTCAGCTGCGCGTCGATGTTGGCGCGGCGCTCGTCGAAATTGGGGATCACCTTGCCTTCGGCCAGCAGCGTCGCCTCATAGGCGTCGGCATTGGCCACCGCCAGCTCACCGCGGCTCATGAAGCGGTGGCCCATGGTCACGTTGCCGGCGTCGAGGTCGAGCACCCGGCCCGGCACCACGCGGTCGCCGTGCATCAGGATGAGCTTGTGCACCGGGCGCACGAACTGCGCCTCACCGGCGCCCCAGCGCATCACCTTGGGAATCGGCAGCGCCTTGACGGCAATGCCGACCACCTCGGCCAGCACCGCGTCGAGACTCGCCCCCGGCACCAGACTGGTATAGAACAGCGCCTCGGCCTTGCCGTCCATGCGGCGCTCGAACTTGGCGATCTCGGCCACGTCGATGCCCTTGGCTTCGAGCTTTTTCAGCAGCGGCGCCTTGGGCGTGCCGTCGGCCTCCAGCGCCACAGCCACGGGCATCAGCTTTTCTGTCACTTCGCGCGCGGCGGCGGTGTCACGCACGCCGGCGATGGTCACCGCCAGGCGGCGCGGCGACGCGAACGGCCGGCAGGTGGCGTTGGCCTCGGCCAGCCCACGGGCGACCAGTTCTTCCAGAATGCAGCGGGCGAAGGTCTCGCCCAGGCGCGGCAGGGCCTTGGGCGGCAGTTCTTCGGTGAGCAGTTCGACGAGCAGGGTCGCGTTGGACATCACGCGGCCTCCTTGGAGTTCGGTTGAGCCTCACCCAGCATGGGGAAGCCGAGCGCCTCGCGCGAGGCAAAATAGGCGGCCGCGACGCTGCGCGACAGGTTGCGGATGCGGCCGATGTAGGCAGCGCGTTCGGTCACCGAAATGGCGCCGCGCGCATCGAGCAGGTTGAACGAGTGGCCGGCCTTGAGCACCATCTCGTAGGCCGGCAGCGCCAGGTTGGCTTCCATCAGCCGCTTGGCCTCGGACTCGTAGCCGGAGAACAGCGAGAACAGGAAATCGACGTTAGCGTGCTCGAAGTTGTAGGTCGACTGCTCGACCTCGTTCTGGTGGTACACGTCGCCGTAGGTCACCGGGCGGCCATCGGGGGCCACCGACCAGACCAGGTCATACACGTTCTCGACGCCCTGCAGGTACATGGCCAGACGCTCGAGGCCATAGGTGATCTCGCCCAGCACCGGCTTGCAGTCGATGCCGCCGACCTGCTGGAAGTAGGTGAACTGGGTCACCTCCATGCCGTCGAGCCACACCTCCCAGCCCAGGCCCCAGGCGCCGAGGGTGGGGTTCTCCCAGTCGTCCTCGACGAAGCGAATGTCGTGCGCGTGGGTGTCGATGCCAAGCGCGCGCAAGGAGTCCAGATACAGCTCCTGGATGTTCAGCGGCGAGGGCTTGAGCACCACCTGGAACTGGTAGTAGTGCTGCAGGCGGTTGGGGTTCTCGCCATAGCGGCCGTCCTTGGGGCGGCGCGAGGGCTGCACATAGGCGGCATGCCACGGCTCCGGGCCGATGGCGCGCAGGAAGGTGGCGGTATGCGAGGTGCCGGCGCCGACTTCCAGATCATAGGGTTGGAGCAGCACGCAGCCGCGCTCGCCCCAGAAATGCTGGAGGCGGAGAATGACTTCTTGAAACGTCGGTTTTTGTACGGACATGAGCTTGGCGGCCGGGCGAGGGCCGCGAGAGAAGCAAAACGCCGATTTTACTGGCTAAACGCCCGATGTCGAAGCGCGATTGTCGCTTTCGTCATGCCGAATGCCTTGGCGGCGCGTAAAACCCGGACGCCACCGCCCGCCAAACGCTATCGGCGCCAGCGCCGCCACACCGCTGGCAGCAGCGCCAGCACGGCCAGAGCGAGCGCCAGCGCATCGCCCCAGCGCAGGTAGGGCGTCAGCCCGGTCATGCCCTGCACCGGGATGGTGAGCACATCGCGGGTGAAGGGCGCGAGCACGCCGAGCACCGCCCCGTCGGGCCCGATGGCCGCGGTCATGCCGGTGTTGGTGGCGCGCAGCATCGGCCGGCCGGTCTCCATGGCGCGCACGCGGGCGATCTGCAGGTGCTGCGGCTGCGCGAAGGAGTCGCCGTACCAGGCCAGGTTCGACAGGTTCACCAGAATGCTCGCCTCGCCGGCGCGGCGGCGAATCTCCTCGCCAAAGGTGTCTTCGTAACAGATGTTCAGCGCCAGGCGCTGACCGGCCAGCTGCATCAGCGGCTGATCCGGCGCGCCGCTGGTCTGGTCCGACATGGGGATCTTGGCCAGCTCGTAGAACCAGTCAAAGCTCGGAGGCGAATACTCGCCGAAGGGCACCAGGTGCTGCTTGGCATAGCGCTGCGTGGCCGACTGCCCAACGCTCATCGCCGCGTTGTAGATATGCCCTTCGGCGTCACGCATGAACACGCCGACGATGGCGTCACCACCATGCCGGGCTGCGCTGGCGCCCATCTGCGCCAGATAGCCCTCGGGCAGGCGGTCGGCGAGCATGGGCAGGGTCGACTCGGGCAGCACCACCAGCTGGGCCGGGTGCGTGCGCACCAGCTCGAGGTTCAGGTCGAGCCAGTGCTGCAGGCGCTCGGGCTGCCACTTGAGATCTTGCTCGATGTTGGTCTGCACCAGCGCCGCGGTGATCGGCTCGCCGTCGGGCACGGTCCACACCACCGAACGCAGGCTCTGGCCGAGGCCGAGCACGATCAGAGCCGTCACGCCCCAGGGTGCCAGGCGCCCCGGCCCGCGCTGGATCATGATGCCCAGCCCGGCCGCCAGCATGGCCACCAGCGCGCTGACGCCATACACCCCGAGCACCGGAAAGTAGCCGGCGAGCGGGCTCGGCGGCGTCTGCGAATAGCCGATGGCCAGCCACGGGAAGCCGGTGAGCACCCAGCCGCGCGCCCACTCGGTGAGCGCCCACAGCCCGCCGGCGAGCAACGCGTCGCGCGCCGAGCGGCCACTGCGCCAGCGCACGAACAGCGCACCGGCCAGCGCCGGCCACAAGGCCAGGTAAGTACAGAACAGGAAAATGCTGAACGCCGCCAGCACCGAAGGCATGCCGCCGAACTGGTGCAGCGCCACATACAGCCACGACACCCCGCCGAGGAACGCCCCCAGCCCCCAGGCCAGGCCGATGGCGAAGCCGTTGCCGGCATGGCGCTGGCGGGCCAGCAGGCCGAACAGGATGGCCAGACTGAGCAGCGTGGCCGGAAACAGCTGGAACGGCGCAAAGCCGAGGACCGAGACGATGCCGGCGAGCATCGCCCCCGCGGGCAGGCGAAGACGCATCAGGACTCCGCGGCGGCGGGCTTGGGACCGAGTTCGACCAGCAAGGTGTGCACCCGCCGGCTGTCGGCCCGCAACACCTGGATGCGCAGGCCGTCGAGGCTGATCACCTCGCCGCGCTTGGGCAGGCGGCCAAGATGGCGAATGACCAGGCCGCCGATGGTGTCGCAGTCTTCTTCGCTGAAATCACGGTCGAAGGCTTCGTTGAAGTCCTCGATTTCGGTGGTGGCCTTGACCCGGTAGCGGCCCTGCTGGTCGAGGCGGATGTTGTCTTCGACTTCGTCGAAATCGAACTCGTCCTCGATGTCGCCGACGATCTGTTCGAGCACGTCTTCGATGGTCACCAGGCCGGCCACGCCACCGTATTCGTCCACCACGATGGCCATGTGATTGCGGCTGACGCGGAACTCGCGCAGCAGCACGTTGAGCCGCTTGGATTCGGGCACGAACACGGCCGGCCGCAGCATGTCGCGCAGGTCGAACTCGCGCCCGGCAAAATAGCGCAGCAAGTCCTTGGCCATGAGGATGCCGAGCACGTCGTCCCGGTTTTCGCCCACCACCGGAAAGCGCGAGTGGGCGGTATCGATGACGGAGGCGGCGATGGCGTCCATCGGTGCGTCGAGGTGGATCAGGTCCATCTGCGCCCGCGGCACCATCACTTCGCGCACCTGCATGTCGGAGACCTGCAGCGCGCCTTCGATGATCGACAGGGCGTCGGCATCGAGCAGATTGCGCTCGAAGGCGGAGTGAAGCAGGCCGACGAGTTCGTCGCGGTCTTCCGGCTCGGGTGAGAGCAGGGCCGACAGGCGGTCAAGCAAACTAGGTCGACTCGGGGGGTTATCCATTCAGGGGGTCAGGCTCGCAACAGAAAAATTCGGTGATCAGTTTATTCGGCATACGGGTCGGGAAAGCCCAGGCTGGCGAGAATCTCGCGCTCCATCGCCTCCATGGCTTCGGCCTCGACCGGGTCTTCATGGTCCATGCCTTGCAGGTGGAGCATGCCATGCACCACCAGGTGCGCCAGGTGCGCGGTCAGCGACTTGCCCTGGGCTTCGGCCTCGCGCACCACCACCGGCAGGCAGATCACCACGTCGCCGGTCAGCGCGCCATCCGTCTCATCGTAGACGAAGGTCAGCACATTGGTGGCGTAATCCTTGTCGCGGAAGTCGGCATTGAGCTTGCGCCCCTCGGCCTCGCCCACCCAGCGCAGGGTGACATTCGCGTCGCGCATGAGCGCCGCATTCGCCCACTGGCGCAGCAGCTTTTTCTTCGGCCGCAGGCGCTTGCGCTCCTCCTCTTCCGGCACGGCGTTCTGCACCGTGAGGGTCAGCGTCGGCTCGGGTTCGTCGTCGAGATCAACCCCCTCCTCGAGCACCGCGACATCCAGCATGACGAGGTTACATGCGCCGGGTTTCAGCGTGATGACGGGCACCCCCGCGGAGGCCTCGGCCTGCAACTCGATCTCGCCCTCATCGGCGAAGGGCAGGGCCAGCGTCAGCGAGCGACCATCGGGCCAGCGCACCGTGATCGCCTCGGCCTTGAGCTCGCGGCTGCGTCCGCGGCTGTCGACGGCATGGAAGGACGGCAGCTCATTCGTCGTCATGGGGGTGCTCCGTTTTTTGCTCCCGCGCGGCCTTCTCGCGGCGCTTGTTCATCAGCTCGTAGGCTTCGACGATGCGCGCCACCAGCGGGTGACGCACCACGTCTTCCTTGAGGAATTCGGTAAAGGCAATACCACGCACATTGGCCAGGATGTCGCAGGCCTCGCGCAGGCCGCTGCGCGTGCCGCGCGGCAGATCCACCTGGGTCAGGTCGCCGGTGACCACGGCCTTGGCGCCAATGCCGATGCGGGTAAGAAACATCTTCATCTGCTCGGGCGTGGTGTTCTGCGCCTCGTCGAGGATGATGAAGGCCCGGTTGAGCGTGCGCCCGCGCATGAAGGCCAGCGGCGCGATCTCGATGATGCCGCGCTCGAACAGCTTGCCCACCCGCTCGAAGCCGAGCAGATCGTTGAGCGCGTCGTACAACGGGCGCAGGTAGGGGTCGACCTTCTGCGTCAGGTCGCCCGGCAAAAAGCCCAGCCGCTCCCCCGCCTCGACCGCCGGTCGGGTGAGGATGATGCGCTCGACATGCTCGCGCTCGAGCGCATCGACCGCGCTGGCCACAGCAAGAAAGGTCTTGCCCGTACCCGCCGGCCCGATGCCGAAGGTGATGTCGTATTCCTGGATCTGCTTGAGGTACTGCACCTGGCGCGGCGTGCGCCCATGCAGATCGGCCTTGCGGGTGAGCAGCGTGGGCGCGTTGTCGGGAAGCTCGCCGGCGTTGGCCAGCTCGATCAGGCCGAGTTGGATGTCATCCACGCTCAAGTGTTCACCCGACTGCGCATAGAAATGCCTGAGCGCATGCACCGCCCGCTGCGCCTTGGCCGGCTGGCCGAGCAGCGTAAAGTGCTCGCCGCGCCGCGCAATGGCAATGTCGTAGGCCGCCTCGATCTGGCGCAGGTTTTCGTCCAGGGTGCCGCACAAGTTGACCAGCCGGGTGTTGTCCAGCGGCTCGAGGACCAGCTCCAGAGATTTCGCCACTCAGTGTTCCCGCGTCACGATGTCGCCGCGCAGACTGTGCGGCAATGCCGAGGAGATGGTGACATCGACGAACTGGCCGATCAAGCGCGGATTGCCCACGAAATTGACCACCCGGTTGTTGTCGGTGCGCGCCGCCAGCTCATCGGCCGACTTCTTCGACGGCCCCTCGACCAGCACCCGCTGCACCGTGCCGACCATCGCCTGGCTGATCGCCTGGGCCTGCTCGTCGATGCGTTTTTGCAGCCGCGCCAGCCAGGCCAGCTTCTCGGTCTGCGGCACCGGGTCGTCCAGGTCGGCCGCCGGCGTACCCGGCCGCGCGCTGTAGACGAAACTGAAAGAGGCGTCGAAACCGACCTCGTCGATCAACCGCATGGTCTTCTCGAACTCCGCCTCGGTCTCTCCGGGGAAGCCGACGATGAAGTCCGACGACAGCGACAGATCGGGGCGCGCCGCGCGCAGCTTGCGCACCACCGACTTGAACTCCAGCACCGAATAGCCACGCTTCATGGCCGCCAGCACGCGATCCGAGCCTGACTGCACCGGCAGGTGCAGATGCGACACCAGCTGCGGCAGCTTCTCGTACACCGCAAACATGCGCGGCGTCATCTCGCGCGGATGCGAGGTGGTGTAACGGAGGCGCTCGATACCCGGAATCTCGGCCACGCATTCGAGCAGGAAAGCGAAATCGCCCGTCTCGGTGCCGCCCTTGGTCAGCGTGCCGCGCCAGGCATTCACGTTCTGGCCCAGCAGGGTCACTTCCTTCACCCCCTGCGCAGCCAGCGTCGCCACCTCGGTCAACACATCATCCAGCGGGCGGGACACTTCCTCGCCACGGGTATAGGGCACCACGCAGAAGGTGCAGTACTTCGAGCAGCCCTCCATGATCGACACGAAGGCGCTCGCCCCGTCCACCCGCGCCGGCGGCATGGCGTCGAACTTCTCGATCTCGGGGAAGGAAATATCCACCTGCGAACGCCCCGAGCGCCTGCGCTCGGCGATCATCTGCGGCAGCCGGTGCAGCGTCTGCGGGCCGAACACCAGGTCGACATACGGCGCGCGCTTGACGATCGCGTCGCCCTCCTGGCTCGCCACACAGCCCCCCACGCCAATGATCAGCCCCGGCTTCTGCTCCTTGAGCAGGCGCACCCGGCCCAGGTCGTGAAACACCCGCTCCTGCGCCTTTTCGCGCACCGAACAAGTGTTGAACAGGATCACATCGGCGTCTTCCGGCGTATCGGTCTTGACCAGCCCCTCTTCCGCGCCCAGCACATCCACCATCTTGTCCGAGTCGTACTCGTTCATCTGGCAGCCAAAGGTGCGGACATAAACCTTCTTCATCGCCGCTCCTTACTTTTTACGCTTGGCCAATGCGGCCCGCTCTTGCGGCGACAGAATCCAGATCCGGCTGACCAGCCCCTGAAAATCCGCTTTCACGCCCACCGCATAGCTGCCATACAGATTCGACGGCACCACGATCATGTTGTCCGCGTTGCGCACCTGAACCGCCGGCGACAGCATCACCTGCTGCTCGCCGAGCATCACCGACGCCGCCCCCTTGGCCACCATGGTGGTCACCACAATATCGTCCGGCAACTGCCGCAGGCTTTGCGCCAGCGCGACAGAAGACACGAGACAGGCCGCCACTGCGGCAAACACGGCAGTAAAACGTGAAATCAAAACAGGACCCGAACCGCTTCGCCCATGGCGAAACCCTTTGTCAGCAAGGCAAAGATGGTCGCCGAAGCCCCCCGAAAAGTCAATGCAAGCACCTGATTCGACACGCCAAATTCACACCCGCCCGGCCCGCCCCGGCACCAACAAATCGGCCGCAACCCCTTGACAACGCTCAAAAGCTCTCATAGGATGCCGGGCTCGGCGGTGATGTAGCTCAGACGGTTAGAGCGATGGATTCATAACCCATAGGTCGGCAGTTCGATTCTGCCCATCACCACCAACGAATTCGAAAGCCGCAGCCCCCCGGGGCCGCGGCTTTTTTCGTTGTGGCGAGGCTCCCGCCGCCCATCCGGTCGACGGTTTAACAAAAACTTCTTTTGCCCCCAACCCACTCCGCTTCATAGACTCGCGCCTTCTCCTCTCCTCGCGGGGTGCGTTTGCGCATGGTGTTTCGACGAGCGGCAGTCCTGACGATGGTGGCGTGCACGCTGAGCGCCTGTTCAGTGCAGCAGCTGGCCGTCGATCGGCTGGGCGATGCGCTGGCGGGCTCGGGGGCAACGTTCAGCGCCGATGACGACCCCGCGCTGGTGCGCGACGCGGCGCCGTTTTCGCTCAAGCTGATGGAGAGCCTGCTGGCCGAGCGACCGGCGCACGCGGGTTTGCTGCTGGCGGCGGCGCGGGGCTTCACGCAGTATGCCTACGGCTTTGTGCAGCAAGGCGCGGACGAGATCGAGGCCGAGGACGTCAGCGCCGCCTTTGCCCAGCGGGAGCGCGCGCGGCGCTTGTATGTGCGCGCCAGAGGCTACGGCCTGCGCGCACTGGCGGTGGCACATCCGGGCATCGATAGCGCGCTACGCACCGACCCGGCGCAAGCCCTCGCCCCGACCACGGCCGCCGATGTGCCGGCGCTGTACTGGACGGCGGCAGCCTGGGCGGCGGCGATTGCACTGTCCAAGGACGATCCGGAGGCGGTCGCCGACCTGCCGGTGGTGGGCGCGATGATGGACCGCGCGCTGGCGCTCGATCCGGGTTTCGACGCCGGGGCGCTGCACACCTTCATGATCACCTTCGCCATGGCGCGCGCCGGCGAGCCGGATCCAGCCGGCACCGCACGCGGGCACTTCGACGCCGCGGTGGCCCTCTCCCACGGCCGCCAGGCCGGACCGTATCTGGCGCTGGCCGAGGCGGTGGCGGTGGCCGAGCAGAACCGCGCCGAATTCCTCGCCCTGCTCGACACCGCGCTGGCCATCGACGCCGACGCTGACCCCGCCCATCGCCTCGAAACCCTGATTCTTCAACGCCGCGCCCGCTGGTTGCAGGGGCGTGTCGACGAGCTCTTCCTGGAGTAATGCATGCCCGACCGGATTCGCCGCCTCCTCCTGATCCTGCTCCTGCTCGCCACCGGCCCGGTCCTGGCCGAGAAGCTCACGCTGCGCCTGGGCACACTGGCGCCCAAGAATTCGCTCTACCACCGCGCCCTGCTCGAAATGGGCGAGGCATGGAAGGCGGCGCAGGGCGACGGATCGAAGCTGATCGTGTTCACCGACGGCGCCCAGGGCGGCGAGGCCGACACCGTCAAGCGCATGCGCATCGGCCAGCTCAACGGCGGCCTGCTGTCGGTGGTCGGGCTGCGCGAGATCGATCCGAGCGTGTCGGCACTGCAGACCATGCCGCTGATGTTCCGCAACTGGGACGAGGTCGACCATGTGCGGGAGCAGTTGCGCCCAGCGATGGAGCAGCGCTTTTTCGACAAGGGCTACGTGGTGTTGTCGTGGGGTGACGCGGGCTGGGTGCGTTTTTTCTCGCAGCGGCCGGCCGCCGCACCGGAGGACTTCAAGTCGATGAAGATGTTCACCTGGGCCGGCGAGCCGGAGCAGATGGAAGTGATGAAGGCGCTCGGCTACCAGCCGGTGTCGCTCGAGACGGCCGACATCCTCCCCGCGCTGCAGACCGGGCTGATCGAAGTCGTGCCGGCCACGCCCTACTACGCGTTGGCGGCGCAGTTCAACGGCCCGGCGCCGTACATGCTCGAACTGAACTGGGCGCCCATCGTCGGCGCGCTGGTGGTCACCCGCAAGGCCTGGGAGGGCATGAGCCCGTCCGGCCAGACGGCGCTGCGCGAGGCGGCCCGCGTGGCGGGCGAGAAGATGCGCGCACAGGCCCGCACCGAGGTGGATGAAGCGGTGGCGGCGATGGTCAAGCGCGGGCTCAAGGTCACCCGGCCGAACGCCGAGCAGATGGCCGCCTGGCAGGCGCTGGCCGAGTCGGTCTATCCGCAGATCCGCGGCCGGCTGGTGCCCGCCGAGACCTTCGACGAGGTCACCCGCCTGCTCGCCGAATACCGCGCCCGCAACAAGTAAACCGTCCCCCGCCCTCACCGGGTGCCGCGCCGGGCACCTCGCCGGATGCTTCCATGCCCCGTCCCGCTGATTCCCCGCCAATCTACGACGCCCCTTCCGAACGTGCCGGCCCATGGTGGCGGGTGCACCGCACCGAAGACACCGTGCTGTCACTGGTGCTGGCGGCCATGGTGCTGCTGCCGGTGCTCGAGATTGCCTTGCGCAGCACGCTGTCGGTCGGTGTCGCCAACGCCGCCGCGCTGGTGCAGCACGGCGTGCTGCTGGTCGGCATGCTCGGCGCCGCGGTGGCCGCGCGCGAGGGGCGGCTGCTGAGCATCGCCGGCCTGGGCCGCTGGGTGCCCGAGCGCTGGCACTGGGTGCATCGCGCCGCGGCCGGTGGCCTGGCGATGGCGGTGACCGGCGTGCTCGCCCGCGCGGCGTGGGACTTCGTGAGCGTCGAGCGCGAGGGCGGCAACCTGCTCGCCTACGGCGTGCCGGTGTGGTGGGTGGAAGCGGTGATGCCGGCCGGCTTTGCACTGATCGCGCTGCGGCTGTGGATCCGCTCGGGCGAGCGTTTCGCCGACCGGGCACTGAGCCTGGCGGTGGCGGCCGGCCTGCTCGGCGTGGCAACCCTCAGCAGCACCGCTACGCCGGTGATCGCGCTGCTGGCGCTGGCCGTGCTGCTGGGTGCGCCGGTGTTCGTGGTGCTCGGCGGCATCGCGCTGTTGCTCTTCGCCGGCGACGACCTGCCGCTGGCAGCGATCCCGCTCAACCACTACCAGCTCACCGTCAACCCGTCGCTACCGGCGATCCCGCTGTTCACGCTGGCCGGCTATTTTCTGGCGGAGGGCGGCGCGCCGGCGCGGCTGATCCGCGTCTTCCGCGCGCTGTTCGGCCGCTTCCGCGGCGGGGCGGCGCTGGTCACGGTGCTGCTGACCGCCTTCTTCACCTCCTTCACCGGCGCCTCGGGCGTCACCATCCTGGCGCTCGGCGGTCTGCTCATGCCGCTGCTGCAAGGGGTGCGCTACCCGGAGCGCGCGGGCATCGGCCTGATCACCAGCGGCTGTTCGCTCGGCGTGCTGATCCCGCCCGCGCTGCCGCTGATCCTCTACGCCATCATCGCCCGCCAGCCGATCGAGACCATGCTGCTCGCCGCGGTGGTGCCGGCCGCGGTGATGACCACGATGCTGGTGCTGCTGGGCATCTGGCGCCAGCCCAAAGACACGGCGCCCAGCCCCTTCGATGCGGCCGAAGCACTCGCCGCGCTCAAGGCGGCCAAGTGGGAGCTGGCGATTCCGCTGGTGACCTTCGGCGGGCTGGCCAGCGGCCTGGTCACGCCGACCGAAACCGCCGCGCTGACCGCGCTGTATGCCTTCATCGTCGAGGTGCTGATCTACCGCGACCTGTCACTCACCCGCGACGTGCCGCGCGTGATGGCCGAGTGCGGGCTGTTGGTCGGCGGCATCATCCTGATCCTGGGCATGGCGCTGGGTTTCACCAACTACCTGATCGACGCACAGATCGCCGATCAGGTGTCCGAATGGGTGCAGGCCAGCATCGCCTCGCCGTGGGTCTTCCTGCTGGCGCTCAACGGCTTGCTGCTGCTGGTCGGCGCCTTCATGGACATCTACTCGGCGATCATCGTGGTGACGCCGCTGATCGTGCCCATTGGCCTGGCCTTTGGCGTGCATCCGGTGCACCTGGGGGTCATCTTCCTGGCCAACATGGAGCTCGGCTTCCTGACCCCGCCGGTGGGCATGAACCTGTTCTTCGCCTCCTACCGCTTCGGCAAGCCGATCGGCGAGGTCGCCCGCGCCGTGCTGCCGGCGCTGGCGGTGCTGGCCGTCGGCGTGCTGCTGGTCACCTATGTGCCGGCCTTCTCGATGTGGCTGCCGGGCGTGCTGTTGCGCTGATCAGCGGTAGCCGGCGCGGTCGAGCAGCTTTTGTGCTGCCACGAGATTGTTGGCCAGCGTGGGCAGCGGCAAGGTGTCGGCGGTGAAGCTGCCGAGTTCGTCGAGTTCGAGGTTATCGATCTTTACCCCCGGCACGGCCGGCCACTCGTTGTTGGCGTTGGCGAAGTAGCGCTGGGCCTCGTCGCTGGCGAGGTATTCGAGGAAGGCCACGGCCGCCGCGCGGTTCTTGCTGGTCTTGACCATACCGCCGCCGGACACATTCACATGCGTGCCATACGCGCCCTGGTTGGGCCACACGATGCCGACCCGCTTGAGCAGGTTGCGCTCCTCGACCCGCTCGGAGGCCATCATGCGGGCCAGGTAATAGCTGTTCGACACCGCCACGCCGCACTCACCCACCGCCACCGACTTGATCTGATCCGAGTCGCCGCCCTTGGGCGCACGCGCAAAGTTGGCCACCATGCCACGCGCCCAGGCTTCGGTGGCTGCTTCGCCGTGGTGTGCGATCTGCGAGGCGACCAGCGACAGGTTGTAGGGGTGGGCGCCTGAGCGGCTGCACAGCAAGCCCTTGAGCCTGGGGTCGGCCAGTGATTCGTAGGTGGGCACATCGGCCGCCTTGAGCTTGCGCGCGTTGTAGATAATTACCCGCGCACGGGTCGAGAAGGCGAACCAGTGTGCCGAACGCAGATGCGCCGGAATGCGCGCCTCCAGCACCGCCGACTTCACCGGGGCGAAAATGCCGTAGGCCTCGGCTTGCGCCAGGCGCGCGGCGTCGACGGTGATCAGCACGTCGGCCGGGCTGTTGTCGCCCTCAGCGAGGATGCGTTCGAGCAGTTCCTGCTCGTTGCCCTCGATGCGGTTGATGCGGATGCCGGTCTGGCGGGTGAAGCCCTCGTAGAGCGCTTCATCGGTCTGGTAGTGACGGGCGGAGTAGAGGTTGAGCACCTTCTCCTCGGCGCTGGCAGCGGCGGCCACCAGCGACAGGCTCAGCGCAATGGCGAGGCGTTTGATCATTGTTTTCTCCATGTTGGGGGCGGCCGGACGTCCGGTTCAGGTGACGGCCCAGAGGCGCAGCAGGTTGTGATAAACGCCGGTGAGCTTGAGCAGCTGCGGGTCGTCGGCGCCGACGGTGGCGTTGAGACCCTGGATGGCCTGGTCGAGATCGAACAGCACGATGCGCGCGGCGTCGTTGTGCACCAGGCTTTCGATCCAGAAGAAGGAGGCCACGCGCGCGCCGCGGGTCACCGGGGTGACGCGGTGCAGGCTGCTCGACGGGTAGAGCACCATGTCGCCGGCCGCCAGCTTGACCGCCTGGATGCCGAAGGGGCCTTCGATCTCCAGCTCGCCGCCGTCGTACTCGTCCGGCTCGGCGAGAAACAGCGTGGCCGACAGGTCGGTGCGCAGCGACACGCCGGTGCCGGGCACATGCATCACAGCGCTGTCGACATGCGCGCCGTAGGTGCCGCCGTCGGCATAGCGGTTGAACTTGGGCGGGTAGATCTTGCCGGGCAAGGCGGCCGAGACGAACAGCGGCGTCTCGCCGAGGCGGCGCAATATGGCCTGCCCCAACTCCACCGCCAGCGGCGACGCATCGTCAAGTTGCGCGTTGCGCTTCACCTGCCGCGCCAGCGTGCCGGCGGTGGCCAGGCCGTCCTGCCAGTCGGCGGCGTCGAGCCGCTCGCGGAAGCGTTTCACCTCCGCCTTGCTCAAGACGTTTTCAATCGGGATCAACATCAGCGCTCTCGCAGATCAGGGAAGAATCGATATCGGCCAGCGTGGCGCAGCCGGCCATGGCCATGCACAGCTCAAGTTCCTGGTGCAGGGTGCGCAGCAGATGCGCCACGCCCAGCGCACCGGCCACGCTCAGGGCGTACACCTGCAAGCGGCCGACCAGCACCGCCGAGGCGCCCAGGGCCAGGGCCTTGAACACATCACTGCCGCTGCGCACACCGCTGTCGAGCAGCACCGGCAGGTCGCGGCCCACCGCCCGGCGGATGGCCGGCAGCGCAGCCAGGCTGGCGGGCACGCCATCGAGCGCGCGGCCGCCGTGGTTGGACACGATCAAGCCGGCCACGCCGGCCTCGCGCAGCGCCAGCGCGTCGTCGGCACGCAGCACGCCCTTGACCAGCACCGGCAAGCGGGTGGCCGACAGCAGCCAGCGCAGGTCGGCCCAGGTGGGCGCCTCGCGCATCGCGCCCTGGAAAATGACGCTCGCGTCGGCGGCCAGCGCCCGCTGCGGCGCCGCGCCGTAGCGCGCCAGATTGACCGCGTCCGGCAAGGACACGCCGGCGCGGAGTGCCCGCCGGCTGGGGCTTTGCACCGAGGCGTCGAGTGTGACCACCAGCGCGGTATAGCCGGCCTGCTCGGCGCGCTGGATGAGGTCCAGCGTGGCCTCGCGCCTGGGCTGGAAGTACAGCTGAAACCACTTCTCGCCCTCGCTGGCGCGGGCGATGTCTTCGATCGGGCAGGTGGCGAGCGTGCTCACCGTCAGGCAGGCGTCGGCGGCAGCGGCACCGCGCGCGGTGTCGATCTCGCCGGCCGGATGCACCAGCGTCTGATAGGCCAACGGTGCCAGCGCGATGGGGTGGCGCCACGCACGCCCGAACAACGTGGTGCGCGTATGCCCGGCGGTCACATCGCGCAGCAGACGGGGCTGGATCTGCCAGCGGTCAAAGGCGCGGCGGTTGGCACGCAGGGTGCGCTCCTCGCCGCTGCCGCCAGCAATATAGGCCAGCGCGGGCGCGGCAATGAACTGCGGCGCCAGCGCTTCGTAGTCGGCGGCGCAGAGGATGTCGCGCGGGATGTGGTCCAGCGTGGCGTGTGCGGTCATGAAGCTCCCATCAATGCAAGAACGCCGGGCCACGCGGCCCGGCGTCGGTGGCCACCTGCGTCAGAAGTCGTAGTTGAGCGTCAGGCGGGCGTTGCGGGCATCGCCCATGTAGAGCATGGCGCCAGAACGATAGGCCGCGAGGTAGTAGGTTTCGTCGGTGACGTTGCCGATGTTCAGGCGCACGCTGGTGTTGCGGTCGATCTTGTAGGCCGCAAACAGGTCGAGCACGGTGTATTCGGGCACCTTGATGTTCAGCGACTCGGGCGACTCGGGCGTGCCGGAGAACTTCTTGCTCTGGTAGGTCACGTTGCCGCCAAAGCTGAACTTCGGCGTGGCCTGGTAGTTGAGCAGCACCGAGGCGGTGGTCTCGGGGAAGTTGGACAAGCCGTTGCCAACGCGCGTGCTGTCCTGCGAGCGCAGCCACTTGGCGTTCATGAAGGCCACCCCGCCCTGCGCGGTCAGCTTGGGCATGACTTCGCCGGCCAGCGACAATTCCACGCCACGCACCCGGTACTTGCCCGAGTTGATAGCGCCGATGTCGGTGTAGCTGGCGCCGCCAATCACTTCCATGACATCGCTCTTGGTCACCTGGAACACCGCGGCCGTGGCCAGCATGCGGCCGTTGTTGATGTTCCACTTGGTGCCCAGCTCGATGTTCTCGGACAGCTCGGGCTTGCTCTGCGCGAACAGCGCCTGGCGTTCGGCCGTGCTCAAGGTACCGCCCGGGCCGGTGGCGGGCACGCAGATGCCGCCATAGTCGCAGGAGGTCACGTCCGACTCGCCGCCGTTGAAGTCGCTGGCGGTGCTGTAGGTGAAGTACACATTGGCGTCGGGGCGGAACTTGTAGGTCAGGCCGAGGTGGCCATTCCACAGGCCGTCGTCGAGTTCCCACTCGGTCTTGGTGGTCGTCCCCGCCAGCGTGCGGTAATCGAAGCGGTCATAGCGCAGGCCGCCGAAGAGCGTCCATTTGTCGTTCAGGTCGACGGTGTCCATGGCCGACAGGGAGATCGTCTTCACGTTCCAGTCGATATCCGAGGGGCCGCGGCTGACCTGGCGGTTGAGCACGGTGTCGATGCCGGCCACATAGTTGCCCGAGGCATCGACGATGCAGCCGCTGTTGCTGGCGCCGCCACCCCGGCCGCTGGTGACGCAGTTTGACGCGTTGCTGGTCTGGTACTGACCGTTGAGCACGCTGTGGTCGGAGAACTCCAGGCCAAAGATGAACTCATGCTTCATCCCGGCAATCTCCTGCTCCACATACAGGTTGGTCTGGTTGGCGAAGTACTCGACCTCCTGCCAGCCCTGGTGGGTGCCGAGCACCACGGTGTCGTACACACCGCCGGGGTTGGTGGCGTGGGTGGTGGTGGCGCGGGCGCTGGTGGCGACGTAGCCGTTGTCGGTGGTGCCGTAGCGGGTCAGGTTGGTGATGCGCACGCTCGGATTGACCTGGTACTTGGCGCGAACGGTGTAGGTGTCGACCGTCGATTCGAGGAAGTCGCCCGACTGCGCATACACCGGAATATGGGTCTGCGGTTTGCCATTGACCAGCCACGAACCGAGGTCCGGCTTGTCGATGGCGTCGAGGTGGTAGTAGTCGGCCGTGATGTCGAGCTTCTCGGTCGGCTTGATGTTGAAGGACAGCGCCACGCCGTTGCGCTCGCGGTCGGCCGGGGCGCGGTCGGGCACGTCCTGGTAGCCGTGCAGCAGGTTCACCCGGATGGCGGCAGTGTCGGTCAGCACATAGTTGGTGTCGGCGCTCAGGCGGCGATAGTCGTCCGTGCCGATGCCGGCCGACAGCTTGGTGAAGTCCACATCGGTGGTGGCCTGCTTGGTCACCGCGTTGATCGCGCCACCGGTGGCGCCACGACCGGCGAAGGTCGAGCTCGGCCCCTTGGTGATCTCCAACTGCTCGACGGCGAAGCTCTCGCGCACCGTCATGCCGGGGTCGCGCAGGCCATCGACAAACACGTCGCTGCGCGCTTCCTGGCCGCGGATGATGTAGCGGTCGCCAAAGGCGTTGCCGTTCTCGCCGGTGCCCAGCGTGATGCCCGGCTGGGCGCGCAGGATGTCGCGCAGGTCGCTGCGGCCGGTATCGAGCATCTGCTGCTGGGTCAGCACGGTGATGGTCTGCGGCGTCTCGGCCAGCGGACGGGTGTGGCGCTCATCGCCCGAGGTCCTAGCCTTGTAGGGCACGCCCGGTTCGGCATTGGGGTTGGGGTCGATCGCAGTCTCCACCACGGTCACCGGCGCGAGTTGCTGGGTTTGCCCCGACTGTGCATACGCAGCCGGCATCAGCACGGCGGTGGACATACCCAACGCCAGCCCGGTACGCGCCACGGCGCCGGACTGGGTGCGGGTCTGAACGCGAAAACTCGCGGGGATCTTGGTCTTGACGGTCTTGTCTTTCATGTCGCCCTGCAGCAAAAGCGCCAAAGCCCGGCGACAGGGGGAACTCACAGACCAGCCATCCCGGCTCGCCGGCCAGGTGGCGCAGCAAACGCGGGGCGGGACGCTTCCGACACCCGGCGCGACATCGCCCGGGCAGGGGCGCTCAGCCTGTGCGCAACCTGCGCACCATCCTTCAGCGAAGGGGTTGAGTACGATTGGCTGGCGATGGCTGGCTATCGGGGAATTTTGTTCTGGATCAAGCGCGCCTGATCCGGGCGCAAACGCGGCTCCGCACCGCACAATGCAAATGCGAATCTATATTATTTACAAATTGAGATCAAGGCTTTTCGACAGCGCACGTGCGCAAGGCAACGACAGACGCGTCAAGGCCGCCCACACACAGCAGACTCGACCCAAACACGTCGATTGAATTGCGCCGGCCGCAGACCGGCGCACCAGCCCTCAGTCGCCGGGCAGGTTGTCCAGCATCGCCCGCAGCAGCATCTCGGCGGGCTGCGCACCGCTCAGACCCACCGTGTCATTGAGGATGAAGCAGGGCACGCCATTGACCCCTCGGGCGCTGATCGCGTGGTGCCGGCGCTGCACTTCGTCCGCCAGTTCGCTGCCATCCAGCCAGGCCGCCAGGTCCGGCGCGCCGAGGCCGGCGTCGGCTGCCAGCGCGGCCAATACCTCGCTGCGGCCGATGTCCTGCCCCTGCTCGAAATAGGCGCGAAAGATCGCTGCCACCAGCGCATCCACCCGGCCGGCCTCGCCCCCCGCGTTTTGCAGACGCAGGATCAGGCGATGCGCCTTGACCGTCGACGGCCGGCGACTGATCGCCGCGAAGTTGAAGTGCGCGCCACTGCCCTCGGCCGCAGTGCTCACCTGCGCCTGCAAGCCCCTCACCGCGTCCATGCTGCCGAACTTGCGTACCAGATGCTCGGGGTAGGCGTGGCCCTCGGCCGGCATGTCCGCATCGAGCAGGAAAGGCCGGTGACGGAGCACCACCTGCACGTCGGGGCGCTGCTTGGCCAGTGCTGCCAGCGCGGTCTTGAGCCGCGCCGTGCCCACATGGCACCACACGCACACAAAATCGGCGACCACGTCGATGCTCAGCGCAGGCGCCTCAACCGAGGCATTCATCGTTTGGCTCAAACTGCATTCTCCTGAAAGCACGCTCGGTCGCGCGCCGATCATTGCAGGGCGGGTTTCAACCCGCCATGGTCGGCTGAAACCGCCCCGACACGACATCGAGACGCTGCAGACCTGACAGACACAGGCAGCCATTCAAGGTTCCACGCCAGCCCCCGTGGCGCGATCGTGATCGCGCGCCTCGAACACAAATTTTATCGATGCCGACGCCTCCCGCGCCGCCACTGGCATCGCGCCCGAAAGCACGCTTTTGCCGCCCAACCCGCCGCTTGACACCCGCGCCCCAGCGACAACAATGAGAGCATTCCCCGCGTGTTTTGCCCCCCTCATGTCCGCTTCACCCGCCGCTCTCGATGCCCTGCTCCAACGTGCCGACCTGTGGCGCGGAGGGGCGTGCGCGCATCACGCCGAGGCGACGCTGGGCAGCGGCTTTGCCGCGCTCGACGCGGTGCTGCCCGACGGCGGCTGGCCCTGCGGCGGGCTGACCGAAGTGCTCGCCGACAGCCTCGGCATCGGCGAACTGAGCCTGTTCCTGCCCGCCCTGCGCCAGCTCGAGGCCGAGGCCGGCTGGGTCGTCGTCGTCGCCCCACCGGCGCAGTTGCACGCCCCGGCCTGGCAGGCGCTCGGCCTGCCGCTGTCACGCCTGCTGGTGGTCGAGGCCGAAGGCGCGGACGCTGCCTGGGCTTGCGAGCAACTGCTCGGCAGCGGCGCGCTGGCCGCCCTGCTCGCCTGGCTGCCCAGCGCCGACGCCCGCGCCCTGCGCCGGCTGCAACTGGCCAGCAGCAACACCCGCTGCCTGAGCCTCGTCTTCCGCCCCGAACGCGTCGCCACCCAGCCCTCGCCCGCCCCGCTGCGCCTCGCGCTGCGCGGCAGCGACAGCGGCCTGCAGGTCGACATCCTCAAGCGCCGCGGCCCGCCGCTGGCCAAGCCGCTTTGCCTGAACATCGAACGCCCGCTGCCGTGGTCGCGCCTGACCCGCCGCGCGGTCGCCGCCGCACCTGTTCGCCGGGAGCCGCACGTCGCCTGACGGCCCTGACCCATGCAGTGGCTGGCGATTCACTTTTTCCGTCTCCCCGTCGAGGTGCTGGCCCTGCCTGCGCCGGCGGTCGCCATTGCGCAGCAGCGCATCGTCGCGGCCGATGCCACGGCGGCGGCCTCCGGCGTGCGCCCCGGCCAGCGCCTGGCCGATGCCCTCGCCCTGCTGCCCGGCCTGCGCCCGCATGAGCGCCAGCCCGAGCGCGAGCAAGCGCTGCTCGAATCCCTGGCCTGCTGGGCCGGCAACTTCACCCCAACAGTCAGCCTCGCCCCGCCCGACACCTTGCTGCTCGAAATCGGCGGCTGCCTGCAGTTGTTTGGCGGGCAGGCGCCGCTGCTGGCCAAGATCCGCGACGGCGCAGCGTCGCAAGGCCTGAGCCTGCGCCTTGGCCTCGCCCCCACCCCGCTGGCCGCCCGCTGGCTCACCCACGCCGACAGCACCACCGAACACTGGCAAGCCGCACTCGCCACCTTGCCGGTCGAGGTGCTTGGCCTCAATGACGCCGCCGAGCGCCGCCTGCACGCGCTTGGCCTGCGCACGCTGGCGCAGCTCTTCGCCCTGCCCGGCGCCACCGTCGGCCACCGCTTCGGCAAAGCCCTGCCGCTGCAACTGGCCCGCGCACGCGGCGAGCTGCCCGACCCGCAGCCGCCCTTCGCCTTCCCCGAACGCTTCGTCCAGCGACTTGAGCTGCCGGCCAAGGTAGAGGTGGCTGACCATCTGCTCTTCGCCGCCCGCCGCCTGCTGATGGCACTGGCCGGTTGGCTGCAGGCGCGCCAGCTCGGCATCACCACCTGCACCCTGGTGCTCGACCATGAAGACATCCCCGCCACGCACCTGCCCCTCGGCTTTGCCTCGCTCACCCGCGACGCCGAGCGCCTGATCCGTGTCGCCCGCGAGCAGCTCGAGCGCCACCGCCTCGCCGCACCGGTCACCGAACTGCATCTGCACGCCGACGCCCCGCAAGCCCTGGCCGGCAGCAGCGTCGCGCTGTTCGGCCAGCAAGACGGCGGCAACATCGCCCCGGTCATCGAGCGCCTGCGCGCCCGCCTCGGCGACGCCGCCGTGCACGGCCTGGCGGTGCACGACGACCACCGGCCCGAATGCGCCACCCGCGCCGTGCCCTGGCCCGAGCCCAAAGATGCGCCCGACACCGCCACCACGCCCCCACGCCCACTGTGGCTGCAAGCCCAGCCGCAGGCGCTGCACGAAGTCGCCGGCCGGCCCACCTACGCCGGCGCCGCGCTCAATCTGCTGACCCGTGCCGAGCGCCTGGAGAGCGGCTGGTGGGACCAGGACGAAGCCACCGGCGACCTGCGCCGCGACTACTTTGTGGCCACCACCGCCCAGGGCGCGTGGCTGTGGATCTACCGCGACGCACACGGCTGGTGGCTGCATGGCCAGTTTGCTTGAGTCCGCCAAACACGCACCGCGGCCGGCCTATGCCGAGCTGCACTGCGTGTCCAACTACAGCTTTCTGCGCGGCGCCTCGCACCCGGAGGAACTGGTCGAGCGCGCCTGGCAGCTCGGCTATCGCGGCCTGGCGATTACCGACGAATGCTCGCTGGCCGGCGCCGTGCGCGCGCACGAAGGCCTCAAGCTGGCAGCCGAAAAATTCAACGCGGACCCGGCCGATTTCAAACTCATCTACGGCGCCGAATTCACCCTCGCCTGCGGGCTGAAGCTAGTCGTGCTGGCCTGCAACCGCGCCGGCTACGGCAACCTCTCGGCGCTCATCACGCTCGGCCGCCGCCGCGCCGACAAAGGCGAATACCACCTCACCCGCGGCGACATCGACGCCCTCGCCCCCGCCGCCGCCCTGCCCGACTGCCTCGCCCTCTGGCTACCGCACGAGGCCGCCACCGATACCGACGCCCGCTGGTTTGCCGAGCGCTTTGCCGGCCGGGGCTGGCTCGGTGTGGAATTGCACAGCGGGCCGGACGACACCGCCCGCCTCGCCCGCCTGCGTGCGCTGGCCGAGGCCGGCGCGCTGCCAATGACGGCGGCGGGCGATGTGCACATGCACCGCCGCCACCGCCGCCCACTGCAAGACACACTCACCGCGCTGCGCCACAAAGCCACGGTGTTCGAGGCCGGCCGACGGCTCTTCCCCAACGCCGAGCGCCACCTGCGCCACCCGCTGCGCCTGGCCCGGCTCTACCCACCCGAGCTGCTCGCCGAGACCACCCGCATCGCCGACCGCTGCCAGTTTTCGCTCGATGAGCTGCGCTACGAATACCCGCAAGAGGTCGTCCCCGCCGGCGATACCGCCACCAGTTATCTGCGCCGCCTCACCGAAGCCGGGCTGTTGACCCGCTACCCCGACGGCGTGCCCGCCGAGGTGGCGCGCACCGCCAACAAGGAACTCGCGCTCATCGCCGAGTTGCGCTACGAGCCCTTCTTTTTGACGGTGTACGACATCGTCTGCTTCGCGCGCAGCCAGGGCATCCTGTGTCAGGGGCGCGGCTCGGCGGCCAACTCGGTGGTGTGTTTCGCGCTCGGCATCACCGAGGTCGACCCGCAGCGCGCGGCCTTGCTGTTCGAACGCTTTCTCTCCCGCGAGCGCGGCGAAGCGCCGGACATCGATGTCGACTTCGAGCACGAGCGGCGCGAAATCGTCATCCAGTACATCTACCGCAAATACGGCCGCGAGCGCGCCGCGCTGGCCGCCACCGTCATCCGCTACCGCACCCGCGGTGCGCTGCGCGACGTGGGCCGCGCGCTCGGCTTCAGCCCCGAGCAGATCAGCGCGCTCACCCGCGCCATGGCCTGGTGGGACAAGCGCGACCAACTGCCCCACCGCCTGCGCGAGATCGGCCTCGACCCCGCCAGCCCGCGCGTCTCCAAATGGCTGGCGCTCACCGAACAGCTCATCGGCACGCCGCGCCACCTGTCGCAACACGTGGGCGGCTTCATCATCTCCGACGGCCCGCTGGCGCGGCTGGTGCCGGTCGAAAACGCCGCCATGGCCGAGCGCTCCGTCATCCAGTGGGACAAGGAAGACCTCGAATCGCTCGGCCTGCTCAAGGTCGACGTGCTGGCGCTCGGCATGCTCTCGGTCATCCGCCGCGCGCTCGATCTGGTCAGCCAGCGGCGCGGCACGCCGGTGACAATGGCCGACATCCCCGCCGCCGACCCCGCCACCTTCGAAGCGCTGAGCAATGCCGACTCCATCGGCGTATTTCAGGTCGAATCGCGCGCGCAAATGAGCATGCTGCCGCGCCTCAAGCCGCGCCAGTTCTACGATCTGGTGGTGCAAGTGGCCATCGTGCGGCCCGGCCCCATCCAGGGCGACATGGTCCATCCCTACCTCAGCCGACGAAACCACCCCGCCGAAGCCGCACGCGAGATGGCCAAGTTGCCCGCCGCCGTGCGCGCCGTGCTCGAACGCACGCTGGGCGTGCCGATCTTTCAGGAGCAGGTGATGAAGCTGGCCGAAGTCGCCGCCGGCTTCACCCCCGGCGAGGCCGACGAACTGCGCCGCGCCATGGCCTCGTGGCGGCGCAAAGGCCACATGCAGCAGTTCAAGGACAAGCTGCGCGCCGGCATGGCCGAGCGCGGCTACACCCAGGAATTTGCCGACGCCCTGTGCCGGCAGATCGAAGGCTTTGGCGAATACGGCTTCCCCGAATCGCACGCCGCCAGCTTCGCCCTGCTCGCCTACGCCTCGGCCTGGCTCAAGTGGCACGAGCCCGAAGCCTTTCTGTGCGCCCTGCTCAACAGCCAGCCCATGGGCTTCTACCGCCCCGCGCAACTGGTGCACGACGCCCAGCGCCACGGCGTGCGCGTGCGCCCCGTCGACATCACCCGCAGCACCTGGGGTAGCACGCTCGAACCCACCGGCGCCCTGCACGATCGCCCCGCCGTGCGCCTCGGCCTGCGCGAAATCGCCGGCCTCAGCCACGCCACCGGCAGCCGCATCGACGCCGCCCGCGCGCAAGCGCCCTTCACCTCGCTGCACGACCTCGCCCACCGCGCCGACCTGAGCCGCGCCGACCTCGACCGCCTCGCTGCCGCCGACGCACTCAAACCGCTCAGCGGCCACCGCCGCGCCGCCCTCTGGCAAACCAGCGGCCTGCACCGCCAGGGCGACCTCTTCGACACCGCCCCACCGCAAGAAGCCCCCGTGCGCCTGCCCGAAGCCAGCGAAGGCGAAACCATCCTCACCGACTACGCCAGCCTCGGCTTCAGCCTCGGCCGCCACCCCCTCGCCCTGCTGCGCGAGCGCCTCACCGAACGCCGCTTCCTCCCCGCCGACACCCTCCAGCACCTGCCCCACGCCGCCCTCGTGCGCGCCGCCGGCATCGTCACCTGCCGCCAGCGCCCCGGCACCGCCAGCGGCATCGTCTTCGTCACCCTCGAAGACGAAACCGGCATGAGCAACATCGTCGTCTACTCAGACCTCGCCGAACGCCAACGCCAGATCCTCCTCGGCGCCCGCCTCCTCGGCGTCTACGGCCAACTCCAGCGCGACGGCCGCGTCGTGCATGTGCTGGCGAAACGACTGGTGGATTTGACGGACTGGATGGCGGAATTGACCACGCGGAGTCGGGATTTTCATTGAGGGGGACATGCCCGCCATTCGGGCGGGCCGAGGCCGCCACTTAATCCGCACGCACCCCGCGGTAGGCCGCCAGCCGCTCCCCACGAAACGCCTGCTTGAACAGAATCGGCGTCAAAAAGGTGGTGAGGATGCCCATCAGCACCAGCGTAGAGAACATGGTGGGTCCGATGAAACCCTTCTGGTAGGCGATGCCGGCGACGACCAGTTCCATCACGCCACGGCCGTTCAGCACGCACCCGAGGCCGATGGCTTCGCGGTTGGCCATGCCGACGATGCGCCCGCCCAGCCAGCCGGCGAACAGCTTGGTGAGGATGGACACCACGATGACGACGGCAGGAAAGCCGAACTCGCTGAAGGCGTCGGGGTGGAACTCCAGACCGAGGTAGGCGAAGAAGATCGGCGCTAGGAAGCCGCTGGTGATGGAAGCCAGGGTGCCGCGCAGGTCTTCGTAGCGTGAGGCGAGGAAGTGGCGCTTGTCGAGAAACAGCGCACCAAAGAAGGCGCCGATCACGAAGTGGAAGCCGAGCGCCTCGCTGATGGTGCCAAAGACCAGCACGAAGATGATCACGATGCCGAACAGTGCTTCGGGGCCGAAGACGCGGATGAGGGATTCGGGCACGGCGTGGATGGAGATGTCACGCTTGTCCAGCCAGGTGAGCAGGCCGTTCATCGACAGCACCACCAGCGCCAGCGCGCCGAGTTTGAGCGTGGCGATACCGACGGCGCCGGCGGCGTCGGCCAGGTTCAGGCTCTGCGGCATGTTGAGCACGATACCGAGGATGAACAGCGCGGCCACATCGTTGGCCACGGCGGTGGCCAGCGCGTATTTGGCCACCCGGGTGTGCAGGATGCCCAGGCTCTCGAGCAGTTTGACGGCCACGGGCAAGGCGGTGATGGAGATACACAGCCCGAGGAAGACCATGCGCATCACGTCCTGATCGTAGGCGGCGGCCACTGCCGCGCCGCCGATGAACGGGATCAGGAAGCTCAGCGCGGCGAGCAGCAGCCCCCGCCCGCGCATGGCCTCGAGGATGTCGGCAAATCGGATCTCGAGCCCGGCGTTGAGAATGATCAGGAAGATCGCCAGCTCGGTGACGCCCGACAGCGCGGCGTTGGGGGCGATGAGGTTGAGCAGCGCGGGCCCGAGCAGGATACCGGCGAGGATCTCGCCGATCATCTCGGGCTGCTTGTATCGTGCAAACAAACGCCCCAGCAGCCGCGCCGCGACGATGAGGACGAGAAGGCTGGACAGCAGCGACACGATGGGCACCTGCAGACACAGGGGGCGCTGAGCTTATCACGCCGTCTGCGCGCCGGTGCTGCGGAACACATGTAACGCTTTGGCCTCGCGGATGGCGGGTGTCACCGCGGCCGCCTGCAGGCGCGCGCGACGCCCGGCGCCGCACGCGACGTGGCTCAGAACTTGCCGTTGCCGTTCTTCCACTCGGCCCTGGGCGGGATGGGCTCGATGGTGTCCCAGTGCTCGGCAATCTTGCCGTTGTCGACGCGGAACAGGTCGTAGAAGGCCACGTGCTTGCCGCCGAACTGCCCCTCGCTGACGGTCAGCACGAAGTTGCCTTCGCCCAGCACCTTGTGGATGCGATCGTAGGTCATCGTTACGCCGGCCTGGGCCATGGCTTCGAGCGCAGCGCCCAGGCCCGACAGGCCGTCGGCCACCTGCGGGTTGTGCTGCACATAGCGGTCGCCGTCGAAATAGCCGGCCAGCCTGTCCATGCGGCCATGGACCAGGATGTCGTCGACGAAGGCCCTCACCAGCGCCTTGTTGGCGTCGGTCTTGTCGAGATCGATGGCAGTGGTCGGGCCATCGATCATCGTGCTGCCACTCGGGTTGGGCCCGGTCGGCGTGGGTTGCAGGTTGTCCCAGTGCTCGACGATCTTGCCGTTCTCGAAGCGGAAGATGTCAAAGCCGATCTTGGGGCCGAAGAAATCGTAGTCGGTGTGGGTGAACACATGGTCGCCGTCCTGGAACACGCGGACGGTCGCGACCCTGGCCGACCCCTTGGGCAAGGCCTGCAGCACGGCGCCGAAACCGGCCAGGCCGTCGCCGACGGCAAGATTGTGCTGGATGTAGTGGTTCGGGTTAACGACGGCAACCGGGGCGCCGTCACCGGTTTCGATGCTCTTGAGCAGGGCGATGACGTGTTGCTTCTGGCGGGACATGGTGGCGGTCTCCTGCGGGACGGAATGGGCGGTCGAGGCACTGGCGACGGTCGCCAGGGCCACGACGACCCGCGCGGCAAGGCGGCGGGCCCGGGGTGAGAATTTCATGGTGCTTTCCTGTCGAATGGCGTTGTTTCTGGTTCGCGGCCACGCTTGCTGAGTGCCGCACCAGACAGGCTCCACTTTGATTTCTTGCCAAAAACAGGACAAGATCGTTTCGCGCACAAGCATGGTCAAAACAGGTCATACCGCTCCATGGACGCTGAACTGAACGTTCAGGACATCCGTTTTCACAACCCGCGTCTGGCCCGCCTCGGCGTCGAGGTGCTCACGCTCGCCGACCTGAGAACGAACGCCGCCGGTGCACTGGCCGGCCCCCAGCGAGTCGATTTCCACCTGCTTCTGCTGATCGAGGGCGGGCGCAGCCAGCACATGGTCGATTTCGTCGACCATGTGCTGCAGCCGGGCCGCGTGGTGCTCATCCGCCCGGGCCAGATCCAGCGCTGGCACATGCAAGCCGGCCTCGATGGCCTGCTCGTGCTGATCGCCAACGATGCCCTCGCGCCACTGCTGACCCGCTCCGAGAATGCCCTCGCCCTGCTCCAGCTCGAGGCCTGGCCCCCCGCCTGCACGCCGAGCGACGGCCTGTTTGCCGCGGTGTGCGGCGACTTCCATCGCATGCGCGAGGAGATCGCCGGTTTCGCTGGCGACGCGGTCGACTCGGCCATCATCCGGCTGAGCCTGCGCACCGCGCTGCTGCGCCTGAGCCGCGAAGCGCTCACCGAACCGGCCGGCACCCCCGGCAGCCGCGAGACCATGCTCTACCGCCTGCTGGTGCGCGAGATCGAAGTGAACCTCGATGCGCGGCTGAGCGTGCTCGACTACGCCAGGCGCATCGGCTATTCGGAGCGCACGCTGGCGCGTGCCTGCATCGCCACGGTCGGCCTCACCGCCAAGGTCGTGATCGACCAGCGCGTGGCGCTCGAAGCCAAACGCCTGCTCCACCACAGCCCTGCCAGCGTGGCGCGCATCGGCCACCAGCTCGGCTTCACCGAGCCGACCAACTTCGTGAAGTTCTTCCGTCGCCTGGTCGGCATGACGCCGCAGGCGTTTCGCGAACACGTGTAGCGCGCGTCGTGCCATGCCGCCCGGCGCCACCTGCGCCAATCGCCCGATTGAGGCGCAAAATCCGGCGCACAATCCTTTAAACTACCGGGTTTTCGCTCAATCCCTCTTTGGATACGGGATTTACGTCATGCACAGCTCGGGGGCACCCATGATCTCGGTTGAAAAAATCGGTGGCACGTCGATGTCGGCGTTCGGCGATGTGTTGCGGCACATCATGTTGTACGACAAGGCGCGCATCAACGGCCGCATCTATGTGGTGTCAGCCTATTCGGGCGTGACCAACCAGCTGCTCGAACACAAGAAAACCGGCGAGCCGGGCATCTACGCCCTGTTTGCCAATGGCGACGACTACCACGGCGCGCTCAACGCCCTGGCGACGAGTCTGAAGGCGCTCAACGCCGGCTTTGCCGAGCAGGGACTGCCGCTGGAGGTGGCCGACGCCTTTGTCGACACCCGCATCGGCGAGGCCAAGAAATACCTCGAAGCCATGCACCATGTGCTGGCCAGCGGCTACCTCAACCGCGCCGACGTGCTGCTCGCGGCACGCGAGGTGCTGGCCTCGATCGGCGAGTCGCACAGCGCCTTCAACGCGGTCGAGATGCTCAAGGCCAACGGCGTCAATGCCATCCTGCTCGACCTCGCCGGCTTCCATGACGACGAGGCGTGGACCATCGACGAGCGCATCCACAACAGCTTCAAGGGCCTCGACCTGGCCAGCAACGTGGTGGTGGCCACCGGCTACACCAAGGGCGTCGAGGGCATCATGCGCGAGTTCGACCGCGGCTACTCCGAGGTCACCTTCAGCAAGATCGCGGTCGAGGTGCGCCCGGCCGAGGCGGTGATCCACAAGGAGTTCCACCTCTCCTCCGCCGACCCCAACATCGTCGGCCTGGAGAACGCGGTGATCGTCGGCGCCACCAACTATGACGTGGCCGACCAGCTCGCCGACGTCGGCATGGAGGCCATCCACCCCAAGGCCGCCAAGCCGATGGAGCGCGCCGGCATCCCCATCCGCCTCAAGAACACCTTCGAGCCCGAGCACCCCGGCACGCTGATCACCAAGGACTACGTCGGCGAGCGCGCCCGCGTCGAGATCGTCACCGGCAGCGACAAGGTCACGCTGGTCGAGATCCACGACCCGAGCATGGTCGGCACCGTGGGCTTCGACCTCGGCATCATGGAGATCTTCCGCCGCCACAAGGCCTCCTACATCCTCAAGGCCACCAACGCCAACTCCATCGCCCACCTGCTGTGGGACCGCTCGGTCACCCGCGCCCTGATCGACGAGCTGGAAGCCAAC
>JAWKYX010000008.1:0-96364 GCA_041396265.1 Rhodocyclaceae bacterium
CTACGCCCCCACCGACCTCAAGAACCCGGTCTCCGCCGTCTCCGGTGCCAGGCCCGAGATGCGCAGCTCCGAGCACTACTTCTTCAAGCTCTCCGACCCGCGCGCGGTGGATTTCCTGCGCGACTGGACGCAGGGCGCCGCCACCGACGGCACGCGCCGCCTGCAGACCGAGGCCAGCAACAAGATGAAAGAGTGGCTCGGCGAGCCGGGCGAGAACAGGCTGTCGGACTGGGATATCTCGCGCGACGCGCCCTACTTCGGCTTCGAGATCCCAGGCGCGCCGGGCAAGTACTTCTATGTGTGGCTGGACGCGCCGATCGGCTACTTCGCCAGCTTCAAGCACCTGGCCGACAAGACCGGCCGCATCGATGTCGAGCGCTTCATCGACGGCGCCGCCGCGGCCAAGCACGGCACCGAGCTGGTGCACTTCATCGGCAAGGACATCCTCTACTTCCACGCCCTGTTCTGGCCAGCCATGCTGCACTTCGCCGGCTACCGCACGCCCACGCAGCTGGCGGTCAACGGCTTCCTGACCGTCGACGGCGCCAAGATGAGCAAGAGCCGCGGCACCTTCATCACCGCGCGCTCCTACACCGAGCAACAGCTCAACCCGGCCTGGCTGCGCTACTACTTCGCCGCCAAGTCCAACGGCACCATGGAAGACGTCGACCTCAACCTCGACGACATGATCGCCAAGGTCAATGCCGATCTGGTCGGCAAGTTCATCAACATCGCCAGCCGCTGCGCCGGTTTCATCACCAAGCGCTTCGACGGCAAGCTCGCCGCGCCGGACCTGGATGCGCTGGCCGCCTACCGCAGCAGCATCGAGGCCGGCGAAGTGGCCCGCGCCTTCGAAGCGCGCGACTTCAGCCGCGCCCTGCGCGAGATCATGCGCCTGGCCGATGTCGCCAACCAGTATGTGAACGATCACAAGCCCTGGGAGCTGGCCAAGGACGCCGCCAACACCGAGCGGCTGCATGTGGTGTGCAGCACCGCGCTCAACCAGTTCCGCGTGCTCGCCGGTCTGCTCAAGCCGATTCTGCCGACCGTGGCCGAGCAGGTCGAAGCCTTCCTCGACATTGCGCCGCTGCGCTGGTCGCAGCTGACCGACACCCTGCCCGCCGGCCACGCCATTGCGCCCTACAAGCACATGCTGACCCGCGTCGAGCGCAAGCAGATCGACGCCCTCATCGAGGCCAACAAGGCCTCGCTGGCCCCCGCCCCGGCGCCCGAGGCCAGTAGCCGGCAGCGCCATGCCGAGGCCCAGCAGAAAGACGCCCAGGCCGCCACCACCGCCGACCCGCACATCGGCATCGACGACTTCACCAAGGTCGACCTGCGCATCGCCAAAATTGTCTCGGCCGAGCATGTCGAAGGCGCCGACAAGCTGCTGCGCCTGCAGCTCGACATCGGCGAAGCCAAGCCGCGCCAGGTGTTCGCCGGCATCAAGTCGGCCTACGACCCGGCCACGCTGGTCGGCCGGCTCACCGTGATGGTGGCCAACCTTGCCCCGCGCAAGATGAAATTCGGCATGAGCGAAGGCATGGTGCTGGCCGCCTCCGACGACACCGGCAGCACGGCGGGCCTGTTCATCCTCTCCCCCGACACGGGCGCCACGCCCGGCATGCGAGTGAAGTGATCCATGAGTGAAACCAACGGCAAGATCGACTCCCGCAGCGGCGGCATGGCCAAGTGGATTGCCCTGCACATCGTCGGCTCCATCATCGCCGTGCTCGGCGCGCTCTACCTGATCGCCGACATGGCCCTGCTCGACGGCATCCCCAGCTCCACCGCCCAGGCCATCGCCATGGTGGCGGTCGGCCTGGTGCTGGACTTCTGGGGCGTCATCGAGCTGCGCCGCATCCAGCTGGCCAAGAAGGCCGCGGCCGACAAATCATGAGCCCGCCGCTGGCCCGCCGGCTCGTCATCACCGGCACCGTCCAGGGGGTGTGGTATCGCGCCTCCGCCGCTGAAGCCGCCGCCCGCCTCGGCATCCGAGGCTGGGTGCGCAACACGGCCGACGGCACGGTCGAGGCGCTGGCCATCGGCACCGAGCTGGCAATCGAGTCCTTCGCTGCCTGGTGTCACCAGGGTCCGCCCAAGGCCAAGGTCACCCGCGTCACCGTGAGCGAAGCGCCTCTCCCCGATCCGCTGCCCACCGGCTTCACCATCGCCCCCGACGCCTGAGCCCCGACCTGACCAAGGACACCTGATGCGATTCCGCCCGCGCCTGCTCGACACCCTGCCCGGCTATGACCGCGCACAGTTCGCAGGCGACGCCGGTGCCGGCATCACCGTCGGCGTGCTGGCCCTGCCACTGGCCATGGCCTTTGCCATCGCCTCGGGCATGTCGCCCACCGCCGGCATCTGGACGGCCATCGTCGCCGGTTTCCTGATCTCGCTGCTGGGCGGCTCGCGGGTGCAGATCGGCGGCCCCACCGGCGCCTTCATCCCCATCATCTACGCCATCGTCGTCGATTACGGCGTGGCCAACCTGCTCATCGCCTCGATGCTGGCCGGGCTGATGCTCATCGCCATGGGCGCCTTCCGCCTCGGCAGCATGATCCGCTTCATCCCCATCTCGGTGGTCATCGGTTTCACCAACGGCATCGCGGTGGTCATCTTTCTCTCGCAGATCAAGGACTTCCTCGGCCTGCAAATCGACCAGCTGCCCGGCGAATTCTTCGGCAAGGTCAGCACGCTGGCGGGCGCGCTGGGCACCGCGCACCTGCCCACCGTCGTGCTCGCCGTCGCCTCGCTGGCCCTGCTCATCGGCTGGAACCGCCTGGCCCGGCGCATCCGCTGGATGCGCCGCCTGCCCGGCCCGCTCGGCGTGCTGGTGATCGGCACCGCCGTCACCGCGCTGTTCGGCCTGCCGGTGGACACCATCGGCTCGCGCTTCGGCGGCATCCCGCAGGCCGTGCCGGCGCTGGCCTTTCCGGATCTCGACCTGTCCAACCTCGGCAAGCTGATCGCCCCGGCGCTGACCATCGCCATGCTCGGCGCCATCGAGTCGCTGCTCTCGGCGCGCGTTGCCGACGGCCAGATCGACGACCGCCACGACCCCAACCAGGAGCTGCTCGCGCAGGGCGTGGCCAACGTCATCGCCCCGCTGTTCGGCGGCTTCGCCGCCACCGGTGCCATCGCCCGCACCGCCACCAACATCCGCAGCGGCGGGCGCACCCCGGTAGCCGGCATGATCCACGCCCTGGTGCTGCTGGCCGTGGTGCTGGCGCTGGCGCCGCTGGCCCATCACATTCCGCTGGCCACACTGTCGGCCATCGTGGTGATGGTGTCGGTGCACATGGGTGAGTGGCATGCTTTCAAGACGCTGGGGCGCTACTCGGTGGCCTATCGCACCGTGCTGCTGTCGACCTTCTTCATCACCGTGGTCTTCGACCTGACCCTGGCGGTCGAGCTCGGCCTGGTGATGGCCAGCCTGTTCTTCATCCACCGCGTGTCGGATCTGACCCGCATCGAGCCGGTGCCGCAGGACCACGCGGGCGCCGACCCGCGCATCCAGGTCTTCCGCCTGTTCGGCAGCCTGTTCTTCGGCGCCGCCAACAAGCTCGAATCGCTGCTGGTGGCCGCCGATACCCGCCCGGCGGTGATCGTGCTGAGTCTGGACAAGGTCATCAACATCGACACTACCGGCCTCGAGATCCTGCAGAACCTGCATCGCACGCTGGCCAAGCAGGGCGCCAGCCTGGTCCTGTGCGAGCTCAACGCCCAGCCGGCCTCGCTGATCGCCCGCTCGGGTTTCGCCACGCAGCTCGGGGAGGCCAACATCGTCGGTTCGCTCGAGGCGGCGCTGGCGCGCGCCAGCGCCTGCGCCGCGAAGGCGGGCGAACTCAGTCCGTCGCCGCTCGGCGGCGCCAGCCCAATACCATGACGGTCAGGGCCGGCAGGAAGGTCAAGGCCACCACCGCCGTGCCCAGCACCCCGAACAGCACGATCGCGCCCACACCGCGATAAAGCTCGGTGCCCGCGCCGGGGATGAAGACCAGCGGCGCCAGGCCGAAGACCGTGGTGAGGGTGGACATGGCGATCGGCCGCAGCCGCGTGGCCACCGCGTCGCGCACCGCTTCGAGCGGCGCCATGCCAGCCTCGCGCACGTTGATCATCGCCTGGTGGACGATCAGGATCGGGTTGTTGACCACGGTGCCCATGAGGATCAGGAAGCCGAGCATGGCGATCATGTCGAAGGGCTGGCTCAGCGGCGGCAGGCCGATCAGCGGCAGCAACGCCCCCACCGCGTTCATCAACCACAGCCCCAGCACGCCGCCGGCCACGCCCAGCGGGATGGTGGTCATGATCAGCAGCGGGTAGCCCCAGTGGGTGAAGATGGCGACCAGCAGCAGGTAGATGATGATGACCGCCACGACGTAGTTGCCCGACAGCGCCGCACGCGTGGCGTCGAGCTGGTCGCCGGCGCCGGACAGGCCGACCGTGACGCTGGCCGGCAGCTGGCCGGACGCGCGCATATGCCCCACCACCTCCTCGCGCACCAAACGCACCCCGTCCTCGAGCGCCACCGACTCGGGCGGGATGATGTTCAGCGTCACCATGCGCCGGCCATCGACACGCCGGATGGTGTTGGTATCGACACGCTCGTCGATACGAGCCACCGTGGCCAACGGCACCACCGCGCCGGCAGGCGTGTGGATCGGCAGCTGCGCGAGGCTGTCGAGGGTCGTGCCCTGGCCAGCCTGGCCGTAGAGGTAGATATCGACCTTCTGGTCGTCGAGCAGGAACTCGTCGACAAAGGCGCCATCGGTGAGCGCAGCAACGGAGAACCCGATATCGGCCGCCGACAGCCCAAGCTCGGCCGCGCGCCGCCAGTCGGGCCGCAGCTCGACCAGCGGCTGGGACAGCGACAGCGTGGCCGGCTGGGCGTTGATGCGCGGCGACTCGAACACCGCCTGGGCGCGGCGGTAGGCGCCCAGCGCCACGCCGTAGATGGTGGCCAGGTCGGGGCCGGCAATGTCGAGGTTCACGCTGCGGGTGCCGCCGTCGTTGCTGGTGATGATCGAGCCGCGCGAAACAAAGGCCCGCATACCGGGGTACTGGCCGAAATGCGCACTCAGCGCATCCATCAGCGGCCGGATGTGGGCCGGGTCCTGGGGCTCGACGACCACGAACAGGCCGCTGTCCTGCACCCGCATGTTGAAGTAGCGGATCGCCGGCACCGCCGACTGGCCGGCATCGAAGCGTTCGGGCGTCTCGTAGCGGAAGGGCAAAAAGTGCGCCTCGACCTGCGCCGCGATGCGCTCCATCGACGCCAGGTTGTAGCCCGGCGGCGCATTCATGCGGGCGAAGGCCTTGGGCTCCTCGCCCTCGGGCAGGTACTCGGCCGCCGGCGTCAACCACAGGAGGATGGCGAGGCTCGCCGCGACGGTGCCGACAATCGCCGCCAGGCGGCGCGGGCGGCTCACCATCAGGCGGTCGACACCGGCCAGCACCCGGGCCCGCAGCCCACGCGGCGCGGTGTTCTCCTCGAGCGCGCCGAAGGACAGGCGTGCGCAGGCCGTGGGCAGCACCGTGATGGCGACGAGCATCGAGGCCAGGATCGAGGCCGACACCCCGATCGCGATGTCCGAATACAGCTGCCCCGCCTCCTGCGCGATGAACAGGATCGGCACGAAGACCAGCACCGTGGTGAGCGTCGAGGCCAGCACCGCCGGCCACACCTGGCGCACGCCTTCGACGGCGGAGCGGACGCGGTCCATGCCGCGCTGGCGCGCCAGCTCGATGCTCTCCAGCACCACGATGCTGTTGTCCAGTGTCATGCCAATGGCGAAGGCCACGCCGGCCAGCGAGATGACATTGACCGTGCGCCCCGCCAGCAGCAGGCCGAGGAAGGCCGCGATGGTGCACACCGGGATGCCCATCACCCCCACCAGTGTGGCCTTGAACGAGCGCAGGAAGAGATACATCACGAGGCTTGCCAGCACCGCACCGATCAGCAGGTTCTGCCACACGTTGGCCAGCGAGGCCTCGACATAGCCCACATCGTCGGCGATCAGGTGCAGCACCATGCCGGCCGGCGCGAGCACCTCGCGATTGACGGCGTCGATTTCGCCGACCATGGCGCGCTTGATGTCGATGACGTTGGCGCCGGCCTCGCGCCGCACCGACAGGCCGATCACCGATTCGCCGTCCATCAGCATGCGGCTGCTGATCTCGACGTGGCCCTGGCGGATCTCGGCCAGATCGCCGAGGCGGATGAGGGTGTCGCCACGGCGGGCGAGGATCAGCCCGCGCAGATCGTCGAGCGTCTCGAAGCGCCCGAGCGTGCGCAGCAGATAGCGGCGCTTGCCCGACTCGATCTCGCCGCCCGACGCGTCGCGGTTGCGCGCGCCAACGGCAGCGCGCACATCGAGTACCGACAGGCCATGCTCGGCCAGGCGGGCCGGGTCGACAAGGATCTGGATCTGCCGCTCGGCGCCGCCATAGACGCTGATCTGCGACACGCCGGTGATGCGCTCGAGGCGCGCCTGAACATTGTCCTCGATGAAGTCCTGCATCATCACCATGTTCAGCTTGCGCGGGTTGCCCGGCAGCGGCGTGATGCGGAAGAACATGAAGGAGTTGGCCGAGAACGAGGTGGCGAAGATCCGCGGCTGATCGACGTTGTTGGGGTAGGACGGCACCTGGCTGAGCGCATTGGTGATGCGGATCAGGGTCTCGTTCATGTCGACCCCGTACGGGAACTCGAGCTGGACATCCGCCCGGCCGAAGGAGGCGGTAGACACCAGCCGCTGCAGGCTCGGCACGGTGCGCAGGTATTCCTCCTGCTCGACGAGGATCTCCTGCTCCACGTCCTGCGGCGTCGCGCCCGGCCAGCTGGTGCGCACGGTGACCGTGCGCACATCGAGGTCGGGGATCATCTGCACCGGAATGCGCAGCGCCGCAACGATGCCGATCACCGTCACGATCAGCACCGTGACCGTCATCAGCGTCCCGCGGCTGACGATGCGCTCGAACATCAGCGCGCCCCGGCCACCGTCACCGCCTGCCCCTGGCGCAGCGATTCATTGCCCTCGACCACCACGCGCACGCCGGCCTCGAGGCCGTCGACGATCTCGACCATGCCGTCAAAACCCAGCCCCGGCTGCACCACGCGCTCCACCACCCGGGCGTCCGCGCCATCGGCCTCGACCGCCCACACCGTCACCCGTCCGTCGGCATGGCGCAGCAGCGCGTCGCGCGCCACCACTACGCGCTCGCGCCCGGCGTCCAGGCGCAGCACCGCGCTGGCCGACATGCCCGGCGTCATCGGCAGATCATCACCCGCCACCCCGACCCGCAGCAGGAAGCTGCGCGCGGTTGCGTCGCTGACCGGCACGATGCGCTCGATGCGCCCCTCGACCGCCGCGCCGGGCAGCGCATCCAGCCGCAGCTGCACCACCATGCCCGGGGCCAGACGCGGGAAGTAGGCCTGCGGCACCTGCAGGTCGACCCACAGCCCGCGCTCGGCGACCAGCGCCAGCGCCTCGTCGCCAGGCGCGATCCATTCCCCGAGCTCGGTCAGCTTGACGCTGATCACCCCATCGAAAGGTGCCCGCAGCACATGCCGTTCGAGCCGCGCCTGCGCCGCGCGCCGTTCCGCCTCGCGCTGACGCAGCAGCGCGGTATCAGCGCGCACCTCGGATTGCAGCGCCTCATACGCCGACGCGGCAATGCTGCGCGAACTGGCCAGGCGCCGCCCATCGGCCTCGCGCCGGCGCGCATCGGCCAGCGCCTCGCTCGCCTGCGCCACCCCCGCCTGCGCCACCTCGAGTTCAATACGCGCCAGTTCGGCATCAAGCTCAACCAGGACCTCATCCTTGACCACCCGCGAACCGACATCGACCCGCAGCGCTGCCACCTTGCCAGCCACCGCCGGCGACAGCCGCGCCGCGCGCGGCGCCGTCACCGAGCCCGATACCCGCAGCTCCTCGACGACCGCCTGCATGCGGCTCTCGGCAACGATCACCGCGGGGCCGGCGGCACCGGCCATCGGCATGGCCGTCGCCGTCCCCAGCGCCAGGCACCATGACCGGGCGCAAGCGCCCAGCCACCGGCCACGCATTCCCAAGCCTGTCATCGGTTCCTCCGGTTCTTGCCTCGCCCCGTCGACCGCATCGGTCCGGCACGGCCATGCCGTCATGATGCCAGTGCCACGCCGGGCACGCCTCGGCGGATTGTACCGTTCACCCTCAGGGCGGCCCTGCCGGTCATTTGACGCCAGCCGTGTGCGCTCGGGATAATCGCCCATCCTGTTCACCCATCGTCATAGAGAGAGAAAAACCATGGCAGTTCTGGTCGGCAAGAAAGCCCCCGATTTCACCGCTACCGCAGTGCTCGGCAACAACGAGATCAAGGACATCACCTTTTCCGAAGTCACCAAAGGCAAGTACGCCGTGGTGTTCTTCTACCCGTTGGACTTCACCTTCGTCTGCCCGTCCGAGCTGATCGCCTTCGATCACCGCCTCGACGAGTTCAAGAAGCGCAACGTGGAAGTACTCGGTGTGTCCATCGACAGCCAGTTCTCGCACCTGGCCTGGAAGAACACCCCGGTCGCCAAGGGCGGCATCGGCCCCGTCGGCTACACCCTGGTGGCCGACATCAAGCACGAGATCTGCCGCGCCTATGACGTCGAAGCCGAAGGCGGCGTGGCGCTGCGCGGCTCCTTCCTGATCGACCGCGACGGCGTGGTGCAGCACCAGGTGGTCAACAACCTGCCGCTGGGTCGCGACATCGACGAAATGCTGCGCGTGGTCGATGCGCTGCAATTCACCGAAGAGCACGGCGAAGTCTGCCCGGCCGGCTGGAACAAGGGCAAGGCCGGCATGAAGGCCAGCACCGACGGCGTCGCCGAGTACCTGAGCGAGCACGCTGGCGCCCTGTAAGCCGCCAAGCACTGCAGCATCCGACGCGGCCTGCGGGCCGCGTTTTTTTGTGCCCGCAATATTGCGGTGGCGCAATCAAAAGCAGGCGCGACAGTCCGATGATGAAGCCGGGAGGGACTCAAGGAGTACCGCCATGTCGATGCGAATCTGCCACGCCCCGTTCACGGCCCCACGATTCCGCGCCATCGCGGGTGGGGTCGCCGTCGCCGCATCGGGCCCCGCCCTCGCCGCCACCACGCACGGGCTTGACGCGCCACCGTGGTTGCTGGCCGGTGCAGCCGTGGCTGGCATGCTGGTCACCTTGGCGCTGTGCGCGCTGGCGCGGCGTCGCCATACGCAGCATCCGCCGGCACCGCTTGTCCAGCCGAGCGCCGGCTTGACCACCACCGCCGAGGTGCCACTGCCCGCCTCATCCGCAAGCGGCGACGCTGAGCGGGATATCGGTGCCGACCCGGCCACGCTGCACGCGGTCATGGATGCGCTCGACGACGGCGTGATGCTCCACTCGCCCACGGGCCAGCTCCTCGCCAGCAACGCAGCATTGGCACGTATCTTCGGACTCGATCCGGCGCAGGTGGGCACGTTCGACCTCGACCGCCCACCGCTGGCCTTCCTGCGCGACGATGACCGGCCATGTCCGGCCCACTGTCTGCCGCCGCGACTCAGCCTCACCGACGGCGCAGCGCACGAGGCCGAGCTCAGCATCGTGCGCTCCAACGGCAGCCGGCGCCGGCTGGCGCTGCATGCCCGCCCGATCGACACCAACGGCGCGGGCGTCGTGACCACGGTCACCGACATCACACACCAGCGCCACACCGACGCCCGTCTGCGCCTGGCCGACAAGGCCATCGAACACAGCCCCGACGCCATCATGATCACCACCGCGGAGGGCCAGATCCTGCGCGTCAACCCGGCCTTCACCCGCCTGACCGGCTACCGGCTGGACGAGGTGATCGGCCGCACCCCGGCGCTCCTGCGCTCCGGCCAGCACGACGCCGCCTTCTACGCCGCCCTGTGGGACAGCATCCACCGCAACGGTCACTGGGCGGGCGAGATCTGGAACCGGCACAAGCGCGGCCATCTGTTCGCCGAGCGCTTGTCGATCAGCGCGGTCGATGACGCGGCCGGCCATGTCTCGCACTACGTCGCGGTGTTCTCCGACATCACTGCAGCCAAGACAGAGGCGGCGCGCATCACCCATCTGGCCCAGCACGACGCCCTCACCGGCCTGCCCAATCGCAGCCTGATGACCGACCGGCTCGACCAGGCCCTGCACCGCAGCCAGCGCAGCGGCCGCCAGGTGGCCCTGCTGTGTCTCGACCTCGACCGTTTCAAGTCGGTCAATGACAGCTTCGGGCACGCTGTGGGCGATCTGCTGCTCCAGCAGGTTGCCACCCGTCTGGTGGGCTGCGTTCGCGAGACCGACAGCGTTGGCCGGCTCTCGGGCGACGAATTCATGGTGGTGCTGACCGACCTGCTCGACGCCGAACAGGCCGGCCAGGTGGCGCGCAAGATCCTCGCGGCGCTGGCGGCCCCCTTCGACATCGACGGCCACCGCGTGATGAGCACCTTCAGCATCGGCATCGCGCTCTACCCGACCGACGCCGCTGCGGCCAAGGCGCTGCAGCAGCATGCCGACACCGCGCTGTACCACGCCAAGGCCAGCGGGCGGAACGCCTATCGCTACTTCACCGACGCCATGAACGCCCGGGCCGAGCAACGCCTCACTCTCGAGAGCCACCTGCGCGGCGCGGTCGCCAACGGCGAGCTGAACCTGCACTTCCAGCCGCTGGCCTGCATCGACGACGGACGTGTGGTGGCCATGGAGGCCTTGTGCCGCTGGCACAACCCGGTGCTCGGCGAGGTCGCGCCGGAAGTGTTCATCCCGGTCGCCGAGGAAAGCGGCCTGATGGTCGACCTTGACTACTGGGTGCTCGAACAGGCCTGCCGCACGGCCGCGACCTGGACTGCCCACGGCGCGACCCGGGTCGGCGTGGCGGTCAACCTGTCGCACCTGCATTTTCGCCGCGAGGGCCTGGTCGAACAGGTGCGCGCCGTGCTCGCCCGCACCCGGGTGCCGGCCGCGCTGCTGGAACTGGAGCTGAGCGAATCGACGCTGCTGCAGGGTGGGCCGGAAGTCACCGCCACCCTCAATTCACTCAAGGCCATGGGCGTGCGCCTGGTGATCAACGATTTTGGCACCGGCTACAGCTCGCTGGCCCACCTGCGTCGCTACCAGGTCGACCGGTTGAAGATCGACCGCCGCTTCATCCAGGCCATGGAACAGACCGCGGACGACGACGCCATCGTGCGGGCGCTGATCGAGCTGGGCCAGAGCATGCGCATCGAGGTGCTGGCCGAGGGCATCGAGACCGATGCCCAGCGGCGCGGCGTCCATGCCGCAGGGTGTCATCTGGCACAGGGCCGCTTGATGGGCGCACCGATGGACGCCGAGGCCACCGTCGCCCTGCTCTCCGCCCCGACCACCCTGCGTTAGCGTTAGCGGTAACGCACCTCGACCGCCTCGGCGGGCAGCCACTCGCGCAGGCTGTCGAGCAGCGAGTCCTCGAGGCGCACCCGCCAGCCGGCGCCGAGCGGCAGGTCGCCCTCGGCCTCGGCATTGCGGTAGCGCACCAGCACCGGGCAGGACTCGTCACGGTAGGGGGCGAGGAGATTTTCCAGGCGCTGGGCCGCGGCGCTGGCGCTGCCGGCTTCGGCCACCTCACCATTGAGGCGGATCTCCAGGCGCTGGGCAAAGCGGCCGCGCGCCTCGGCGAGGGTCATCAGGCTGTCGGCGATGATGCGGAAGCCGCCGGTGAAGTCGTCGTTGCTGACCTTGCCGTCGACGATCAGGATCTCGTCGACCACGATCTTGCCGCGGCGCGACTCGTACAGCTCGTTGAAGACCGACACCTCGCGCACCGCCGTGCCATCGTCGAGCACCACGAAGGCCATCTTGCCGCGCGCGGTCATCTTCATGCGCACATCCATCACCACCCCGGCCATGGTCACCAGATCGCGACTGGGCTCGACCTGCGCCAGGGTACGGCGGACGAAGCGGCGCACCTCGGCCTTGAAGCTGTTGAAGGGGTGGCCGGAGAGGAAGAAGCCGATCGCGGTCTTCTCTTCCTTGAGTCGCTCGCGCTCGGTCCACGGCCGCACCTTGGCGTAGTCGGCCAGCGGCCCGCCAGCATCGGGCAGCGCGTCGAACAATCCGCCCTGCAAGGCATTGGCGGCGATCTGCTCGGCCGCCTCCATGGCCACCGGCACGGTGGCGATGAGCTTGGCGCGGTCGGGGTCGAGCGCATCGAAGGCGCCGGCGCGGATCAGCGCCTCGACCACGCGGCGGTTCACCGCGCGGCGGTCCACCCGCTCGCAGAAATCGAACAAGTCCTTGTAGGGCTTGCCCTCACGCGCCTTGATGATGGCGCGCACCGCCGGCTCGCCAGCGCCCTTGATGGCGCCCAGGCCGTAGCGGATGGTCTTGCGGTCGACGGGCACGAAGCGATAGTCGGACTCGTTCACATCCGGCGGCAACATGACCAGCTTGTTGACCGGCGAGATCGCGTCTTCGTAGAAAATCTTGATGGTGTCGGTGCTGTCGAGGTCCGACGACAGCGTGGCGGCCATGAAGGCGGCGCAGTGGTGCGCCTTGAGCCAGGCGGTGTGGTAGGTGACCACCGCATAGGCCGCGGTGTGCGACTTGTTGAAGCCGTACTCGGCGAACTTCTCCATCAGGTCGAAGAGCTGCATCGCCAGTTCTTCGGTAAAGCCCTGCTTCTTTGCCCCCTCGCGCATGATCTCGCGGTGGCGGGCCATCTCCTCGGCCTTCTTCTTGCCCATCGCGCGGCGCAGCATGTCGGCGCCACCGAGCGTGTAGCCGCCGATGATCTGCGAGATCTGCATCACCTGCTCTTGATACACGATCACGCCGTAGGTCGGCTCCAGACAGGCCTTGAGCGCGTCATCGAAGTAGTCGATGGCCTGCTGGCCTTTTTTACGCAGGATGAAGTCGTCCACCATGCCCGAGCCGAGCGGGCCGGGGCGGTAGAGCGCGAGCACGGCGATGATGTCTTCGAAGCGGTCGGGGCCGAGCTTCTTGAGCAGCTTCTTCATGCCGTCCGATTCGACCTGGAAGATCGCCGTGGTATTGGCGTCTTTCAGGATCTGGTAGGCGGCCGGGTCGTCGAAGCTCAGGGCAGCCAGGTCGGGTCGCTCGCCGGTGAGGCGTTCGACATAATCGACCGCCAGCTCGAGAATGGTCAGGTTGCGCAGGCCGAGGAAGTCGAACTTGACCAGGCCGACGGCCTCGACGTCGTCCTTGTCGAACTGCGACACTGGCGTGGCGTCATCGCCATCGGCGATATAGAGCGGGCAGAAGTCGGTGAGCTTGCCCGGTGCGATCAGCACGCCGCCGGCGTGCATGCCGACGTTGCGCGACAGGCCTTCGAGCGGCTCGGCCAGGGACCACAGCTCCTGGATCGACTCGCCGTCGCCGGGGTCGGCCATCAGGTCATTGATCTGCGGTTCCTGGTCGCGCGCGTCGTTGAGCGACAGCGGCTTGTTCTGCACCACCGGGATCAGCTTGGAGAGCCGATCGCACAGGCCGTAGGGCAGATCGAGCACACGGCCGACGTCGCGCACCACGGCCTTGGACGCCATGGTGCCGAAGGTGGCGATCTGGCTCACCGCGTCGGCGCCGTAGGTGTCGCGCACGTACTCGATCACCTTGTAGCGGTTGTCCTGGCAGAAGTCGATGTCGAAGTCGGGCATCGACACCCGCTCGGGGTTGAGGAAGCGCTCGAACAGCAGCGCGTACTCGAGCGGGTCCAGGTCGGTAATGCGCAGCGAGTAGGCCACCAGCGAACCGGCGCCGGAACCCCGCCCCGGGCCGACCGGCACGCCGTTCTGCTTGGCCCAGTTGATGAAGTCCGCCACGATCAGGAAGTAGCCCGGGAAACCCATCTGCACGATGGTGTCGGTCTCGAACTTGAGGCGGTCGAAGTAGCGCTGGCGCTGGGCTTCGCGCTCGACTTCGTTGGGGTACAGCTCCTGCAGGCGCACCTCCAGCCCGGCCTTGGCCTCGGCGACCAGGAAGTCGTCGAGCGTCATGCCCTCGGGGGTGGGGAACAGCGGCAGGAAGTTCTTGCCCAGCTGAACCGTCAGCGAGCAGCGTTTGGCGATCTCCACGCTGTTGACCAGCGCCTCGGGCAGGTCGGCAAAAAGCTCGGCCATTTCGGCCTGGCTCTTGAGGTATTGCTCTTCGGTGAAGTCCTTCGGCCGGCGCTTGTCGGCCAGCACATAGCCCTGCGAGATGCACACCCGCGCCTCGTGGGCCTTGAAGTCGTCTCGGTTGAGGAACTGCACCGGGTGGGTGGCCACCACCGGCAGCTCGAGCCTGGCGGCCAAGGCCACCGCGGCACGGATATAGGTCTCGGTGCCCGGATGGCCGGCGCGCTGCAACTCGATGTAGAAACCGCCGGGGAAGCGCGCCGCCCACGCCCGGGCGCACTGCTCGGCGGCGGCGCTGTTGCCGTTCATCACGGCCTGGCCGACATCGCCGAGCATCGCACCCGACAGGCAGATCAGGTCGCTGGCCGCGCCATTGTCGAACCACTCAGCGCGCATCTCGGCGCGGCCGCGGTACTTGTTGCTGCGGTAGGCCTCGGTGAGCAGCTCGCACAGCTGGCCATAGCCCTTGCGATTGCGGCAGATCAGCAGCACCCGGCCGGGCTTGTCGCGGTCGGTGTCGTTGGTGATCCAGGCGTCGACGCCGATGATCGGTTTGATCCCCTTGCCGCGCGCGCCCTTGTAGAACTTGACCATGCCGAACAGGTTGGCCAGGTCGGAGATGCCCAGCGCCGGCATGCCGTCGGCGGCAGCGCGCGAAATGGCCTGCCCGACCTGCACGATGCCGTCGGAAATCGAGTATTCGGTGTGCAGGCGCAGGTGGATGAAGCGGGGATCGGTGGGCGTGTTCATGGGGCCGGATTCTACCGCGCAAACGGGCCGCTGGCGCGGCGCGGCCACCACCGTCGGCACGCGCCGGACCTGCCGCCGCCGGCCCACGCCCGGTCGAACCGGACTGCCGTTCATCGGACCGGCATCGGGGCCTGCTTGTGCCCGCGACAAGGCAAACGGCTATAGTGACAGTGTCCGCTGGCGGCACAGCCCGCTGTGGAACGACTGCCCGGCTCGATCCGGGCAGCGAGACAACATCGAAATTCCGTCGGACCCGCCGCCGTATGAGGTCATCGGCAACCGCTGGCGGGCCCCAAGGAGAGACGCATGCTGATGGACTCGCGCGAGCCCTCACGGACGGAGGGGCCGGCGGGGCACGGCGCCGATGCCGCGGACGCACCAAGCGTCAGGCTGTCGGCGCTGCCGATCGCCGCAGCACTGATCGATGCGCAGGGGTGCTATGTCGGCGCCAATTCCGCCTTTGCCGACCTGCTGTCACGGCCGCCGGCGCAGCTACTCGGCCACCCCTGTCACACCCTCTGCCCGACCGAGCCGACGGGCCTGGCCGCCTTGCTGCGGCAAGCGCAAACACAAGGTGGCCCCCTGTGCGCCGATCTGCCTGCCGCCGAGGCCGATGCCACGACGGGCCGCCTGCGTTGCCGCTGCCAGCCGGTGGCTGACGGCCGGCTGCTGCTGCTCATCGACCCGGCGCCGCCGCCGGCCAGCGCACCGCAGGCACACAGCATCCTCGACCACATCTTTACCTTCGTCGGCGTGCTGGCACCCGATGGCACGGTGCTCGAAGCCAACCGGGCCTCACTGGAAGCGGCCGGCATCACCCTCGACGATGTGCGCGGGCGCAAGTTCTGGGACTGCTACTGGTGGAGCCTGGACGCCGAAACCGCCCGCCGCATCCGCCGCGCGGTGCGCAGCGCCGCCACCGGCGCCACGCCACGCTTCGACATCGAAAAACGCATGGCCGGCACCAGCATGGTCACCATCGACCTGATCCTGTCGCCGGTGCACAACGAGGCGGGCACGGTCACCCACCTGATCTACAGCGCCATCGACGTGAGCGACCGCAAGGCCGGCGAAGCCGCCCTGGCCCGCTCCGAGCAACGCTTCCGGCAGGTGGTCGAATCGGCACCCGACGGGTTGGCCATGGTCGACACCCACGGCCACATGGTGCTGGTCAACACCGGCATGGAGAGCATCTTCGGCTACACTCGCGGCGAAATGCTCGGCAACACCATCGAGATGCTCATGCCGAAGCGCCACCGCAGCGCCCACGGCGCACTGTTCCAGGGCTATCTGGAGGAGCCGACCGCGCGCGACATGGCCGGCCGGCGCGAGCTCTACGCACGGCGCAAAGACGGCAGCGAGTTCCCGGTCGAGATCGGCCTCAACCCCATCCCCACCGAGACCGGCACCATGGTGCTGGCGACCATCCAGGATGTCACCCGCCGCAAGGCCGACCGCCAGATGATCGAGCGCGCGCTGGAAGAGAAGACGGTGCTGCTGCACGAGATCCACCACCGGGTGAAGAACAACCTGCAGGTCATCTCCAGCCTGCTCAACCTGCAGGCCCGCAATGCCGATCCGTCGGTCAGGCAGGCGCTGTCCGAGAGCCAGGGCCGGGTCAAGGCGATGGCCTTGATCCACCAGCTGCTGTACGAGCGCAATGACTTCTCGCAGGTCGACCTGGGCGCCTATTTGCAGCGCCTGTGCGTCCTGCTGCAGGAGAGCTACCGTGACGGCCCGGCCCGCTTCACCCTGCAGGTCAATGCAGCCGACGAGGTGCACCTCAACCTGCAGCGCGCCGTGCCCTGCGGCCTGCTGGTCAACGAGCTGGTCACCAACGCCATCAAGCACGCCTTTCCGGACGGGCGCAGCGGGCATATCGACGTCACGCTGGTACCGATCGACGACAACCAGTGCGCCATCACCGTCGCCGATGACGGCATCGGGCTGCCCGACGATGTCGCGCCAGGCACCAGCCGCTCGCTCGGCATGCAGTTGATCCCGCTGCTCAGCGACCAGGCCGGCGGCCAGTGGCAGGTGTTCCGCGAACACGGCACCCGGTTCGAACTGAGAGTGAGCACCACGCCACAGGAGGCACGATGAACGGCCGGATCATGATTGTCGAAGATGAACGCATCGTCGCTCTCGACCTGCGCCAGACGCTCGAGTCCTTCGGGCATGACGTCGTCACCGTCGTCTCCAGCGGCGAGCAGGCCGTCGCTCAGGGCGCACAGCTCAAGCCTGACCTGGTGCTGATGGACATCCACCTCGACGGTGCAATGGACGGCACGGAGGCGGCCCGCATCCTGCAGCAGCACAACATCCCGGTGCTGTTCCTGACTGCCTTCGCCGGCCAGGCCATGCTCGACCAGGCCGAGCGCAGCAGCCCCTACGGCTACCTGGTCAAGCCGGTCGAGACCCGCGCCCTGCAGGCCACGGTGCGCATGGCGCTGGCGCGCCGACGCGCGGAGGCCGAGGTCGAGAAGGGCGAGGAGCGCTTGCGCCTGGCGGTAGACGTCGCCGGGCTCGGCGTATGGGAGTGGGACGCCGCGGCCGGACGGTTTGTCGGCGACGGCCAGTTCGAGTCCATCGTCGGCCCCCTGCCCGACTCGCTCGACGGCACCGACAGCGGTTTTCTGTCGCGCATTGACCCGGCTCACCGCCCGGCCATCGCCGACGCCCTGACTCGCGGCGAAGAGGTCCGCACCACCGTCAAGCTGCAGCCACGCCCCGACTCCGGGCGCAACGGCTGGGTCGATTTCCACGCCCGCGCCTTCGCCCGCCCCGACGGCGACCTTGACCGCGCCATTGGCGTGATCCGCGACGTCACCGCCCAGCGTGAGCAGGAAGACCGCCTGCGCCGGGCGGCGGTCGTGTTCACCAGCACCGGCGAGGGCATGGCCATTCTCGACGATCAGTGGCGAATCATCTCGGTCAACCCGGCCTTCACCACCCTGACCGGCTTTGCCGAGCACGAGGTGCAGGGCCACACCCCGGATGAGCTGCTCTACGCCCGGCGCCACGACGACAACCTCCTGGCCAAACTGGCACAGAGCGAGAGCGACTACTGGAGCGGCGAGGTCGCCTGCGTCTGCAAGGACGGCAGCATGCTCGCCACCTGGCAGCACCTGTGCGTGGTACGCGACGCGCAGGGACAGATCGGCAACTATGTGCTGGCCATCTCCGACACCGGCGCGCTGCGTCGCGCCGAGGCACAGATCAACCACCTCGCCTTCCATGACACGCTCACCGGCCTGGGCAACCGCAACATGCTCGAAGACACCATCGCCAGGGAAATCGAGCGCACCGGCCAGAACAACAGCCGTATCGCTGTGCTGTTCATCGACCTGGACGGCTTCAAGCTGATCAACGACACCATGGGCCACGCCACTGGCGACCAGTTGCTGAGCGAGGTGGCGCAGCGGATCAGCCGCGTGCTGCGACGCACCGACACCGCCATCCGCCTGGGCGGCGACGAATTCCTGGTGGTGGTGCCGGATGTCGCCCGTTTCGAGGATTGCGCCAGTCTGGCGGAAAAGCTGCTGTGCGAGATTCGCGCCGCGATCGAACTGGGCCATGAGCGCCTCAGCATCTCGGCCAGCATCGGCATTGCCGTCTACCCCGACAACGCTGGCGACTTCACCGGGCTGATCCAGGCCGCCGACAGCGCCATGTACGGCGCCAAGGAGCGCGGCCGCAACCGCTTCGCCTTCTATTCCTCCGACATGGCCGAGCGGGCCATGGAACGCCTGCACATCGAACAGGGGCTGCTGCGCGCCATCGCCAACGACCAGTTGCTGCTCCAGTACCAGCCGGTGGTGCGCCTGGCCGACGGCCAGCTGGTCGGCTTCGAGGCCCTGATCCGCTGGGACGAGCCCACGCACGGGCGCATCGGACCGGACCGTTTCATCCCGGTGGCCGAGGAGTGCGGCCTGATCGACTACATCGGCAGCTGGGTGCTGCACACCGCCTGCAGCCAGGCACAGGCCTGGATTCGCCAGGGTTTCACCGACCTGCGCCTGGCGGTGAATGTCTCGGCGCGGCAGATGAGTGCCGGCGACTTCGACGTCACGGTCAGCGACGCGCTGGCCCTCACCGGCTTTCCGGCTGCACAGCTCGATCTGGAGATCACCGAAAGCACGCTGCAGGCGGTCGAACACAGCCGCCAGCTGCTCGGACGGCTCAAGACACTCGGCGTGCAGATTTCCATCGACGACTTCGGCACCGGCTTCTCCTCGCTGTCGCGGCTCAAGCACCTGCCGATCGACCGTATCAAGATCGACCGCTCCTTCGTCCAGGACCTGCCCGGCGACGGCAATGACAACGGCATCACCGAAGCCATTATCGCCATGGCCGGCAGCCTCCGGCTGGGGCTGATCGCCGAGGGCGTCGAAACCCCGGCGCAGCAGCAGTTCCTGCTCGCCCGCGGGTGCACCGAGGCCCAGGGTTTTCTGTTTTCGCGCCCGTTGGACGTTGCCGATGTGGATAAGCTGATCATGAGCGCCTCGCGCGGCCGCCCGTCATGACGGCTGCCGGCGCTACATCAGCCCTGCGGCACGCAGCACCATTACCCCCAGGCTGGTGGTGAGGATCGAGCCGAGCGTGGTCAGCGCGATGATGTTGGCCGCCAGCACCGCGTTGCCACCCATGGCGCGCACCATCACATAGCTGGCGGCGGCGGTCGGCGCACCGGACATCAGCATCAGCACGCCCAGGTCGATACCACCAAAGCCGGCCAGCAGGCCGCCGGCCACGAACAGCAGCGGCACCACCATCAACTTGATACCGCCGGCCAGCAGCGTGGTGCGCAGGTCGCGCCGCAACTGGCCGAAATCCAGCGCCGCACCGGTGCACAGCAAGGCCAGCGGCAGGGTCAGGTTGGCGAAGTACTCGCCCGATTGGCGCACCAGTGTCGGCAGCTCGATACCCGCCCACGACACCGGCAGCGCCAGCACGATGCCGATGATCAGCGGGTTGCGGACAATGCCCTTGAGCAGTTGCCCCAGGCTGCGGTGCGTCCCCAGCGACCGGCTCAGGGTGATCACCGCCAGCACGTTGTAGAAGATGGTGACGATGCCCAGGTACAACGACGCGGCCACCAGGCCGGCGTCGCCATAGGCGTTCACGCAGTAGGCCAGGCCGATGATGCCCATGTTCGAACGGAAGCAGCCCTGCACGAACACCCCGCGGTCAGCCGCCACCGGTACCCAGCGCCGCGCCGCCCACTCCAGCACGACAAACAGCAGCCCGGTCCCCACCAGCCCGAACAGGATGAGGTCGAAGTTGGCCGCTGCGTCGAACTGCGTCTTGCTGATGCTGATGAACAGCAGCGCCGGCAAGGCGACGTTGAACACCAGCTTGGCGCCGGTATCGACAAAATTGTCGTTGAGCAGGCCGACCCGCATCAGGCCGACGCCGAGCGCCAGCACGACGAAGATCGGGCCGGTCACGGAAAAGGAAAACGCCAGGGCGTCGAGCAGTTCGGTCATCGTTCTCTCGTTGTGGGCCCCACATCGCGGGCCACTGTTTTTTATTGGGGGGCGACATCGACCCGCAGCGCCTCACGGATCATGGCTTCGGCCGAGGCCTGCAGGGCATTCGACAGCGCCAGCCAGCGCGGATCGCCGGTCTCCATGCCGATGGTCAGCGCCTGCAGCGCCTCTCGCCGCTGGCGGGCATAGCGCGCGAACAGCGGCGCATGCCAGGCGCCGGCCGGGGCGGCGTCGAAGGCCTCGGCCAGCGCCGCCCAGCCAGGCATCAGTTCGGTCTCGATCACCCGCAAGCCGTCGCGGGTGCTCAGCTGCCCGCTGCGCAGCGCGTCCACCACCCAGTGCTGCCGCGTCACCAGTCGGTACTCAGTTTCGGTCAGCTGGCGTTGCAAGGCCTCGGGCAGGCCGCCGCGGCTGGCCACCGCTCGCGGCGCCGGCGTCACGTCGAGCCACAGCCCGGCAGCGAGCACCACCACCAGCGAGCCGCCCAGCACACGCCGCCACAGACCACCCCGCCGGCGGCCCGGCGCCATCGCGGCACCGAGCACGATCCCGGTGAGCAGGCCGCCGAGATGCGCCGCGTTGTCGATGCCCGGAATCAGCCAGCCGGCTGCCAGCGAGTAGCCGATGAAGATCAGCAAGCCACGACGCAGGCGGCGTGCCGTCTCGCGCGGGATGGCGTCGTGGCAGACCAGCACATAACCGAGCAAGGCGCCGAACACGCCGAACACCGCGCCGGAGGCGCCAATGCTCAGGCCGCTGGGCCGCCACCACACGCTGGCCACGCTGGCCACCACGCCGCAGGCCAGGTAGAGCCCGACGAAGCGCCGCGAGGTGAACACCCGCTCGGCCAGCTGCCCGCCCTGATACAGCGCCAGCATGTTGAGCGACACATGCAGCAGTCCGCCGTGCAGGAACAGGCTGCTGACCAGCCGCCAGGGCTGGCCGCCGTGTGTCTGCACCGCGTAGTTGCCGCCCCAGTCGGCCAACACGGCGCCGGGCACATGCCACAGCTCGCCCGCCGACCAGGCTAGCGCGACAAAGATCAGGGCATTGGCCGCGACCAGCCCGACCGTTGCCCAGATGACCGGCACCCGCGCGAACAAGGCGTCGGCGAATTCCTCGGGCGTCGGTAGGCGGGATGCGGGCATGGCTTCCTTATACACCAGCCGGGCGCCGTGGCGCTGCAGCGCAACACGCCGTCACCGGCTCAGTCGCCGCGTTCCTTTCCGTGGGTCTCGGCAAAGCGCTTTTCCAGCTCCAGGCGCAGCGCCTTGCGCGCCTCGGCGGCTTCGAAGCGGCGCTTCTCCTTGGGGCTGAACGGACGCAGCGGCGGCACCGGCACCGGTTTGCCGTCGTCGTCGACCGCCACCATGGTGAAAAAGCAGCTGTTGGCGTGGCGGACTTCCTGGGTGCGGATGTTTTCGGCCACCACCTTGATGCCGATCTCCATCGACGACTTGCCGGTGTAGTTCACGCTGGCCAGGAAGGTGACCAGCTCGCCGACGATGATCGGCTCGCGGAACATCACCTGGTCAACCGACAACGTGACCACATAGCGGGCGGCATAGCGGCTGGCGCAGGCGTAGGCCACCTGATCGAGCAGGCGCAGCACGGCGCCGCCGTGCACCTTGCCGGAGAAGTTGGCCATCTCGGGCGTCATCAGCACCGTCATGGTCAGTTGGTGGGCGGGGAGGTCCATGGGGGAATGTCCTTGTTCTTGTGGGGGTATCAGCGCCGGGCCGCTTCGGCCCGCGCGCGGGCCAGGGCCGCCTGGCGCCGTGCATCGGCCGCCTGAATGGCGGCCCGCTGGTCGTCGCTCAGCGGGCGACCAGTTTGATGCTCAAGGCTTTCAATGACCCTACGACCGGTGTCGGTGATGCGCGGGCCGCTCGGCATCCCGCGCCGCACCTGGGCCGACGTGGCACCGGCGATGCCGGCCACCTCATCGACAAACACCCGCTCGATACGCCCGCGCTCGGCCTTCAGGTGGGCCGCACCAGCCGGGCTGGGCATGGGCTCGGCGGCCTGAACGGGGGCACTCAGCACCATCCAGGCGATCAGCGCGAGACGCAGCCAGTTCCTCATCACGCCGGATCCAGCACGGTCGACCCAGTGGTCTTGCGCGCTTCGAGGTCGCGGTGGGCCTGGGCGGCATCGGCCAGTGCATAGCGCTGGCGGATTTCGATCCTGACCTTGCCGCTGCTGACGACATCGAACAGCTCGGCCGCCATCGCCACCAGATCGGCCCGCTGGGCGGTGTAACCGAACAGCGTCGGCCGGGTCACGAACAGCGAGCCCATCTTGGCCAGCAGGCTCAGGTCGAAGGGGGCCACCGGCCCGGTGGCGTTGCCGTAGGTGACCATCATGCCCAGCGGCCGCAGGCAGCTAAGCGAGTCCATGAAGGTGTCCTTGCCGATCGAGTCGTAGACCACCGGCACGCCCTTGCCGCTGGTGATTTCGCGCACGCGGTCGGCAAATTTCTCGCGGGTGTAGAGAATCGTGTGGTCGCAGCCGTGGGCGCGGGCCAGCGCGGCTTTTTCGTCGGAGCCGACGGTACCGATCACCGTGGCGCCGAGCGCCTTGGCCCACTGGCAGGCGATCAGGCCGACACCGCCGGCGGCGGCGTGGATCAGCACCGTGTCGCCGGGTTGCACCCGGTAGGTGCGGCGCAGCAGGTATTGCGCGGTCAGGCCCTGCAGCATCATCGCCGCGCCCTGCTCGTAGGAAATGTCATCGGGCAGCTTCACCAGCCGGTCGGCCGGCATGTTGCGATGCTGCGCATAGGCCCCGATCGGCCCGCCGGCATAGGCCACACGGTCGCCCACCCGAAGATCGATCACCCCATCGCCCACCGCGGTGACTTCACCAGCGCCTTCGAGGCCAATGCCGGAGGGCAGCGGCACCGGATACAGGCCGCTGCGGTGATAGGTGTCGATGTAGTTCAGGCCGACGGCGTGGTGGCGCAGGGTGACTTCGCCGGCAGCTGGCGGCGGGACATCGACAGTCTCCCAGCGCAAGACTTCCGGGCCGCCGGTTTCATGAAAGCGGATGGCATGATTCATGTGGACTCTCCTGGCATCAGCGGACGATGGACACACCGATCCGCAGTTGGGGGTGGCCGGCGCGCTGGTAGTCCAGCAGGGTTTCGCCTTCGCCGTCGAAGTACTGCAGGTGGACGAAGGCGCCCACCGACGAAAAGATGCTCCGTCGCAGCGGGTAGGACACATCGACCTGCGAGGTGCCGACCCCGCCCTTGCCGCGGCGGATCATGAGCTTGGCCAGCCAGCCGTCGTCGCGGCCAAAGCGCAGGCCGAGCTCGCCGAAGCCACGGTAGCGGTGGATGTCCGGGTTGTCGGACTTCTCGAGATAGCCCCACACCTTGGGCGTGAGCCCGATATGGCTCTTGCCCTCGCCGAGACGGTACTGCCAGTCAAGCTGCGCAAAGGCGATGTTGATGCTGCGCGATTTCTCGCCATCGCGACCGTTCGATTCATGCTCGACACCGGCGCGCAGCCAGCTCTTGTGCCGGCTGCCGGCCTCGGCGGGCAGGTCCCACTGGTAAAACAAGGCCGGCCGGTAGCTGGTGTCGCGGAAGGGGGCGGAATCGGAGGCCAGGTCCCACAGCGACGTCTGGGTGTAGCCAAAATGCAGGCCGCCGAGGAAGGGCAGCATGTCCACCACCGCGCCTTCGTCATCAAACAGGCGGTACTTGAAGCTGAGCTGGAAGCGCGCGGAGGCGCCGCCGTTGGCGCCGAAGAGAAAATACATCGGGTCGTAGAACGACAAGGCGGGCACCGGCGGCACCACATCGGCCACCGCCGGCTCGGCCGACGCGGCCGGCGCGGAGCCGGCGGCGGGCAACAGACGCTGGCGCGCCAGCGGATCTTCGCCGACGGCCCAGCCGTCGCGCTCGGCGAGCACCATGAGCCGCGACGGGCTGTCGTCGGCGAGGGTCAGCACCGCCAGCCCGAGCGCTTCGGCGGGCCAGTCGAAACGGTAGCGCCGCGCCGCGCCGGCCGCCTCACTCACCGCGAGCATCTGCACCTTGAGCTTGCGATCGCCAACGCCCAGCCGTGCGTCCAGACGCTCGGGCAGGTCGGTGCCCGGCATCGGGGCCATGACGGTCAGCTCGAAGGGTTTGCCGGCCTGAGCATGCGTTCGCTCGGCAGCAAGCAGGCGCTCGGCGGCGGCCGGCGCCGGACTGACAAGCAGCGCCACCGCACAGGCGGCGGAAGACAATCGAATCCACATGAAGACACAACACCTTGAGGTCGGAGGCCCATTCTAGCCGCCTGCGTTTTTTGTGGTGGTGACAGCGCGGCAAAAAAAGGGGGCGCCCGCTGGCGCCCCCGATTGTTGGCCTTGCTACCGGCGCACTCAGCGTGCGCGGTGTTCCGCCGCATCGACCACCGCCAGAGCGGTGATGTTGACCAGGCGGCGCACCGTGGCGGAGGCCGTCAGGATGTGCACCGACTTGTCGGCACCGAGCAGGATCGGCCCCACCGTGACGCCGTCGCTGTTGGCGACCTTGCACAGGTTGAAGCTGATGTTGGCCGCATCGATGTTGGGCATGACCAGCAGGTTGGCTTCGCCGATCAGGGTCGACTCCGGGTTGGCGGTGTCGCGGATGTCCTGATTGAGCGCGGCGTCGGCATGCATCTCGCCATCGCACTCGATGTCCGGCCGGTTGGCCACCAGCAGGTCGCGGGCATCGCGCATCTTGCGCGCCGAGGTCGAACGCGAGCTGCCGAAGTTGGAGTGCGACAGCAGCGCCAGCTTGGGCTTGATGCCGAAACGCTTCATCTCGTCGGCGGCCATGGCGCCGATGTCGGCGATTTCCTCGGCGGTCGGGTTCTCGTTAACGTAGGTGTCGGTGATCGCCAGCACGCGCTTGGGCAGCAGCAGGATGCTCATGGTGGCGAAGCGCTTGGCGTCCGGCGCCAGACCGATCACGTCCTCGACTTGACGCAGGTGGTAGTCATAGGTACCGAAGGTGCCACACACCAGCGCATCGGCGTCGCCGCGGCGCAGCAGCATGCAGCCGATGAGGGTGGTATCGCGACGCATCTTGGCGCGAGCGATTTCCTGGGTGACGCCATCGCGGGCCATCAGCTGGTGGTATTCCTGCCACAGCTCGCGGTAGCGCGGGTCGTCCTCGGTGTTGACGATCTCGAAGTCGCGCGTTTCGACCAGGTCGAGGCCGGCACGGGCGATGCGCCGGGCGATGACGGCCGGGCGACCGATCAGGATCGGACGGGCCAGACCTTCTTCGACCGCCGCACGCACGGCGTGCAACACGCGCGGATCTTCGCCTTCGGCATAGATCACCCGCTTGTGTTGCGGTTCGATCTTCTTGGCCTGCGAGAACACCGGCTTCATGATGATGCCGGAGGTGTAGACGAAGTCCGACAGGCTCTCGACGTAGGCGGCGAAGTCATCGATCGGGCGCGTTGCCACGCCCGACTCCATGGCCGCGCGGGCCACGGCCGGGGCGATCTTGACGATCAGGCGCGGGTCGAAGGGCTTCGGGATGATGTACTCGGGGCCGAAGCTCAGGTCGGCGCCGGCATAGGCGGCGGCCACGGCATGGCTCTGCTCGGCCTCGGCCAGCTCGGCGATGGCCTTGACGCAGGCCAGCTTCATCTCTTCGGTGATGGTGGTGGCGCCCACGTCGAGCGCGCCACGGAAGATGAAGGGGAAGCACAGGACGTTGTTGACCTGGTTCGGGTAGTCCGAGCGGCCGGTGGCGATGATGGCGTCGGGGCGCACCGCCTTGGCCTCTTCGGGCATGATCTCCGGCGTCGGGTTGGACAGCGCGAAGATCAGCGGCTGGTCGGCCATGCGGGCGACCATCTCGGGCTTGAGCACGCCGGCGGTCGACAGGCCGAGGAAGATGTCCGCGCCTTCGATGACTTCGGCCAGCGTGGCGGCCTCGGTCTGCTGTGCGTAACGGGCCTTGTTGGCCTCCATGTTGGTGTCGCGGCCGACGCGGATCACGCCGCGCGAGTCGCACACGTACACGTTCTCGCGCTTGAGACCGAGGCTGACCATCAGGTCGAGGCAGGCGATGGCCGCCGCGCCTGCGCCGGAGCACACCAGCTTGACCTGGCCGATGTCCTTGCCGACCACCTTCAGACCGTTGATCAGGCCGGCGGCGGAGATGATGGCGGTGCCGTGCTGGTCGTCATGAAAGACCGGGATCTTCATGCGCTTGCGCAGCTCTTGTTCGATGTAGAAGCACTCGGGCGCCTTGATGTCTTCCAGGTTGATGCCACCGAGCGTGGGCTCGAGCGCGGCCACCGCTTCGATCAGCTTGTCCGGGTCGTTCTGGTCGAGTTCGATGTCGAACACATCGATGTTGGCAAATTTCTTGAACAGGCAGCCCTTGCCTTCCATGACTGGCTTGGAGGCCAGCGGACCGATGTTGCCCAGGCCGAGCACCGCGGTGCCGTTGGTGATCACCCCGACCAGGTTGCCACGCGAGGTCAGCTCGCTGGCTTGCGCGGGATCCTTGACGATGGCCTCGCACGCGGCGGCGACGCCCGGCGAATAGGCCAGCGCCAGGTCGCGCTGGTTGGTCAGGCCCTTGGTGGGCACCACCGAAATTTTGCCGCGGGTCGGTGAGCGGTGATACTCCAGCGCAGCGGCGATGAAATCCTGATCCATTGTGTCTCCCTCGATAGCTATGCAACGATCTCACGCCGACAGCGTACGTGTCGGCGCACCACCCGCCAATTGCGAACTTCCACAGTATGGTTTTGTCTTTGCGCAGCGCACGCTGGCGCCGCGCCGTGGAGCGATACGGCGCCGACCGGGGAGAGGTCCACGCCGCATACCGGGCAGATCGACGCATTATCCGCAGAAACTGCCTCGGACGGAAGGACGGCGCGGTGGAGTCCGCCCCGCGACGCAGCATAAGCTGGCAAAATGCAGGCAACGTTCATGAATCGGGAATTCGGGGAGATCGGTCAGCATGCGACGCGTCGTCTTTAATCAGAAGGGTGGGGTCGGCAAATCCACCATCACCTGCAACCTCGCCGCCATCAGCGCCCACAACGGCCTGCGCACCCTGGTGGTCGACCTCGATCCGCAGGGCAACTCGACTCGCTACCTGCTCGGCGACGCCACCGATGAGCTCGACAACTCGCTGGCCGACTTCTTCGACCAGACGCTCAACTTCAAGCTCAATCCCAAGCCGCTGGACGACTTCGTCACCGCCAGCCCCTTCGAGCGCCTGCACGTGATGCCCTCGCATCCGGACCTCGAAGAGCTGCAGGGCAAGCTCGAGTCGCGCTACAAGATCTTCAAGCTGCGCGAGGCGCTCGACGCGCTGGCCGACGACTACGACGTGATCTACATCGACACCCCGCCGGCGCTCAACTTCTTCACCCGCTCGGCCATGATCGCCGCCGATGCCTGTCTGATCCCCTTCGACTGCGACGATTTCTCGCGCCGTGCGCTGTATGCGCTGCTGGCCAACGTGGACGAGATCCGCGCCGACCACAACCCCGACCTGGCCATCGAGGGCATCGTGGTCAACCAGTTCCAGCCGCGCGCCAGCCTGCCGCGCAAGGTGGTGCAGGAGCTCATCGACGAAGGCCTTCCGATCGTCGCCCCCTATCTGTCGGCCTCGGTCAAGATCAAGGAGTCGCACGAGCAGGCCAAGCCGATGATCCATCTCGACCCGAAGCACAAGCTGTCGCAGGAATTCATCACCCTGCACGACACCCTGGCCCGCAAGTACGGCACCTGACAACTTGTGAAGAAATCGTAGCGAGCAGGGCCGAGTGCGAGGCGTGAGCGAGTGAGCAACGCAGCAATCGGCACGCGCAGTAGATTTATTCACAAGTTCTGAGCCGCCCCGCCGGGAATAACCCCGCCTGCGGCGATGTTGACGGAATCGACACTGCCCCGGGACGCACCATGCCGACACACGCCATCCTTGTCTGGGACCTCCCCACCCGCCTGTTCCACTGGCTGCTCGCCGGTGCCGTCACCGGCGCCGTGATCACCGCCAAGATCGGTGGCAACGCCCTGATCTGGCACGGCCGGCTGGGGCTGCTCATCATCGGCCTGCTCGGCTTTCGCCTGGTCTGGGGCCTGCTCGGCAGCCACACCGCCCGTTTTGCCCGGTTCGTGCGCGGCCCGGCCGCCATCCGCGCCTATCTGCGCGGCCAGTGGCAAGGCATTGGTCACAACCCGCTCGGTGCCTTGTCGGTGCTGGCCATGCTGCTGGTGCTCGGCGCCCAGGCCGCCTCCGGGCTGGTCGCCAATGACGACATCGCCTTCAACGGCCCGCTCTATACCGCGGTGAGCAAGGAGATCTCCGACGCACTCACCGGCTGGCACCGGCGCGGCGAATGGGCGGTGTTCGGCCTGGTCGGGCTGCATCTGGCGGCCGTGCTGTTCTACACTCTGGTCAAGAAAGAGCCGTTGGTGCGCCCGATGATCACCGGCCGCAAACCCGTCGCCCGTCCGCGGCCCGCCGCGCCGACGGGCGGCAGCGCGCTTGGCCTGGTGCTGGCGCTGGCAGCGGCCGGCGCGCTGGTGTGGCTGGCCAATGGCGGCCTGCTGCCACCACCACCGCCCCCGGCAACGCTCGACACGCCGGCCTGGTAAACGCCGACGGCCGCCACACGGCGGCCGTCGGGCTGGCGGCGGGCTGGCGCCTCAGTCTTCCTTGCGGTACTTGTCGTGACAGGCCTTGCAGGCCTTGCCCATTTCACCAAACTGCGTCTTGATGGCCGCCTGGTCGCCGGTGGCGGCCACCTGCTGCAGGGTGTTGGCCTGCTGGATGAAGTTCATGGCGATCTTGCGCACCTCGTCCTGCTCCTGGAAGAACTCGGCCTTCAGGCGGGTCTCCTTCCAGCCCGTGCCCTTGTCGGTGCCCGGCGCATACAGGGCGCCCATGCCTGAGTTGGCAATGGCGGCCACGGCGTTGGCGGCGGCGACCACCTGGTCCTTGTTGAATGGCACGGCACCATCGACCACCTGGGCCTTGATCTTGCCCATGTTCCAGGCCATGAAGGTATAGCCCGACTGACGGGCCTTGATCATGTCTTCGGGGGTCATCTGCGCCGAGGCGCCGGCAGCGGTCATCAGGGCAGCCATGGCCACGGCGGCCTGCATCAGGGTTTGCTTCATGAAAAACTCTCCAGGCATCAAGTAGGAAAAAGCGTCGGTCTGCGCCGCGCTCTCGAAGTAAACACCGGCGATGTTGCCGATATTCCCGGGCGTCATGATGCCCGATTGAAGAAATCGGCGGCGCGACCGCTAAGAAGGTATCGCGCCCTGTTTTGCCGGAGATGCCCCATGCCCCGCCCCACCGCGCTCGACCTGCTGGTCGTCGAGCCCTCGCCCATGCAGCGCAAGATTCTCACCCAGGCCTGCGCGACGCTCGGACTGCCCGCGCCCCGACTGGTCGAAGACTGCGCCCAGGCACTGGCCGCCATGGCGCAGCAGCGGCCATGCACCGTCATCAGCGCGCTGTACCTGCCCGACCGGCCGGGCACGGCGCTGGTGGCCGCGATGCGGGCCGATCCGGCGCTCGAAGACGTCCCCTTCATCCTGGTCTCAAGCGAGACCCGGCCGCAGGCGCTCGACCCCGTGCGCCAGTCGGGGGTGTGCGCCATCGTGCCCAAGCCGTTCACGCCCGAGCAACTCGGGCAGGCGATCAACGCCACCCGCGACATGCGCGCCGTCGAACCGCTCGCCGACATCGATCTGGATCTGGACGACCTGAAGGTCTTGCTGGTCGATGACAGCCCGCACGCACGGCGCTGCATCCGGCAGGTCCTCGAGCAGCTCGGCCTGCGCCACTTCATCGAGGCGGGCGACGGCGCCGAGGCCGCGGCGATCCTGGGCGACACGATGGTCGACCTGGTGGTGACCGACTACAACATGCCCGAGATGGACGGCAAGGCGCTGGTCGAGCATATCCGCCAGCACAGCTGGCAGACCTCGGTGCCGGTGCTCATGGTCACCAGCGAGCAGGACGCCAGCCGCCTCGCCGCCATTGAAAATGCTGGTGTCTCGGGCATTTGCGACAAGCCCTTCGACCCCGGCACGGTGGGCCGGCTGCTGCAGCGGGCGCTGGCGCGCGGCTGAGCCCGCGGCCGACCTGCAATCCTGCGCTCAGGCCGGATCGAGCTTGGCCACCGACAGCAGCAGCCACTTCACGCCCTGGCGACCGAAGTTGATCTGCACCCGGGCGTCGGACCCGCTGCCCTCGGCCGCCACGATGGTGCCCAGCCCGAAACGCGCATGGGTCACGCTCTGGCCGATGCGCAGGCCACCCAGGTCGCGATCCGGCGCCCGGCCGGCCAGTGCCGGGCGGCGCGGTGCGCTCGGCGACGACGGCGAAAAATACGCCGGACGCGCCGCGACGGCACCGCCGCTGGTGCGCGGGGTGAGCCATTTGGTCAGCGTATCGGGGATCTCTTCCAGGAAGCGCGAGCGCATGTTGTAGCGGGTCTGGCCGTGGAGCATGCGGCTTTGCGCCAGCGACACATACAGGCGCTGGCGCGCCCGCGTCACCGCCACATACATCAGCCGGCGCTCTTCCTCCAGGCCGTCGGTCTCCATCAGGCTGTTCTCGTGCGGGAACAGGCCCTCCTCCAGCCCGCACAGGAACACCACGTCAAACTCCAGCCCCTTGGCCGCATGCACGGTCATCAGCTGGACCGCATCATCGCTAGCGTCGGCCTGGTGGTCCCCCGCCTCAAGTGAGGCATGGGCCAGGAAGTCGGCCAGCAGCGGATGATCCACGCCCGGCTCAGGCGCCTCGGCCTCACTCACGAAGTTGGCCGCCGCGCTGATGATCTCGTCGAGGTTTTCCAGCCGCTCGCGGCCGTCCTTTTCCTTCTGGCTCTCGTAGTGCGCACGCAGGCCGGACTGGTCGAGCACATGGTCGACCGCCTCCGGCAAGGGCAGGCTCGCCGTCGCGCTGCGCAACGCCTCAATCAGTTGAACGAAGGCCCCGATCGCCGCGCGCGGCTTGCCCGACAGATGCGAGACCGTGGCGTACAGGCTGCTGTTGTAGGTGCGCGCCGCGTCCTGCAAGGCCTCAAGTGAACGGGCGCCGATGCCGCGGGTCGGAAAATTCACCACCCGCGCAAAGGCCGTGTCGTCGTCTGGGTTGGCGATCAGGCGCAGATAGGCCAGTGCATGCTTGACCTCCTGGCGCTCGAAAAAGCGCAGGCCACCATACACCCGGTAGGAGACGCCAGACGAGAACAGCTGGTGCTCGAGCACCCGCGACAAGGCATTGGCGCGATACAGGATGGCGATGTCCGAGCGCGCCATGCCATCGCGCACCAGCGACTGGATCTCGTCCACCACAAAGCGCGCCTCGTCGCTGTCGGTAAAGGCCTCATAGACCCGGATCGGTTCGCCCTCACCGCGGTCGGTCCACAGCTCCTTGCCCAGGCGCTGGGTGTTGTTGGCGATGATGGCGTTGGCCGCATCGAGGATGTTGCCGCAGGAGCGGTAGTTCTGCTCCAGGCGGATCACGTTGGGCACCTTGAACTCACGCTCGAAGGCCAGCATGTTGCCCACTTCCGCACCGCGGAAACGGTAGATCGACTGGTCGTCGTCACCAACGCAGAACAGGCAGGCCGGCGACTCGGCATCCGCGCCGCCGGCGAGCAGCTTAAGCCACTGATATTGCAGCTTGTTCGTATCCTGAAACTCGTCCGTCAGGATGTGCCGGAAGCGCCGCTGATAGTGCTGCCGCAGGGGCTCGTTGCGACTGAGTAATTCATAGGTGCGCAGCAGCAATTCAGGGAAATCCACAACTGCCTCGCGCTGGCATTGCGCCTCATACTCCGCGTAAAGCTCGACCCGGCGGCGGGTGAAATCATCAAAGGCATCGACCGCGCCGGCCCGCACGCCCTGCTCTTTCTGGGCATTGATGAAGTGCTGAAGATCGCGCGGGGGAAATTTCTCGTCGTCGACGTTCAGCGTCTTGAGCAGGCGCTTGATGGCGGCCAGCTGATCGGCCGAATCGAGGATCTGGAACAGCTGCGGCAGCCCCGCATCGCGGTGATGCGCCCGCAACAGGCGGTTGCACAGCCCGTGAAAGGTGCCGATCCACATCGCCTTCGGGTTGACCGGCAGCATCGCCGCCAGGCGCGCCTGCATTTCCTTGGCCGCCTTGTTGGTGAAGGTGACGCCGAGAATGCTCTGCGGCGTGGCCTGGCCGGTCTGGATCAGCCAGGCGATGCGGGTGGTCAGCACTCGCGTCTTGCCCGAACCGGCACCGGCCAGGATCAGGGCGTGCTGGGCAGGCAGGGTGACGGCGCGGGCCTGTTCTTCGTTGAGCGTGGCGAGCAGATCGGTCATTCGGACTCCGGGGTGAGTGGGGCATTTTAACCCACCCCTCCGATGGCCGCCGGTCGGATGAAATACCCCTCTGCGCACGCCCGCTTGCCAAAACCCGACTAATTGACTAAGGTTTGATTGTGCAATGCAACACAAATTGATCCAATTCAATTCCAAGTGCCACTAGGATTTGATAGGATTAAAACGCCTGTTTGTTTTGCTCTGCACCACCCCGCAGAGACGAGACTGCCCAAAAAGCGGTCCCTAGCTGAAGGCGCGCAGTCGTCGCGCCAGGAGTATTGACATGAACGCACCGAAACTACTGCCCTGGTATGCCCGCCGCGCCGGCGTCTCCATCGAGCGCGCCGAAACCCTCTGGCGCAAAGCCGTCCGCCAGGCCACCGTCGACACCGGCTGGGTCGGCAATTCTGAATATTTTGGCGCAGCCATGGACACCTTCCTCGCCCTGCTTGAGGCTGAAGAGGCCAGCTTGTGCACGCCCAGCATGAGCGGCCTCATGCGTGCGCAGGCACGCGTCATGCGCATGCCGCTGACCATGATGGAAGATTTCTCCGCCGCCGCCTCGGCGCACTGGCAACGCTGCGTCGGCGTGCCACGCCGCGCGGCCTGAGCGCCACCCCGTCTCCCTCCCTCTCTTCGATGGAGTTCGGCACCTGACCGACCGGTCGGGTGCCGTTTTTTCGTCAACCACCGGATCGATGTCCACAGGCCCTAGTTGCCCGGGCTTCACGGTATACTTCCCCGCTTTGAATTCCGCCGACCGCCAGCCGCCCTATGCAGGACAAGTACACGCCCGCCGCCATTGAGACCGCCGCCCAGCAGTATTGGGACAGCGCCCGCAGCTTCGAGGTCAGCGCCGATCCGGGCCGCCCGAAGTACTACTGCCTGTCGATGTTCCCCTACCCCTCGGGCAAGCTGCACATGGGCCATGTGCGCAACTACAGCCTCGGCGACATGCTCTCGCGCTACCACCGCATGCGCGGCTACAACGTGCTCCAGCCCATGGGCTGGGACGCCTTCGGTCTGCCCGCCGAGAATGCGGCGATCAAGAACAGCGTGCCTCCGGCGCAATGGACCTACGACAACATCGCCTACATGAAGCAGCAGCTCAAGTCGCTGGGCTTCGCCATCGACTGGCGCCGCGAGCTGGCCACCTGCAAGCCCGACTACTACAAGTGGAACCAGTGGTTCTTCCTGCGCATGCTTGAAAAGGGTATTGCCGAGCGCAAGACGCAGGTGGTCAACTGGGATCCGGTCGACCAGACCGTGCTGGCCAACGAGCAGGTCATCGACGGCCGTGGCTGGCGCACCGGCGCGCTGGTCGAAAAGCGCGAGATTCCCGGCTACTACCTGAAGATCACCGACTACGCGCAGGAGCTGCTCGACGACCTCGACACCCTGCCCGGCTGGCCCGAGCGTGTGCGCGTGATGCAGAAAAACTGGATCGGCCGCTCCGAAGGCGTCGAGGTGCACTTCCCGTACGACCTGAGCACCATCGGCAAGGCCGGCGTGCTCAAGGTGTTCACCACCCGCGCCGACACCCTGATGGGCGCCACCTACGTGGCCGTGGCCGCCGAGCATCCGCTTGCGCTGCAGGCTGCGCAGGGCAACCCCGAACTGGCCGCCTTCATCAGCGAATGCCAGCATGGCAGCCAGACCGAGGCCGACATGGCCACCATGGAAAAGAAAGGCATGGACACCGGCCTGCGGGTCGTCCATCCGATCTCCGGCGAATACCTTTCCGTGTGGGTCGCCAATTATGTGCTGATGGGCTACGGCGAAGGCGCCGTAATGGCCGTGCCGGCGCATGACGAACGCGACTTCGCCTTCGCCACCAAGTACCGGCTGCCGATCACCATGGTCGTCGCCTCGACCCACGACACCTACAGCACGGTCGCGGCGCCGTGGCAGGACGCCTACGCCGAGCCGGGCAAGCTGGTCAATTCCGGCAAGTACAACGGCCTGCGCTCGACCGAAGCCATCGACGCCATCGCCACCGACCTCGACACCAAGGGCCTCGGCGCCAAGCGCGTGCAGTTCCGGCTGCGCGACTGGGGCGTGTCACGCCAGCGCTACTGGGGCTGCCCGATCCCGATCATCCACTGCGACAGCTGCGGCGCCGTGCCGGTGCCCGACGACCAGTTGCCGGTGGTGCTGCCCGAAGACTGCGTGCCCGATGGCTCCGGCAACCCGCTGGCCAGGCGCGAAGACTTCCTCGCCTGCGAGTGCCCCAAGTGCGGCAAGCCGGCGCGGCGCGAAACCGACACCATGGACACCTTCGTCGATTCGTCCTGGTACTACGCCCGCTACGCCACCGCGCAGAGCGACACCAGCATGGTCGACGCCGAAACCAACACCTGGATGCCGGTCGACCAGTACATCGGCGGCATCGAGCACGCCATCCTGCATCTGCTCTACTCGCGTTTCTGGACCAAGGTGATGCGCGACCTCGGCCTGGTGAATTACCGCGAGCCCTTCACCAACCTGCTCACCCAGGGCATGGTGCTCAACAACGCCTTCTTCCACAAACCCGAAGGCGGCGGCAAGAACTACTACTGGGAAAAGGACATCCATATCGCGCGCGACGCCAAGGGCCAGATCACCGGCGCCACGCTGGCCGCCGATGGCACCGTGCTCGAGCACGAGATGACCACCATGTCCAAGTCGAAGAACAACGGCGTGGACCCGCAATCGCTGATCGAACACTACGGCGCCGACACCGCCCGCTTCTTCATGATGTTTGCCGCCCCGCCCGAGCAGACCCTGGAATGGTCCGACTCCGGCGTCGAAGGTGCCTTCCGCTTCCTGCGCCGCGTCTGGAGCTTTGGCCACCGCTACGCCACCGAACTGCGCGCCGCGCTGCCGGCCGGGCGAACGCTCGGCCAGGGCAAGCTGCCCGAGGCGCTGGCCGATGTCCGTCGCGAGATCCACAGCTGCCTCAAGCAGGCCAACTACGACTTCGGCAAGCATCAGTTCAACACCGTGGCCTCGGCCACCATGAAGATGCTCAACGCCCTCGAGAAGGCGCCAGCCGACGCCGCCGCCGCCCATGCCGAGGTCGCAGAGGAAGGCCTGTCGATCCTGCTGCGCGTGCTCAACCCGATCACCCCGCACATCGCCCACACGCTGTGGCGCGACTGCGGCTTCGGCGACGACATCCTCGCCGCCGCCTGGCCGGAAGTGGACGACGCCGCGCTGGTGCAGGATGAAATCGAACTGGTGATGCAGATCAACGGCAAGCTGCGCGGCAGCATCAAGGTGGCCGCCGATGCCACGCGCGAGGCCATCGAGCAGGTCGCGCTGGCCGACGCCACGGCCATCAAGCTCATGGACGGCAAGCCGGCGCGCAAGATCGTCGTCGTGCCCGGCCGGCTGGTCAATATCGTCTGCTGACGGCGGGCGGCACGCGCCGCCCCCGCCGGCACTCACATGCCCTTGCAAGGAAGCCCCGAACCATGAATTCAGGCAACGATGCGACCCGCCGACGCCTCCTCATCGCCGGCCTCGCCACGCTCGGTCTGGCCGGCTGCGGCTTCCACCTGCGCGGCCAGCTCGACATGCCCTTCCGGCGGGCGCACCTCAACGCCAACCGCAACGAGCGCTTCATCAACCGCATCGCCCGCCAGCTCGAGATCAACGGTGTCGTCATTACCGAGCGCCTCCAGGAAGCCGAGGTCAGCATCCGCATCCTCAACGTCCGGCGCGAGCGCGAGATTCTCAGCCTGAACCGCGCTGGCAAGGCGCGCGAATACCGGCTGTTCACCACGCTCAGCTACGCCGTCGAGCGTGCGGACGGCACCACCCTGCGCCCCGCCGAGCGCATCGCCGTGCGGCGTGACATCACCTATGACGACACCCAGCTGCTGGCCAAGGACCAGGAAGAGGCCATGCTCTACCGCGACATGGAAGACGACATCGCCCAGCAGCTGATCCGCCGCCTGGCTGCGATCAAGCTTGACCCGCCCGCCGCGCAATGAATCTCCACCCGGACCGGCTCGACGCCCATCTGGACAAGCCACTCGCGTCGATCTATGTCCTGCATGGCAACGAACCGCTGACCGTCTCCGAAGCCGGCGACGCCCTGCGCGCGGCCGCCCGGCGCCAGGGTTTTGACGAGCGCGAAATCCTCATCAGCGGCCAGGGCTTCGGCTGGGACGCCCTGTTCGAAGCCACCGGCAACCTCTCCTTGTTCGGCAGCCGCAAGCTCATCGACCTGCGCATCCCCAACGGCAAGCCTGGCAAGGACGGCGGCGACGCCCTCAAACGCCTGGCCGACACCGCCGAGCCAGCCGCCACCGATGTCATCACCCTGATCAGCCTGCCCGAGCTCGACTGGGCCGCGCGCAAGACCGCCTGGTTTGCCGCCCTCAGCCAGAAGGGCGTGGCCATCGAATGCAACGCCCCGCCGCGCGAGCAGCTGCCGCGCTGGATCGCCCGCCGCCTGGCGGCGCAGCAACAAAATGCACCGGACGAGGCGCTGGCCTTCATCGCCGACCATGTCGAAGGCAACCTGCTCGCCGCCCACCAGGAAATCACCAAGCTCGCCCTGCTCCACCCACCGGGCGAGATCGGCATCGACGCCGTGCGCGAGGCCGTGCTCGATGTCGCCCGCTATGACATCGACACCCTGCGCATGGCCGTGCTCGAAGGCGATGCCGGGCGCTGCACGCGACTGCTCGAAGGCCTCGCCGGCGAAGGCACGGCCGCGCCCCTGCTGCTGTGGATGCTCGCCAACGAGATCCGCACCCTGGCCCGCCTCCAGGCAGCGCAAGCCGAGGGCCAACCGCTGTCGGCCGCCTTCAAGACCGAGCGCGTCTTTGACGACCGCCGCCGCAGCGCGCTGCAACGCGCCCTCCAGCGCCTCGCGCCCGGCAAGGTGCGCGCCGCGCTGGTCCATGCCGCCCGGATCGACCGCATCATCAAGGGCATCGCCAACGGCGAAGTATGGGATGAGTTCCTGCTGCTGTGCCTGAGGCTGTGCCCCGCACGCTGAACCGTCGCCTTTGCCGCAGTGCGCAACGATGAGGTAATCTAGCCCTCTTTTGTGGCAGAGCCCTGCCCTGCACTTGACGGCCCAAGCACCATGGATATCGAAGCCTACATGCGGACCCTCGGCCAGCAGGCGCGCGACGCCTCGCGCCAACTGGCCGCCGCCTCCACCGAAACCAAGAACGCTGCCCTGCTGGCCATCGCCAGCCGCCTGCGCAGCCACAAGGCCGCCCTGCTCAAGGCCAACGCCGCCGATCTGGCCCAGGCCCGCGCCGACGGTCTTGAACCGGCCCTGATCGACCGCTTGACGCTGTCCGAGACCGGTGTCGAGAGCATGGCCGCCGGCCTCGAACAGATCGCCGCCCTGCCCGATCCGGTGGGCGAAATCACCGACGTCAAGCGCCGCCCCAGCGGCATCCAGGTGGGCAAGATGCGCGTGCCGCTGGGCGTCATCGGGATCATTTACGAAGCCCGCCCGAACGTCACCGCCGACGCCGCCGCGCTGTGCCTCAAGTCCGGCAACGCGGCCATCCTGCGTGGCGGCAAGGAAGCCCTGCACTGCAACCAGGCCATTGCCGCCTGCGTGCGCGACGGCCTGCTCGAAGCCGGCCTGCCGGCCGCCGCGGTGCAAGTGGTCGACACCACCGATCGCGCCGCCGTCGGCCACCTGATCACCCTGCCCGAGTTCATCGACGTCATCGTGCCGCGCGGCGGCAAGGGACTGATCGAGCGCATCTCGCGCGAGGCGCGGGTGCCGGTCATCAAGCATCTCGACGGCAACTGCCATGTCTATGTGCACAGCGCCGCGGACGCCGACAAGGCCGAGGCCATCGTCGAGAACTCGAAAACCCAGCGCTACGGCACCTGCAACACCGCCGAGTCGCTGCTCGTCGATCGCGCCGTCGCCGCCGAGCTGCTGCCGCGCCTCGGCCGGATGCTGACCGCCAAAGGCGTCGAGCTGCGCGGCTGCCCCGACAGCCTCGCCATCCTCGAAGCGGCCGGCATCGACGGCGCCACGCTGCGCCCGGCCGAGGAGCGCGACTGGTCGGAGGAATACCTGGCGCCGATCATCGCAGTCAAGGTCGTGGACGATCTGGACGCCGCCATCGCCCACATCAACCGCTACAGCTCCGGCCACACCGAAAGCATCGTCAGCGAGAACTACACCGCGGCCATGCGTTTCCTGCGCGAGGTCGATTCGGCCTCGGTGATGATCAACGCCTCAACCCGCTTCGCCGACGGCTTCGAATACGGCCTGGGCGCGGAGATCGGCATCTCGACCGACAAGATTCACGCCCGCGGCCCGGTCGGCCTGGACGGCCTCACCAGCCAGAAGTGGATCGTCTTCGGCAACGGCGAGGTTCGCCGCTAAGCGCGCACCGGCCATTTTTTCGCACGACCGTGCGATGCCTTTGGTAGGATGAAGCGTCCGGTGCGCAGGGGCTCCGGACGCTTTTTTATTACAACAACACCGGAGACATCATGAAAAAACTGCTGGGCGCCCTCTGCGCAACCCTCGCCCTTGCCTCGGCCCACGCCGCCGTCGACGTTGCCGGCGTCAAGTTCGACGACCAGACCCGCATGGCCGACCAGAGCCTGCAGCTGAACGGTGCCGGCCTGCGCACCAAGTTCGTGTTCAAGGTCTACGCCATGGGGCTGTACCTGCCGGCCAAGGCCAAGGGCGCGCAGGCCGTGCTGGCCAGCGACGGGCCGCGCCGCATCGACATCGTCACGCTGCGCGACCTCACCGCCGAACAGTTTGCCGACGCCCTGACCGAAGGCCTGCAAAAGAATCTGACCGAGGCCGAGCAACAAGCCCTCAAGTCCGACAGCGAGGCCTTCCGCGCCAACCTGCTGGCCCTCAAGGAAGCCAAGGAAGGCACCCGCATCCAGATCGATTTCACGCCCGGCAGCGGCACGCGCCTGACCGTCAATGGCACGCCACGCGGTGACGCAATCGGTGACATCGCCTTTGCCAACGCGCTGCTGCGGGTCTGGATCGGCGAGGCGCCGGCCCAGGGCGATCTGAAGCGCGCGCTGATCGGCGAGTAATCCGCCGCCTGTGGCATACTCCCGCCGCCGGCAGACCTCGTGCTACCGGCTGCTCTGGGGTAGAGCAATCGGTGCGGCGCGCCCTCCGGGGTGGCGCCGCACCCCCGCCACTTGAAGCGCACGCCCCGGCACCGCACGATACGGCGATGCCCTGCGCGACCGACGCCCTCTTTGCCAGCATCCTGCTCACGCCCTTCGGCGCACTGGGCATTGCACTGCGCGGCGACGCACTGACCGAGATCCGCTTCCTCCCCCGGCAGCGCGCCCCGGCATGGCACCGATCCGCTGGCCATCGAGACCGAACGCCAGCTCACCGCCTACCTGACCGACCCCCGCCACCGTTTCGACCTGCCCTGCCATCCGGCAGGCACCGCCTTCCAGCAACGCGTCTGGACGGCCATCAGCGCCATTCCGCCGGCCAGGTACGAGCCTATGGCGACCTGGCCCGCGCCCTGGGCAGCGCCGCCGCGCGTCGGCCAGGCCTGCGGCGCCAACCCATTCCCATTCTGGTGCCCTGCCACCGGTCGTGGCCCAGCGGCCATCGGTGGCTTTGCCCATGCGCGCGGCGGCTTCCTGATCGACACCAAACAATGGCTGATTCAGCACGAACAGCAGCGCTGAGCCCGCTTCCTGCGGCGGTTCAGGCCGACCTCGACGCCTTCTGCGACACCCTGTGGCTGTCCGATGGCCTGTCGCGCAACACCCTGGCCGCCTACCGCCGCGACCTCGCCCTCTTCGCGCGCTGGCTCCACGCGGCATATGGCATCGTGCCGGCCGAGGCCCAGGCCAAGCATCTGCATGCCTACCTGGCCGAGTTCAGCCAACGCGCCAAGCCCACCAGCCAACGCCGCTTGCTGTCGACCTGGCGCCGCTACTTCCACGCGCTGCTACAGGCCGGCCGCATCGCCAGCGATCCCACCCAGCGGCTCGACCCGCCCATGGTTGCGCCGCGTTTTCCCAGAAGTCTGTCGGAGGCCGAGGTGGACGCGTTGCTCGACACCCCCGATACCGGCACCCCCCTGGGTCTGCGCGACAAGGCGATGATCGAGCTGCTCTACGCTACCGGCCTGCGCGTATCGGAACTGGTCGGCCTGCGCCGTTTCGAGGTGAGCCTCAACGATGGCGCGCTGCGTGTCCTGGGCAAGGGCAGCAAGGAGCGGCTGGTGCCCATTGGCGCCACCGCCAGCGAATGGCTGCAACGGTATCTGGACGACGCACACGGGCAGATCCTCGCCGGCCGGCACTGCGACGCCCTGTTCGTCACCGTTCAAGGAGCCGCCATGAGCCGTCAGATGTTCTGGCGGCTGATCAAGCGCTACGCGACCGGCGCGGGCATTTCATCCGAACGAATTTCACCCCACACCCTGCGCCATGCGTTCGCCACCCATCTGCTCAACCACGGCGCCGATCTGCGCGTCGTGCAATTACTCCTCGGCCACGCCGATATTTCAACGACGCAGATATACACGCATATCGCCCGCGCACGACTCAAACAGCTCCACGCCATTCACCATCCACGGGCCTGATTTACCCACGCCATGACCCAGACCATTCCCGACACCCCCGCAACCCGCGCGCTCAAGGGCCATCACATTGCCTTCGCGTCCTACCTCTATCCCTATGAAGATCACGGCGGCGCCCCGTTTGCCGCGCGCTACCTGAACCTCCCTGAGCATGCCGTCATCAAGACGCTGGTGATGGAAAACGAAGCCGGCAAACCCCTGCTCGTATTAATGCACGGCGATCGCGACGTAGCGACAAAGCAGCTCGCCGTGGCCACCGGCAATCGCCAGATTCACCCCTGCAAGCCGGATGTGGCGCAAAAGCACACAGGCTACCAGGTCGGCGGCACCTCGCCCTTCGGCACGCGCAAGGCGCTGCCGGTATTTATCGAACGCAGCATCCTCGATTTACCGCTGATTTATATCAATGGCGGAAAAAGAGGATTTCTCGTCGCCCTGCACCCGCACGATCTCGTACGCGCACTGGCTCCCACACCGGTGTCGGTTGCCAAAACCGGCGCCTGAGCACGAAGCACCGGAAACTGCGCCAGGCAACGGCCGGCAGGCCGCCGGCATTCGATGTGGCAAATATCCCGACACTTCCGCGAAAACGCCCGGTGACATCCGCCGGGCGTTGATTTTTTTAAATCAGCGGTGGCAGAATCACGCCGTGGTCAACGATTTCAATGTTATCTTTAGCACGCCCCACACCCGAGCACGCCAGAATAAACACAGAGGAAATCGAATGGATATCAACCTGAGTGAGATGTCGGTCCCGGAATTGCGCCGCCTGCAGGGCCGGCTCGAAACCGAAATCCGGCGCCGCGACGAAACCGCGCGCCGCGACGTCCTCAAGCAGTTCAAGAAAATCGCGGCGGAGCACGGCGTGAGCCTCGACGATGTTCTCGCCGACGCACCGGCCAAGAGCGCCCCGAAGGCTGCGCCAAGGAGCCGCAAAAAAGCCGCCTCGCCGACCAAGGGAAAGCGGGTGCCGATGAAATATCGCCATCCGGACGACCCGAAGGCAGGGTGGACGGGCCGTGGGCGCAAGCCGCGCTGGGTTGAAGCCTGGCTGGGCGAAGGAAAATCGCTCGACGCGCTGCTGATCAAGTAATCACCGCAGTAAAAAACCGCCTCAGCCAGGCGGTTTTTTTACGGCCGTCTCAGTCCGTTTCGAGCACCCGGCCGTCGCGTCCGCGCTGAATGAATACCCCGACGCGACGCACGCCCTTCATGACGCCGATTTTGGCAATTCGCAGCTTGACCCACGGCGCGTTGAATTCATTGAACAACAGCGCCACCACGTATTCCCCCAGCGTCTCGATCAAATTGAAATGCCGGGCGGCGAGCTCCTCGCGGATTCGCGCGATCACCTGGGCATAATCGATGGTGTCTGCAATGTCGTCGCGCTCGGCGGCCGCGTCGGGTACGCCAAAGGTCAGGTTGAGCTCCACTGCTGCGACGCGACTCGCTCGCGCGGATAGATCCCCACCCGCGCCTCGACCCGCAATTCCTCAATGAAGATGAAATCCATTTCGGCTCTCGTCTAGAATTGTGGCCATTCTAGCTCGAACTGCTCCGATGCCCGACATGACGCTCATCACCGCCGCCTGATCCTCGCCGCCTATCTGATCGGCTCGGTGCCCTTCGCCGTGGTGGTCAGCAAGGCCTTCGGCCTCAATGACCCGCGAAGTTACGGCTCGGGCAACCCCGGTGCCACCAACGTCCTGCGTTCGGGCAACAAGCAGGCAGCCGCACTCACCCTGCTGGGCGACGCGGCCAAGGGCGTGGTCGCGGTATGGGTCATGCGCCAGTTCGGCAGTGCCGCCCCCCTGGCGATCGCGCTGGCCGGCGTCGCGGCCTTCATCGGCCACGTGTTTCCGGTCTTTCTCGGCTTCAAGGGCGGCAAGGGCGTCGCCACGGCGGTCGGTGTCCTCGGCGCTTCAGCGGCTATCTGGCGTTGGCCAGCGCTGCGACCTGGCTGATCATCGCCGTCACCACCCGCTACTCGTCGCTCGCGGCGCTCGTTGCCGCCATCGCCGCCCCCGCCTTTGCCCATGTGCTGATCGGGCAGCCCGCCATTACCGCCGCCTGTCTGGTCATGGCGGGCAATGCTGTGGCGCCACAGCGACAACATCAAACGCCTGCTGGCCGGCACCGAATCCCGCATCGGCCAGAAAAAACGCGACGCCGCCAGCTGAGTTACTGCGGCGCGCCGAGGCTGTCGAGCGGCCAGCGCGGACGCACCGCAACCGCGTGCGTCTCGACGCCGCGCTGGCCTTCGGCAAGGCGCAGGGCGCCCGCAAAGGCGATCATCGCGCCGTTGTCGGTGCATAGGGCCGGTTCCGGGTAGCACACGCTGAGCGCGCCGGGCAGTGGCGGCGTTCAGGCCGGCGCGCAGCGCCTGATTGGCCCCCACACCGCCGGCCACCACCAGCCGCGACAGACCGGTCTGCTTGAGCGCGGCAAGCGATTTGGCCACCAGCACATCGACCACCGCCGCCTGGAATTCGGCCGCCATGTCGGCCGGGGCAATAGCCGCATCGCGCAGCTGCGTCATCACCGCTGTCTTCAAGCCGCTGAAGCTGAAGTTCAGGTCGCCCGAATGCAGCATCGGCCGGGGCAGTTTCACCCGGCCCGGCGTGCCCTGGTCGGCCAGCCGGGCCAGCACCGGGCCGCCGGGGTAGGCCAGCCCCATCAGCTTGGCGGTCTTGTCGAAGGCTTCGCCGGCGGCATCGTCAACCGACTCGCCGAGCAAGGCATAGCGCCCGACACCGTCGACCCGCATCAACTGGGTGTGGCCGCCCGACACCAGCAGGGCGACGAACGGGAAGTCCGGCGCATCGGCCGCCAGCAGCGGCGACAGCAGATGCCCTTCAAGGTGATGGATCGGCAGGGCAGGAATGCCCAGCGTCGCCGCCAGCGCCTCGCCGGTGCCGGCCGCAATGAGCAGCGCACCGGCCAGCCCCGGCCCGGCGGTGTAGGCGACGGCGTCGAGCGCCGCCACGCCCAGCCCGGCCTCGGCCAGGGTCTGCCGAATGAGCATGGGCATGCGCCGCACATGATCGCGCGAGGCGAGCTCGGGCACCACCCCGCCGTAGGCCGCGTGCAGGTCGATCTGCGAATGCAGCTGCTGGGCAATCAAGCCCCGCTCGGTGTCGTAGAGCGCTACGCCCGTCTCGTCACACGAGCTTTCCAGACCCAGTACAATCATGCCGCCCCCTTCTTCATGCCGCGCATTTTAGCCCATTCCCTCAAGGGTGGACTTGGCATAGCCGACTCGAGTCGATATACTGCGCGGTTTCTGTACTTTTGCTATCCAAGGAATCACGCAATGCCGGGGATCCGCGTCAAAGAAAACGAGCCGTTTGAAGTTGCCATTCGCCGCTTCAAGCGCACCATTGAAAAAGCAGGGACGCTCACCGAGCTGCGTTCGCGCGAGTTCTACGAGAAGCCCACGGCCGAGCGCAAGCGCAAGCTGGCCGCCGCCGTCAAGCGCAACCACAAGCGCCTGCGCAGCCAGACCCTGCCGCCGAAAATGTACTGATCCGTCTCGGCACGGCAACGCCACGCCTGGCGAAGCAACGCTGCTTCGCCAGGCGTGGTTTTTTGCGTTTCAGTCTCAGGAGATTCCGATGTCCCTCAAAGCTCGCCTCCAGGACGACATGAAGACGGCGATGCGCGCGCGCGACACGGCGCGCCTGTCAGCCATCCGACTGCTGCTCGCCGCCATTCAGCAAAAGGAAGTCGACGCCCAGACGACGCTCGACGACAGCGGCGTGGCCGCCGTTGTTGAAAAACAGCTCAAGCAACGCCGCGACTCGGCTAGCCAGTACGCCGCCGGCGGCCGCGCCGACCTCGAAGCCAAAGAACGTTTCGAAATCTCGGTGCTGGAAACCTATATGCCGGCCGGCCTCAGCGACGCCGAAATCGACGCCGCCATAGCCAGCGCACTCGCCAGCACCGGCGCCACCACGCCGGCGGACATGGGTAAGGTCATGGCCCAGCTCAAGCCGGCGCTGGCCGGGCGCGCCGACATGGCACAGGTATCTGCCCGCGTCAAAGCCGCGCTCGCCGCCTGACCCCGCCTCCGCCTTGATCCCCCAGAGCTTCATCCAGGATCTGCTGACGCGCGTCGATATCGTCGACGTGATCGATCGCCATGTCTCGCTCAAGAAACAGGGCGCGAACTACTTCGCCTGCTGCCCGTTCCATGGCGAAAAGAGCGCCTCGTTCTCGGTCAGCCCGAGCAAGCAGTTCTATCACTGCTTTGGCTGCGGCGCACACGGCAGCGCCATCGGCTTCCTCATGGAGTACAGCGGCCTGAGCTATGTCGAGGCCATTCACGAGCTGGCGCGCCAGATTGGTGTCGAGGTGCCGGAAGAGCGCCATGCGCGCCGCGGCGACACTCAGAAAGAACAATCGCTGACCGAGCTGATGGGCACCGCCGCCCGCTTCTACCGCGAGCAGCTCAAGCACGCCGAACCCGCCATCGCCTACCTCAAACGCCGCGGCCTGACCGGCCAGATCGCCGCGCGCTTCGGCATCGGCTACGCACCGGCCGGCTGGCAGTCGCTGCAAAAGGTGGTGCCCAACTACGCCGACAAGGCCTTGCTCGAAGCCGGCCTGGTGATCGAGAACGACCAGGGCCGGCGCTATGACCGCTTCCGCGAACGGATCATGTTCCCGATCCAGGACAGCCGCGGCAACGTCATCGCCTTCGGCGGGCGCATCCTCGACCAAGGCGAACCGAAGTACCTGAACTCTCCCGAAACCCCGCTGTTCGAGAAGGGGCGGGAACTCTACGGCCTGTTCCAGGCCCGGCAGTCGATCCGTGCCAGCAACACGGTGATCGTGGTCGAGGGCTACATGGACGTCGTCGCCCTCGCCCAGCACGGCGTCCCCAACGTCGTTGCCACACTGGGCACCGCCACCACCGCCACGCATATCCAGAAGCTCTTTCGCCACGCCGACCGCGTGGTGTTCTGCTTCGACGGCGACGCGGCCGGTCGCAAGGCCGCCTGGCGCGGGCTGGAAGCGGCGCTCGAGACGCTCAGCGACGTCAAGCAGGTCGCCTTCCTGTTCCTGCCCGACCCGCACGACCCTGACACCTATGTGCGCGAACACGGCGCCGAGACCTTCTCCGAACAGGTCGCCAACGCCACCCCGCTGACCGAATTCCTGCTCGGCGAACTGGCCCGCGAGGCCGATCTGAACAGCGCCGAGGGGCGCGCCCGCTACGCGCATGAAGCCAAGCCGCTGGTGCTGCGCATCGGCGCCGGCATCCTCAAGCTGCAGGTCGTCAAGGCGGTTGCCAAGCGCTGCGCGCTCGACGAACGCGAGCTGATGCAGGCCTGGGGCCTGAAGGCGCCGCCCGCTCCGCCGATGGCCCGCCGCGACGGCGAACCGTGGCGCAAGGGCAAGGGCCACCGCGACGACGCCGGACCGCCCGCCGCGCGCGGCCCGCGCCACCAGCCACGGCCGCTCGAGGCCAACCTGCTGCGCATCATCCTCGACCACCCGGCCTGGGCGGCGCGCCTGCCGGTCGACCTGATCCCCAGCGGCAGCGACGAGGGCCGCGCGCTGATTGCCATCATCGATGCGGTCAGCGTCGGCGACCTGGGCAGCCAGAGCGCACTGGGCACCTTGCTGGAGCACTTCCGCAACACCCCGCACGCCGCCACTCTGACCCGCATGTGCGCCGAACAGACCGACGTGATCGACGAAAACGTCATCGAAACCGTCTTTCACGACACCGTCCACGCGCTGCACGCCAAGGCGCTGGACGATGAGTTCACGCGCCTCGCCGCGCGCGCCGGCGAGCTGAGTCCGGACGAAAAAAGACGCTACGCGCAGCTGCTGCAACAAAAAAGACGGAACCCAAGCCGCCAACCCAAAGTCTCAGATTCGTAATATAATTTTCTGTTTTTCCGACTTCTCCGAAGTTTCCGAGGAGCATCATGGCCCAGGAACACCCCAAGACGCCACGCAAGAGCACGGCCCGCGGTCGCACCGCCAAGCCGCGCGCCAAGAAAAACGCCATCAGCGAAGTCCTCGCAGCCGCCGCGCCGGCGACGCCGCTTGATGCAGAAGTGCGTCGCACCCAGCTCAAATCGCTGATCACGCTGGGCAAGGAACGGGGATACCTGACCTATGCCGAGATCAACGATCACCTGCCGGACGACCTCGTCGACGCCGAGCAGATCGAATCGATCATCGCCACCTTCAGCAACATGGGCATCCGCGTCTTTGACGAGGCCCCGTCCGCCGAAGACCTGCTGATGTCCGACGGCGTCGCCTCGTCCGGCGACGACGATGCCGAAGAAGAGGCCGAACAGGCGCTGTCTTCCGTTGACACGGAGTTCGGCCGCACCACCGACCCGGTGCGCATGTACATGCGCGAGATGGGCACGGTTGAGCTGCTCACCCGCGAAGGCGAAATCGAAATCGCCAAACGCATCGAAGACGGCCTCAAGCACATGGTGCAGGCCATCTCCGCCTGCCCGACGACCATCGAACGCATGGTCGAGATGGCCGGCAAGGTCGAGCGCGAAGAGATGCGCATCGAGGAAATCATCGACGGGCTGATCAACCCGGACGACGGTGAAGACGAAGACCTCACCCCGCCGAGCGCCGACGACAGCGACGACGACACCGATGACGACACCGACGACGACTCGGACGACGACTCGGATGACGATGACGACGACGACGCCGGCGAAGCTGACGATGGCGCCGCCACCCTGAAGATCCTCAAGGAAGAGGGCCTCAAGCACTTCGCCGTACTGCGCGAGCTGTATGAGAAGCAGGTCGTGTTGCTGGCCAAGAATGGCTCGCAGGATCCGGAATACATCGCACTCCAGCAGCAGATTTCCGACCAGCTGCTGCACCTGCGCTTCAATGCGCGCATGATTGAAAGCCTGTGCGACACCGTGCGCCACATGGTCGAACAGGTGCGCAGCCACGAACGCGAGGTGCTGCGCCTGTGCGTTGACCGCGCCGGCATGCCGCGCGCCCACTTCATCAAGCACTTCCCCGGCCAGGAAACCAATCTGGACTGGCTCAAGGACCAGATCGCCGCCGGCAAGAACTACACCGAAGGCCTGATGCGGGTGCACCCGGCCGTCATGGAAGAGCAGCAGAAGCTGATCGACATGGAGTCGAAGATCGGCATCTCGCTCAAGGAACTCAAGGACATCAACAAGCGCATGTCCACCGGCGAGGCCAAGGCCCGCCGCGCCAAGCGCGAGATGACCGAGGCCAACCTGCGCCTGGTGATCTCGATCGCCAAGAAGTACACCAACCGTGGCCTGCAGTTCCTCGACCTGATCCAGGAGGGCAACATCGGCCTGATGAAAGCCGTGGACAAGTTCGAATACCGCCGCGGCTACAAGTTCTCGACCTACGCCACCTGGTGGATCCGGCAGGCCATCACCCGCTCGATCGCCGACCAGGCCCGCACCATCCGCATCCCGGTGCACATGATCGAGACCATCAACAAGATGAACCGCATCAGCCGCCAGATTCTGCAGGAAACCGGCCTCGAGCCCGATCCCGCGACCCTGGCCAAGAAGATGGAGATGCCTGAGGAGAAGATCCGCAAGATCATGAAGATCTCCAAGGAGCCCATCTCCATGGAAACCCCGATCGGTGACGACGACGACTCGCACCTGGGCGACTTCATCGAGGACACCTCGACCCTCGCCCCCAACGAAGCCGCGCTGTATTCCAACCTGCGCAACGCCACGGGCGAAGTCCTCGATTCGCTCACCCCGCGCGAAGCCAAGGTGTTGCGCATGCGTTTCGGCATCGAGATGAATACCGACCATACCCTCGAGGAAGTCGGCAAGCAGTTCGATGTCACCCGCGAACGCATCCGCCAGATCGAAGCCAAGGCCCTGCGCAAACTACGCCACCCGTCGCGCTCGGAGCGCCTGCGCAGCTTCCTCGACAGCGACTCCTGATCCGCCTCACCCTGCACGGACCCGCCCGGGTCCGTGCCCCGGGCCTTTAGCTCAATCGGTTAGAGCAGCGGACTCATAATCCGTTGGTTGCGGGTTCGAGTCCCGCAGGGCCCACCACTGATCGTCGCCGCCGACCGATCATCCCCTGCCGCCCCCCAGACAGATTCCGATCGCGTAAGCTCATCGGGATAAGACACGCCAGGTTCCGCGCGGACATGGAAGCGCGACGCCTCGCCACCCCGGGACTGAATTCAAGGGACACCCTCGCGTCATGAGCCGACTGGGACACCTGCTCACCCCGATCCGGACCGCGCTGGCCCCCTTCCAGGCGGACGCCCCGCTCGCCGCGCGCTTCCGTGCGCGGCAGATCCAGGCCGTCCTCCGCCTCACCCCGCTGACCATGCTGGCCAATGTGCTCAACGCGAGCATCGTTGGCCTGAGCTTCCGCAACGCGCTCAACCCGCTGCTGCTCGTCGCATGGGCCCTGTGCGTGCTCTACGCCGCCGGCACCGGGATCGATGCCTGGCTCCGCTGGCGGCGCTTCCGCACCCCCACCACCGCCTCGCAGAACGCCCTGTCCCGTGCCACCAAGCATGCGGCACTACTGGCCATCCTGTGGGGGATCGTCCCCGTGCTGATGATGCCGCTCGGCGGCCCGGAGGCGCGCATCATGCTCACGGCAATCATCACCGGCATGATCTGCGCCGGCGGCTTCGCCCTGGCCACCATCCCCACCGCCGCGCTCACCTATGTGGCCATACTCGGCGCCGCCACCTTTGTCGGCCTGCTGCGCATCGACATCCCGATGGCTACCGAACTGAGCGCCCTGTTGCTCGTCTATGCGCTGATCGTCATGGGCAGCGTGCTGTCCCAGGCCCGCACCTTCGGTGCCCGCCTCATGGCCGAGGCAGAAGGCGAACGCCAGCGACAGCTGCTCGGCCTGCTGCTCAACGACTTTGAAGAAAACGCCAGCGACTGGCTGTGGGAGACCGACGCCGACGGCTGCCTGACACATGTCTCCGCGCGCATGGCCAGCGTGTTCGGGCGCAAGGCGCAGACGCTGATGGGGCAGCCGCTGCTCGGACTGATCGCGCACACCCTCGACCGCGTCCCCGAGGACGAGCGCCGGGCCTACACCGAGCTGCGTACCCGTTTTGACAGCGGCGAAGCCTTCCGCGACGCACTGGTCCCGGTCGTGCTCGACAATGAAACACGCTGGTGGTCAATGACCGCCAAACCGCTCTGCGACGCCGCGGGTGCCGTGACGGGGTGGCGGGGCGTCGGCACCGATGTCACTCAGTCCCTGACGGCCCAGCGCGAGATTCAGCGCATGGCGCACTTCGACGGACTGACCGGGCTGGCCAACCGCAATCATTTCCATGACGCGCTCAGCCGCATCGAAGACAGCACCGAGGTGCCGGCCCTGTTGCTGTGCCTCGACCTCGACAACTTCAAGTCGATCAACGACTCCTTCGGCCACGCCTTCGGCGACGGGTTGCTGCGGGTCGTTGCGCAGCGACTGCTCGGCCGCACCCGCCGCTCCGACGTCGTCGCCCGGCTCGGCGGTGACGAGTTCGCCATCATCCGTTGGGGCGAAGCCTCGCCCGAAGATGCCGAAGAGCTCGCCACACGCATCATCCGCTCCTTTGAAGACCCCTGTGAAGTCGACGGCATTCGCGTCCGCGTTGGCACCAGTGTCGGTATCGCCATGGCACCCAAGGACGGCCACAGCGGCGAGCAACTGCTCAAAAACGCCGATATCGCCCTGTATGCCGCCAAGTTCGACGGCAAGGGCCGCTTCCGCTTCTTCGACTACGAGATGGACACCCGCGCCCGACGACGGTTGTTCCTCGAGCATGAGTTGCGCGGCGCCCTGGCACGCGGCGAGTTCCAGCTGGCCTACCAGCCGATTTTCGATCTGGCAAGCGGTCACATCTGCGGCTGCGAAGCCTTGCTGCGCTGGCACCACCCCCGGCTTGGCCTGATCGACACCCAGGAATGCATTGCCGTGGCCGAGGAGTCCGGCCAGATCGAAAGCATTGGCGAATGGGTGCTCGATGCCGCCATCCGCGATGCGGCTGGCTGGCCCGCTCCGATCCGGGTGTCGATCAACCTGTCGCTGGCCCAGTTCATCAAGCCATCGCTGTGCGACACCATCCTGGCACTGCTCGACGCGCACGGCCTGGCCGCCGAGCGGCTCGAGCTCGAACTGACCGAGTCGATCTTCCTGCGCGACACCACCGACACCGAGGGGCATCTGCGGGCACTGCGTCGCGCCGGCATCCGCGTCGCCCTCGACGACTTCGGCACCGGCTATTCGTCGCTCGCCTACCTGCGCACGCTACCGCTCGATCGCATCAAGATCGACCGCGCCTTTGTCCAGGCCATCACCCACCACCCGGAAACCGCCGCCATCGTGCGCGCCATCATCGCCATGGCACAGGCCTTGCGCATGGACACCTGCGCCGAAGGGGTCGAAGACATCGCCCAGCTCAACGCACTGCACGCCGAGGGCTGCGACACCGTGCAAGGGTTCGCCCTCGCCGAACCGATGGCAGCCGATGCCCTGAGCGCCTATCTCGCAGGCCATGTGAGCATCCCCGCCCTGTCGTCGCTGCGCCGCGCGCCGACCGACCGTCAGGCCGGGCGCCCCCGTTGAACACGCCATCCTCAACTTACGCGCCCAATGTGCCGATAAGGACTTGACGCCCCCGCGCAGATGTACAACGCCATGAAAATTGTCATCATCGACGACACCCCGCTCAACCTGACGCTGATGCAGGCGCTGGTCGGCAAGCTCGCCGACTGCGAGCCGGTGCCTTTCATCGACCCGCTCGCCGGCCTGGCCTGGTGCCAGGCCAATGAACCGGATCTGATCGTCGTTGACTACATGATGCCCGGGCTGGACGGTGTCGAGTTCATCCGCCGCATTCGCGCCACACCGGAACGCAGCGACGTTCCGATCCTCATGGTCACGGCCGACCATGAACGCCAGACCCGCTACGACGCCCTCCAGTCCGGGGCCACCGATTTCCTCAACAAACCGGTCGACCGCAACGAATTCCAGCCGCGCGTCCACAACATGCTCGCCTTGCGCCGCGCCCATCTGGCCACCCGTGAGCGCGCCCGCACGCTAGAGGCCGAGATCGCCGAGGCCACAGCGCAGATCCACGACCGCGAACAGGAAACCGTCACCCGTCTCGCCCGTGCCGCCGAATTCCGCGACCCGGAGACCGGCGCGCACATCCTGCGCATGGCCCACTACTCAGCGCTCATCGCGCGCCAGATGGGCCTCAGCGAGGCCTATGCCGAGCAGCTGCTGCACGCCGCGCCAATGCATGACGTTGGCAAGCTCGGCATCCCCGACCACATCCTGATGAAACCCGGCCGCCTCACCCCCGACGAGTTCGAACAAATGAAGCGCCACCCCCTGATCGGCCATGACATCCTCAAGGACTCGACCTCTCCGGTCATCCAGACCGCAGCCGTCATCGCCCTGACCCATCACGAAAAATTCGACGGCACCGGCTACCCCCATGGCACGGCCGGCGACGCCATCCCGCTCGAAGGACGCATCGTGGCCGTGGCCGACGTCTTCGACGCACTCACCTCGGCACGTCCCTACAAACCGGCCTGGCCGGTCGACGAGGCCACCGCCTTTCTGCGCGACGGTCGCGGCCGCCACTTCGACCCGAGCTGCGTCGACGCGTTGCTCGCACGGTGGGACACCGTGCTCGATATCCGGCAGCGCTTCCAGGACCAGGAAGCCACCGCCCTGTAGTCTCTTCGACCCGTCGCCCAGACCGCCCCCAATGCCCGCTGCCCCCTCGCGCCCCGCCTCGTTCAAGCACCGCCTCATCATCGTGGTCGGTGTGCTGATCTGCCTCGTGGCCCTGGCCTTGAGCGCGCTCCACTACCTGCGCGAAACGCGTGACGCCACGGCCCGTCAGCGCGTCCACGCTCAGGCACTGGCCACCCACATTGCCGCCCTCGCCGCGCCCGGCGTCGCCGCCAACGACGCCGCCGTGCTCCACCGTATCCTCGAGTCCTTCGACAGCTTCCCGCAACTGCGGCTGCTCGTCGTCACCGATCGCCAGGACCTGATCCTCGCCGCCACCAGCCGCAATTCTCGCGGCGTGCTCGCACCCGACCCCAGCGTCCTCCCCGGCGCCCAACACAGCAGCGCACCGCAGGACCTGCGCGCACCGATCGGGCCGATCGCCCCGACCGGCTGGGTGCACCTGCGACTCGACCCGCCACCGCCGCCCGCAGTGCTCGGCCTCAACACCGCTACGCTCATCGTCGTCGCCGCTGTGCTCGCAGCCCTCGCCATCGGCCGGATCCTGGCTCACCCACTGGCCGACCTGACCCGGGCCGAGGCCCTCGCCCAGGCCCTGCCCGACGGCGCGCCGTCAACGGCCACGCTCACCGCCAGCGCCCGCGAGACGGAATCGCTCACCCAGGCACTGCACCTCGCCCACCAGCGCATCGCGCAGGCCCAGCACGAACATCAAGCCAGCGCCCGACGCATGCGCGCGATCAGCGACGCCGCGCTCGACAGCATCATCACCATCGACGCCAACGGCTGCGTCCTCGAATTCAACCCGGCTGCCGAGCGCTGCTTCGGCTACCGCCGCGACGACGCCCTGGGCCATCCCGTCGCCGACCTGATCATCCCGCCGGCGCAACGCGAGGCACACAACCGTGGCATGGCCCACTACCTCACCACCGGCGAAGGCCCGGTCCTTGGCCGGCTGATCGAAGTGCAGGCCATGCGTCGCAGTGGTGACACCTTCCCGGCCGAAATGGCCATCGTGCCGGTCGACATCGACAACACCCCGGCATTCACCGCCTATCTGCGCGACATCAGCGAGCGCAAGCGCTTCGAGGCCACGCTCAGCGCCAACGAGCAGCGCACCCGGGCCATACTCGACAACCTCGCCGAGCTGGTCTTCGAGACCGACGCCCGCTTGCGCTGGACCTATCTCAACCCGGCCTGGCAACACCTCACCGGCCAACCGCCAGCCGACGCCCTCGGGCGACACGCCCTGGCCCGCCTCCCCCGCGCGGCGCGCCGGACGCTGCACCAAAGCCTCGCAACGCTATCGGCCGACGACGGGCAAGCCGTCCGCGCCGACATCGCCCTCAAGGCCAACGACGGCTCGCCACTGTGGTTCGTGGTGCGCCTGCGTGCCCGCCATGGCGCCGACGGCGCCCTGCTCGGCTACGCCGGTACCGCCTCGGACATCACCGCCCGCAAACATGCTGAGCAGGTGCTGCGCGAAGCCAAGGCCCTGGCCGAAACCGCCAACCAGACCAAGAGCGACTTCCTGGCCAACATGAGCCACGAAATTCGCACACCCATGAACGCCATCATCGGCATGACCGATTTGGCGCTCGAGACCCGGCTGGACGACGAACAGCGCGAGTACCTGACCCTTGCCCGCAACGCCGCCGACTCGCTGCTGAGCATCGTCAACGATCTGCTCGATTTCTCGCGCATCGAGGCCGGCAAGCTCGATTTCGAACACATCGGCTTCGGCCTGCGCGACTGCATCGCCCTCAGCCACCGTACGCTCAAGGACGCCGCCGAACGCAAGCAACTGGGCTTCAGCTACCATGTCGCGCCGACCGTGCCTGACCACCTCGTCGGCGACCCGCACCGGCTGCGCCAGGTACTGCTCAACCTCATCAGCAACGCCCTCAAGTTCACCGAGAGCGGCCACATCGCCATTCATGTCGGGTTGACCGAGAGCAACGCCGACAGCGCCCAGCTCGAATTTTCCGTCGAAGACACCGGCATCGGTATCGCCGAAGACAAACAGCAACTCATCTTCGAAGCCTTCTCCCAGGCCGACACCTCATCGACCCGCCGCTTCGGCGGCACCGGCCTGGGGCTGACGATCTGCTCGCAGCTGGTCAACAGCATGCACGGTCGACTGTGGGTGGACAGCACGCCAGGCCAAGGCAGCACCTTCCGTTTTACCGCGCGCTTCGAGCGCGCCCATGCACCCGCGCCGACCCGCCCGACCGACACTGACGTATCCGCGCTGCGCATCCTGGTCATCGCCGGCAACGAGGCCAGCCGCAGCCATCTGACCGGCATGATCGAGAGCTGGAACATGCTGTGCGACACCTGCGCCAGCGGTGCCGAAGCCCTGGCCGGGCTTGGCGGCGACGGGCCGGAGGTGCACTACCACGCCATCGTCGCCGACACCGACCTGGGCGACATGAGCGCCTTCCGCTTCTTCGAGCAACTCAACACGCAATCCGGCGCGCACGCCCCGATCCGCCTGATGACCGCCAACGCCGGCCAGCGCGGCGATGCCGCCCGCTGCCGGGCGCTGGGCATCCAGGCCTACCTGAGCCGTCCCATCGAGCCCTCCGACCTGCTCGACGCCATCTTGCTTGCCATCGGCGCCGACGGCATCGGCCCCCTGATCACCCGCCACAGCCTGCGCGAGCAGCGCCGCCGGCTCAACGTCCTGCTGGCCGAGGACAACAAGGTCAACCAGATGCTCGCCCTGCGCCTGCTCGACAAACTCGGCCACATCACCCATGTGGTCAACAACGGCCGTGAGGCGCTGGCCGCCTGCGAGGGCGCCAACTTCGATGTGATCCTGATGGATGTCCAGATGCCCGAGATGGGCGGCTTCGAAGCCACGGCCCACCTGCGCGAGCGTGAAGCGACGCGCGGCGCGTATACGCCTGTCATTGCCATGACCGCCCACGCCATGCCGGGCGATCGCGAGCGCTGCCTGGCTGCCGGCATGGACGATTACGTGGCCAAGCCCGTACAGCCGACCGCGCTGGCGGCAGCGCTGGCCGGTATCGGCAGCGGTGAGATCCGTGTGCGGCATCGCGAAGCCGCCGCCGCAGCCGCCACCCGCCCGCTGACCGCCTTCGACCAGGACACCCTGCTGGCCAACCTCGGCGGCGACCGCGAGCTGATGCAGCAACTGGCCGAGCTGTACCTGAGCGACGAGACGGTGCTGCGCCAGCAGCTTGACGACGCTTGCGACAGCGACGACCTGCAGGCCATCCACCAGGCCGTTCACGGCCTCAAGGGCGCCATCGCCAATTTCTCGGCCGACAGCGCGATGGCCGCAGCCACCGCGCTCGAGAGCGTGTGCCGCAACGGCGAAGTCGCCGAACTCGACCAGGCCATCGGCCGCTTCAACACCGAGCTCGACCGCTTCTCCGATGCCCTGCGCGGCGTGGCGGCCTGAGCGCCGGCCCTCAATCGCGCTGGATCAGCTCGACCTTGTAGCCGTCCGGATCCTCGACAAAGGCAATCACCGTGGTGCCGTGCTTCATCGGCCCCGCCTCGCGCACCACCTTGCCGCCCGCGGCGCGGATCGCCTCACAGGCGGCGTAGGCATCGGGCACGCCGAGCGCAATGTGGCCATAGCCGTTGCCCAGGTCATAGCCGGAGGTATCCCAGTTATGGGTCAGCTCCAGCACCGCGCCTTCCGATTCGGGCTGGTAGCCGACAAAGGCCAGCGTGAAGCGCCCTTCCGGATAGTCCTGCCGGCGCAGCAACTGCATGCCGAGGATGTCGGTGTAGAAAGCGATCGATCGGTCCAGGTCGCCGACCCGGAGCATGGTGTGCAGCAGGCGCATGAGCGTGTCCTTGTGTTCAGTTCAGAAAAACGGGCGGCGCGTCGACAAAGCTCGGCAACATCCGCCCCAGTTGGTGCAGCCGAGCGCGCGCCTCGGCCACATCGGGCACCATCTGAGCCACCAGCGCCCAGAAGCGTGGCGAATGGTTCATGTGCACGCAGTGGGCCACTTCATGCGCCACCACATAGTCGATGATCTCGGGCGGCAGGTGGATCAGCCGCCAGTGCAAACGGATGCCGCGCGCCGAGCAGCTGCCCCAGCGGGTGCGCGCCCGGGTCAGGCTCACTGGCCGCACCGGCACGCCGATGCGCCAGGCAAACTCGGCCACCCGGCCTTCGAAATAGGCCAGTGCCCGCGCCTGCAAGGCCCGGTGCAGACAGTCGGCCGGCGACTGCCGCGTGGTGCAGCGCATCTGCAACTGCGCTGGCGCATCCTCACCGGCCTCGACCCAGCGCGACTCGGTGCGCCCGCGCGTCAGCGCCAGCTGGCACGCCGCACCCATGAGCGGAAAGCGCAGGCCGTCGGTCACCGCCAGCTCGACCGGCCTGGGCCGCGCCGCCAGCGTGGCGAGTTTATCGATGACCCACTGGTCGTTGGCGCGCAGAAACGCCTCCACCGCCGAGTGCGGCGCCAGTAGCGGGGCCGCGACCGACAGGCCACGGCCATCGATGGTCAGCCCCAGCGTGCGGCGGGCCGAGCGGCGCAGCCGATAGCCCACCGGTCGGCCGAGTAGCTCGATGTGATGCTCGCTGCGCAGCGCAGCGCTCACTGGGCGATCCGCGGGAGGAACGCGCGCCCTTCGGGCGGCCGGGCGGGCGCGGTCGTTCTGACGACCCTCCTGTCGCTGACGCGACATCCTCCCCTGGGGAGGAACGCGCGCCCTTCGGGCGGCCGGGCGGGCGCGCTCATGCCTTATCGTCCCAAGTGTAGCCGCGCCGACCCAGTTCGGCGGTGATCTCGGCCATCGCCGCGGCCACCCGCGCGGCGGTGCCCTTGACGCCGAGTTCGACGCTGCGGCGCCGGTCGGCTTCGGCGAAGGTCGGCAGGCTGAACAACGACAGATCGGGGTAATCGGCGGTGATACGCTCCATCAGGTCGATCAGGTGGCCTTCATAGGCCTCCCACACCGTCACCGCCTGTTCCACATAGTCTTCGGCATGGAACAGCTCGGCGTAATGGGTGTCGAGCACCGAGGCCACCATCGGCCAGGCCATGACCGGGAAGCCGGGCACGAAGTAATGTTTGGCGATGCTGAAGCCGGGGATCTGGTTGTAGGGGTTGGGGATGATCGCCGCGCCCGCCGGATACACGCCCATCTGCAGGCGGTGCTCGGTGATCTCGTCGCCGAACTTGCCGCGGATGATCGCCTCCGCCTCGGGTTGCAGCTCAAGTGGCAGCCCGAGCGCTTCGGCGGCCGCCTGGCGGGTGTGGTCGTCGGGCGTGGCGCCGATGCCGCCGAAGCTGAACACCACGTCGCCGGTGGTCAGCGTCTCTTGCAAGGTCTTGACCAGGAAGGGGCGCGAATCGGTCACATAGCGCACCCACGAGAGCTTGAGCCCACGCTCGCCGAGCAGCTCGATGAGCTTGACCAGATGCTTGTCCTGGCGGCGGCCGGAGAGAATCTCGTCACCGATGATGATGGCGCCAAAGCCCATGGAAACTCCTCAACGGGGCGCACTGTCGGCGATCACCCAGCCCCGCCCCGACCGGTCGCGGCGCAGCGCCTCGAGCAGGTAGTGAACAAAGGCCAGGCCGCAGAAGGCCGGCGCGAACAGGTTAACAAAGGGGATATAGGCCAGCAGCGCGCAGCCGGTACCCAGGCCGAGCAGAGCAGTGCGGTGTTCGCGGCGCAGTCGCGGCATCTCCTCGCGGTCGCCGTGCAGCATCAGCGCGTCATAGCCGAAGGCCTTCTGGTTGAGCCATGCGGTGAGCAGGATCGAAGCCACCAGACCGACGCCCGGAATCAGCCAGAACGGCAGGGTCAGCACGATGCCAACGATGAACACCGCCACCGCCACCACCGCGTTGATGGCACTGCCAGTGTTGGAGCCGCCGCGGCGCATTTCCAGGTCGCCATAACGGATCCTGGCGACCTTTTCGAGCATCAGCGGCAAGGCGATCACCGCCACCAGCAGGGCCGCGGTCACGTAGATGACCGGCAGGAACAGCACCGCCAGCGCGATCTTGACCAGCACCAGCACCGCCGCCGCCCCCAGTTCGGAGCCATCGAGGCGCGCCGACACCCAATCCCACTGGCCGATCCAGCTCATCACCCCGGCCACCATCGGATCCCACAGCACGATGCCGAGGATCAGCCACACCACCATCGCCACCAGAGTGGGCCACACCAGATGCCACAACACGCCGCGCTCGGTGAGACTCTTCACCGCCCGGGCGTAGGCCAGAAATATGTCCTTCATGCCTGCCTGTCGTTTGAAAACACGGGGGTCATTGTAGCGCCGTCGTCCGATTCATGACGCCGGCCTCCCGCGGACTCAGACGTTGTGAAGACATCGTAGCGAGCGCCGCCCAAGCCCGAGAGGCCAAGCGCAGCCGATTGATTCACACCTTCTCAGCGCGGCCGGGCGTCCCAGATCTTGCTCAGGCGCTTTACCGAGACCGGCATCGGCGTCCGGAGTTCCTGCGCAAACAGCCCGACCCGCAACTCTTCGAGCAGCCAGCGGAACTCTCCAAGGAAAGGATCGGCCTGACCGGCGCGCAGGCTGTCGAGGCGGGCGCGCTCGAAGGGGCGCGCCAGCGACTGCCAGTCGCGCATCAGGGCGGCATCGCGCTCGGCAGCATTGCGCAGCTTGTCGATGCGCACCACGGCGGCCTTGAGGTAGCGCGGGAAATGCGCCAGCCGCTCGTAGGGCACCTCGACCGCGAAGCGTTTGACCAGCAGCGCATCGACCTGGGCGCGGATGTCCTCCACCACCTCGGGGAAGGTCTTCAGCCCGCCCAGGCGCTTGTCGAGCGTGGCGCGCTCGACCAGGATCTGGTCCACCAGGCGCAGCAACTCCTGGGCGATCAGCGTCATGCGCGGCTTGGCGGCCTGGGCGCGCTCGGCGAAGCGCTCGGCGTCGGCGGGCAGCGGCTCGGCCAAGCAGGTGCGCGCCACGGTGGCGGCGATGAGCTGGTCCTGCAACTCGGCCTCGGTGCCGAAGGCGATGAAGCGCAGCGCCACCTCGCGCAGGCCAGGCAGGCGGCGGATGGCCTTGACCTGGTCCTTGAGCGTCAGGCTGAACAGGCGCACCAGCCCTTCGCGATGCACCTTGGCCGCCTCCTCCGGCGTGTCGTAGGGCCGCAGCGACACGCTGTCGCCGTCGTCATGCAGCGCCGGGAAGCCGATCACCTCGCGCCCGGCGACTTTCAACTCGAGCAACTCGGGCAGCGGGCCGAAGGACCATTCGGTGAGCCCCGACAGCGCCCCGGCCGGCACGCGGTCGGTCGGTGTCGCATCCGGCGCGGCCGCATCCTCGACCGCCGCCGGCAGATCGGCCGGCTTGACCCGCGCGGCCTCGAAGGCCGCCGCGATCTGCCCGTGGAAGCGCCCGCGCAGCTCGGCCAGGTTGCGCGACTGCGCCAGCACCCGGCCGTGCGGATCGAGCACGCGGAAGTTCATGAAGCAGTGCGGGTTGAGGTTCTCGGGCCGGAAGGACTCCATCGGCAGCTTGAGGCTGACCCGCGCCTCGACGAACTGCTGCAGCGCCTTGAGCAGCGGCGTATCCGTGCCCCACTCGCCAGCCTCCACTGCCGCCAGGAAGGCCTGCACGCTCTCGGCCATCGGCTGCAGGCGGTGGCGGTGCTTCTGCGGCACGGTGCGCAGCAGCGCATGCACCTTCTCTTCGAGCAAGCCGGGCACCAACCACTCGCAGCGCGCGGCCGGCACCTGGTTGAGCATGGCCACCGGCACGGTCAGCGTCACGCCGTCATCGGCCTCGCCGGGGGCGTGCACATAGTCGAGCTTGAGCTTCTGGCCAAACACGCTCAGATGCGGCGGGAAGCGGTCGGTGGTGATGCCCTCGGCCTCGTGGCGCATGAGCTGGTCACGGTCGAGGTGCAGCAGCTTGGGCGCGCTCTTTTCAGCGCCCTTGCGCCAGCGCTCGAAGCTGGCCAGATCGACCACGTCCTCGGGCAGATGGGCGTCGTAAAAGGCTTCGATCAGCGCATCGTCGACCAGCACATCGGGCCGGCGCGACTTGTGCTCGAGCCGCTCGATCTCCTTGATGAGACGCAGGTTGTGCTTGAGGAAGGGCATGTGGCGCGCCGCCGCCTCGTCGATATTGCCCTGCACCAGCCCCTCGCGGATGAACAGCTCGCGGCACAGCCGGGGGTCGACATCGCGATACCCCACCGGCCGGCGCCCGTACAACACCACGCCATGCAGGGTGCCGCGCTCCCAGGCACGCACGCTGCCGGTGGACTTGGACCAGTGCGGTTCATAGACATGGCGCTTGATCAGGTGCGCGCCAACTTCCTCCAGCCACTCGGGCTCGATGCGCGCAATGCAGCGGCCGAACAGGCGGCTGGTGTCGATCAGCTCGGCACAGACGATCCACTTGCCGGCCTTGCGCGACAGACTGGAGCCCGGATGCGGCCAGAACTTGATGCCGCGCGCGCCGTGGTAGCCGCCGGCCTGCGGCCCGCGCGCGCCCTGCTCTTCGTCCACCTTGCAGCCCAGATGGGCTGAGCAGGCCGGTGAGCAGCGCCTTGTGGATCGCGTCGTAGTGCGCGGCGACGGTGTTTTCCTTCCAGCCATGCTCGGCGCACAGGGTGTGCAGCTGGGCATGGATGTCGCGCCATTCACGCATCCGCAGCGGCGACAGAAAGTGCTCCTTGCACCACTGGCGCTGCTTGTTGCTCGACTGGTGGCGGATCACCTCGTCATAGGCTTTCCACAGGTTCCAGTACCACAGGAATTCCGACTTCTCGTCCTGCTCGCCACCGCGGAACAGCGCATGGCGCTGATCGGCCGTGCCGGCCTGGGCCTGCGGCCGGTCGCGCGGGTCCTGCACCGACAGCGCGGCGGCGATTACCAGCACCTCGCGCAGGCAGCCGTGGTCGCGCGCGGCGAGGATCATGCGGCCGATCTTGGGGTCGATGGGCAGGCGCGACAGCTCGCGACCCAGCTCGGTGAGGCGCTGCTGCTCGTCCACTGCCCCCAGCTCATTCAGCAGCTGGTAGCCGTCGGCGATCATCTTGGGCGGCGGCGCGTCGAGGAAGGGGAAGTCTTCCACCGCGCCCAGGCCGAGCGCCTTCATGCGCAGAATCACCGCCGCCAGCGAGGCGCGCAGGATCTCCGGATCGGTGTGGTCGGGGCGCTGATTGAAGTCGGCTTCGTCGTAGAGCCGGAAGCAGATACCGTCCGACACCCGACCGCAGCGCCCGGCGCGCTGACGCGCGGCGCTCTGGGCGATCTTCTCGATCTGCAGCTGCTCGACCTTGTTGCGCGCCGAGTAGCGCTTGACCCGCGCAAGCCCCGTGTCGACCACATAGCGGATGCCCGGCACGGTGAGCGAGGTTTCGGCCACGTTGGTGGCCAGCACCACGCGGCGGCCACTGGAGCGGGCGAACACGCGCGACTGCTCCTGCGCCGAGAGGCGGGCAAACAAGGGCAGGATCTCTGTGCCGGCGGCATGATGCGCCTTGCGCAGCGCCTCGGTGGCCTCGCGGATCTCGCGCTCGCCGGGCAGGAAGACCAGCACGTCGCCGGGCCCTTCGCGCTGGGCTTCGTCGACCGCGTCCACCAGGCCGTCCCAGGCGTCGGCGCCGCGCCGGCTGGGTTTGTCCTCGTCCTCCGGCGGGCGGTAGCGCATCTCGATCGGGTAGAGACGGCCGGAGACTTCGATCACCGGCGCGGGCCGGCCCGCGGCATCGGCAAAATGCCGGGCGAAGCGCTCGGCGTCGAGCGTGGCCGAGGTGACGATGATCTTGAGATCCGGCCGCTTGGGCAGCAGATTGCGCAGGTAGCCGAGCAGGAAGTCGATGTTCAGGCTGCGCTCGTGCGCCTCGTCGATGATCAGCGTGTCGTAGGCGTTCAGGAACGGGTCGCCCTGCGTCTCGGCGAGCAGGATGCCGTCGGTCATCAGCTTGATGTGGCTGGTCGGGCCGAGCCGGTCGGTGAAGCGGATCTTGTAGCCCACCGCCTGGCCGAGCGGGCTGCCCAGCTCCTCGGCGATGCGCTCGGCGGTGCTGCGCGCGGCGATGCGCCGCGGCTGGGTGTGGCCGATCAGGCCGCCGACGCCGCGGCCGAGGGCCAGGCAGATCTTGGGCAGCTGGGTGGTCTTGCCGGAGCCGGTCTCGCCGCCGACGATGATCACCTGGTGCGAGCGGATCGCCTCGGCGATGGCGTCGCGGCGCGCGCTGACCGGCAAGTTCTCGGAAAAAGCTCGGCACCGGCAGGCTGGCCGCGCGCTCGGCAAAGCGCGCCGCCGAGCGCTCGAGCCGGCTGCGCAGCGCCTCGGGCAGCTCATCCAGCGATTCGGGCCGGGGCTTGAGCCGGCGGAGCTCACGCTGCAGGCGATGGCGATCGGCCAGCAGGCAGCGGTCGAGCAAGGCAAACGGGTCGGCCGGGGCATCGCTGCCCCGCAGGTCGGACACAGTCATCTCAGGCCTGCAACCACTGGAAGGTGACGATCCCCAGGCCGGTCATCAACAAGGAGCCGATCAGGTGTAACCCCGCGGTGGCCAGCGCCCAGCCGTACTGGCCGGCGCTGATCATCATCACCACCTCGGCCGAGAAGGTCGAGAAGGTGGTCAGCGCACCGAGAAAACCGGTCACCAGAAACCAGCGCAGCTCCGGCGGCAAGGCGGTGTGATGGGCGAAAAAGGCCAGCGCAATCCCGATCAGATAGCCGCCGAGCAGGTTGGCCGCCAGCGTGCCCAGCGGCAGGTGGAGGAACAGTGGGTTGAGACGCACCCCGAGCCACCAGCGAATCCAGGCTCCCAGGGCCGCCCCGACCCCGACGGCAAGGAATCCGGCTGGATTCATGGCAAACACGCACGGGTCGATTCAGATGGGCGCATTCTACCGTGTCGGCGGGGCAGGTCGACCTGTAAGCTTTTGGCGCACGGGCGGGTCTGATCACTCAGGAGGTTCACCCGATGTTGCTTTCCCTGGGAAAACGCCGCGCCTTCGACCAGGTGGTGCGGGCCTACAGCAGCGACCTGTACCGCTTTGCCTACTGGCTGTGCGGCGACCGTTTCGTGGCCGAGGACGTGGTGCAGGAGGCCTTTGCCCGCGCCTGGCAGCGCTGGGACCAGCTGCGCGACAAGGCCGCGCCCAAGCCCTGGCTGCTGACCATCGTCCGGCGCGAACATGCCCGGCTGTATGAGCGCAAGCGCTTCGACTATGTCGACGAGGCGCCCGAGGATCTGGCCATCGCGGCGGACCACGACCCGCTGGAAATGTTCGAGCTCGAACAGGTGATCGGCAATCTGCCGCTGAGCCTGCGCGAGCCGTTTCTGCTACAAACGCTCGGGGGTTTCAGCTGTGCGGAGATTGCCGAACAGCTGGAGACCACTGAAGGCGCGATCATGGTGCGGCTGACCCGTGCCCGCCAGGCCCTGCGCGGCCTGATGGGCGAGTCCGACCGGCCACGCAAGCGAGGCACCCAATGAGCGACACCCACGCCTACACCTGCCTGGACTTCCGGCGCGAAAAGCTGGCCGACCCGCGCCGCCTGTCGCCCGCCGCCCGCCTGCACATGCACGACTGCCCGATGTGCCGCGCCTTTTCCCGCCGTATCGATGCCGGCGAGGCGCAGACAGAACAGGTGCTCGCCGTGCCCGTGCCGGACGGGCTGGCCGACCGGGTGCTGCTCAACGTCCATCATGGCAAGCGCCAGCCGTGGAGCCTGATGGCGCTGGCCGCGACGGTGGCCCTCAGCTTCGGCATCGGCTATTTGCAATGGCAGCCGCGCGCCGACGTCGACTATGGCCGCTTCGCCATCGAACATGTGCTGCACGAACCCGAATCGATGACCGACCACCGCCTCGCCGACCCGAGCCAGTTCCGCTTCGTGCTGGCCAACTTCGGCGCCCGCCTGCACCAGCCGATCGGTACCGTGCGCTACATGAAGCTGTGCCCGGTCCCCGAGGGCACCGGCTGGCACATCGTGCTCGACACCGACTACGGCCCGGCCACGCTGCTGCTCATCCCGGGCAAGCGGCTCAGCACCGCGACGCAGACCACCACGCTCAAGGGCTACACCGCGCGCGCGCTACCGGGCGGCCAGGGCTATTACGCGATAATCACCGAGTCGCCGCAGGCGCTCGAAGCGATCAGCCGTCTGCTGGCCGAGCGGGTGAGCTGGCAGACCTGAGCGCTGGTGAAGACATCGTCGCGGGCCGAGTGCGCAAGACCGCGAACGACCCGCGCAAGCGATGGATTCACGCCCTCCGGGCGATCAGGCGCCGTTGGTGCGGAAACGGTCGGCGCCCGGCAGGCCGTCGCGCAAGGCGGCACGAAAGTCGGGCTCGGACATCGGGCGAGCAAACAGGTAGCCCTGCATCACCGGGCAGCCATGTGCCTGCAACACCCGCGCCTGCGCCTCGGTCTCCACCCCCTCGGCCACCAGCCCCATGCCAAGGCTGCGCGCCATGGCGATGATCGCGCGCACGATGGCCGGGTCATGGCGGCCGCCATCGCAATCCTGCACGAAGGAGCGGTCAATCTTGAGGGTATCGACGGCGAAACGCTTGAGATAGGCCAGCGAGGAGTAACCGGTGCCGAAATCGTCGACTGCCAGCGACAGGCCCAGGCTGTGCAAGCCCCGCAATACCTCGGCCGTGGCGTGGGTGTCGCGCATCAGGGCGGATTCGGTCACTTCCAGCTCGATCACGCCGGCCGGCACCTCGTGGGCGGAGAGCGTGTCGTGAATGCTCGCCAGCAAGTCCTGCCGGCCGAACTGGATGGCCGACAGATTGACCGCGATCGGCACCACCGACAGGCCGGCAGCGCGCCAGCGGCTGATGTCCTCGCAGGCCTGGTTGAGCACCCACTGCCCGAGCTGTCCGATCAGGCCCATCTCTTCGAGCAGCGGAATGAAGGCCACCGGACCGATCAAGCCCTTGCTCGGATGGTGCCAGCGCACCAGCGCCTCGCCACCCACGATGCAGCCGCGGTCGGCATCCACCTTGGGCTGGTACACCAGCGCGAACTGGTCTTCGTCGATCGCCTCGCGCAGCGCACTTTCCATGCTCAGGCGCGCCTCGGCGTCGACCTTCATCTGCTCGGTATAGCACTGGATGGTGTCATGTTCGCCGCGCCGGCGCAGCGCACCGAGTGCCATCTCGGCCGACTTGAGCAAGGCCTCGGCGCTGTCGCCGTGCTTGGGGTAGAAGGCCATGCCGACGCTGAAGGAGACACTCAAGGTCTGGCCATCGACATGCACCGGCGAGCCGGCCCGCGCCAGCAGCGCGGAGATCTCGGCCTCGATCGCGGCCCGCCCGGAGGCCCCTTCGATGAACAGGCCGAAGTTGTCGGCGTTCAGGCGCGCCATGCGCGGTGCGTCGAGTCGGTCGGGCGCCAGGCCGTCTTCTGCCGCCCCGGCCTGTCCCGAGCCCAGGCGCAGCGCCAGTACCTGCAGCACACGGTCGGCGGCGTCCTGGCCGAGGGTTTCGTTGATCCGCTTGAAGCGGTCGACATTGATCAGCACCACGGCACAATGCCCGCCACGCACATTCTCTCGCAGCAGGGCCGACTGCAGGGCCTCGCGAAAATGGACGCGGTTGGGCAGGCCGGTGAGGTCGTCGAAATAGGCCAGCTGGCGGATGCGCTGCTCGGCCGAGACCCGTTCGGTGATGTCCTGCAAGGTGCCCTGCACCTGCACCACGCGGCCACTGGCGTCGCACAGCGGTACAGCCATTTCGAGCGCCGTGCACACCTGTCCGTCGGCACGCTGGATGCGGTATTCCAGCGAGTAACGCTGACCCTCGCAGACGCTGTCGAGCGATTTGCAGACACGCTCGCGATCGCCCGGGTGGACCCGCTCGATCAGCGCCGACAGCCCGTTGCCAAACGACACCGCATCTTCGCCGAACAGCGCGCAGTAGTTGTCGGAGCGGTGGAAGCGGTCAGTGCCGAGGTCCCACTCCCAGCTGCCGATGTGTGCAATCTGCTGCGCGGCGCTGAGGTTGCGTTCGCTGCGCACCAGGCCGTCGACCGCTTCGGCCGCGCGCAGGGCGTAGCGCACGCGATGGCGCAGCAAGGTCCAGTTGATGGGCTTGGGGATGAAGTCCGTTGCACCGCAGTCGTAGGCGCGCTCGATGGAGGCGAACTTCGAGGCCGGTGAGCATGATCACCGGCACCCGCATGCCCTGGCTGCGCAGGCGCCGGCAGGTTTCAAAGCCGTCGATGCCCGGCATCAGCACATCGAGCAGCACCAGGTCGGGGTGGTAATCGGCGAAGCGCTCGAGGCCGGCCTCGCCCCCGGCAGCCTCGGCTACCCGGAAACCGGCTTCCTCCAACGCCGTGCATGCCAGCATGCGCGTCACATCGTCGTCGTCGATCACCAGCAGCCGCGCAGGTCGCTCAGTCTCGGTCATAAGTCAGATCCATCATCGGGGGCTGCGTATCGAGGTGTACGCCCTCTTGCGCCAAGGCGTCGATATAGGCGGTGAAGGCGTCCGGCATCTCGGCCACCTCATTCAGGTTGTCGAGGGTATCACCGGCCTTGAGCGCACCGTCAACGCTGCGCGCCAGCGCCGCCAGGCGCGCCGCCCCGACAGCCGCTGCGGCAGACTTCATCTTGTGGGCAAGGCGTTGCGCGCCCGGCCGATCGGCGTCCGCGCGGGCCTTGAGCAACGCGCGCACCTGCTGGCCGGTTTCGCGGATGAACAGATCGACCAGCCGTTTGAGCATCGGCGCCGACCGGTCACCACGCACCCCGGGCACCCCGAGCAGGACATCGATGTCGAGAGCGGGCACCTCGCCAGCGGGCGCGTCGGGCTTGCCGCGCACGGGCGTCGCTGGCGCCGCGGTGGCCTCCGTTGACGCGGACGGCGCCCAGCGCACCAGCGCATCGCGCAGCCGCTCGCCGGTCACCGGCTTGGTGAGGTAGTCGTCCATGCCGGCCGACAGGGCCGCCGCCCGGTCGTCGCGCTGGGCGTTGGCGGTCAGCGCCAGGATCGGCACCCGCTCGCCGCCCACGCTGGCCCGTTCGGCGCGACGGATCTGGCGAGTCGCTTCGATACCGTCCATCTCCGGCATCTGGATATCCATCAGCACCAGATCGAATGCGCCCTTGCGGTACATGGCGACCGCCTCGCGGCCGTTGCTGGCGACCGTGACCCGGCAGCCGCATTCACCGAGCAGCGCGCAAACGATCTCCGCATTGACTGGGTGGTCCTCGGCCAGCAGGACCCGTGCCCGCGAGCGCAGACCGGGGTCATTACGCGGCTGCTGGCGCGCATGCGCCGGGGGGTCGCCGCGCAGCACGGCCAGCAGATCGCAGGCCAGCACGGGCTTGGGCACGCAGGCGTCGGCGCCGGCAGCGCGCGCGTCTTCTTCGTCGCTGGCCGAGCGCAACCGTGTGAGCGCGACGATACGCTGGCCATCGCGGCGCAGGCGCGCGATCTGCGACAGCGCGTCACCATCACCGCCGAGGCGATCGACGAACACCACGGGGTAACTGGTGTCAGCCGCATCGCGCAGGGCGGCCTCATCCGGATAGGCGTCCGCCGGGTAGCCCAGTGCGCTGAGCTGCTCGGTGAGCGCCGCGCGCAGCGGCGCCTGGGCGGCAACGATGGCCACACGCGGCCCGCTCGGCGGCGCCGGAACAGGACCGGCCGACTCGGCAACGATGTCGAAGCAGAACTGGGTATGCTCCCCGGGAACGCTCTCGAAGCGCAGCACGCCGCCCATCAGCTCGACCAGCTGACGAGAGATGGTCAGCCCCAGCCCCGTCCCGCCAAACCGGCGCGCCATGGAGCTGTCGGCCTGCGAGAAGGCCTGGAACAGCCGCGGCTGCAGATCGGCCGGAATGCCGATGCCGGTATCTGTCACACGGCCCTGCAGTCGCACCACGCCATCCGCATCGGTTTCGGCATCGAGGTCGATCCGGATGTGCCCCTGGTCGGTAAACTTGACGGCATTCGACACCAGGTTGTTGAGCACCTGGCGGAAGCGATGCCCGTCGGCGCTGACCCGCTCGGGCACGGCGACGGACACCACCACCATCAGCTCGACATCCTTGCGTTGCGCCCGCTCGGCAAAGAGCAGGGCGACATCCTCAACCGCCTGCCGCGGCGAAAAGTCGATCTGCTCGAGTTCCAGCTTGCCGGCTTCGATCTTGGAAACATCGAGTACATCATTGATCAGGTACAGCAAGGACTCAGCCGAGGCGTGCAGGGTATCGATGAGGCGCATCTGGCGACTGTTGAGCTCGGTGCCGCGCAGCAGCTCGACCATGCCGAGTACGCCGTTCATGGGGGTGCGGATCTCGTGGCTCATGTTGGCCAGAAACAGGCTCTTCGCCCGGTTGGCCGATTCGGCCTCCTCGCGCGCGGCATCGGCCTCCTCCTTGGCCTGCGACAGCTCGCCGGTGCGGCGCGCCACGTCCTGCTCGAGCTGGTCGCGGTGGGCGGCCAGGGCGGAGTCGCGCGCCTCGATCTCGGTCAGCATGCTGTTGAAGCCGTCGACCAGCTCGCCGACTTCGTCGCGCGGCCCGGCCGGCGCACGGACATCGTAGCGCCCGGTGTTGCGCACATCGCGCACCACGCTGGCCAACTGGACCACGGGCTGGACGATGGCGCGCTCGGTGCGGCGCACCAGCAAGGTGGCCACCAGCCCGCCGAGGCCGAGCCCGACCAGCGCCAGCACAAACCACTCGACCATGTCCGCCAGCATCCCGGCGAGGGACACTTCGAGTATCAGGTCACCCAGGTACTCGCCGTCGTGACGCACCGGCCAGGCACGGAAATAGCGCGGGAACGCCCAGCTCCCGGTCTCGTCCGGGCCGAGGCGGGCAAGGGCGTCATAGTTCGGTGACACGCGCTCCAGATCCACCGGGTAGGTGGCAAAGGTTTCTCCGTTGACGCGGCGCAACAATGCGGCACGAATCTGCTCGACATGGCGCAGCGAACCGAGGAGCCGCTCGGCACTGCCGATATCTTCGAAGCGCAACGCCGCCGCGCTGTTCTCGACCACCAGCTCGGCGTAGATATCGGCCTGGTCCTGGATGCGCTGGATCTCCTGACGCAGCTCGCTCAACCCGATGGCGATGAATGCCACGGCCAGGGCGACCACAATGCTGACCAGCACGATGCTGCGCAGCTTGCGTCCCAGCGACCGATGCATGTTCATGCGCATGTCACGCGCCCTCCTGGCCGATCAGCCGCCGTGCAAGCTTGAGCAACTGCGCGCTGAGCCTGAGATGCTGGCTGGACACGGCGCCGCGGTTGATGTCGAAGCGGATCCGGTCATCGACCGTCACCAGGCCGATATTGCCGCCGGCCTCGACGAAACCGTCGATGTCACTGACGGTCAGCACGGGCTTGCCGTCGAGCTCGCGCAAAATGGCATTGAGCCGTCGCTGTTCGGATGCGGAGACGAAGACCACCTCACATCCCTTGGTGTTCTCGGCCGCCGGCGGGAAGTGCACCCTGACCTCCCGCCCCTGGGCCTGGCGCGCCTCCAGCCCGGTCAGATGCTCACCGAACGGGTCTCGCCCCAGCACGCAGATGTCGATCGCCTCACTGTCGGCCAGCGCCTCGTCGGGCCAGGTGACATAGCGCGCGAAATTGAGCAGGAACACCGCCTTGAGTTGATACTCGGTCGGCGGTGCCGCGCGCAGCGGCGGCGCGGCCAGCAAAACCAGCAGGAGAGGGAGAAGGACTCGCCAGCGCATGATCTTCTGGCTCAGAACGTCCAGCGCCCGGTCAGCAAGAGCCGACGCCGGTCATAGGCATACGCAGACGGAAAATAGTCGGAACTGTATGCGCTGTAGCGCTTGTCGAAGAGGTTGGTGATGCTCAGCGCGAGTTCGGCGCGCTGGCTGAAACGATAGCCGTAACGTGCATCCACCACCGTATAGGCATCCACGCCCGGTGCCGGTTGCCCCTTGAGCGCACCGACATGGCGCACCTGCAGATCGAGCTCTTGCTGCCCGGATAGATCAATCCGCGCCTGCAGACTCAGCCAGTGATTGGCATTGCGATTGGCGACGGTTGCATTCCCGTCGTCGAGAATGGCATCACCCGTGGTGTCGTAATCCTGGCGCATCACGGTATAAGCCAGGCCGAGACGCAAGTCCTGGCTGACGGCCATCTCGGCCCCGAACTCAGCCCCTTCAGTCACCGCCGAGCCACGATTGTTACGGGCCAACAGGACATCCGGTGTCAGCGGGATCAGGCCCGGCATCCGAAGCCCGCCAAAGCTGCTCCCGAGCAGGTGCGAATAGCGCTGCCGGAATAGCACGACCTCGACACTGCCACGATCGAGCTGGCGACGATAACCCAGTTCAAACGCATTGACAGACTCCGATCGCAGGTCCTCATTGGGCACGGAAATCAGCGTCGCCGCGGGGAACGGCGGAAACGCCTGCACCCCCACAGCCAGACCGGCATGGCGCTCACCATATGACGGCGTGCGCGCAGCGCGCGACCAGTGGGTCCACAGCGTATCCCGATCCGACGGCGACCACAGCAGGCGCACCGTCGGCTGAAATTCGGGCGTCCCCATGTTGCGCGCCTCAAAACGCGCGCCCAGCGTGAGCCGTAGCTGCCGGGGCAGCAGCACAATCTCATCCTGCACGAAGGCGCTAAAGGTGTGTTGGTGGGTCTCTTTCTTGTCGAACGAGATGACCGGCACCCGGCTCTTGACGGAAATGGACTGGTGTCTCAGGCCAATCCCCCAGATCCACTCATGGGCGCCGTTGATCGGCAAGCGATGCTGAAAATCCAGATCGCCCGTGTGCACCGTGGCGCCGGCCAGAGCGCCCAGGCCGACATCGGCATAATCGACATAGGCGCGCAGTGACGCCTGCCCCGCCGACGTCATCCAGTCCCGCTGGGCCAACACATGGGCGCCTTCAAAATCGAAGGGCGTGTAATTGTCGCCAAGGGGTCCCAGATCCAATACCTCGGGGCTGCGTTGCCGGTAAGCGTCGCCGCTGATGGTCCAGCGATCGGGCGCCCGCACATCGCTGTCGAGCCGGAAACCGGTCCGCCAACCAGTCTGCTCGTCCCGGGAACTGGTGCCGCCGCGCGTTTCGAAGGGCGCACGATTTTCGCTGAGCGCATACACCCGAAGCGCAGTCCCACCGGTCAGCGTCAGCCCCTGACGCACCGCCACTTCCGGATTGCCACGATCATCGACACTGGCCCGCACCATGCTGCCGATCGTCGCCGCGGCCTTGCGCGTCACGATGTTGATGACGCCGTTGACCGCATTGGCGCCCCATAGCGACGCGCCGGGTCCGCGCACCACTTCGATGCGCTCGACGTCTTCCATCATCAGGTTCAAGGCGTTCCAGAAGACCCCGGAAAACATCGGCGAGTACACACTGCGGCCATCGACCTGAACCAGCAGCTTGGACGCAAAACGGCTATTGAAACCGCGCACGCTGACCGCCCAGCGCCCAGCACCGATCTGCGCGACCTGCACCCCGGGTACCAGACGCAAGGCTTCAGGTACGCTGCGCGCGCCACTACGGCGAATATCTTCACGGGTCAGCACCGTCACGGCCGCGGCCGTATCGCTCAGGCGCTGAGCCTTGCGCGATACCGAGAGCACCTGGATATCGGCCAGCTCCTCCAGACTGAGGTCCATCAGCTCATCGCTGGCGCCGGCCAAGCCGGGCAGACCCGCCAGGACGATCGCAAGCATGATGTGTTTTGGATGGCGCGGCATGTTCTCTAACCTTGGGTTCGCTGGCCGAATGGTCGCTTGAAACGCTGCCCGGAGACGTTGATATGCGTCACGCAGCAACACCTTGCGGCAATCAGTCGAGCGCCCATTGCGCGGTAAAATGCACGCTGCGTTCGATCTCGTGGGTCGGCGACGGCATGTAGAGGCGGCCGAACTCCGCATGGCGGGCATTGAGCAGGTTGCGTCCGGTCACGGCGAACGTCAGCTTGGAAGAGGCACGCCAGCCGTACTGGAGATCGAGCTCGGTGTATGACTTGATGGCCGTTGCCCCCGGATCCCGGTTAACCAGCGCGCCGACGTGGCGCAGCACCATGTCCATGGCGTGCCCGGGCAAGGGCTTCCAGGTGGCGTGCGCGCTGAATTGATCGGTCGGCACGCGCTGCATGTAGAAATCGGCGGCAGCGTCGGTCAGCGACTGGGCGCTCGACTCGGTATGTGTGTCGAGATGGGTATAACTGACCCGCAGACGCCAGCGCGTGGACGGCTGCCAATCGACCGCCCCCTCGACGCCGGACACCACGCCGTGACCATCGAAACGCAACGGCGCATCGACGATGAACCAACCGCCGGAAGGATAGACACCGGCGTTATACACACTGCGCAAGTTGCGATAGCGCATCACGAAGGCCGTCACATCGACATGCGTGGTGTCGCTCGGCTGCCCCCGATAGCCCACCTCATACGACCGGACCCGCTCGGCCGCGAGTGAATCCGCGCTGCGAAAGATGATCCGTGTTGGCGGCGCCGCCGACACGACCTGCGAGGCATACTGCATGTCGAACTCCACCCGCGCCGGCGTGCGCGAGGCCTCGGAGACCGCCGCCCACAGCAGATGGCTTGGCGCCACCTGCCAGGCCAGACGCAGGTTTGGCTGCCACTCATTGCCCGTCCACGAGTGATGCTCGAACTTGAGGCCTGCGGTCAGGGTCAGCGTCTCGGGCAGCAGGGTGATCTCGTCGTGGATGAATGCACTGGCCAGGCCGAAGCGGTTGTGAGGCTTGGCTACCTGGAAGAAGCCGTAGCCGACGGCCTCCTGGTCGTGGTAGCGCAGCCCGGCACCGAGGACCAGATCATGCCGCCCGGCCGAGAAGCGGTACTGGCCGTCCAGGTCCAGGGTGTGGCGCACCTCGCTCAGGAAGTCGCCGACCTGGGCATCGACATACTGGAAGCTGCCCTGCAAGGCCCACTCCCGCCCGTGATCGAGCGCGCGGTTCAAGCGCAGCGTCAAGTTGGCGCCTTCGTCGCGCTGGGTGAAGCGGGTGCTTCTGAGCAGCGTCGGCGAGGTGATGTCGGGCACGTTCCACAGGTCACGGCTGTCATTCCGGAACACCTCGCCCATCACGCTCAATTCGCCCGGGTCGCCCAGGAATTTCTCCAGGCGGAAGCCCAGCCGGTGCGTCCGCCAGCCATCTTCTCCGGAATCACCGTTGAGCTGGCGCGAGTCGCCCCGCGTGCGGCCCTGGTAGCTGATGCGGTAGTGGCCATCGGCCAGTGCGCCGCCGTGGCGGGCATAGACCAGCGCCTTGTCTTCCGAGCCCACCGTCACCTGCCCGGCATCGCCCTGGGTCGCCCGCGCCCACTTGGTGATGATGTTGACCACCCCATTGACCGCGTTGGCCCCCCAGATCGACGCGCCGGGGCCGCGAATCACCTCGATGCGGTCGATTTCGGCCAGCGGGATGTCGAGCGCCTCCCAGTAGGTGCCGGAGAACAGCGGGGAGTACACCGTCCGGCCATCGACCATCACCAGCAAGCTGTTGGTGAAGCGGCCATTGAAGCCGCGCACGCCGACCGCCCAGCGGTTATTGCCGATCGCCGCCACCTGCACGCCCGGCACCAGCCGCAGCGCATCGGGCAGCGTCGTCACCCCCATCCGCGCGATGTCTTCTGCTGAGACCACATGCACGGCGGCTGCCACATCGCCGATCTCCTGCCGCTTGCGGGCGACCGAGATCACCTCCTGCGCCACGAGCTCGCCGAGGGAGAAATCGATCGGGTCCGTCTGCGCCAGGGCATGGACCTGGCCAAACAGCAACACGATCAGCGCATACGGGCGCAATGTCATAGCGGGGTTCCCTGCGTATTCTTGTCGTCACCGTGATCCGACGGGCCGCGCTCCACGCAACCGGCCGGCTTCGGCGCATCCATATCGACTAACGGCACAAGACGGACGGCCTTGAGCACAACTTGCGGTGCACCACGCACGAGCACACCTCATCGCGCCGGTCCGCATCGGCTACAATGCCGGGCTATCGTCACCAGACTCCGTCCAGCCATGTCCCACCCCGAAAACGCCGACCTCGCCCGCAGCACCCACTTCATCAACAACCTGATCGAGGCCGACCGTCAGCAGGGCAAATGGGCCGGGCGCGTGGAAACCCGCTTCCCGCCCGAGCCCAATGGCTATCTGCATTATGGTCACGCCAAATCCATTTGTCTTAACTTCGGCGTCGCCGAGGCCTATGGCGGCGCCTGCCATCTGCGTTTTGACGACACCAACCCGACCAAGGAAGAACAGGAGTTCGTCGACGCCATCATCGAATCGGTGCAATGGCTGGGCTACGACTGGGGCGAGCACCTCTACTTCGCCTCTGACTACTTCGAAAAAATGGCCGCCTGTGCCGAGTACCTGATCGGCGCCGGCAAGGCCTATGTGGACTCGCTCTCGGCCGAAGACATGCGCGCCTACCGCGGCACGCTGACCGAGCCAGGCAAGGACAGCCCCTATCGCACCCGCAGCATCGCGGAAAACCTCGACCTCTTCGCCCGCATGAAAGCCGGCGAATTCCCCGACGGCACGCACATCCTGCGCGCCAAGATCGACATGGCCTCGCCCAACATCAACCTGCGCGACCCGGCCATCTACCGCATCCGCCATGCCCATCACCACCGCACTGGTGATCGCTGGTGCGTGTACCCGATGTACACCTTTGCCCACCCCATCGAGGACGCGATCGAGAACATCACCCACTCGCTGTGCACCCTCGAATTCGAAGACCAGCGCCCCTTCTACGACTGGCTGCTCGAGCAGCTCGCCGAGGGCGGCTTCTTCCCGCGGCCGCTGCCGCGCCAGATCGAGTTCGCCCGCCTCAACCTCACCTACGTGGTGCTGTCCAAGCGCAAGCTGGTACAGCTGGTGGACGAAGGCCATGTCGATGGCTGGGACGACCCGCGCATGCCCACCCTGGTCGGCGCCCGCCGCCGCGGCTTCACTGCGGCCGGATTCCGCCTCTTTGCCGAGCGCGCCGGCGTGTCCAAGTCCGACGGCTGGATCGACATGAGCGTGCTCGAAGAGTGCATGCGCGAAGACCTCAACGACACCGCCGAGCGCCGCGTCGCCGTGCTCGACCCGCTCAAGCTGATCATCACCAACTACCCCGAAGGCCAGAGCGAGCAGTGCTTTGCCCCCAACCACCCGCTCAAGCCCGAGCTGGGCCAGCGCGAGATGCCGCTCTCGCGCGAACTGTGGATCGAACGCGAAGACTTCATGGAAACCCCGATCAAGGGCTTCCGCCGCCTCTTCCCCGGCAACAAGGTGCGCCTGCGCTACGGCTATGTGGTCGAATGCACCGGCTGCGAGAAGGACGCCGAAGGCAACGTGACCGCTGTCACCTGCGAGTACTTCCCCGACTCCAAGTCCGGCACGCCGGGCGCCGACACCTACAAGGTCAAGGGCAACCTGCACTGGGTCAGCGTGCCGCACGCCTGCCAGGCCGAAGTGCGCCTCTACGACCGCCTCTTCGCCTACCCGCAGCCGGGCCAGCGCCGCGAGGGCGACGCCCCCGAGCTCGAGCGCGACTTCCTCACCGACATCAACCCCGATGCCAAGCGCTGCCTCACCGCCCAGCTCGAGCCGTCGCTGGCGCGGGTGGCGGCCGAGTCGCGCTTCCAGTTCGAGCGCCACGGCTATTTCGTGGCCGACCGCTTCGACAGCCAGCCCGACGCGCCCGTGTTCAACCGCACGGTCACCCTCAAGGATTCGTGGCAGAAGTCGAAACCCTGAGGCATCGTCCCCTTTTCACCTGAGCACCGCCCCGACACGATGACGAAAGCCCGTACGCTCTACGACATCCTGCAAGTCAGCGCCACGGCCGAGCCGGCCATGATCAAGGCCGCGCACGTGCTGCTCTCGCGGCGGCTCGAGGCCAGTGGCGACAGCGCCGCCCTGCGACTGCTCAATGACGCGTTCGCCACACTGAACGACCCGACACTGCGCGCCGCCTACGACGAGCGCATCGCCGACCTCGTCGCCGAGCGCGTCACGCCGCCGCCCGTCGCAAAGCCGTCCTCCGCCGGCAGCCCGATCTGGAGCCGCGCGCTGATGATCGCCGCCGCGCTTGTCGTCGGGTACGTCGCCGCCGCCATCTGGCACCAGCGGGCACTGACCCAGATGGTGCTCGAACACCAGGCCGCCCTGGCCGAAAAGCAGGCTGAGCTCACCCGTTTCAACATCGAGCAGGCCGAGCGCCGTCAGGCCAGCTCCCAGGAACGCTACGTCACGCTCCAGGAGCAGCGCGCCCAGGAACGCCAGGCCCAGCAGGAGGCCCGCGAGCTGGCCGCCCTGCGCAACCGGCTCGATCGCGAATCCTCCGACTACCTGCGCAGCAAGAGTCGCGAAGAGCAGCAGCGCGAACGCGAGGCCCAGCGACGGGTCGAGCAGGAACGCGCCGCCCGAGCCGCCGAGGCCCAGCGCAACGCCATGCTCGCCGAGCGCCGCCTGGCCGAAGAGAAGCGCGAACTCGAACGCCTGTATCGCGAGAACTATCCGCAATATCGCTGAACGCCGCGCGCATGGCCGCAAAGGCCGTGCGCACGGTTGCGCCGGTCACGCTTAGGGCGGATCATCAGTCCTTTTGAATACACCGCCCCAGCCCCATGCGCGCCCGCTCCCTGCTCATCCCGCTGTGTCTCCTTGCCGCCGGTGCTGCCGCCGTGTGGTGGCTCAAGCGCCCCACCCCCATCCCGGTCGCGCTGGCCACCGTTGATCGCGGCCTCGTCGAAGCGACCGTCTCCAACACCCGTGCGGGCGAGATCGAAGCCTGCCAGCGCGCCAAGCTGTCGACCATCGCCGGCGGGCGCATCGAATATCTCGGCGTCAAGGAAGGCGACAAGGTGGCCGCCGGTCAGGTCTTGATGCGCTTGTGGAACGCCGACCAGACCGCCCAGATCGAGGTCGCCCAGCGTCAGCTCGAAACGATTCAGCGCCGTGTCGACGAAGTGTGCGCCGTCGCCGCCAACGCCCGCAGTGAAGCCAGCCGCCAGCGCGCCCTGCACCAGCGCGGCTTCGTCTCTGCCTCGGCCGAAGAAAAGGCGCGCACCGACGCCACCGCCCGCGAGGCCGCCTGCCGCACCAGCCAGGCCGATGTGGCCGCCGCCCGCGCCCAGCTCGACGCCGCCCGCGCCAACACCGAACGCACCGTGCTCACCGCCCCCTTTGCCGGCACCGTCGCCAAGATCGTGGGCGAGCTGGGCGAATACTCCACGCCCTCGCCGCCGGGCGTCGCCACGCCACCCGCGATCGACCTGATCGACGACAGCTGCCTCTATGTGAAGGCACCGATGGACGAGGTCGACGCGCCCAAGATCCACGCCGGCCAACCGGTGCGCATCACCCTCGACGCGCTGCCCGGCCAGGTGTTTGCCGGCCATGTGCGGCGTGTGGCGCCCTATGTCTTCGCCGTCGAGAAGCAGGCGCGCACCGTCGATGTCGAGGTCGACTTCGCGCACCCCGCCGAAGCCCGCGGCCTGCTCGTCGGCTACAGCGCCGACGCCGAGGTGATTCTCGAATCCCGCCCGGACGTGCTGCGCATCCCCACCGCCGCGCTGCGCAGCAGCGGCGACGTGCTGCGCTACGACGCCGCCACCGGCACGCTGAGCGCCCAACCCGTCACCACCGGCATCGCCAACTGGGCACAGACCGAGATCACCGACGGCCTGAGCGAGGGCGACCGCATCGTCACCTCGCTCGAGCGCGACGGCATCATCGCCGGCGCCAAGGTCACCCCCGACGGCAACACCCCCAAGTAAGCCGCCATGGCACAGATCGAACTGGACAACATCCAGCGCATCTTCCAGCTTGGCGACAGCGAAGTGCACGCCCTGCAGGACATCCACTTGCGCATCGACGCCGGCGAATACGTGTCGGTGATGGGGCCGTCGGGCTCGGGCAAGTCGACCCTGCTCAACCTGCTCGGCCTGCTCGACCGGCCCAACGACGGCCACTACCGCCTCGAAGGCCGCGACGTCACCACACTCAGCGCCGACGAACAGGCCCGCGTGCGGCGCGAGCGCATCGGTTTTGTCTTCCAGAGTTTTCACCTCGTGCCGCGCCTCACCGCCGAGGAGAACATCGCCCTGCCCCTGCTGCTGGCCGGCATCGCGCCGCACGATCGCAAGGCCCGCGTTGCCCAGGCGCTGGAGGACTTCGGCCTCGCCAAGCGCGGCGACCACCGGCCCGACCAGCTCTCCGGCGGCCAGCGCCAGCGCGTGGCCATCGCCCGCGCCACCATCATGCAGCCGGCCATGTTGCTGGCCGACGAGCCCACCGGCAACCTCGACCGCGCCACCGGCGAAGAGGTCACCACGCTGCTCGAAACCCTCAACGGCCGCGGCGTGACGCTGATCGTCGTCACCCACGACCCGCACATGGGCGAGCGCGCGCAGCGGCAGATCCGCATGGAAGACGGCCGCATCGATTCGGACTCGAAACGCCCCGCGCCATGATGCGCAGCCGCGACATCCTCGGCTTTGCCACCCGCGCCGCCACCGCCTACCCCGTGCGTACCGGCTTGATGATGCTGGCCATGGCCATCGGCGTGGCCGCCGTGGTGCTGCTCACCGCGCTGGGCGACGGCGCCCGCCGTTATGTGGTGCGCGAGTTCTCCGCCCTGGGCAGCAGCCTGATCATCGTCCTGCCCGGGCGTACCGAGACCGGTGGTGTCGGTGCCGGCAGCTTCGTCACCAACACCCCGCGCGACCTCACCGTCGACGACGCCGCCGCCCTGCTGCGCGCCAGCGGGGTGACCCGCGTCGCCCCCTGGTGAGCAACTCGGAGATCGCCTACGCTGGCAAGCTGCGCGAGGTGATGGTCATCGGCACCGCGCGCCTTTGCCGACATCCGCAACTATCGCCTCGGCCAGGGCCGCTTCCTGCCCGAGGAAGACTGGCGTCGCGGCTCGGCCGTGGCCGTCATCGGCGCCACCTTGCACCAGGAGCTGTTCGGCGCCGAGCCTGCGCTGGGCCAGATGATCCGCGTCGGCGACAGGCGCTACCGGGTCATCGGCGTACTCGCCGCCTCGGGCTCGGGGCTGGGCATGAACGCCGACGAGCTGGTGATCGTGCCGGTCGCCGCCGCCCAGGCCTTGTTCAACGCCTCCAGCCTGTTCCGCATCTTCGCCGAAGCGCGCGACCGCGACGCCGTGCCTGCCGCCAAGACGCAGATCCTCGACATCCTCAAGGCGCGCCATGACGGCGAAGAGGACGTGACGCTGATCACCCAGGACGCCGTCCTCGGCACCTTCGACCGGATTCTCGGCGCGCTCACCCTGGCCGTCGCCGGCATCGCCGCCATCAGCCTGGCGGTGGCCGGCATCCTGGTGATGAACGTGATGCTCGTCGCCATCACCCAGCGCACCAGCGAAATCGGCCTGCTCAAGGCGCTGGGCGCTACCGGCGGCATCATCCGCCTGGTGTTTCTCACCGAGGCCGCGCTGCTGTCCATCGCCGGCGCGCTGGCGGGCCTGCTGCTCGGCCATCTCGGCGCCTGGGGGCTGCGGCTGATGTTCCCGGTGCTGCCGGCCTACCCGCCGGACTGGGCGGTGTTCGCCGGCCTCGGCACCGCCATCGTCACCGGCGTGCTGTTCGGCGTGATGCCCGCCCGCCACGCCGCCACGCTCGACCCGGTCGATGCACTTTCAAAGAGGTAGCCGAAGCATGAGCGAGCGCGCACGGCCGCCCGAAGGGCTCGCGAACCCTCCCTCGGGGAGGATGTCGCGCAGCGACAGGAGGGTCTGAAAATGTCCTGGCGCGACTTTCTCTCGCTGTCGGTTCGGGCCCTGGTTGCCCAGCGCCTGCGCAGCTTTCTGACCCTGCTCGGCATCGCCGTCGGCATCGCGGCGGTGATCCTGCTCACCTCCATCGGCGAAGGCATCCATCAGTTCGTGCTCGCCGAGTTCACCCAGTTCGGCACCAACGTGATCGAAATCGCGCCGGGCAAGAAAGGTGCCCGCGGCGGCCCGCCCGGTCTACCCAGCACCTCGCGCCCGCTCACCCTGGCCGACGCCCGGGCGCTCGAGCGCGTGCCGGGCGTCACCGCGGTCACCCCGGTGGTCTGGGGCAACTCGGAGATCGAGGGCAACGGCCGTGTGCGCCGCAGCTCGGTGTATGGCGTCGGCCCGGCCATGGTGCAGGCCTTCACCATGAGCGTGCGCAGCGGCCAGTTCCTGCCCGACGACAACGCCAGCCAGCCCCGCGCGCTGGCGGTGCTCGGGGCCACGCTCAAGCAGGAACTGTTCGGCACGCAGAACGCCCTCGGCGAACGCATCCGCATCGGCGGTGAGCGTTTTCGCGTCATTGGCGTGATGGAAGCCAAGGGCCAGTTCCTCGGCACCGATCTGGACGACACCGCCTACATCCCCACCGGCCGCGCGCTGGCGCTGTACAACCGCGAGGGGCTGATGGAGATCAACGTGTCGTATCAGGAGGGCGTGTCCTCCGAGCAGGTCAGCGCGAGCGTGACCCGCCTGCTCATCGCCCGCCACGGCCGCGAAGACTTTGCACTCACTACCCAGGCCGACATGCTCGACAGCCTGTCCAACATCCTCGACATCCTCACCGCCGCGGTCGGCGCGCTGGGCGGCATCTCGCTGCTGGTGGGCGGGGTGGGCATCGTCACCATCATGACCATCGCGGTGACCGAGCGCACCGGCGAGATCGGCCTGCTGGTGGCCCTCGGCGCGCGCCGGCGTACCATCCTCGCGCTGTTCCTTGGCGAGGCCATGGCGCTGGCCGCGGTCGGCGGGCTGATCGGGCTGCTGGCCGGTGCTGCGCTGGCGCAGCTGGTCGGCCTGCTGGTACCGGCGCTGCCGGTGCATACGCCCTGGGAATTCGCAGTATTGGCCGAGATCTCGGCCGTCCTCATCGGCCTGGCCGCCGGCGTGCTGCCGGCACGCAAGGCGACACGGCTCGACCCGGTCGAAGCGCTGCGCGCCGAGTAGGCCCCGCCCACGCCACGGCTCGACCCGCGTCCGCGCAACGCGGCGCCCCGGCATGGCCCGGCAACACCGCCTCAGGAACTCCGGTCGATACCCTTTGTCTGCCAACTGACGAGCCAATGGGGCACGCCAAGGGGGTTTAACGGGCATTGCCACCAGCGACCGAGGAGTGTTGATGAAGCGATCCCGCAGGACCTGCATGTGTTTGCGAGCATAGCGCTGATCGCGGCGGCGATGGTCGTCGCCCCGGCCTTCGCCGTCCGCCTCGACCAGCGTGCCGGGTGGCTGCTCGCGCTCGCGCCGCTGGCGGTGTTCGTCCATTTCCTGATGCTGATGCCCGAGGTGGCCGCCGGCGGGGTGCTCAGCCAGCATTTTGTTTGGGTGCCGGCGCTGGGGATCGAACTGAGCTTCCGGCTCGACGGCCTGTCGCTGTTGTTTGCCCTGCTGATCTCGGGGATCGGCACCCTGATCGTGCTCTACGCCGGCGCCTACCTGTCCGACCACCATCACCTGGGCCGCTTCTACGCCTACCTGCTCGGCTTCATGGCGGCCATGCTCGGCCTGGTGCTGGCCGACGACCTGATCGCGATGTTCCTGTTCTGGGAGCTGACCAGCATCACCTCTTTTCTGCTCATCAGTTTCAAGCATGAGCAGGCCGAATCGCGCCGCTCGGCGCTGCAGGCGCTGCTGATCACCGGCGGCGGCGGGCTGGCGCTGCTCGCCGGGCTCATCCTGCTCGCCCATGCTGGCGGCAGCTGGCAGTTCTCCACCCTGTCGACCGAGGCGGTGGCCAGCCATCCGCTTTACCCGGCCATCCTCACACTGGTGCTGATCGGCGCCTTCACCAAGTCGGCCCAGCTGCCGTTTCACCTCTGGCTGCCCAATGCCATGGCGGCGCCGACGCCGGTGTCCGCCTTCCTGCACTCGGCCACCATGGTCAAGGCCGGGGTGTATCTGCTCGCGCGACTCAACCCGACGCTGGGCGGCAGCACCAGCTGGACGGCCATCCTGCTCACCGTGGGCGCGGCGACGGCGCTGGCCGGCGCGGTGCTGGCCATCCGCCAGAACGATCTGAAGCGCGTGCTGGCCTACACCACCATCACCGTGCTCGGCCAGCTGACCATGCTGCTGGCCACCAACACCCACTATGGCCTGCAAGCCTTTGCCATCTATCTGGTCGCGCACGCCTTCTACAAGGCGGCGCTGTTCATGGCGGTGGGTGCGGTGGACCATGCCACCGGCACGCGCCAGGTCGCCCAGCTCGGCGGCTTGATCCGCTTCATGCCGATCACCGGATTCGCCGTCGCGCTGGCGGCGTTCTCCAACGCGGGCCTGCCGCCCTTTTTCGGCTTCATTGCCAAGGAGTTCAAGTACGCCGGCTTGATCGACCTCGGGCTGGTAGGCTGGATCACCACCGCCGTGATGGTCGTGACCAATGCGCTGCTGCTGGCGGCCGCGGGGGTGGTCTTCGTGCGCACCTTCCTCGGCCCGCGGGCGAACTACCCGCGCGTCCCGCACGAGGTCAGCCTGCCGATGTGGATCGGGCCCATGCTGCTGGCCGTGGGGGGGTTCCTGTTCGGCGCCTTCAACAACCTGGCCGAGATCTGGCTGATCGACGCGGCCGTGCAGGCGGTGTCGGGGCGCGCGGTGCCGGTCGACCTCTATCTGTGGGGCGGCCTCACGCCCGCGCTGGTCGCCAGCGTGCTGACCGTCGGCCTGGGGGTGGCGTTCTATCTTCAGCGCACACGCCTGCGCCGCCGCATCTCTTTGTGGCGGGTGCTGTGGCGGGTTCGCGGTGACGTCCACTGGGACCGCCTGCTCAAGCGTATCTTTGCCTTTGGCGCGAAGATCGCCGACTTCTTCCAGCACGGATCGCTGAGCCAGCACATGCGCTCACTGACCGCGGCCATTGCCGGCGTGCTGGTGCTTGCGCTCATCGCCGCGGGCGGCGTGCCTTGGCCGGCTGTCAGCCGCCCGCCCGATGCCGCCGCGCTGGCCGGTTGCCTGCTTGCCGTCGCCGGCGCGGCGGCGGCGGCACGGATGCGCGGCCGCATCGTGATTGTCGCCGCGCTGGGCGTCAGCGGCCTCGGCCTGGCCCTGACCTTCCTCGCCGCGCGCGCCCCCGACGTGGCGATCACCCAGCTGATGGTCGAAACGCTGAGCGTCGTGTTCCTCGCCTTGGTGCTGCGCCGGCTGCCGCCGGACCGGGCGATCGGCCAGGCGCGGCCCGCCATCCGCCGGATTCACGCGATCATCGCCCTTGCCATCGGCGCGGGCGTCGCCGCGATGATGCTGCTGACCTTCAGCCAGCCGCTGCCCGGCGACGTGGCACAGTGGTACTTGAACACCAGCCTGCCTGGCGGCAAGGGGGCCAACGTCGTCAACGTCATCCTGGTCGACTTCCGCGCCCTCGACACCCTCGGCGAGATCCTCGTCGTCGCGCTCGCCGCCCTGGGCGCGGCCAAGCTGTTCGCGCATCACCCGCCGGGGGCCGGCGCCGCCACGGGCAGCGACGAATTCGCCTCGGTGCTGCTGCGCCAGGCCATACGCCCGCTGGCGGCGCTGCTCGCGATCGTCTCGCTGATGCTGTTGTGGCGCGGCCACAACCTGCCGGGCGGGGGCTTCATCGGCGGCCTGGTCGCGGCCTGCGCGGCCTTGCTGATCGCGCTCAGCGCCGGCGCCGATCGCGCCCGCCGGCTGTTCCGGGTCGGCCCGGTGGCGACCCTCGCCGCCGGCCTTGCCCTGTCGGCCACTGCGGGGGTGATCGCCCTGCTCCAGGGCCAGGCCTTTCTCACCGGCCACTGGGTCTTCCCGGGCGGGCTGCCGCTAGGCACGCCCCTGCTGTTCGACGCCGGCGTGTTCCTGACCGTGCTGGGGGCGGTGCTGCATGCGCTGTTCACCTTGCTTGAGCGGGAGGCTTGACGATGGAAGTCCTGGTCTCGATCACGGTCGGCCTGCTCGTTGCCATCGGCATCTGGATGCTGCTCGACGGCAGCCTGCTGCGCGTGGTCATCGGCATCGTGGTGCTCGGCAACGGCGTCAATCTTGCCGTCTTTGCCAGCGGTCGCCTCGGTGCGCGTGCGGCAGCCTTCATCACCGACGCCGGCGCGCCGCCCCTGGCGGCCGACCCGCTGCCGCAAGCCCTGGTGCTCACCGCCATCGTGATCGGCTTCGCGCTGTTCGTCTTTGCCCTGGCGGTGCTCAAGCGCAGCTGGGAGGCGCATGACACCGTCGAGGCCGACCGCATTTCCGCGGTCGCCGAAGAGGCCGCGACCGACACGATGCCCGACGCTCCGGCCGGCCGCGACACCGCCGCGGAGCGCGGCACGTGAACACGCTGATCGTCGCCCCCCTGCTCGTTCCGCTCGCCACCTTCGTGCTGACACTGCTGTGCCGGCGGGCACCGCGGATGGCCGGTGCGCTCAGCCTGCTCGGCGCGCTCGCGCTCACCGGCGTTGGCATCGGCCTGGTCGCACTCGCTGATCAGGGCCAGATTTTTGCCACCCAGGCGGGCGGCTGGGCGGCGCCCTATGGCATCAGTCTGGTCATCGACCGGCTCTCGGCCGCGATGGTGGCCATCACCGGCATCGTCGGAGTCGCCACCATCGTGTTCAGCATGGCGCGCGATGCCGACGCCGCCCGCGGCGCCGACTTCCACCCCCTGGTGCACGGGCTGCTGGTCGGCGTCTGCGGCGCCTTCATCACCGGTGATGTCTTTAACCTCTACGTCTGGTTCGAGGTGCTGCTGGTCGGTTCGTTTGCGCTGCTGGTGCTGGGCGGCGGCAAGCGCCGCGTCTCGGGCACCGTGGTGTATGTGGCGCTGAACCTGGTGGCGACCATGATGTTCCTGCTCGCCGCCGGCATGCTCTACGGCGCCACCGGTAGCCTCAACATGGCCCTGCTGGCCGAGCAGTTCGCACAGGGTCAGGTGCCGCCCACCGCCCAGCCTGCCGTGGTCCTGATGCTGACGGCCTTCGCCATCAAGGCGGCACTGTTCCCGGTCTTCGGCTGGCTGCCGGCGTCCTACCATGTGGCGTGGACGCCGGTGTCGGCGCTGTTCGCCGGCCTGCTCACCAAGGTCGGCGTCTACGCGCTCATCCGCATCGTCACCTTGACCGCCCCCGAACCCGGGCTGGTGCACGACATCCTGCTGTGGGTGGCCTGCGCCACCATGCTCATCGGTGTGCTGGGCGCCACGGCGCAGATGGAAGTGCGCCGGATCCTGTCCTTCCACATCGTCAGCCAGGTCGGCTACATGGTCCTCGGCCTCGCCCTGGCGACCCCGCTGGCGCTGGCCGGCGCGGTGTTCTACCTGATCCACCACATCGTGGTGAAGGCCAACCTGTTCCTCATCGGCGGCATCGCCGCCCACCTGAGCGGCTCGGAACGGCTGGCGGCGATGGGCGGGCTGTATGCGCGCGCGCCCTGGCTGGCCCTGCTGTTTGCCATCCCGGCGCTGTCGCTGGCCGGCATCCCGCCGTTGTCCGGCTTCTGGGCCAAGTTTCTGCTGGTCAAGGCCAGCCTGGATGCCACAGCGTGGATCGCCGCCGCCGTCGCGCTGGCCACCGGCATCTTCACCTTGCTGTCGATGAGCAAGATCTGGAACGAAGCCTTCCTCAAGCCACAAGCAGCCGGCACCACCACGGCGCAGCACGGCGCCGGCCTGCGGCCGGCGGTGTTGGCCACGGCATCGCTGGGCGTGCTGACCGTCGCCATCGGCCTCGGCGCGGGGCCGGTCATGGACTACGCCGTCGCCGCCGCCGAGCAGCTCGCCGCGCCTGCGTCCTACATCCAGGCCGTGATCGCGGCCGGGGGCGGCTGAGCATGCTGGGCCTGCATCTGCTGCTGGCCATCGGCCTGGCCACCTTCGCCGACACGCTCAGCCCGAGCGGCGTCGCCGGCGCCTTCGTCGTCATCTACGCCATGCTGCGGCTCGGATGCGATGTGCTCGGCATTCGCCGCTACATCCGGCGGCTGGAGATTGGCACGGCATTCAGCCTGTGGTTTGTGGTGAAGGTCTTCAAGGCCAGCGCCGACGTGGCGCGCCTGGCGCTCGGGCGGACGGTGCGTCCCCAGCCGGCGATCGTGCGCATCCGCCTCATACGCCCCGACGACGGCCTCGCCACCGTGCTCGCCTGCCTGCTGACCCTCACCCCCGGCAGCATGGCGGTCGACTACGACGCCGGCCATGGCCTGATGTATGTCCACGCCATCGACGCCGACAGCGCCGAGGCGGTCGAAGCCGACGCGCGCCGCATCGAACGCTGGCTGCTGCGCTGGCTGGCCGCCGGCGACCCGGCCGCCGCCGCGCCCAGCCAACCGCCCGGGAGGCCATCCTCATGATGTACGACATTGCTGGCGCCGCCTGGGTGCTGCCCCTGACCTTCGGGCTGCTGGCCGCGAGCGCCGCCCTGATCCTGATCCGCCTGGTGCGCGGCCCGCAGGCGGCGGACCGCATCGTGGCCATCGATGCGCTGACGCTGCTGGTCATCGGCACGACAGCGCTGATCGCCCTGGCCGCCGGCCAGGCCATGCTGCTGGATGCCACGGTCATCCTGGCGCTGGTGTCCTTCCTGGGCACCACCGCCTTCGTCCTGCTGTTGCGCCGCAACGGCGGTGCCGTCAAGGCGCCGCCCTCGCCCGCTTCCCGGAGGCCAACCGATGATTGATACCCTGCTCGCCTGGCTATCGTCGGCCTTGCTGCTGCTCGGCGCGCTGGTCGGGCTGATCGGCGCCATCGGGGTGCTGAGGCTGCCCGACAGCTACACGCGGATGCATGCCGCGAGCAAGGCCGGCGCGCTCGGTGCCGCGCTGGTGCTTGCCGGCGTGGCGGCGGCGACCAGTGGCGCCTTCGCACTCACCACCCTGTTTGCCATGGTCGTGGTCCTCGCCACGGCGCCGCTGGCGGCTCATGCCTTGGCGCGCGCGGCCCACCGTGCCGGTGTCAAACCCCTGCCTCGGGCCGCTGGGCGACGCGCTGGCCAGGGGACACCCGGCCGACCGATACACCGCCGCCCAGGTAGCGGCCTCGCCGGGCCGCTGGCGGTGGCCGCCAGCGCCTTCAGAAGCGCTCGTTCGGCCGCAAGGCGCCTGCCCCTGCGGCAGGTCGCCGAGCATCACCTTGCCGATACGCCTGCGCGCTTGAGGCCGACCACCTTGAGGCCAGCCAGTTCGCACATGCGACGGATCTGGCGCTTGCGGCCTTCGCCCAGTTGAAGCTGAGCTGATCGTCGTTCTGCCAGCGCACCTTGGCCGGTCGCAGTTGCTTGCCGTCGAGACTCAGGCCGTGGTTGAGCAGAGCCAGCCCGTCCTCGGACAACTGCCCCGAGACACGCACGAGGTATTCTTTTTCGACCGATGAGTCGTCCCCGATCAGCTGCCGGGCGATGCGCCCGTCCTGGGTGAGGATGAGCAGGCCGGTGGAGTCGATGTCGAGCCGGCCGGCGGGTGCCAGCCCCTTGAGGTGATCGCGCGAGAATTTGCCGCCACCGGGCTGGTCGGGGTAATCAGCGTACCGCCGCCTGGTGGCCGTCTTCAGGCTGGCCGGACACATGTGATAAACGCTTTTTAGCCCTGACCAGTGACCCGCTCGGCCTGTTTGGCCTCACCACGCTTGTCGAGCGTGACGGTGGCGTCCGGTGAAATCCGGGTGCCCAGCTCGCTTCACCCGCTGGCCGTCATAAACGCCGAAGCGCGCTCGATCAGCGCATCGGCCTCGCGGCGCGGCACATGCCCCATCTGACCGCCAGTCTTGGACAGGCGCACGCCATCGGCAGCCGGCGCGAAGGCGCCGGCGGCATCGCCATGGGGTACAGCGTCGCCCTCGGCCGGAGGGTGATGACCGCGCTGGGAGAGACGCGGGAGCCAGCTCGCCTGATCCGCTGTCCATCGACAAACACATCGCCGCGGGCGATCAGGGCATCGGCCTCGCGACGATTGCACATGCCACGCTCGACCATCACCTTGGACAGGCGTACGCCGGCGGGCGAGGCTGGCGCATCGGGGGCTCGCTGGAAGCGCCGGGGCGCCTCGGGGGTGGCGGCTGCGGGGGGGCGACGGGTCGGTTTCATGGCGGCACAACAAGAGTCAATGGCGCAGTTTACCGCCTCAGCCGAGGTAAAACAGCGCCAGATACATCAGGAGTAACAAGGCCACCCACAACACCATGTTGCCGGATGGCCAGGTGCGGGCCAGCACGCCGCGCGTCCCGTAGTGGCGGCGCAGGCTGCCGAGCAGGTTGGCCAGGCCACGCATGACCAGGCGCACCACCTCGCGAATCTCGATGCTGACCCCGAAGACCACCAGCTTGACCCAGCGCGGGCCGAGCGTGCGGTAGAACCAGTCGATGTCGATCAGCGAGCCGAGCATGGCCACCAGTCGCGCACGCAGCACGAAGAACACCACCGTGGTGGCCAGCAGCAGCTGCAACTGGAACACCACATGCGAGCCGGTATAGGGCTGGTAGTCGATCGGATAGGGCAGCAGATCGTAGAGCAGCGGCGGATAGCAACCCACCGCCAGGCTGGTCAGCGCCAGCAGGCGCATGCCCCAGCGCTGGCTGGGCGGTGCTTCTTTGGCGTCCAGATCGCGCGGCTCACCGAAGAAGACGAAGACCACCACTTTCAGGCCCGCGGCGAGGAACACGCCGGCGGCGATCACCATCATCGCTAGCCACACCCAGGTCAGGTGCGCATCGGCCGCCGCCTGCAACACCAGCGACTTGGTGATGAAGCCGGCGGTCAGCGGCGCCGACATGGCCAGCGCGCCGAAGATGGCAAAGCCGGTGGTCACCGGCATCTGCCGCGCCAGGCCGCCCAGATCGGTGCAGTCGCGCTTGCCGGTCTGGACGATCACCGCGCCGATGGCCATCAGCAGCAGGGCCTTGTAGACGATGTGGGCGAAGGCATGCGCCGCCACCCCGTTGAGCGCCATCTCGGTACCGATGCCGATGCCGGCGATCATGAAGCCGACCTGGTTGATGATGGCGTAGGCCAGCACCCGCCGGGCGGTGTTCTCGATCAGTGCGTAGATCAGGCCGTAACCGGCCATCAACAGACCGATGGGGATCAGCACATAACAGGAAGCGCGCATCAACGCATACACCGCCGTCTTGGTGGTGAAGGCCGAAGAAACACCATGCCGCTCCACGAGGCGCGCGCGGGTACCATCGGCAGCCCATGACCTGGGGAAACGCTGCATTGACCAGGAAGCCGGCCAGAATCATCCAGTGCGATGCTGTCGATGCCCGCATCGACCAGCTGGAGGCTGCCGCCATCGGCCAGATGGGCAGGAATGCCGCCGTCAGCAAGACGCCACCGAACAGATGCACCATCAGGTACGCATCGCCGCCGGATACGCGTCGCGCCCCCGGCGCAGATCACCAGCGCCGAGCTGATCGCCATCAGCTCCCAGAAAAAACAAGGTGAGCAGGTCACCGGCCAGCACGGCGCCCACCGCGCCACCACCGTACACAAGGCCGCCGGCACCTCGACCCGGCTGCGCTGGCCCAGCGCATACACGCTGCCGACGAACAGAGCCAGCCCAGGAACACCAGCGCGAAGGCGGCTACGGCCGATCGACCCGCAGCGCATCGAGCGTGTAGCCAGTCGAGCAGATGCATGCCGCCATAGATGCCCTCGGGGATGCCCCACAGCAGCCACGCGGCAACCAACGGCAGCCCCAGCGACAGCGGCGCGCGCGGCGCCCGCGCAGGAAGCCCAGCACAGGCCCGCCGGAATCAGCCACAGTGCAGGATGGTGATCAGCTCAGCGTCCATCCTCATCCTCCCGCGGACAAACGATCCGTGCCAGTGCGCGCGCCAGGAGCACCAGCGCAACAGCGGAGAGCATCGGGAACCAGGCATTGAAGCCGGGCACCGCATCGATACCGAAATGCGGGTGCGATTCGACGAACAGCCCGCCGATCAGCACGGCGAGCAAGGCCAGCAGCAGGGCGCGCCACAGGCGTCCGCGCGGCAGCGTGTCTTTGAGTGACATCAGAAGGCTCCCGCCACGGCACGCGCCAGGCGCAGCACCGGCTCGTGGTAGAAGAACAGGCCGACCGTCAGCGCGGCCGTGGCGGTCTGCGCCAGCACCATGATGGCCGGCGCCTCGCCATGGCTGTCATGGTGATGATCATCCGGATCGGCCGGCGGCTCGCGGAAGAAGGCCCGCCACACGATGGGCAGAAAGTAGCCGGCGTTGAGCAAGGTGCTGATCACCAGCACACACACCGCCCACCAGTGCTCGAGGCTCATTGCCGCCGACAGCACATACCACTTGGAGACGAAGCCGGCCGCCGGCGGCAGCCCGATCATCGACAGCGAACCGATGGCGAAGGCGGTCATGGTCCAGGGCATGCGCCGGCCGATGCCGTCGAGCTGGCTGACTTCGGTCTTGTGCGCAGCGGTGTAGATCGAGCCGGCGGCAAAGAACAGGGTGATCTTGCCCAGCGCGTGCGCCGCAATGTGCAGCACCGCACCGACGATGGAGATCGGTGCCAGCATGGTCGCGGCCAGTGTCACATAGGAGAGCTGGCTGACCGTGGAGTAGGCCAGCCGCCGCTTGAGGTTGTCGGCCCGCAGCGCGACGATGGAGGCCGAGATGATGGTGAATCCAGCGATCACCGGCACCCAGTCGGCGCTGCCCAGGGCGATCAGGTTGTCGGTGCCGAAGATATAGACGACCACCTTGACGATGGTGAACACCCCCGCCTTGACCACCGCCACCGCATGCAGCAGCGCGGACACCGGCGTGGGCGCGACCATCGCCGCCGGCAGCCAGCGGTGGAAGGGCATCAGCGCCGCCTTGCCGATGCCGAACATGTACAGCGCCAGCAAAAGCGCCGTCCCCGCCGCGCCGATCTGTCCGGCGAGGATGCCGCCCTGGCGGAAGTCGAGCGTGCCGGCGATCACCCAGGTGGCCAGCAGCCCGGAGAGCAGGAAGGCGATGGAGGTGCCCAGCAGCACGCCCAGGTAGGTGCGCGCCGAGTTGCGGGCATGGTCGGTGCCATGGTGCGTCACCAGCGGATAGGTGATCAGCGTCATGGCCTCGTAGAACAGGAACAGGGTCAGCATGTTGCCGGCCAGCGCGATGCCTTGCGCGGCGAAGATGGCACCGGCGAAACAGACATAGAAGCGGGTCTGCTTCTTCTCTTTGTTGCCGCGCATGTAGCCGATCGAATACAGCGTGCTGATGATCCACAGCCCCGAGGAGATCACCGAGAACAGCGCACCGAGCGGTTCGACCGCCAGGCGCAGGGTCAGCCCCGGCAGCATCTCGATCAGCGTCAGCCCCGGACGGGCACCGCCGAGCACATCGCCGGCCAGTTGCAGCGATTCGGAAAACAGGATGAGCGCCGTCAGCAGCGTGATCGACTCGCGCACATTCGGCCAGCGTCCGGCCAGCGACAGCAGTACCAGGCCGGCCAGCGGGGTCAGCAGCAGGCTGAGCAGTTGAACGTCTTCGGTCATTGCACCGCACTCCGGCTGCTCATCAGCACCTCGGCCACGCGCATCGCGACATCGCTCGACCAGGTCGCGTCGATGCCGAAATACACGCAGGCAACGATCATCGCCAGTGCCGGCAGGAACATCGACAGCGGCGCTTCACCCGGCGCCGGATGGTCGGCCGGCGGGGCGCGGAAGTAGGCCACCTCGACAAAGCGCCACACGTAGATCACCGCCAGCAGCGAACTGGCCAGCACCGCACCGACGAGCCACCACTGGCCTTCATGCATGGCCGCGCTGACCAGGTACCACTTGCTGATGAAGCCGGCCGTGCCCGGCACCCCGATCAGGCTCAGGCCGCCGACGACCATGGCGAAGGACGCCATCGGCATGGTGTGGCCGAGGCCGGCCAGGCGGTCGAAGCCGGCACCTCGGCAGCGCAGCACCACCCCGCCGAGCACCAGGAACAGCCCGCCCTTGGTCAGCGCGTGGTTGAACAGGTGCATGGCCGAAGCCATCAGCCCCTCGACCGAATCCATGCTGATGCCGAGCGTGATGTAGCCGATCTGCGAGATGCTGGAATAGGCCAGCAGGCGCTTCATGTCGTGCTGGAAGATGGCCACGATGGCCGGCACGAACATGGCCGCCAGCGACAGACCGAGCAGGATGGCCCCGGTGGCGCGCGCATCGAACACCTCGGTCGGCCCGAAGATGGTGAAGAAATAGCGCATCAGCACGTAGATCGACACCTTGGTCGCCGTCGCCGCCAGGAAGGCGGACACCGGCGAGGGCGCGTAGGCGTAGGCGTTGGGTAGCCACAGGTGCAGCGGAAACAGCGCAATCTTGAGCGAGATGCCGACAGTGATGAAGGCCAGCGCCGCCAGCACGCCGCGCGAATCGCCCACCGCCACCAGCCGCGCCGCCATGTCGGCGAGGTTGAGGGTGCCGGTCTCGAGATACAACAAGCCGACGCCGAGAACATACAGCGTGGCGCCGATGGTGCCCATCAGCAGGTACTGGTAGGCCGCCACCAGCGCCCGCCGGTCGCGCCCCATGGCGATCAGCACATAGGTGGCCAGCGAGGAGACCTCGAGGAACACGAACAGATTGAAGGCGTCGCCGGTGACCAGGATGCCAAGCAGGCCAGCCAGGCACAACATCATCAGGGCGTAGTAGAGATAGTGCTCTTCGCTGCGCACCTCGGCGGCAATGCCGACACGGCTGTAGGGCATCACGATCAGGCCCATGCCAGCGACGATCAGCGCCACGAAGGCACCGGCCGCATCGATCCGGTACTCGATGCCGAGCGGGATCTCCCAGCTGCCCATGGCATAGGAGATGACGCCGTCGGAGAGGGTCTGGTCGAGCAGGAAGGCCGAGATGCGAAGGTCGCCGCGGTCGCCAGCAGGGCGATCAGCCAGCTCGCCAGCGCGTGACGGGCGAGCACGATGATGGGCGCGGCGACCAGTGGCACCACCACCAGCAGGGCGAGAAATGTTGCGTCAGCACGGCTCAGCTCCCGTCCCGGTCAGCTTCGATTCGATGCGTCGTCCCGGGCATCCAGGGCGAGGATCTCGTCCTCGTCGATGGAGCCGTAGGCCTCCTTGATGCGCACCACCAGCGCCAGCCCCAGCGCCAGCGTGGCCACGCCGACCACGATCGCGGTGAGGATCAGCACATGCGGCAAGGGGTTCGAGTACACCGCGAACTGGCCGCCGATGATTGGTGCCACGCCACCGATGAGCTTGCCCGGAGCGATGTAGAGCAGATAGACCGCGGTCTGGAAGATGCCCAGGCCGATCAGTTTCTTGATCAGGTTGTCACGGGCGATGACGATGAACAGCCCGACCATGAGCAGCAACACCGTCACCCAATAGCTGAAATGACTGGCCAGCGTCATTGCCCGGCCTCCCCCGCGTCCCGCTTGCGCGCCGCAAACACGTAGAAAATCTTCAGCATGACCGCCGCCACGGTAATGAGCACGCCGGCTTCGACCCAGAAGATGCCGCGATGCTGGCCGCTGATCGGATCGGCCCCCAGCACGAAGTAGTCCAGGAAGTTGCCGCCGAGCAGGATCGAGGCAATGCCGACCCCCGAGTACAGCAGCACCCCAAAGGCCAGCAGGAATTCGACCAATGCGTCGGGCACCACCCGGCGGGCCGCCGGCAGGCCATAGATCAGCGCATAGAAGATCACTGCGGCCGCGACGATCACGCCGGCCTGGAAGCCGCCGCCGGGACCGTAGTCACCATGGAACTGCACATACAGGCCGAACACCAGCGCAAAGGGGATCAGCAGCTTGGCGATGACCCGCAGGATGATGTCGAGTCTCATGCCCGCCCCCCCTCATCATCCTTCTCACGCGTCCGGCGCGGCGAGCGCCGGCGCAACAGGGCAATTACCCCGATGCCGGCGGTGAACACCACAAAGGTCTCGCCCAGGGTGTCGAAGCCCCGATAGCTCGCCAGCACCACGGTCACCACGTTGGGCACACCGGTTTTCTCCGGCCCTTCCTTGAGGTAGCGCGGCGCGACATGCTGGTGGATCGGCGCCTTGGGATCGGAGAACGCGGGCAGCCCGAGCGTGCCATAGACGAGCATCGCACCGGTCACCGTCACGACGAACAGGGGCAGCCATGGCCGATGAATGGGCTTCGACTCGGTGCCACCGGTCAGGTGGATGGCGCCAAACAGCAACACCGTTGAGATACCGGCGCCAACGGCCGCCTCGGTCATGGCCACGTCGACGGCATCGAGCACCACCATGACGGTGGCCATCAGGAAGCTGTAGATGCCGCTCAGCAGCACCACCCCGTACAGATTGCGCTGGCGCGCCACGCCGATGGCGGCGGCCCCCATCAGGGTGAGCAGGACGACAGCCGTCAGTTCTTCGAGGATGATGACTCTCCTTGATCCGGTTGCCACGGCTTGACGCCACGACGGTGCGCCGCATTGGCCAGCGAGTGCGAGGCCGTCGGCGAGCAGAAGAAGATCAGCAGCCACAGGATCAGCAGCTTGGCGCTGGCCAGGCTGAAGCCCGACTGCAACAGCAGCCCGATAATGATCAGGCTGGCGCCGAGCGTGTCGATCACGCTGGCGGCATGCATGCGGGTGTAGAACCCCGGCATGCGCAAGACGCCAAGCGCGCCGATCACGCAGAACACACCGCCGGCGGCCATCAGTACGGCGCTGAGGATGTCGATTGCCAGACTCACAGCCGATGCTCCTCGTCGGCCACCCCGGGCTCGCCCAGATCGCCATAGCGGAAGAATTTCTGCACGGCGATGGTTCCGACGATGTTCAGCAGGCCATACACCAGCGCCAGATCGACGAACTCCGGCCGCCCGGACACGAACTGGAAGATCGCCAGCAACAGCATGGCCAGCGTGCCGATAGCGTTACCGGCCAGCGCGCGGTCGAACACGGTCGGTCCGCGCAGGGCGCGCACAAGCAGCAGGCACAGCGACACCAGCAAGGCGCCGACCACCGCAGCGTAGATCATGCCGGCCCCTCGCAGGCGCTCACCCGGCGATCCATTTCGCCGGCAAGCAAGTCGTCGGCGCCAGCCTGTGTCAGCGCATGCACCACGATTTCGTCCGCCTCGATCGCCACGGAGATGGTCCCCGGCGTGAGGGTGATCGAATTGGCGTACATCACCTGGCCAACCGGTGTGCGCTGGCTCATCTTGACCCGCAACAGGGTCGGCGTGATCGGCAGGCGCGGGTGTACGATCAGCTTGGAGACGGTCCAGGCCGACTTGACGATCTCGATCACCAGCCACGGCCAGTAGTTCACCACCCCGCCGCGCAACTGCAGCGGATGGCCCTCCTGGTCGATGACGTCCATGCGGCGGGCGAACCACACCACCAGCACCGAGGCCACCAGCCCGACCGTCATCAGAAAGGGGGTGAAGTAGCCTGACAGCACCAACCAGAAAACATACAGGGAGATGACAACGCTGATCGAATGAAACCTTCGCATATGACCTTGGCCCA
>JAWKYX010000009.1:0-78137 GCA_041396265.1 Rhodocyclaceae bacterium
TGGTCGATCCGGTCACTCGGATCGAAGGGCATATGCGGGTCGAGGTGAACCTCGACGACAACAACGTGATTCGCAACGCGGTGTCGACCGGCACCATGTGGCGGGGGCTGGAGGTGATTCTGAAAGGGCGCGACCCGCGCGACGCCTGGGCCTTTACCGAGCGCATCTGCGGGGTGTGTACCGGCACCCATGCGCTCACCTCCTGCCGCGCGGTGGAAGATGCGCTGGGCATCGAGATCCCCGACAATGCGAACTCGATCCGCAACCTCATGCAGCTCACGCTGCAGGTGCATGACCACCTGGTGCACTTCTATCACCTGCATGCGCTCGACTGGGTGGATGTGGTGAGCGCGCTCTCTGCGGACCCGAAAGCGACCTCGGCGTTGGCGCAGAGCATCTCCAACTGGCCACTGTCCTCGCCGGGCTATTTTCGCGACATCCAGAACCGGTTGAAGAAGTTTGTCGAATCGGGCCAGCTCGGCCCCTTCATGAACGGTTACTGGGGCAACCCGGCTTACAAGCTGCCGCCCGAAGCCAACCTGATGGCGGTCACGCATTACCTGGAGGCGCTCGATTTCCAGAAGGAAATCGTCAAGATCCACACCATCTTCGGCGGCAAGAACCCGCACCCCAACTGGCTGGTCGGCGGCATGCCCTGTGCCATCAACATGGACGGCACCGGCGCGGTCGGCGCCATCAACATGGAGCGACTCAACCTGGTGCAGAGCATCATCGACCGCACCATCGAGTTCGTGGACCAGGTGTACCTGCCCGACCTGCAAGCCATCGCCAGCTTCTACAAGGACTGGACCTACGGCGGCGGGCTCTCCAGCCTGTCGGTGCTGTCCTACGGTGACATCCCCGATCGTGCCAACGACTATTCGGGCAGCAACCTGCTGTTGCCGCGCGGGGCGATCATCAATGGCGATCTCACCAAAATCCACGAAGTCGACCTGCGCGACCCGGAGGAGATCCAGGAGTTCGTCAATCACTCCTGGTACAAGTACGCTGACGAGACCAAGGGGTTGCACCCCTGGGACGGCGTCACCGAGCCCAACTTCACCCTCGGCCCCAAGACGCAGGGCACCAAGACGAACATCAAGTCGCTGGACGAGGAGGGCAAGTACTCCTGGATCAAGTCGCCGCGCTGGCGCGGCCACGCCATGGAGGTCGGCCCGCTGTCGCGCTACATCGTCGGCTATGTGCAGGGCAACCCGGAGTTCAAGGAGCCCACCGACAAGCTGCTCACCGACCTCGGCCTGCCGCTCGAAGCGCTGTTCTCCACGCTCGGGCGCACCGCCGCGCGCGGGCTGGAGGCCTCGTGGGCGGCGCACAAGATGCGCTACTTCTTCGACAAACTCATCGCCAACATCAAGGCGGGCGACACCGCCACCGCCAACATCGACAAGTGGGACCCGTCGCGCTGGCCGAAAGAGGCCAAGGGCGTGGGCTTCACCGAGGCGCCGCGCGGCGCGCTGGGCCACTGGATCAAGATCCGCGACGGCAAGATCGACAACTACCAGGCCGTGGTGCCCACCACCTGGAACGGCAGCCCGCGCGACGGCCAGGGGCAGATCGGCGCCTTCGAGGCCGCGCTGATGAACACCCCGGTGGCCGTCGCCGACCAGCCGCTGGAGATCCTGCGCACCCTGCATTCCTTCGACCCCTGCCTGGCCTGTTCGACGCATGTGATGAGTCCGGACGGGCAGGAGATGGCTCTGGTCAAAGTGCGTTGATGGGTGATTGGTGATTCGTGATTGGTGATTGGTGATTCGTAACGGCACGAACACCAATCACCTTCTCCGAAGGAGAAACAACATGCTCGCAGAACAAGATGCCTTCGAGGCCGAACGCAGTGCCCGCATGGTCAAGGCGGTCTATGTGTACGAGGCGCCGCTGCGCCTGTGGCACTGGATCAACGCCCTGGCCATCACGGTGCTGGCCGTCACCGGCTACTTCATCGGCCAGCCGCTGCCTTCGGTGCCGGGCGAGGCCAGTGCGCAGTTCCTCATGGGCTACATCCGCTTCGCCCATTTCGCCGCCGCCTACATCTTCGCCATCGGCTTCATCGGCCGCATCTACTGGGCCATGGTCGGCAATCATCATGCGCGGCAGATCTTCATCCTGCCGGTGTGGAGCGCGCGCTGGTGGAGCGAGGTGTTCTACGAACTGCGCTGGTATCTCTTCCTGGTCAAGGAGCCGAAGAAATACGTCGGCCACAACCCGCTGGCGCAGTTGATGATGTTCCTGTTCTTCACCATCGGCGCGGTGTACATGATCTGCACCGGCTTCGCGCTGTATGGCGAGGGGCTGGGGGAGGGTAGCTGGGCGTCGCAGCTGTTCGGCTGGGTGATCTCGGCCGTGGGCGGCAACAGCCTGCAGGTGCACGCCTGGCACCGCCTAGGCATGTGGGTGACGGTCAGCTTCGTGCTGGTGCATGTGTATGCGGCGATTCGCGAAGACATCATGAGCCGCCAGAGCCTGATCTCGACCATGATCAGCGGCTGGCGCATGTTCAAGGACTGACCCGCATGCCGAGGCTTTTGCCGATGGCGCCTCGGGCGCCGGTGCGCACCCCCGTGCATCCGGGGCGCTTTCTCGAGTCGCGCTTCCTGCGCCCGGCGCGCATCTCGCAGGATGCGCTGGCCCGTGCGCTGGGCATCTCGCGCCGGCGGGTGAACGAGCTGGTGCGCGGCCGCCGCGCCTTCACGCCCGATACCGCCGTGCGCCTCGGCCGTTTCTTCCACACCGATCCGCAGATGTGGATGGTCATGCAGTCGGTGTGGGATGTGCATCAACTCTGGCGGCGGGCCGGCAAAGACGCCCAGGCGCTGGCGCCGGAGGCCGGCCCGCCTACATCGAAAACCCGGCCAGGGCCTCGCGCATGGTCGCGATGAAAGCCCGGGTGCGTGCCGGCAGCAGGCGCGCATGCGGGTAGATGACGCTGATCGGGCGGGGTGGCAGCTCGTAGTCGGCCAGCACGATCTCCAGCGCGCCGCGTGCCACGTCCGGTGCGCTCTGATAGGACAGGAAGCTGCCAAAGCCCAGGCCGTCGCGGCAGGCGGCCAGACCCAGTGCGACGAGGTTGACACTGAGCCGCCCGTCGATGGGTACGTTCAGCCGGCGCCCGCTTTCCATGAAACACCAGTGCGGCCCGTGGTTGCCGGTGAAGCGGACGCATTCGGCCTGGCGCAGCTCGCGCGGGTGCGTGGGGCGGCCGTGGCGTGCCAGATAGTCGGGGCTGGCCACCACCACCTGGCGCACCATGCCCAGCGGCTGCGCCACCAGCGCCGAATCGTCGAGGGCGCCGATGCGGATCGCCGCATCGAAGCCTTCTTCGACCAGGCTCACCACCCGGTCGAGCAGGATCAACTCCACCTTGACCCCGGCATGCCGGGCAAGGAATCGGTTCACCGCCGGTGCCACGTACATCTGGCCGAACAGCACCGGCGCGGTGATGCGCAGCAGGCCGGTGGGTTCGCTGACATCGGCACGCACGGCGGCTTCGGCGTCCTGTACCGCGCTCAGTAGCTGGCGGCAGTCGGCCAGGTAGCGCCGGCCCTCCTCGGTGAGCGCGATGCGCCGCGTGCTGCGGTTGAACAGCCGGACGCCCAGATGGGTTTCGAGCGCACCGAGACCACGCACCACCGAGGGGAGCGAGGTGTCGAGCGCCTGGGCCGCCGCGGTGAGGCTGCCGCCGTCGGCGATGGCGACGAAGATGCGCATGTGCTTGAGCAGGTCCATGCGGCATGATTGCTCCACATTTTGAAGTAATCAAGTTCTGTTTTGCCTATTTATTCCGGTGTTCAAGCCGCCCACAATGGCCGGCACCTGACCCACCGGAGTTTTCCGTCATGACCGCTTCGCCCGCCATCCGCCTCCACGGTTTTCCGCTGTCCGGCCATAGCCACCGGGTCAGCCTGTTTTTGGCCTTGTTGCAGCTGCCGCATGAATTCATCCAGGTCGACCTGGCCGGTGGGGCGCACAAGCGGCCCGAGTTCCTGGCCATGAACGCCTTCGGCCAGGTGCCGGTGCTGCAGGACGGCGACCTCACGCTGCCCGATTCGAACGCCATCCTGGTCTATCTGGCCATGCAGTACGGCCAGGGCCGTTGGCTGCCGAGCGACCCGGTCGGTGCCGCGCGGGTGCAGCGCTGGCTGTCGGTGGCGGCCGGGCCGCTGGCCGCCGGGCCGGCCATGGCGCGTATCCATGTGGTGTTCGGCAAGAAGGCGCCCGATCCGGCCCTGGTGGCGCGCAGCCACGCGCTGCTGGCGGTCATGGATGCCGCGCTGGCCGACTCGCCGTTCCTCGTCGGCGAGACGCCGACCATCGCCGACATCGCCTGCTACAGCTATACCGCGCACGCGCCGGAGGGCGGTGTCAACCTGACGGCCTATCCGCAGCTGCGCGCCTGGCTGGCGCGCATCGAGGCCTTGCCGAACTTCGTCGGCATGCCAGCCTCCCCCGTCCCTGGAGAGTGATCATGTCGGCCTTTCATGCCGGCGAGACGGCCATCCAGCAGCGCGCCGGATTCGGGGAGCAGGTCGCGTCGGTGGGCCAGCGCTTCATCCGCGATGCCATGCCGGAGCAGCACCAGCAGTTTTTTGCGCAACTGCCGTTCGCCTTGCTCGGGGTGCTCAATGCGCAGGGCTACCCACGTGCCGGCGTGCTGGCCGGCGCTCCGGGCTTCCTGTCGGCGCCGGATGAGCACCACCTCGACATGTTGTCCGGCGCGGTGGTGGGGGAGGGCGTGGCCGAGGGTTTGCGGCCGGGGGTGCCCTTCGGCCTGCTCGGCATCGAAGCCCATACCCGCCGTCGCAACCGGCTCAATGGCTGGGTGACGCAGGCGGCGGGCGAGCGCTTGCGCCTGCAGGTGGCGCAGAGCTTCGGCAACTGCCCCAAGTACATTCACCCGCGCCGTGCCGAGTGGGCGCCCCCGGTCGACGCCGCGCCGCAGGTGGTGCATGGCTGGGATGCAGCCGCCCGCCGGATCGTGGCCGAGGCCGACACCTTCTTCATCGCCAGCGCGCATCCGGACGCAGCCCATGCCTGTGCGCCGACGCATGGGGTGGATGTTTCGCACCGGGGCGGCGAGCCCGGCTTCGTGAGCATCGACGGAGCGACGCTGCGCGTGCCCGACTATCCGGGCAACCGTTTCTTCAACACGCTGGGCAACCTTGAACTCAACCCGCGTGCCGGCCTGCTGTTCATCGACTATGCCGCGCGCGAGCTGCTGCAGCTGACGGTGCGTGCCCGCATCGAATGGCTGCCGCCGCCGGATGAAACCCCGACGCGACCCGCCCGGGTGCTGCATTTCGATATCGTCGAGACGCAGCGCAGCGCCGGCGCGCTCCCGCTCAAGTGGCTGGCGCCGTAAGCCGCCGAAATGCTCAGGGGCGCCGCAGCGCCCCTGGTGAGTCAAGATGTGTTCAGACTCAGAAGCGATAGCCGATACCGACGCCGAACAACCACGGATCGATGTCGATCGAGCTGACCTTGCCGCCGCCGGCCAGCTTGACGTCGGTGCCCATCTTCACTTTCTTCAGGTCGACGTTGAAGAACCACTGCTTCGACAGTTGCACATCCATGCCCACCTGCAGCGCCAGGCCGAAGCTGTCCTTGTCGACTTCCAGATCGCCCACGCCGGGCACGTTGAGGTCGATGCTGGAGAAGCGGGTGTAGTTGATGCCGGCGCCGACGTAGGGGCGGAATTTCGCGTCGGGCATGAAGTGGTATTGCAGCAGCAGTGTCGGCGGCAGCTGGCGGACCGTGCCGATCTTGGTGCCAGCCACCGACACGTTGTGCTCCTGCGGATAGGTCAGCACCAGCTCGGCCGCGACGTTCTTGGTGAAGAAGTAGCTGATGTCCAGTTCCGGAATCGCCTTGCTGCTGACATGGATCTCGTCCGCGGCCACGCCGAGGGCGGGAATGGCGTCCGACTTGTTGGCGGTGTCAATGTTGACCACCCGGGCGCGTATCATCCAGTCGCCGTCCGGCTGCTCGGCCATCAGCGGCGCGCTGGCCGTCATCGCTACCAGTGCCGCAATCATCTTGGTTTGCATCACATCCCCTTTTAACAACATCAAAGAATGGCCGGGATAATAACCATGAGACTAAAGTGGTTATTGATCCGGATCAATTCTCGCCAGTTCCATTTTTCGCCGGGAAAACACGACCGTGATCCTGCGGCGAGTGCGCGCGCGTCGCGCTCGCTACCCGCGGACGAGGCGGTCGGCTGAGGCGCTGCGTCTGTAGCTTTTGCGCCGGTTATATTCTTGTCGTTTTGGCAATGAAGTTTCCTGTCATTCGCCCGGTTTTGTGAGGCATCGGCGCCGTGTCGGATGGCAAGTCCCTGTTTTGTCGCGATTTACGAACACCGAGACGCACTGGCACGAAGCCTGCGATGTAACGCCTGGTGTGACACCCGGTGAGGCAACATGACTGCCAGCAACGATTCGATCCTGATCCTCGGCATCGGCAACCTGCTGTGGGCCGACGAGGGCTTCGGCGTGCGCTGCGTCGAGGCGCTGAACGCCACCTGGGCGCTGCCCGACAACGTGACGGCGATGGATGGCGGCACGCAGGGGCTGTATCTGCTGCCCTATGTGACGGCTGCCCGGCATTTGCTGGTGTTCGACGCGGTGGACTACGGACTGCCGCCGGGCACCCTGAAACGGGTCGAAGGCGATGCGGTGCCGCAGTTTCTCGGCGCCAAGAAGATGAGCCTGCACCAGACCGGTTTCCAGGAAGTGCTGGCCTCCGCGCGCATGCTCGACCGCTTCCCCGAATCACTGTTGCTGATCGGCGTGCAGCCGGTCGAGCTGGAGGACTTCGGCGGCAGCCTGCGCCCGGCCGTCGCCGCCCGCGTGCCCGAGGCGGTCGCCATCGCCCTGGACTGGCTGCGCGCGCGCGGCGTGCGTCCGGTGCCACGCGCACCCGGCACGGTGCCGGCCGACGACTCGGCGCTGGCGCGCGCGGCCTATGAGCAGGGGCGCCCGCCCGAGGATGTGGCCTGCCGCATCGGCGATGTGCGCTTCTTTCCCGAGGGTGACTAGCGTGGTACGACCCCCACGCTCGCTTTGCTCGCTGCCCCCCAGGGGGGTGGCCCTGTGCCTTGGGGCGGCCCGGCGGCACAGGGCGGCACGACCCCTTCGGGCGGCCGGGCAGGCGCACGGACAGCCCCCACGCTCGTTGTGCGCGCGGCAACGCTTCGCGAAACTCCTGCCTCATCCCTCCGGGGCGGTTGCCGAATGCCTCGTGACGGCCCGAGGGGACTGAGATGTGCATCGGCGAACCCATGCAGGTCACCGCGGCAGGCGCGATGCATGCGCGCTGCCGCGACCGCCACGGCCGCGAGCACGACATCGATCTGCTGCTCACCGGCGCCCAGCCCGCCGGAGTCTGGCTGCTGACTTTCCTTGGTGCCGCGCGTGAGGTGATCGATGCCGGTCGCGCCAACGCCGTGGCGCGGGCGCTCGATGCGCTCGACGCCCTCGCGCGTGGCGAAGCGGCCGATCTCAACGCTGCCTTTGCTGACCTGCTCGAGCGCGAACCCCAATTGCCGGATTTTCTGAAAGGACAACACTCATGAGCCTGCCGCTTGCCCCCGACCTCGACCGCCTGGCGCAACTGCTGGAGCGGCTCGATGCCCAGCACAGCCTGCCCACCTTGACCGACGATGTGGTCGACCTGTTTGCCGTGGAGGCGGGCGAGACCACCATGGTGTTGCTGATCGACGACCCGAAGCGCGCGCCCGAGGTGTGGGACGTGGCCGTGGTGCTGCCCGAGGTGTTGTCGACCTTGCGCTCGCCGCCGATCACCGCGGTGGCCGACTTGCCGGCGAGCCGCCTGCTGGCGGCGCGCTATGAGATTTGCCGCTTCCCGTCCTTGCTCTTTCGCCGCGGTACGGACTTTGTCGGGGTGATCGAGGGCATGCGCGACTGGGACAGCTTTGCGCCGGCGATCGAGCGGATGGCGGCGGCGCCCGTGCAACGCGCGCCGGGCATCGGCATTCCGGTGCGCGCCGATGCATCCGGTCACTGTGGAGGTTCGCCCGCATGAAAGACTTTCCGATTCCCGTGCTCAGTGTCGGCCCTGGCAGCCAGGAAGACGACGAGCCGGTCGACTTCATCGGTTCGCCCGGCGAGATGAACGCTTATCTGCCGCCGCGCCGGCCCGAGGCGGCGGACCCGGCCGCGCACGCCGCCGCCATCGCCTGGCTCGAGGCGCTGCGCGAGCGCATGGTGGCGACCCGCTTCGGCGCGCCCTTGTCGATGGACATGCGCGAGCTGCCGGACACGGTGCGCGCGGTGATCAACGAGGCGCTCGGGCAGGGTGAGGTCAGCGCGACGGTGGCCGGTGCCGTGCCGCTGCGCATCCAGGAGACGGTGTTCGCCGGCCTGTGGCGGGTGCTGGGCGAAGACGGCGCCGACCGCCTCGAGGCGGCGCCGATGCCCGCCGCGGTGGTGGCGGCCTGCCGGACCCGGGCGGCACGCAGCTTGCCGGTGTCACCGCCCCCGGCAGGGGTCATGAATGCCCCGGCCGTGTTGCGCGAACTGCTCGATGCCGCCGCCCGCCGCAGCGAGGGCGACCCGGCACACATCGTGAACCTGACCCTGCTGCCGATGACCCCGGACGACCTGGCCTACCTGTCGAGCAGCCTCGGCGTCGGGTCGGTGGTGATCCTCTCGCGCGGCTATGGCAACTGCCGAATTTCCAGCACGGCCTTGCGCGACACCTGGTGGGTGCAATACTTCAATAGCAGCGACAGCCTGATCCTCAACACGCTGGAGGTGACCGATCTGCCCGATGTGGCACCGGCTGCCGCCGAGGACTACGCCGACAGCATCGTACGGCTTGGTGAATGGATCGAGGCGCTGCGCGAGGAATGAGCGCGAAGGGGGCAGGCATGTTCGAAGGCAGCTATCTGGGGGACAATGCACGGATTGCCGATACCGCCCGGCTCGAGTGTGGCATCTGCTGGGAGGTATATGATCCGGCAGTGGGCGACCCGGTATGGCAGATTCCACCCGGCACGGCTTTTGCCGACCTGCCGGCGCACTGGCGTTGCCCCAACTGCGATGCGCCGCGGCACAAATTCATGGTGATCGAGGATTGAGCATGACCCAGGTGTGGCTCCCGTACGATACCGATCCGGCCCGGGTGGTCGCGTCGGTCTTTCGTCGTATCCACGCCGAGCGCATGGCGAGCCTGCCCATTTGCAACCGGGCGTTGTCGGTGGCGGTGCCCGCCTTCGAACGCTGGCAGGGGGACTGGGTCGGCGTGCTGATCGCGCCGTGGGCCATCAACCTGCTCATGCTGCCCGGCGGCGGCGCGTTCCAGGCCGTCTCGGTCGGCCAGCACCAGCGCTGGTCGTTTCCGTCCGGCGACTACGAATTCCTGGGCAGCCGCGAGGCCGGGCTGGGGCCCTACCAGAGCTGTTCGCTGTTTTCGCCGGTGAGCGAGTTCGACTCGCAGGACGAGGCGGTCGCGGTGGCGCGCGCTGCCCTGGCCGGGTTGCTGGTGGCGCCGCCCGAGGCGCGCCGGGTGCCGCTCGATCGACGCGCCTTCCTGCGCACGGCGCTGGGGCGGAGTGCGCGCCCATGAGCGCGCCGCTGCAACTGGTTGCCACGCTCAAGGCAGGACGGGTGGTTGGCGTGCACGCCAAAAATATCCGCCCGCTGGCCGCCCAGGTGCTGGTCGGCAAATCGGTGGATGAGGCCGCCGCCCTGGCGCCGGCCATTTTCAGCCTGTGCGGCGTGGCCCAGGGGGTGGCGGTCCGGGCGGCCAGCGCGGTCGCCGGCGGGGGCGATTTCGTCATGACCGCGGCCATCGAACGCGCGCTCAGCCTGGAAGCGATCAAGCTGCACCTGTGGCGGCTGATGCTCGACTGGCCGGTGTTGTTCGGCCGCGCGCCGGAGCGCCAGCGCTTTGCCTTCGTGCTCAAGCGGATCGACCAGGTGACGGACGAGCGCAGCGCTTACGAGGCCGGCGGTTCGGTGCTCGACCTGGTGGCGCGCGAGTTGCTCGCCGGCTTCATGAACAGCCTGCGCGAGCCGCGCAACCTGTCCGAATTCGCCGACGCCTGCCGGCGCAGCGGCAGCATTGGCGATGCGCTGGCGCGGCTGATCGAGGCCGGGGCGAGCGACCCCCTCGCGCATCCGGTGCCGCTGCTCGCGCCACTGCCGGCCAGCGTGTTCGCCGAGGCCCTGCCCGGTGGCTGGCCCGACGCCGACTACTGCCGTGCGCCGCATCTGTCGGGCGATGTCTACGAAACCGGGCCGCTGGCGCGCCATGTCAACAACCCGTTGGTCGCCCGGCTGGTGATCCATCGTCACCGGATCGCCGCACGCCTGTTTGCGCGCGTGGTCGAGCTGTCCGACTGTGCCAGCCGCCTGCGCCATCCCTTGCCGGGCGACATGCCGGCGCTGGTCGATGTCGCACCGCTGAGCGGCGGCGGCGCGCTGGCGCGCATCGAGACGGCGCGCGGCGTGTTGCTGCATGCGCTGCGCCTCGACGGCGACACGGTGGCCGACTACGCCATCGTGGCGCCGACCGAATGGAATTTCCGCCCGGGCGGTGTGTTCGAGCAGGAGGGCGCCGGCTGGGCCGCGCCCGATGTGGCCTATGCCGAGTGGCGCTTGCGTGCGCTGGCCCTGGCGCTCGACCCCTGTGTGCAGTACGCGGTGTCGGTCACCGAGGAGGCCGCGGCCGATGCATGAAATGTCGTTGGCGGAGGGGATCCGGGGGATTGTCGAAGACGCGGCAATCGCACGAGGTTTCAGTAAGGTCAATGCGGTGGTGCTCGAAGTGGGGGCATTGTCCTCGGTGGAGATCGAGGCCTTGCGGTTTTGTTTTGATGCGGTGATGAAGGGCACGGTCGCCGACGGCGCGCACATGGCGGTCGAGACCGTCGCTGGCGCTGGCTGGTGCATGCCCTGCGGCAAGCGTGTGCCGATCGCGCAGTTGTACGACCCATGCCCCGAGTGCGGTAGCTATCAGGTGCAGGCCACCGAGGGCACCGAGATGCGGGTCAAGGCGCTGGATGTGGATAGCGCGACCGGCAGCGTGGCGTAAAGGAGAGAGCAGATGTGTACGGTGTGTGGATGTGGGGCAGGAGAACGGGTGATTGGCCGAGCGGCGGGCGGCGGACGTCGCAGTGCGGCGCCGACCACAGGCTGGAAGCCGGCAACCGCCCCGGTAGCGAACGCGCACGACCACGCCCAGCCGCATGCGCCCGCCTCGGACCACGCCGGCCACCTGCACTTCGGCAACGGCCCGGCCCATGCCCATGCGCCCGGCCTGTCGCAGGGCGAGATGGTACGCATCGAGCAAGACATCCTCGGCAAGAACGACCGCTTCGCCGACGCCAACCGCCGCTGGCTGGCCGGGCGCGGCATCTTTGCCCTCAACCTGGTCTCCAGCCCCGGCTCGGGCAAGACCACGCTGCTGTGCAAGACCATCGAGGAGCTCTCCAGCCGGGTGCAGGTGGCGGTGATCGAGGGCGACCAGCAGACCGAATTCGACGCCGAGCGCATCCGCGCCACCGGCGCGCCGGCACTGCAGATCAACACCGGCAAGGGCTGCCATCTCGACGCGGCCATGGTCGGCCAGGCGCTGCAGCGTCTGGCGCCGGTCGATGACAGCCTGCTGCTGATCGAGAACGTCGGCAACCTGGTGTGCCCCTCGGCCTTTGACCTGGGCGAGGCGCACAAGGTGGTGATCCTCTCGGTCACCGAAGGGGAGGACAAACCGCTCAAATACCCCGACATGTTCGCCGCTGCCGACGTGATGCTGCTCAACAAGACAGACCTGCTCCCCTACCTGCGCTTTGATGCCGACAAGGCGGTCGAATTTGCGCTGCGGGTCAATCCACGGCTCAAGGTGTTCCGCGTGTCGGCCAGCACCGGCGAGGGCTTCGCGGACTGGCTGGCCTGGATCGAGGCCGGGCTGGCGGCCTCGGCCGGTGCGCGCGCCGTTGGTCAGGAGGAGGGTGCCGTTGTCACGGGAGACTGAAGGCGCATCGCAGCAGACCGACGCCCGCAGTGTCGGCGCGACGGCGCGGTGCCGGGTGCGGGTGCGTGGGGTGGTGCAGGGCGTGGGCTTTCGGCCCTTTGTCTTTCGCCTGGCCCAGCAACTCGACCTCGCCGGCTGGGTGCGCAACGACGCCGAGGGCGTGGAGATGGAAGTGCAGGGGGCGCCGGGCAATCTGTCGGCGCTGCTGGCGCGGCTGATCAAGGAAGTGCCGCCGCTGGCGCGGATCGACTCGGTCGAAAAGAACGACTGTCCGCCCCTGGCGGCGGATCGTGGCTTCACCATCCGCCCCAGCGAGGGCGGTGCGGTGACCACCGCCATCGGCCACGACAGCGTGGTTTGCCCCGACTGTCTCGACGAACTGTTCGACCCCGCCAATCGGCGCTGGCGCTATGCCCTGATCAACTGTACTCACTGCGGCCCGCGCTACACCCTGACCCGCGCGCTGCCCTACGACCGCGCCAACACCAGCATGGCCGGCTTCGTGCAGTGCGAGTCCTGTCAGGACGAATACGACGCGCCCACCCACCGGCGCTTCCACGCCGAACCCAATGCCTGTCCGGCCTGCGGCCCGCAGTTGTCACTGGTGCAGGCCGATGGCGTGCGTGTGGCCTCGCATGACCCGGTCGCCGATGCGCTGCTCCACCTGCTCACCGGCCATATCGTCGCCATCAAGGGCGTTGGCGGCTTCAACCTGGTGTGCGATGCGCGCAACCCCGAGGCGGTCGAGCGCCTGCGCGAACGCAAGCAGCGCGGCGACAAGCCCTTTGCGGTGATGGTGGCCAATACCGCTTCGGCGCGCCAGTATGCCCGGGTGCGCCCCGACGAAGCCGATCTGCTCGAGGCGCCAGAGCGGCCGATCGTGCTGCTCGACAAGCGGGGCGATGCCGACCTGCACCTGTGGGGCGTGGCGCCCGAGCTGGACCAGATCGGCCTGATGCTGCCCAACTCGCCGCTGCACTACCTGCTGTTCCACGATGAAGCGGGCCGCCCGGCGGGCACCGCCTGGCTCGCGCAGGCGCAGCCGATGGCCCTGGTGGTGACCTCCGCCAACCCCGGCGGCGAGCCGCTGGTGACCGGCAACGATGAAGCGCTGGCGCGCCTCAGCGGCATCGCCGACCTCTATCTGATGCATGACCGCGAGGTGCTGGTGCGCTGCGACGACAGCGTGGCGCGGATCACCGCCGGTGCGCCCGCGTTCATCCGCCGCGCCCGTGGCTACACGCCCCAGGCCATCCGCCTGGCCGACAAGGGCCCGACGACGCTGGCCTTCGGCAGCTACCTGAAAAACACCGTCTGCCTCACCCGCGGCGACGAGGCCTTCCTCTCGCCGCATGTGGGCGACCTGGCCAATGCGGCGAGCTGTGCGGCGCTCGACGCCGCCGCCGAACACCTGATGACCGTGCTCGCCTGCCGCCCCGAGTGGATCGCCTGCGACCGCCACCCCGACAGCTACGCCACACAAGCGGCCCACCGCTTTGCACAGATGCACGACCTGCCACTGGTCGCCGTCCAGCACCACCACGCGCACATTGCCGCGGTGCTGGCCGAGCACGGCGTCGACGCGCCGGTGCTGGGGCTGGCGCTCGATGGTGTCGGCCTGGGGAATGACGGTGCGGCGTGGGGGGGCGAGCTGCTGTGGGTCGATGGCGCAGCGTTCGAGCGCCTCGGCCACCTCGCGCCGCTGGCGCTGCCTGGCGGCGACCGCGCCGCCCGCGAGCCCTGGCGCATGGCCGCCTCGGCCCTGCATGCCATGGACGCCGCGGCGGCCATCGCCGAGCGTTTCGCCCATCTGCGTGGGGCCGAGCGCATCGGCGCCCTGCTCGATGCCGGCACCCGCTGCCCGCCCACCACCAGCATGGGGCGCTGGTTCGACGCCGCGGCCGGCCTGCTCGGCATCTGCGACGTGATGCACTACGAAGGCGAAGCGGCGATGCGGCTCGAAGCCATCGCGGCCGAGTACGGCCCGGCGCTGGCCTTGCCCGGGGGCTGGCATGTTGATGCCGCCAACACGCTCGACCTGCTGCCAACCCTCGCCGCACTGCGGTCGTCGATGCCGCCACCGCGTGGCGCGGCGGTGTTCCATGCCACGCTGATCGCCGCGCTCGAAGCCTGGGTGGTCGCCACCGCGCGTGCCCGGGGCGTGCGCACCGTCGCGCTCGGCGGCGGCTGTTTCCTCAACCGGCTGCTCACCGAAGGCCTCAGCCGGCGACTGGCCGTGCGGGGCCTGACCGTGCTGCGCGCCCGCCAGGCCCCCACCAATGATGGCGGCCTGTCGCTGGGCCAGGCCTGGGTGGCCATCCGCTCGGCGATGGCCTGAACACGGAGTCCAATACATGTGCCTTGCCATTCCCGCCCGCATCGTTGAAAAGCTCGACGGCGACGCCGCCCGGGTCGACCTCGGTGGCGTGCGCAAGGAGATCTCGCTGGCGCTGGTCGACGGCGCCGAGATCGGCGACTACGTGATCGTGCACGTCGGCTACGCGCTGTCCAGGCTCGACCCCGAAGAGGCGGCCAAGACGCTCGCGCTGTTCGAGCAAAGCGGCCTCGACCTGCAGGCGATTGCCGAGGGCAGCGCATGAAGTATGTGGACGAGTTTCGCGACGGCGACGTGGCCGCCACGCTGGCCGCGCACATCGCGCGCGAGGCCGAGCCCGGCCGCCAGTACGCCTTCATGGAATTCTGCGGCGGCCACACCCATGCCATCTCGCGTTACGGCGTGACCGACCTGCTGCCGGCCAACGTGCGCATGATCCACGGCCCCGGCTGCCCGGTGTGCGTGCTGCCCATCGGCCGCATCGACATGGCCATTGGCCTGGTGCTGTCGCGCCCCGACGTCATCCTGTGCACCTACGGCGACTGCCTGCGCGTGCCGGCCTCCGACCAGCTCTCGCTGCTCAAGGCCAAGGCGCGCGGCGGTGACGTGCGCATGGTGTATTCGGCGGCCGACGCACTGGCACTGGCGAGCAAACACCCCGAGCGCGAGGTGGTGTTCTTCGCCATCGGTTTCGAGACCACCACGCCGCCCACCGCGCTGGTCATCAAGCAGGCGCAGGCGCTGGGGCTCGGGAACTTCAGTGTGATCTGCAACCATGTGCTGACGCCCTCGGCGATCATGACCATCCTCGAATCGCCCGAGGTGCGCGAGCTGGGCACCGTGCCGCTCGACGGCTTCATCGGCCCGGCGCATGTATCCACCATCATCGGCAGCCGGCCCTACGCCTTCTTCGCCGAGGAATACCGCAAACCGGTGGTCATCGCCGGCTTCGAACCGCTCGACGTGATGCAGGCGATCCGCATGCTGATCCGCCAGGTGAACGAGGGCCGCGCCGAGGTCGAGAACGAATTCACCCGTGCCGTCACCACCGATGGCAACCTCAAGGCCCAGGCGCTGGTCGGCGAAGTCTTCGAGCTGCGCCGCAGCTTCGAATGGCGCGGCCTGCGCGAGGTGCCGTACTCGGCCCTGCGCATCCGCGAAGCCTTCGCCGCCTGGGATGCCGAGCGTAAGTTCGAGCTCGCCTTCCAGTCGGTGCCCGACAACCGCGCCTGCGAGTGCGGCGCCATCCTGCGCGGCGTGAAGACGCCGACCGACTGCAAGCTCTTCGGCACGGTGTGTACGCCGGAGAACCCGATGGGCTCGTGCATGGTGTCGAGTGAAGGCGCCTGTGCGGCGCACTATAACTATGGGCGGTTTCGGGATATTCCGGTGGTGGCCGCTACCGCCGCGGTGGCGGGCTAGCGCCGTGCCCGGCTTGCGGCGTGGTGCTCGCTTCGGAGGCTCGTTGGCCGGGTCTCGCCCCGGCGGGCGACCTCCTTTCTTGCACGCGCAAGAAAGGAGGCAAAGAAGGCGCCCCGCTGTGCCGCCGGCTTCGCCGGTGCCCTCACTGCGCCCGGCGCCGGCGGGTCGTGTCGCAAACTCGCCCGTTCCGGGCTCAAACAGCGACACGACAATTCCCGCCGTCCCCGTTCTCCGTTCGGCGGCACAGAAGGGGAGAGGCACGCGGGCTCGGCTTCGCCATCGCCCGCTCGGGCGGCGGTTCGTAGGGCGGGTTTCAACCCGCCATCGGTATTCGTTCCCAGACCATTGGCGGGTTGAAACCCGCCCTACAAGAACCCACGGCCACGCTGTTTCAGCCTGGCACCCCATCCCCCTCTGTCGTGCCGAGCGCAGCAAGTGCGGGGCGGAAATAGCGGCTTCGCTGTTTGAGCCCGCAGGGCGAGTTTGCGAAGTCGCCCGCCTCGCGCTTGCGGAGGGCGGAGCCCGAAGGGCCGCGACAGTGGGGCGTGCATCGACGCTTATCTTTCTTGCACGAGCAAGAAAGTAAGTCGCCCGCCGGGGCGAGACCCGGCCAATGTCCGCATCAAGAAATGCACAGCCCGTCCTACGGGCAAAAAATACGAACCGCGCCGCGCCCCCACCTATCCATGAATAAAGTCAAAAAGGGCTACGTCCGCCCCCTGGACCTCAAATCCGGCCGCATCGACATGGGCCACGGCGCCGGCGGCAAGGCGATGGCGCAGCTCATCGACGAGCTGTTCGCCCGCGCCTTCGCCAACGACTACCTGGCGCAGGGCGACGACGGCACCGTGCTGCCGGCGCCCGCGCCAGGCGAGCGGCTGGTGATGGCCACCGATGCGCATGTGGTCTCGCCGCTGTTCTTCCCCGGCGGCGACATCGGCTGCCTGTCGGTGCACGGCACGATCAACGATGTGGCGGTGATGGGCGCGCGACCGCTGTATCTGGCGGCCAGCTTCGTCCTCGAAGAAGGCTTTCCGCTGGCAGACCTGAAACGCATCGTCGATTCGATGGCGGCGGCCAGCCGCGAGGCCGGCGTGCCGGTGGTGACGGGCGACACCAAGGTGGTGGAGCAGGGCAAGGGCGACGGGGTGTTCATCACCACCACCGGGGTCGGCGCGCTGCCGGCCGGGCGGTCGCTGTCGGGCGCCAATGCGCGGCCGGGTGATGTGATCCTGGTGTCGGGCACGCTGGGCGACCATGGCATGGCGATCATGGCGCAGCGCGAGTCGCTGGCCTTCGAGTCGGAAATCACCTCCGACACTGCGGCCCTGCACGGCCTGATCGCCGAGCTGCTGGCCGCCGTGCCGTTGGTGCGCGTGCTGCGCGATCCGACGCGCGGCGGGCTGGCGACCACGCTCAACGAGATCGCCACGCAATCCGGCGTGGGCATGCTGCTGGAGGAAAAGGCGATCCCGGTGCGCGAGCAGGTGGAGCGCGGCCTGCGAGCTGCTCGGCCTCGATCCGCTGTATGTGGCCAACGAGGGTAAGCTGGTCGCCATCGTGCCGCCCGAGGCCGCCGACGCGGCGCTGGCCGCGCTGCGCGACCATCCGTTGGGGCGCGAGGCGGCGCGCATCGGTGAAGTCACCGTCGACCCCAACGCCTTTGTGCAGATTCGCACCGGCTTCGGCGGCAAACGCATGGTGGATTGGCTGTCGGGCGAACAGTTGCCGAGGATCTGCTGATGAACGCATGCCGCGACCGTGCTCGCTTCGGATTGACGTTGGCCGGGTCTCGCCCGGCGGGCGACCGCCTTTCTTGCACGCGCAAGAAAGGAGGCAAAAAAGCGCCCCGACTGTGCCGCCGGCTGCGCCGGTGCCCTCTCTACGCCCGGCGCCGGCGGGTCGTGTCGCGAACTCGCCCTGCGGGCTCAGACGGGCGACACGACAATTCCCGCCGTCCCCGGGCTCCGTTCGGCGGCACAGAAGGGGAAGGGCACGCGGGCTCGGCTGCGCCATCGCCCGCTCGGAGGGTGCCTCGTAGGGCGGGTTTCAACCCGCCAACCCTCCCGTGAAGCTGTGACAGCCTGCTGCGGCAAGGAGGCCTGACCCATGCGCATCCTGCTGCTCACTCATAGCTTCAACAGCCTCACCCAGCGCCTGTTCGCCGAGTTGCGCGAGGACGGGCACGAGGTCTCGGTCGAGTTCGACATCGCCGATTCGGTGGCCGAGGAGGCGGTGGCGCTGTTCGCGCCGGAGGTGATCGTCGCGCCCTTCCTCAAGCGCGCGGTACCCGAGTCGATCTGGCGCCGGCATCTGACGCTGATCGTGCACCCCGGCATCGTCGGTGACCGCGGCCCCTCGGCGCTCGACTGGGCGATCGTCAATGGCGAGGCTACCTGGGGCGTGACCGTGTTGCAGGCCGAGGCGGAGATGGACGCCGGGCCGGTGTGGGCGACACGCGAGTTCCCGATGCGCGCGGCGCCCAAGGCGAGTCTCTACCGCAACGAGGTAAGCGCGGGCGCGCTGGCGGCGGTGCGCGAGGCGCTGGGGTGCGTGGCCGACTGGCGCGCGGAGCGCTGGGCGCCCACGGCGCTGGCCGACTGGCCGAACGCCCGTGGTCAGTGGCGCGCGCTGATGCGCCAGGCCGACCGGCGTATCGATTGGTTGCAGGACAGCACGGCGACGGTGCTGTCCAAGATCCGCGCCGCCGACGGCTTCCCCGGCGTGGCCGATGCGCTCTTCGGCGAGCCCTGTCAGCTCTTCGACGCGCAGCCGGGTACGGCGCCGGCCGATGCCGTGCCGGGCACGGTGATCGGGCGGCGCGACGGTGCGCTGCTGCGCGCCACGGTCGACGGCGCGGTGTGGATCGGCCATGTGAAGCGCGGCGGCAGCGATCACCCCTTCAAGCTGCCGGCGACGCTGGCGTTCGCCGACGCAGTGGCGCAACTGCCGGTCATCGATGCCGACCCCGAGGCCGCCGAGATCGGCTACCGCGAGTCGGACGACGGCATGGTCGGCTTCCTGCGTTTCGATTTCACCAACGGCGCGATGTCCACCGCGCAGTGCGTACGCCTGCGCGACGCCATCGCGGCGGCCGGTGCACGGCCGACCCGGGTGCTGGTGCTCGAAGGCGGGCGCGATTTCTGGTCGAACGGCATCCACCTGAATGTGATCGAGGCGGCCGAGTCGCCGGCCGACGAATCCTGGGCCAACATCAACGCCATGAACGATGTGTGCCTCGCGCTGCTGACGCTGACCGGCAAGCGCACCGTGGCGGCGATGCGCGGCAACGCCGGCGCCGGCGGCTGCTTCCTGGCGCTGGCGGCCGACGCGGTGTGGGCGCGCGAGGGCGTGGTGATGAACCCGCACTACAAGAACATGGGCAACCTGTTCGGTTCGGAATACTGGAGCTACCTGCTGCCGCGCCGGGTGGGCGAGGCGGCGGGGCGCCGCCTCATGGGCGACCGCCTGCCGCTGCTGGCGCGCAAGGCGGTGGCGCTGGGGTTGATCGACGCCTGCTTCGGCGCTACGCCGGACGAATTCGCCGCCGAGGTGGCGCATCGCGCCGCGGCGCTGGCGGCCGATCCGGCGCTGCCCGAGCATCTGGCCGACAAGGCGGCCCGCCGCGCCGCCGACGAGGCCGACAAACCGCTGGCCGACTATCGCGCCGAGGAGTTGCGCCACATGCAGCGTAACTTCTACGGCTTCGACCCGAGCTATCACGTGGCGCGCTACCACTTCGTGCTGAAGAGCCCGCAGTCGTGGACGCCGCGCCATCTGGCCCGTCACCGGGACCTGGGCTGGCAGGTGCAGGCCACCGAGGAGAGTGCTGCCGTATGAGCAAGACCTTGCCCACCGTGCTGGTGGTGGATGACGAAGTGCGCTCGCAGGAGGCGCTGCGCCGCACGCTGGAGGAAGACTTCACCGTGTTCACCGCCGCCTCGGCCGAAGCGGCGGCGGCGATCATGGCACGCGAGTGGATCCACATCGTGCTGTGCGACCAGCGCATGCCGGGCGCCTCGGGCGTGCAGTTCCTGGCCGAGGTGCGCGACAAGTGGCCGGACGCGGTGCGCATCATCATCTCTGGCTACACCGATTCGGAAGACATCATCGCCGGCATCAATGAGGCCGGCATCTATCAGTACCTGCTCAAGCCCTGGCAGCCCGAGCAACTGCTGCTGACCCTCAACGGCGCGGCCGAGATGTACCGCTTGCAGAGCGAGAACCATCGCCTGTCGCTGGACATGAAGGCGACCGAGCCGGTGATGCGCCAGCGCGTCGCCGGCCAGCGCCAGGCGGTGGCGCGCCAGTACGCGGTGTCGGCCCTGCTGCGCGCCGCCGATTCGCCGATGAACGCGGTGTGTGCGCTGATCGAGAAGGTGGCGCGGCTGGATGTGCCGGTGCTCTTGACGGGCGAATCGGGCACCGGCAAGGAGTTGCTGGCGCGCGGCCTGCACCTGGCCAGCCCGCGCGCCGAGGCGGCCTTCATCACCGAAAACTGTGGCGCGGTGCCCGACCAGCTGCTCGAATCGGAGCTGTTCGGCTACAAGCGCGGCGCCTTCACCGGCGCCTACGAAGACCGCGTGGGCCTGTTCAAGCAGGCCGACGGCGGCAGCATCTTCCTCGACGAGATCGGCGAGACCACGCCGGCCTTCCAGGTCAAGCTGCTGCGCGTGCTGCAGGAGGGCGAGGTGCGCCCGGTCGGTGCGCCGCGGCCGCTGCCGGTGGATGTGCGGGTGGTGACCGCCACCAACCGCGACCTCGAAGCCGACATGCAGGCCGGCCGCTTCCGCGAGGATCTGTTCTACCGCCTGGCCGCCATCACCGTGCACGTGCCGCCGCTGCGCGAGCGGACGATGGATATCCCACTGATTGCCAATGCCTTTGCGCGCGAGTTGTCCAGCAGCGGCGGCGAGGCCTTCGAGCCGCTCGACCGCGAGGTGCTGGCCTGCCTGTGCGCCTACCGCTGGCCGGGCAATGTGCGCGAGCTGCGCAACGAGGTGCTGCGCATGGCGGCGCTGGCCGACGGCACGCGCCTGCGCGCCGCCGACCTGAGCCCGCGCGTGCTGCGCGCCGCCGAGGTCGACGACGAGCCCGAACTCAACCTGCTCGCCGGGCTGGATGGTGATCTGAAGGGTCGGCTGGAGATGCTGGAGGCGCGCATCGTCAAGGAAAGCCTGATCCGCCACCGCTGGAACAAGACCCGCGCCGCCAAGGAGCTGGGGCTGTCACGGGTCGGGCTGCGCAACAAGCTGTCGCGCTATGGGCTGGAGCGCGACTGAGGGTGCCGGCGGCCGTCAGCGCGACAGCTCGGTCGGCATCTCGATTTCGTAGATGGCGTCGTTGATGTCGTCGAGCCGCTGGGCGATCACGGCCTGGGCGTCGTTCAGCCCACGGTTGTAGTAGTAAGCACCGATTTCTCGCGAGATGAAATCGAGCAGAAAGCCGGCCTCGAACTGGCCGACCTCCTGATCCAGCTCGTCGGCCAGATAGCGCTTGAGCTTGTCGGTCAGCAGGGCTTTTTCTTCGCTGGAAAATTCGATCTTCGACATGGGGTCTCCTCAGTGTGTTGGGCGGCCGATGGCCCGGCGTACCACGGCGCCGACCGTCAGCCCCTGGCCGAAGATCGAGGCCACCACCACCGCGTAGGTCAGGGCCAGCACCAGATCGCGCTCGGGGCCTTCCGGCAGCGACAGCGCCAGCGCCACCGAGATGCCGCCGCGCAGCCCACCCCAGGTGAGCACCTGCCAGGCGCCGCGCGGCAGCCGGAATTGACGGTGCAGCAACGCCACCGGCGCGCCCACCACCAGCAGGCGGGCGGTGAGGGTGATGGCGATCACCAGCGCCACCGCCAGCGCCAGGCCGGGGGCGTACTGGATGAGCACCACTTCCAGACCGATCAGCACGAACAGCACGGCGTTGAGCATGGCATCGATCAGGTCCCAGAACATGTCGAGGTATTCGCGCGTCTTGTGCGACATGGCCAGGGCGCGGCCGTGGTTGCCGACGATCAGGCCGGCGACGACCATCGCCAGCGGGCCGGAGACATGCAGGTGGGTGGCCAGCGCATAGCCGCCGAGCACCGCCGCCAGCGTGATCAGCACCTCTTCCTGGTAGCTGTCGATGCTCTTGAGCATGTGATAGGTGATGAAACCGAGCAGCAGGCCGAAGAGGATGCCGCCGCCCACTTCCTCGGCCACCAGCAGGCCGATCTGCGCCGCTTCGGGCGTCTGGCCGCTGGTGGCTGCCGCCAGCAAGAGGGTGAACACCACCACGCCGACGCCGTCGTTGAACAGCGATTCGCCGGCAATCGTGAGTTCGAGATTCTTCGGCGCGCCGGCCGATTTGACGATACCCATCACCGCGATCGGGTCGGTGGGGGAGATCAGCGCGCCGAACAGCAGGCAGTAGATCAGCGGCAGCTCGATGCCGACCCAGGGCATCAGCCACCACACGGCGCCGCCGATGAGCGCCGTCGAGCTCAGCGTGCCGAGCACGGCCAGGGCGCCGATCTGCCAGCGGTAGGCCTTCAGCTCGCTGAGATCGACATGCAGCGCGCCGGCAAACAGCAGCAGCGAGAGCATGCCCTGCATCAGCACCTCGGAGAAGTCGATCGACGACAGCAGCGAGACTTCGTAGTCCCGTAGCGCGCTGATGCCGACCGCGTCGAGGGCGAAGACGATCAGCGACAGGCCCATGGCGATGGCCATCACGCCGATGGTGGTGGGCAGGCGGATGAAACGCACGTTGATATAGGCCATGACGGCCGTGAGCACGAGAAAGGTGACGGCAAGATCGAACACGGAAATGTCCTGGTGGGTGGAGTCAGGCCGGGAGTATGCCGAACAGGTGGTCCGCAGACAAAAAAAACGGGCAGCGCCGGGCTGCCCGTCGTGACGGCGTGTGTCCGGTCAGGACATCATCATGCCGCGGATCATGAAGAACAGCATGGCGGCCATGATGGCCGAGGCCGGCACGGTGATCACCCAGGCGGCGGCGATGCGCTTGAGCTGCGAGCGCTTGACCAGTTCCTGGCGATAGACCCGCTTGAGGGCCTTGCGCTCCTGCTTGGAGAAGTGCGCCGGATCGAGGTGCGCCTTGGCCTGTTCTTTCAGCTCGGTGAGCATGCGGCCCTTCTCGGCCACCGGTGCGGCAGTGAAGCGCACCATGAAGGCATCGATGGCGCCCTGGTCGTCTTCGGGGTGGTGCGCCTTGATTTCGTCTTCCATGCGCGCGTACTTGTTCTTGATCCACTCGCGCAGGAAGCCGACGCCGAACACGCCGCCGACCGCAATGTGCGTGGAGCTCACCGGCAGACCGAGCTGGCTGGCGATGATCACCGTGATGGTGGCCGCCATGGCGATACAGTAGGCGCGCATCTGGTCGAGTTCGGTGATCTCCGAGCCGACGGTGCGGATCACTTTCGGGCCGTACAGCGCCAGCCCCAGCGCGATGCCGATGGCGCCGACCATCATCACCCAGGTCGGGATGGCCGCCTTGGCTTGCACCTGGCCGGAGGTGCTGGTGAGCACATCGACAATCGCCGCCAGCGGTCCGACCGCATTGGCGACGTCATTCGAGCCGTGGGCGAAGGACAGCAGCGCGGCGGCGAAGATCAGCGGTACGGTGAACAACTGCTTGATGCCGGCCTTGTCGTTGCCGAGTTTGTCGGCCTGGCGTGCAACCACCGGGCGCAGGACCAGGAACAGGGCAATGGCAAACAGCAGCCCGTACAGCATGGCGGCACCAAAGCCGATCTTGAGTACCGATTTGAGGCCCTTGAGCAGCAGGTAGGACGAGGTCGCCCAGCCCATCAGCGCGATCAGGAGCGGCACCCAGCGTTTGGCCGCGGCGCGCATGTCGGTGTGGTAGGTGATGCGATGCTTGATGAAGTACAGGAAGCCGGCCGCCACGATGCCGCCGAGCAGCGGCGAGATCACCCAGCTGGCGGCGATCTGCCCGACCTTGCCCCAGTTGGCCACACCGAAACCACTGGCTGCGATGCCCGCGCCGAGTACCGCACCGACGATGGAGTGGGTGGTCGATACCGGCGCACCCACGGCGGTGGCGATATTCAGCCACAAGGCGCCGGCGAGCAGGGCGGCCAGCATCAGCCACACGAAGCTCTGGCCGCTGGGCAGCTGGCTGGCGTCGATGATGCCGTTGCGGATGGTGCCGACCACCTCGCCGCCGGCGATCAGCGCGCCGGCCGCTTCGAAGACGGCGGCGATGACCAGCGCCAGCCCCAGGCTCATGGCCTTGGAGCCCACGGCTGGACCGACGTTGTTGGCCACGTCGTTGGCGCCGATGTTCATCGCCATGTAGCCGCCAATGACGGCGGCGACGACCAGCATCACATTGAGTTCGCCACCGATGCCCCGGGTCGTGGCATAGAGCATGACGCCCACCACGAACAGAAGCCCCATGCCGAGCCGGAACATCTCGCCGCTGCCACGCTGGGTTGCGCGTTCAAGTTCGCTGATGTGTTTGAGTTCCACGGGTCGCCCGATTGCTGGAAAAAAAGCGGATTGTTTCAGATTTGAGACAGGTCACAAAGGTGGAACCATCAATTTTTTTCGTGATCTGACCGCTGGCGGGCGCCGTCATAGGCCATCCGCCCTGATCTGAGACAAGCCGGCAGCGGCCCAAAGCCGCTAATCTGTCTCTCCTGAAACGGTGCCGGGTCGCCCGAGCCTGCGCCACTGACTGAGGAATAACCGCCCATGGCGCTGGAAATGGCCTTTCCGATCGTACTCATCCTGACGCTGTTCATCACCGCCTTCATCGTGCTGACCAGGCACCAGGCGCACATGAAGGCACAGCGCGAGCTGCCCGATCGTGCCGAGTACTTCGCTTCGGCGGGCGAAGGCGGCGCCTGCAAGAAATGCGGCAGCACCGAGACGACCGAGCAGGGACTCGACGACAGCAGCGACAACACCCGCATCGTCAGCTGTGCCGGCTGCCGGGCGCTGCTCTATCAATTCAAGCGCGAGCAGTCGCCCGACTGACCCTGTGCGGCCAGCGGGCCGTGTGATTCAATACGCTCCATGAACGTGCTCTGGCTCCAGTCCGGCGGTTGCGGCGGCTGTACCATGTCGCTGCTGTGCGCCGATACGCCCAACCTGATGGCCACCCTGGCCGACGGCGGTGTCGAGTTGCTGTGGCATCCGAGTCTGTCGGAGCGCAGCGGCGACGATGTGGTCGGGTTGCTCGAGGCGTGCATCGACGGCCGGCAGGCGCTCGACGTGTTGTGCGTCGAGGGTGCCCTGCTGCGTGGTCCCAAGGGCAGCGGACGCTTTCACATGCTGGCCGGCACCGGTCGGCCGATGATCGACTGGGTCGGCGCGCTCGCCGGGCAGGCACGTCATGTGGTTGCCGTGGGCACCTGCGCCGCCTTTGGCGGGGTGACGGCAGCGTCCTTCAACCCCACCGACGCCTGTGGCCTGCAGTACGACGGCGACGCCTCGGGCGGGCTGCTCGGGGGCGACTTCCGCAGCGCCAGCGGTCTGCCGGTGATCAACATCGCCGGCTGTCCGACGCATCCGGACTGGGTCATCGAGACCCTGCTGGCGCTGGCCATGGACGAGGTCACGGCCGACAGCCTCGACGCCCTCGGCCGGCCGCGTTTCTACGCCGACCACCTGGTGCACCACGGCTGTTCGCGCAACGAGTTTTACGAATTCAAGGCCAGCGCCGAGAAGCCGTCGGACCTCGGCTGCATGATGGAGCACATGGGCTGCAAGGGCACTCAGGCGCATGCCGACTGCAACCTGCGGCCATGGAACGGGCAGGGCTCATGCACCAACGGCGGCTATGCCTGTATCAGCTGCACCGAGCCGGGCTTTGAAGAGCCCGGCCACCCGTTTGCCCAGACCCCCAAGATCGGCGGCATTCCCATCGGCCTGCCGACCGACATGCCCAAGGCCTGGTTCGTGGCCCTGGCCGCCTTGTCCAAGTCAGCCACGCCGAACCGTGTGCGCACCAATGCCACGGCCGACCACCCGGTGGTCACCCCCGCCATCCGCCGGACCGGACGCAAATGAGCCGCCAGGTACTGGGCCCGTTCAACCGGGTCGAGGGCGACCTGGAGGTGACGCTCGAGACGCGGGATGGCCATGTCAGCGCAGCCTGGGTCAATTCACCCCTGTACCGCGGCTTCGAGCAGATCCTGCAGGGCAAGGCGCCCATGGATGCGCTCACCCTGGTGCCGCGCATCTGCGGCATCTGTTCGGTCTCGCAATCGGCGGCGGCCGCCGCCGCGCTGGCCAATCTGGCCGGGGTGGCGCCGCCGCCCAACGGTGAGCGGGCCAACAACCTGATGCTGGCGGCCGAGAACCTGGCCGACCACTTCACCCATTTCTACCTCTTCTTCATGCCGGATTTCGCCCGCGACGCCTATGCCGGCATGCCGGGCTTCGACGCCGTGCGGGCGCGCTTCAAGGCGGTCGAAGGCTCGGCCGCGGCCGAGGCGCTGCCGACGCGGGCGCGCTTCCTGCAAGTGATGGGCACGCTGGCCGGCAAGTGGCCGCACACCCTCAGCCTGCAGCCGGGTGGTTCGGCGCGCGCCATTTTGCCGGCCGAGCGGGTGCGCCTGCTGAGCCTGCTGCGCGAGTTCCGCGGCTGGCTCGAGCGGCATCTGTTCGGGGATGCGCTCGAAGCGGTCACCGCGCTCGATTCGACCGATGCCCTGTGGGCCTGGTTCGAGGCGGCGGGGCCGACGCGGGGAGATCTGGCACGCTTTCTCGACCTGTCACAGCAGCTGTCGCTCGACACCCTGGGACGCTGTCCCGAGCGCTATCTGAGCTTTGGCAACTATCCGCTGGGCCGTACCCGGCAGGTCATGCCCGGCGTCTGGGATGCCGCAGTTGGCGCGGTGCACCCGATCGACTCGCGCGACATCATCGAAGATCTCTCCCATGCCTGGCTGGCCGGATCGGCCGAGCGCCACCATCCGCTGGCCGGTGAAACCCACCCCGATGCCGACAAGCCAGATGCCTACACCTGGTGCAAGGCGCCGCGCTGGCGTGACAAGGTGGTGCAGTGCGGCGCCCTGGCGCGGCAGGTGGTTGATGGCCATCCGCTGGCACGCGAGCTCGCGGCGCACGGCGGCGGCAATGTGATGAGCCGGGAGGTTGGCCGGTTGCTGGAGATCGCCCGTGTGGTGCCGATGATGGAGGCCTGGGTGCGCGAGCTGGTGCCGGGAGAGCCCTTCTGTGTCGACACGGTGCTGCCCGACAGTGGTGTCGGCATCGGCCTGGTCGAAGCGGCGCGCGGCGCGCTCGGCCACTGGCTGGTGGTGCGCAACGGCCGCATCCAGAACTATCAGATCATCGCCCCCACCACCTGGAACTTCTCCCCGCGCGACGCGGCCGGCACGCCCGGCGCCCTGGAGCAGGCGTTGGTCGGCACCCCCGTTGGCGAGGCGGCTGGCATGCCACTGGCGGTGCAGCATGTGGTGCGCTCCTTCGATCCGTGCATGGTGTGCACGGTGCACTGAGCGGGCCGCGTCATGACCAAGCCCCCCGACAAGAAACACGACATCGGTCACACCGGTCACCCCGGCGAGCTGGTGGGCGTGGGTGAAGAGGTGTGGATGGATGTCATCCACAAGATGGACGAGGTCTACTCCGACCTGCTGCAGTACGAGGTGGCGCTCGAGGAGAAGAATGCCAAGCTGGAGGAATCACAGCAGTTCATCCTCTCGGTGCTCACCGCGATGTCCGACATTCTCGTGGTGTGCGGGCGCGATGGCGTCATCGAGGACGTGAACCCGTCGCTGGAAGTGATTACCGGCAAGAGCGCCGAGACCTTGCGCGGTAGCGCCATCTACGATCTGTTTGCCGACGAGGACGCCCGCGCCAAGGCGCGTCATCTGCTGACCGTGTTCGGCGAACGCGAGGTGCACGACTGCGAATTGCAACTGCGTGCGCACGACGGCTCGGCGGTGCCGGTGTCCTTCAACTGCACGCCACGCTTCAATGCAGTGGGCAAGTCGATGGGCATGGTGGTGACCGGCCGCCCGGTGGGCGAGTTGCGCCGCGCCTACCAGGCGCTGCGCCAAGCGCACGACGACCTCAAGCGCACCCAGCAGCAGCTGCTGCACTCTGAAAAAATGGCCTCGCTCGGCCGGCTGGTGGCGGGCGTGGCGCATGAGCTGAACAACCCGATCAGCTTCATCCTCGGCAATGTGCATGCGCTGCGTCGCTACGCCGACCGGCTGGAGACCTACCTCGGCGCGGTGCACGCGGGCGACTCGCCGGAGCAACTGGCCGAGCAGCGCCAGCGCCTGCGCATCGATCGCATCCTGTCGGATCTCGACCCGCTCATCGACGGCACCATCGAGGGCGCCGAGCGCACCCGCCAGATCGTCGACGGGCTCAAGCGCTTCTCGGCCATCGATCGCGACGAGCAACAACATTTCGATCTGGCCGAGGTGGTCGAGCGGGCGGTGCGCTGGGTCTGCCAGGCCGCGCGCAAGGAGTTCGAGGTGCGCCTCGACATCCCCGCGCCGCTACCGATGGTCGGTTCGGCCGGGCAGATGCAGCAAGTGATGATGAACCTGGTGCAGAACGCCTGGGATGCCACCGGCGCACTCGACCACCCGGCCTTGCAGATCGCGGCGGAGGTGGACGCGGGGCAGGTGTGCCTGCATTTCAAGGACAACGGGCCGGGCATCGAGGCAGACCATCTGGCCCATGTGTTCGATCCGTTCTTCACCACCAAGCCGGTCGGGCAGGGCACCGGCCTGGGGCTGGCGATCAGCTACGGCATTGTCGAACGCCACGGTGGCCGCCTGTCGGTGGCCAACGCCGCCGACGGCGGCGCCATCTTCAGCGTGCGCCTGCCGCTTACTCCAGCGAGCTGATGTAGGTCGCCACCGCCTTGGTCTCCAGCTCGGTGAGCTTGGCGGCGATGGTGTGCATGATGGCGTTGTCGTTGGTGCGGGCGCGGCTGTTGAATGACGCGAGCTGGTTCTCCAGGTAGCGCGCGTTCTGACCGGCCAGGCGCGGCAGCGTGTCGGTGCCGTAGCCTTTCTCGCCATGACAGGAGGCGCAGGCGGCCACGCCGGAATACTCGTTGCCGCGCTCGAAGATGAACTTGCCGACCGCGTTGAGCCCCTCGTCGAGCACCCGTCGAGCGCGCGCCGGTTTTTTCTCGAAGTACACCCCCAATGCGAGCATCTCCTCGTCCGTCAGGCCGGTCACCATGCTGCTCATGGTGTCACTGGCACGCTTGCCGCTTTTGAAGTCGGCCAGTTGCTTGGCGATGTACTGGTAGTGCTGGCCGGCCAGCTTGGGGTGGGTGGTGGTCGAGCTCTCGCCATCGACGCCGTGGCACAGCGAGCAGCGCTCGGTGACGATCTGGGTGGCGCGGGTGAGGTCGACGGCGGGCAACTCGGCGGCCAGCGCGCCGGTCATCGGGGTGATCAATCCGCCCAGAACAAGGGCCGTGCGCAGCGAGGGCATGTCGTGTCTCCTGACAATAGCGAGGGCAATCGGTCAATGCGCAAAGCGTAGCAGAAGTGGCGGTGGGCTTCGACGGCTGCCACGATGCGGCATGGGGGTGGTTAGCGGATAGCCAACCGGTTGCCCCGGGTGGGAGTGCGCTTGCCGCACGATCGCCGTTGCGGCGGCTAAGTTGTTGATTTACGGGCGTGCGCTGTTTGGCACACATCTTGATTCAGTAGACTACTGTCGGTTTTTTCTTCGATCTTCCTCAGGAGGTGTGTCATGGCGACATCGCGTGTTCTACTTGCTCTCGTGCTGGCGGGCTGTGCCGGGTCGGCCATGGCGCATGGAGGGCATGCCGGCGCGCACTTCGGTGCCGGCCTGGCGCACCCGTTCTCCGGGCTCGACCATGTGCTGGCCATGCTGGCCGTGGGCATGGTCGCCACGCAATGCCCCGGCCATGGCCGCTGGCTGCTGCCCGCCGGTTTCGTGATGGCGATGCTGGCCGGCGCGGGGCTGGGGGCGCTCGGCGTGGCGCTGCCGGGGGTGGAGGCGGGCATCGCCGTGTCGGTGGTGGTTCTGGGGGCCTGGCTTGCGCTGGGTCGGCCGGCTTCGCTGTGGGTGATGCTACCGCTGGTCGGGGTGTTTGCGCTGTTCCATGGCGCCGCGCATTTTGCCGAGGCGGGCAACGCCAGCCTGGTGCGCTATGCCGCAGGTTTCGCCGTCGCCACCGCCACCTTGCATGGCGCGGGTTATCTGCTGGCGCGCTGGGCGCCGCGCTCATTGCTGGCCACACGCGCCAAGCGCGCCGCCGGGATGACCATGGCCGGGGTCGGACTGGTCCTGCTCGGCGGCTGATACCTGCGGCCGGGCGTGGGCCCGGCCGGGATGCCCTACCTCGCAAAGGGTTATTCCCGACAAAATTTGTCGGGATTGCGTCGACTTGGTAAACTCGCGCTCATTGCCTAACCGCCGGGATCGCGATGTCGAACCGTCTCGCTGGGGAAACCTCCCCCTATCTGCGTCAGCATGCCGACAACCCGGTGCATTGGCAGCCGTGGGATGCCGAAGCGCTGGCGCAGGCGCGCACCGAAGACAAGCCCATCCTGCTGTCGATTGGCTACTCGGCCTGTCACTGGTGCCACGTGATGGCCCACGAGTCCTTCGAGGACGCGGCGACCGCCGAGGTGATGAACCGGCTGTTCGTCTGCATCAAGGTTGACCGCGAAGAGCGCCCGGACCTCGATCACATCTACCAGAGCGCCCACCAGATGCTCTCCGGGCGCACCGGTGGCTGGCCGCTGACGGTGTTTCTGACGCCAGACGGCACGCCCTTTTACTCCGGCACCTATTTCCCCCCGTCGCCGCGACACGGCCTGCCCGGATTTGTCGATCTGCTCGAGCGGGTGGCGGCCGGTTGGTCGGGGCAGCGCGCGGCGATCGTCGAGCAAAACACGCAATTGCATGCCGCGCTTGCGCAGACAGCGCAGGTGGGCGACGTGGCCCCCGAGCAGTTCGGCGACCAGCCCATCCGAGCGGCCTGCGATGGCATGGAGGCCGCGTTCGACATGGACTACGGCGGCTTTGGCAAGGCGCCGAAGTTTCCGCACCCCGCAGACCTGGCGTTGCTGCTGCATCGCTACCGCTGCGCGGGCAATGCCAGCGCCGGTGCGATGGTCCGATTGACGCTGCAGCGCATGGCCGAGGGGGGCATTTTTGACCAGCTCGGCGGCGGCTTCTGCCGCTACAGCGTTGACGAGCGCTGGGAGATTCCGCACTTCGAGAAGATGCTCTACGACAACGGGCCCCTGCTCGCGCTGTATGCCGAAGCGGCCGTCTGTTGGGATGAGCCGCGTTTCCGCCAGGTGGCCGAGGACACCGCTGGCTGGGCACTGCGCGAGATGCGCACGCCGGCGGGCGCTTTCTGGTCTGCGCTGGATGCGGACTCCGAAGGCGAGGAGGGGCGCTTCTATGTGTGGACGCGGGATGCGGTGAAAGCCGCCGTGGCGCCGGCCGACCGGGCCTTTGCGCTCGCCGTGTTCGGCATGGAGGGCATGCCGAACTTCGACGGCCATGCCTGGCACCTGAGCCTGCGCAAGCCGCTCGACGAAGTCGCCGGCGAGGTGGGCCTGGACCCCGCACAGGCCGAGGCGACGCTGGCGCGGGTGCGCGCCGCGTTGCTGGCAGTGCGCGACGGGCGCGTCCGACCGGGGCTGGACGACAAGGTGCTCACCGCCTGGAACGGACTGATGATCCACGGCCTGGCCCGTGCCGGCCGGGTGCTCGGGCGGGGCGACTGGGTTGCCGCGGCGCAGGTCGCGATGGATTTCGTCCGCCAGCACCTGTGGGATGGCGAGCGCCTGCTGGCGAGCTGGAGCGGCGGCCAGGCGCGGCTCAATGGCTATCTGGATGACTACGCCTTTGTGCTGGCGGCCCTGGTGGAGCTGCTTCAGGCCGACTGGCGTCCGGCGGATGCCGACTTTGCGGTGTCGGTGGCCGACGCGCTGATCGCGCGCTTTGGCGAGCCTGGTAGCGGCGGCTTCTACTTCACCAGCGATGACCACGAAACCCTGTTGCTGCGCCCGCGCACCGGGCACGATGGCGCCTTGCCCTCGGGCAACGGCGTGGCGGCGCGAGCCCTGCAGCAACTGGGACACTTGCTGGGGGTGCCGAGCTACCTCAATGCCGCGACCGGTTGCCTGCGCGCCTTTTATGGCGGCATGCGACAGTCGGCCATGGGCTTCGGCAGCCTGCATGTGGCACTGGCCGAGTGGCTGGCGCCGCCGCGGGTGGTGGTGCTGCGCGGGCCGCAGGCCGATTGCGATCAGTGGGCCGCGCGCGCAGCGCGGCTGGCTGATCCGGCCACGCTGGTGGTGTCGCTGGGCACGCGGGACGATGTACCGCCGGCGCTGGCCAAGCCGGTTGAGAATCATGTCAACGCCTGGGTCTGTTCAGGCGTTGAGTGTCTGTCGCCAATAGACGACTGGGTGCGTCTTGCGAGCGAATTGGGCGGGTAGGCAAAGCCAGAGCCTTGGTTTAGTATCCGCCGATGTTGGTTCCACTTAACGATAAGGAAATACCGATGAAAGCACTCGTTGCTGCTACCGTCGCCCTGGGTCTGCTGAGCGCAGCACCGGCCTTTGCCTCCGCCGATCTGGCCAAGTCCAAGAACTGCCTGGCCTGTCATGCGGTGGACAAGAAGCTGGTCGGCCCGTCCTACAAGGATGTGGCGGCCAAGTACGCCGGCCAGGCTGATGCTTCCGCCATGCTGGCCGAGAAGATCATGAAGGGCGGCAAGGGCAACTGGGGTCAGGTCCCGATGCCCCCCAACCCGCAAGTGAACGCTGAACAGGCCAAGCAACTGGCCGACTGGGTGCTGAGCCAGAAGTAATCAGGCGCAGGCCTTGAAAAAACCAGCCTTCGGGCTGGTTTTTTTATGCCTGTTGCGCACTGGCGGGGAGGCTCAGGGCGCCCGGTGGCAGCGGCGGGGCGTCGAGCCAGCGGCTGACATCGTCGGCACTGATCGCCCTTGAAAACAGGTACCCCTGCATGGTGTCGCAACCCAGGTCTTTCAGGCGGTGGGCCTGTTCTGGCCGCTCGACACCCTCGGCGACCAGATGCAGGCCGAAGCCGCGGGCGATGCCGGTGATGGCCGAGATGATTGGCTGGGTGCCCTGGCCGTTGAGGTTGTTGACGAAGCTGCGGTCGATCTTGAGGCTGCTGACCGGGAATTTCTGCAGGTAGGCCAGTGCTGAATAGCCGGTGCCGAAGTCGTCGATCGAAATGCCGACGCCGCACTCGCGCAGCCGCCGGATGCGGGCGATGACGTCGGCGGTGTCGCGCATCATCACCCGTTCGGTGATCTCAACCTCGAAGCGGTCCTGCGTCAGTCCGTAGCGCGCGACGCAGTCGGCGACCCGGTCGATGGTGTCGTCGCGGTCGAAATCCTGCGATGAGAGATTGATCGACATCCGCAAGCCAGGGTGGCCGCGGGCATGCCACTGTGCCAGCTGGGCGGTGGCGGTGTCGACCACCCAGTGGCTGATCTCGCGGATCAGGCCGACTTCTTCGGCGACCTGGATGAACGCGGTCGGGCCGATCTGGCCATGGGTGGGGTGTTGCCAGCGCAACAGGGCTTCGAGACCGACCAGGCGTCCGCTGGTCATGCTGATCTGGGGCTGGTAGGACAGCGAAAACTCGTTGCGCTGGAGGGCGCTGCGCAAGTCGTTCTCGAGGCTGATTCGCTCGCGGTAATGCGCGTTCAGGTCGGGGTCGAAGAAGCGGAAGCCGTTCTTGCCTTCGCGCTTGATCTGGTACATCGCGATGTCAGCGTGCTGGGTCAGCTGCTCGGCGACATCGCCGTCGCGGGGGAAGACGGCGATCCCGATGCTGGCGGTGACATGAAAGTCGCCGTGTTCGAGCTGAAACGGCGCTGCCAGCGCGGCGTGGATCTTCTGCGCGATGGTCTCGGCGTCTTCGGGGTGGGCGATGTCGGGCAGCAGGACGGTGAATTCGTCACCGCCGAGGCGGGCGAGGGTGTCGCCCTTGCGCAGGGTTTCCTTCAGCCGGGCAGCAAGCACGCGCAGCAGGCGGTCGCCCTCGCTGTGGCCGTAGGTGTCGTTGACCCGTTTGAAACGGTCCACATCGATGAACATCACGGCCAGCAGGCCGCCGCGTCGCTGCGCCTGGGCAATGGCCAGTTCGAGCCGGTCCTTGAACAGAATGCGGTTGGGCAGATGGGTGAGCTGGTCGTGATAGGCCTGGAAGGTGATGATCTCCTCGGCCCGCTTGCGCTCGGAGATATCGCGTGCCACGCCATAGATGCCGGCCGGGGCGGCGTTATTGTCGCCGGCGTTGCGGCCGTGGATCGGCACCGCATTGAGGGTGACGGTGACGGTGGACGCGCCAGGCTGGCCGTTGTTTGGATCGCAGCGCCGCAGGCGCAGTTCGAGCACTTGGTGCATGCGCTTGCCGCGAGCGGCTTCGCGCAGCATGGCCTCGACCCGGATGGCGTCGTCGTCGAGCAGCAGCGTGGTGAATGCCTTGCCGAGCAACTGTTCGCGCGAGTAGCCGAGCATCGCCTCGACCCGCGGGTTGACGTAGTTGAAGACGCCGCTGGGATTGAGGGTGAAGATGAAGTCGGGCGAGCTTTCGACGAGGTAGCGATGCAGGCGCTCCGAACTCTTCAGGCGCTGGCTCATGACGCCGTTGGCCTGTTCGAGCAAGGCCTTGTGCAGCACGTTCTGCACTGCACGCTGCAGTTGGGCCACATGGTAGGGCTTGCGCACGTAGTCGTCGGCACCGCGGCGCAGCGCGCCGATGGCGGCATCGATGGCGTCTTCGCCGCTGATCATCACCACGGCCTCGGGACGGCCGGCATTGGCGAGCCAGTCGAGCACGTCGAGGCCGGTGCCGTCGGGCAGGCGATAGTCGAGCAGGATCAGGTCGTAGCGGTTGTGCTCGAGCCGCGCAATGGCGTCGGCAACGGTACCGCATTCTTCGAAGCGGCGGCCCGGCTGGGCGAGAACATGGGGCAGGGTGCGGCGAAGCGGCGCGTCGTCGTCGACCAGCAGGATACGGCTGGGCCGTTCGTGCGTTCCCGCACGATCGGTGATCGTATGACTAAAGAAGGGCGCTTCTCCGGGTATGACCATGATCTCCCCGTCGTCGCCAAGCGACACAATGACTGGCAGGATGATGCCCGATTCAGGGGTTGCGGGCTAGTGGCACGAAAATCTGGAAACTGGTGCCAGCATCGCGCTGGCTACGACAGAGTGTATAAGCGCCCGATTGCCGGAGTATGTCGTTGACGATCGACAGGCCCACGCCCTGGTGGTTGTTGCCCTTCTCGCTCGGCTGCACCGAGAACAGTTGGCTCAGACGCGCCTCGGGCAGTCCGGGGCCGTTGTCGACCAGCCGCAGCTCGAGGCAGGGGGCGCCGCCGGCAATGAGCACGCCGGGCGAGCTGATGTTCAGCCGTCCGCCCTCGGGCAGGGCCTCGGCCGCGTTGCGCATCAGGTTGAGGACGACCTGCTTGAGCGCGGCGGCGGGCATGGCGACCGTCGGCAGGCCGCGCGGGATGCGCACGTCGAGTTCGCGCCCGCGGTGGCCGAACAAGGTGTCGCCGTAGATCTGCTGCAGTTGCCGGACCACCTCGCCGATCTCGGCGGTGGCGCGGGTGTCCTCGGCGGGCTCGGGCTCGGTCATCTGCCGCAGCAGGGCGCCGATGCGGTCGATTTCCTTGCTCACCTGCGACAGCTCGCCGACCAGCGCCTTGTCGGCATTGTCGCGCTGGCTGATGATGCCCAGGTAGCTCTTGATGACGGTGAGCGGGCTGTTGACCTCATGGGTGATGCGGCGGGCCTTGGCCAGGTGCTCGGCCTGAGCGGTGGCGAGCAGTTGCTCGGCTTGCGCCTGTTGCTGGAGGTGGCGGACGAGGCTGGCGGCGGACTGGGTGACGAGCGAGAGCATCAGGCCTTGTTCGTCGGGCGAGATGTCGAGGCTCTCGTCGATGGCCAGCACGCCGACACCGTGTTCGCCGCCCGCATGCCAGGGCAGGCACAGGATGCCCGCGCCGTCGAGCCAGCGCGCGACATGCCAGTCGCGCGTGCTGCGCCCCGGGCTGTCGCGGCCCGGGAAGTGGCTGGTGCTGGTCTGCGTGCGCATGGCGAGCGCAATGACGCTGGTTTCGTCGGACAGGCGCAGGTCGAGCTCGGCCAGCGCGGTGCTCAGGTCGGGGTCGTGTGCCGGGGCCAGTGCGCATAGTGTGTCGTCTTCGCTGCGCAGTAGCAGCGGCGGCGCTTTTCCGAACAGCAGGCGAAAGGCGTCTTGCAGCCGGCGCATGACGGTATCGGCGGAGGTGGCGTTGAACGCGGCCTGGATCAGCCCGTCGAGCGTGACCTGGCGCCAGTGCGGCGAGAGGCGGGGGTAGTCGGGGGTGTTGCCCGCCGAGACGACGGCATGACTGCCGATGGGCTGACCGATGCCAAGTGACTGCAGCCCCTGGCTGGACAGGTAGTCGACATCGGTCTGCAGGCTGAGTAGCGCCTCGCGCGAGAGCCCGCTCAGGTGCTGGGCCTCGTCCAGGCGGGGGGGCTCGGCCGCCAGGCATTGCGCGGCGCGAACGATGGCGGCCAGCGGGTGGGCACCATGCAGTTGCTCCTCGAGTGCACTGCCAAGGGCCAGGGCGTCGATCACCGGCCGGGGCAGCCGGCAGTGGCGGGCAAGCGTGGCGCCGAGGCTGACATGGTCGGTATCGAAGCGCTGGCGCTCGCGCGTGCGCAGCGCCTCCGGGGTGGCGCACTGGGCGCACAGCTGCGCGTAGTCGGGCGCCGAGGCGTGCAGGCTCAGTTGCCCCAGGGATGACCACAGGCCGGCAAGGAAGGCCTCTTCGGGGCCCCGGTAGCGTGTCTCGATGGCCAGATGCATGGCGCATTCGGCGGTGATGAGTGACGTGTGGTGCAGCGCCTGCACGGTGTCGGCGGTGTTCTGCCGGGCGCCGACATGGAGCAGCCAGGCGCGCAGCAGCGGGGCGCCGACGCGGCGCAGGCGCTCAGCCAGAGCGGCCTTGAGCGGCTGCGTGTCGGCGGCATCGAGCGGCTGTGTCCACAGCAAGGCGAAGCACAGCGCGGGGTCGCGGCTGGCGTGTTCGGCGATGGCGTCCCAGGGCGTATCGGCCGCTTCCATCAGGCGCAGCACGGCCTCTGCCGCACGGGGGTGCGGTGCAGGGCGCTGCATGCGGAAGGGCAGGACAGGCAGGGACATTACGGGCGATCGGGTCGTGTCGGGCTGAGCAGACCGGATTCTAAAGGCTCCCGACGCGTCCAGACGTGATAGGTGTCTCGGGTGACGATCGGGCGCGAGGCAGTGGTGCTCAGGCTTGCAGGCTGTCGGCAAACTGCAGGCCGGAGAGCAGGGCACGATTGATGCTGTCGTGGTCGAGCGTCAGTTCGGTGGCGATGGTTTGCAGACGGGTGGGGTCGAAACGCTCGCAGGCGCGTGCCAGATTGAGGAAGGGCGCGTAGGAGCCCTGGTCGTTGATGAGTGCGTCGGTGATCGGCTCTGGCAGGCTCATCTCGCCAAGCAGATCGGCGAGTGAGGTGCCCAGCAGCGATGGCAGCAGGGAGAACGCGCCGGTAATGAACAGGTTGTCGTGGTCGGCCTTGTCAAAGAAGGGCGCGCCGACACGCTCCATCAGCCGGCCGCGGGCGATCGAAGCCTGCATCAATGCCGGTGCGGCGGGGTCGCGGCTGGCGGTGACCAGCAGCAATGACAGCCATTTGTTGAGGTTGTTGTAGCCGAGGATGGTGACGGCATGGCGGAAGGATTGGATCTCGCACATCAGGCCGAAGCCGGCGGAGTTGATGTAGCGCAGGAGCTTGTACGACAGGGCCACGTCCTGCTTGAGGACGGCCTCGATTTCCTTGACGTCGGCGTTGTGACGCACCAGGTTGAGTAATCGCACGAGCTGTGCGTGCGAGGGCGACAGCTGCTTGGCTGGGGCATTGCCCTGCAGAAAGAACCAGCCGGCGGCGCCGTCGAAGCCACGGTGGATGGCGTCATCGAAGGCGGGGGTGTCTTTCAGGCCCCAGGCCAGACTCAGCCCCGGACAAGCGTGGGGGCTGGCGGGCTTGCGTTGATCCATGATCACGAAGCGCCAGTCGCCGTCGGGTGGCAGTGCCGTATCGGCGGTGTACCACGACAGACAGGTGCTGACGCCGGCCGCCTTGAGGCGCGGAAGCAACTCCTGGGTCTTGGGGTGCGCGAGGGTCGGCGCAGGGATCTCGACCATCAGGTTGTCGGGCATTGCCCATTCGAGCAGGTCGACCGTCGGGACGAGCTTGCCCAGCGAGAGGAACACCGAATGGTGGCGCGGCCACTCTTGTTCGAACTGCTGCAGCCCCTCGACCGCCTCGGCTACCGATGGCGCATGCGCGATCAGCCGGTTGGCGGTGATCGCACGGTTGCGGTTGACGACGGGTTCGCGGGTCAGCAGCAGGGATTGGCTCATGGCGTCAGGCTTGCGATTCCAGGGCGTAGGTAAAAGCGTCGGCAAAAAACGCGTCGTCGGGCAGGCCGCACTGCTCGGTGAAATCCTGGCGGGCGGCGTCGATCATGACCGGTGCGCCACAGGCATACACCTGGTGGCCCGACAGGTCCGGCAGATCGGCCATCACCGCCTGATGCACCAGACCGGTCCGGCCGGTCCACGGCTCACTGGGAATGTTATCGGAAAGTACCGGGACAAACTTGAACCAGGAATGGGTCTGCGCCCATGCCGCCGCCATGTCGTGCTGATACAGGCCGGCACGGTCGCGCGACCCCCAGTACAGCGCCATCGGACGAGTCATGCCGCTGGCGATGGCGTGCTCGACGATGCCCTTGATCGGCGCAAAGCCGGTGCCGCCGGCTACCAGAACGATCGGCAGATCGCTGTCCTCGCGCAGGAAGAAACTGCCCAGCGGGCCCTCGAAGCGCAGGATGTCACGCACCTTCATGGTCGAGAACACCTGGCTGGTGAAGAAGCCGTCGGGCACCTGGCGGATGTGCAGTTCCAGGTGGTCGGCGCCGGCCGGCGCGTTGGCGATCGAAAAACTGCGCCGCTTGCCGCCAGGGAGCAGGAAGTCGATGTACTGGCCGGCACGGAAGGCAAAGGTTTCGGTGGCGGGCAGCTTGACCTTGAGGATCATCACGTCCGGCGCGGCCAGCGTCATCTCCTGCACCCGGCAGGGCAGCTTCTTGACCGGGATGTCGTCCGCGCGGCTGACCGTGCGGCACTCGATGGTCAGGTCGCTGCGCGCGGTGGCGCAGCAGAACAGCGCCAGGCCGGCGGCCTTGTCCTCGTCGGTCAGTGTTTGCGGGCCGTGCTTGCCGTAGTCCACCGTGCCGTCGAGGATCTTGCCCTTGCAGGCGCCGCACACGCCGTCGCGGCAACTGTGCGGCAGCAGCAGGCCGGCATCGGCGGCGGCTTCGAGGAGGGTCTGGTTTTCGGAGACGGCGACGACGTGATCGCCCGGCAGGATGGTGAGCTGAAAGGACATGACGAAATCTGGCGTGAGATAATGCGGCGATGAGAACGATTCTGATTGTGGGCTGCGGCGATGTCGCCCGGCGGGCCATACCGTGGCTGGCCGGGCGCTTTCGCGTAATCGCGATGATACGCGATGACAGCCAGCGTGCCGCCTTGAGGGCACTTGGCGCCCGCGTGCTGGTGGCCGATCTGGACAACCGGCACACGCTGCGCCGCCTTGCCGGCATTGCCGATGTAGTGTTGCATGCCGCGCCGCCGCCGCGCACGGGCGCTGTCGATTCGCGCACCCGCCATCTGCTCGCCGCGCTGGCGCAGGGCGCCACGCTGCCGCGCCGGCTGGTGTATATCAGCACCACCGGCGTGTATGGCAATTGCCACGGCGCCTGGGTGACCGAGACCCGCCCCGTGTCGCCGGACTCCGACCGCGCCGGGCGCCGGGTCGATGCCGAGCGCCGGCTGCGCGCCTTCGGCCGGCGTTGCGGGGTGTCGGTCGGCATCCTGCGCGCGCCGGGCATCTACGCCGCCGACCGTCTGCCGCTGGCCCGCCTCGAGCGCGGCGACCCCATCCTGCGCCCGGAAGACGATGTCCACACCAACCACATCCATGCCCAAGACCTGGCCCGCTGGTGCGCCATCGCCGCGTTTCGCGGCGGGGCGGGGCGGGTGTGGAACGCCTGCGATGACACCCGCCTGACCATGGGCGGCTATTTCAATGCCGTGGCCGACCACTTCGGCCTGCCGCGCCCCGAGGCGCTGAGCCGCGCGCAGATCGCCGAGCGCGTCTCGCCGCTGACGCTGTCCTTCATGCGCGAATCGCGACAGATCGACAACGCCCGCATCAAGCGCGAACTGCGCGCACCGCTCATCTACCCCGACATCCACGCAGGCCTGGCCGCCGTGCCGCCTGCCCAACCCTGAGACCCCCTCATGCTCGTCGTCAAAGCCCTGCACATCATCTTCGTCGTCAGCTGGTTCGCCGGCCTGTTCTACCTGCCGCGCATCTTCGTCAACCTCGCCATGGTGCCGGCCGACAGCCCCGCCGAGCGCGACCGCCTGCTGCTGATGGCGCGCAAGCTGCTGCGTTTCATGACGCCGCTGGCCGTGCTGGCGGTGGTGTTTGGCCTGTGGTTGTGGTTTGGTTACGGTTTTGGCGGCGGTTGGCTGCATGCCAAGACCGCGCTGGTGGTCGGCCTGATCGGCTACCACGTCTATTGCGGCCGCCTGCTCGGGCAGTTTGTTGCCGGGCGCAATGCGCGCAGCCATGTCTGGTTCCGGGTGTTCAACGAGATGCCAGTGCTGGTGCTGTTCGTGGTGGTGTTTCTCGTCGTCCTCAAACCTTTCTGAGTTGAATTTCCATGGCTGAACGTTTTTTTGCCCCATGCCCGCGCGGCCTCGAACCCGGTTTGCAGGATGAGCTCACCGCCCTCGGCGCCAGCCAGGTCCGGCAAGTGCCTGGTGGCGTCGCCTTTGCTGGCGACTGGTCGCTGGCCTGGGCGGTCAACCTGGAAAGTCGCCTGGCCACGCGCGTGCTGTGGCAGGTCGCCCACGGCCGCTACCGTGGCGAGCAGGACATCTACAAGCTCGCCTACGGTGTGACCTGGGCCAAGTGGTTCACCCCCGAGCAGACGATGCGGGTGTACGTGACGGCGCGTCGCTCGCCGCTCAAGAGCCTGGAGTTCATCACCCTGCGCATCAAGGACGCGGTGTGCGACCACTTCCGCGCCGTGCGCGGCGCGCGCCCCAGCATCGACACCGCCAACCCCGACGTGCGGGTGCATGCCTTCCTCACCGCCGACGAGGTCATGCTGTATGTCGACACCTCGGGCGAGCCGCTCTACAAGCGCGGCTTCAAGCAGGCCGCGGTCGAAGCCCCGCTCAAGGAAAACCTCGCCGCCGGCATCCTGCGCATGACCGGCTGGCACCCCACCGAGGCCCTGCTCGACCCCATGTGCGGCTCGGGCACCTTCCTGATCGAGGCGGTGCAGATCGCGCTCGACATCGCCCCCGGCCTCGGCCGCCGCTTTGCCTTCGAAGCGCTCAAGACTTGCGACGAAGCCGCCTGGCGCCGCATCCGCCGCGCCGCCGAAGGCCGCCGCCGCCACGCCACCGGCCTGCCCATCTTCGGCTCCGACAGCGACGCCGTGCAGGTCAAGCGCGCCCGCATCAACCTCGAAGCCGCCGGCCTGGCCGACATGGTGCGCCTGGAGCAGGCCGAACTCACCGAACGCACCCCGCCCGCCGACGAAGGCGTGATGGTGGCCAACCCGCCCTATGGCGTGCGTATTGGCGAAACCGCCGAACTGGCCGAGTTCTATCCCAAACTTGGCGACGCCCTCAAGGCCCGCTGGGCTGGCTGGCGCTGCTACTTCCTCTCCGCCGACCCCGAACTGCCCAAACTCATCCGCCTCAAGGCCAGCAAGCGCACCCCGCTGTTCAACGGTGCACTGGAGTGCCGGGTGTTCGAATACAAGATGCTCGCCGGCTCCAACCGCCGCGAAAAACCGTAGGGCGGGATTCATCCCGCCAAAGCGTAGGGTGGGCACCCCGTGCCCACCGATAACCGACAATCGGGGTCGCCCCGCGCAGGTTCATGTTCGGCGCACTGCATTCATCGCAACGACGCGGCCGTGCGAACGCTGTCAGCCGACTATCCAAACTGTCTTTCAGGCACGAGACGATGATGCTTGCGCGCAGGCGCGTCTGGCATGAACACGCCCGGCGCATTGTCGTGTCGATCCTGCTCCCAGATGGAATGCGCCCTTTGTAGCTGAGTCTTGAGTGGTGCGGTCAGCGAGTCGGGCAGCATCACGCGCCGATCCTTGCTGCCCTTGCCTTGGTGCACTGTAATCGCTGTGCGGTCAAAATCCAGATCCTTCACCCTCAGCCGCAGCCCCTCCATGAGGCGCATGCCCGTTCCATACAACAGTCGCGCGATCAAGCCTTCCACGCCTTCGATGGCAGCGAGCAAATGCTTGACCTCTGAACGCGAAAGCACCACTGGAACGTAATCGCGCTGCTTGGGCCGCTGAAGTTCGGTGAGCCAGGGCAGCTCGACCTGCAAGACCTCACGGTACAGAAATAGAATCGCGGACAGCGCCTGGTTGTGCGTAGCCGGCGCACACCCCCGGGCGCCCGACAGCCAGTTCAGAAACGCCGTCACTTCCGCCGCGCCCATCTCTCTCGGATGCTTCAACCGGTGGTAATGTACGTAGGCGCGAACCCAATAGACATATGCCTTTTCGGTTCTCAGGCTATAGTGGCGATATCTGATTGAGGTTCTGAGCTGGCCCAGCAGTCGTGGGGCGGGCTGCACTGTACTTGCCATGACACACACCGAGGGAGTGAAAGAATGTACAGGCTGGCACCGGCCGCAAGAAAAATGAAGAATGCATGTGACGCGCTCTCGGATGTAGACGTCAAGCGTCAGATGTATACGTCACTTTTGACGTCTACAACACGTTAGGGCTGGTGAACAATATGGCCGCGCCATACATATAAAAATAATTCGGAGTAAATAATGGCGAGAATTATATGTCTGATGTGAACTACCAAAAACAAGCGCAGGACTATTACGGGAAGGCCCCTGTCATCATTTTGGGTAGCGGTGCCTCGGCTGCACACGGCATGTCAGGGATGGGAGCGCTTGCAAAGCATCTCATCACGCACACCGACGCTTCCGGTCTGTCTGCTCCTGAGTTGGAGGTCTGGGAAAAATTCTGCCAGGTTTTGAGCGATGGCGTAGACCTAGAATCCGCCCTACATCCAATGCCATTAAGTTAAGTAAAAAAGTCACATTAAAACAGTGTGTTGCGTTAGAATGGTGTCGTTGCAATGACTTCTTAATGATGACTATGACATTGCAAATCCCGTGCCATATTTAGCGCCATTGGCCAATACCTTAGTTCGGACGCCTTTGCCCAGCAGGCACGAGAGAAACCGTCGGACTTTACCCGCACCCGTCGCCTTCCGCTCGCGCACATTGTCGCCTTCTTGCTCAACGCGCCGCGTGCGGGTCTGCAAAGCGAGCTCGACGCCTTCTTCGATCACTCGATCCAAGCACCGCTGCGCCGCCCACCGACCAAGAGCGCGCTGTGCCAGGCACGCAGGCATCTTCGCCCACAGGCAATGCGCCAGTTGCTCGGCCATAGTGCACAAGTATTTGTCGAGCACAGCCAAACTCCCTTGTGGCATGGCTTGCGCGTGCTGGCGCTCGATTCGACCACGCTGCGTGTTCCCAATGTTCCCGAGAGCATTGAGCACTTCGGCGGCATGCTCACCTCCTGCGGCAAATTTCGACCTCTGGCGCGTGCTTCGGCACTGCTCGATGTGGCCCGTGATGCCTTTGTCGATGCCCGCCTCGGTGGCTTTGCCGACGATGATCGAACGCTTGCCGCCGATCATCTCGAAGCGCTCGGTGCCGGCGATCTGCTCGTGATGGACCGCGGCTATCCTTCTCGTCAGTGGATGGCCCAGTTGTGCGCCAAAGGCGTGGCTTTCTGTGCGCGCATCGGACACCCCTGGGCACAGGTCAAGCGCTTCGCGCGTAGCGATCAGCACGATGCCGTGGTGGATCTGGGCACGACGAAGGCGCCCTTGCCGTTGCGTTTGCTGCGAGTCGTGTTGCCCAATGGTTCGACCTTGATGCTGGTGACCAATCTGTTCGACAACTCTCTCACTGGCCCGCAGTTCGCTTCCTTGTACCGCAGTCGCTGGCGCATCGAGGAGGCCTTCAAGCGAATCAAGGCACGCTTGCAGGTCGAGAACTGGAGCGGTGTGCTGCCGCACACCGTTGAGCAGGATTTCTATGCCTCATTGGTGCGCCACAACTGCGCCGCCGTCATGGCCATGGCCGTCCGGCCTGAGGAGAACGGTTTGGAACCTCCAGCCCCTGACGCCAAGGGATGGCGCAGCCGGATCAATCGCACGCTGGTGCTCAAAAGCTTGCGCCACTTCCTGCCTCGCGTGCTGCTAGCGCTCGATACGCACTCCCTTCTACTGCACCTGATCGAGCGCCTTCGCGCCCCTTCGGCCATCGAACGAACACGACCCGACCGCCGCGCCCCACGCAACAAGGGTGTGCGCATCGCAGGGTTCCATTTCGCATACAAGGTGGCTTAACTTAATGGCATTGGGGCTACGCTCGCTACACCCTCACCCGCCGCGGCCCCAAATCTCAGATCGACGCCTACAAGTTCTATCGCAAGAGTTGCGGGCGAGACTCCCCCGTCGCAGACCTATGGGGCGCCGATGCGCCGTTTGTGCATCACGGGAAGTAAGGCGCGGTCGTGCAGGAGGATGTCGGTCGGTAGGGTGCAATAGGCGCAGCCGTATTGCACCGCTTCAAGCGTTGATCGGTGCAATGCTTATCCGTTGCGTTGCGAACGCAAGCCAAGCGTAACCCATTGATATTATTGTCGTTAATAAATTTGGCGCTTAGACGCATCAAAAGCCAGTGAATAGTCCATGCATCGACATATTCCTTGGAGCGACAATCATGACCATCCCGAAAGAGCATAGAACTACACACCACGAAGGATCGCGGGTGCGTCGTACCGAGCGCGCGGCCACTCTCGAGACATACGATCCCAATCTAGTCACTTTTTTCGCATGGAAAGGGGGTGCGCTGAAAGACGCCGACTACCGCGTCTATGATGCCATTCGTGCCTGCTGTCGCGAGTACGACATTCGTGATTCCGGTGCCAGTCCCAGCAAAGACAGCTGCTTGTTCTGGCTTGGTCGAAATGCACCGTCGAAGTCACGTCGAATCTATATCGTTATCAGTGATTCTGAGGAAGATGCGAATGTCATTGCAGATCACATTGACGTTGAAGCGCATGTCTATCTTCTTGTCGCAACTTTCATCGAGAGAGGCCATGCGGAAACGCCAGAAATAGATTCCGTTGACATGGTTCACCCACATCTTCGAATTATCCGACTAAGATTAGACACCCGGTTAAGTTCGCTGCTTCCCATCTGGGTCAGCCTGATCTTGCACGCTGAATTTTCGGGCGTTTCGACCGCTATCAAAGATTTTGATCGGCTATGTCACTTGGCCTCGAGTGGTGCTCAATGCCTCATCAGCCAAGAACTCTCTATCGCTGCACATGCTTCGCCAGCGAGAAATATTGAAGTCAATGAGATTTTGAAGAATGTTGCAGCGAATCATGCGGCTAAACCTACACATGTCATCGGTTTTCACCGGTTGATCACTGATCCGACAGACGAAGTAGGTGCACTGAACATTGTGGCACCGTATCTCGCACGGTCTGGGCTTCTTGCCGACAGTTTGCGACTGGTAGGGGTGGCCCCGGTCAGAAAATTCGAAATCGCTGTGTTCGTGCTGGTGATATGAGCAAGTGCGGAAGAAGCGCTTAGCAACACCATACGTATAACGTCTTTTTGGAGAAAATAAAGTGCATCAAGTCATTACAAAGAACTACCCAGAAAACATGAACGGTGGGGTAATGTTGTGTGGAATAAACTTCGGTTATTCGCTGGGTGACGAAGAGGCAGAGAGAGAAGGCATCCTGGCGCGCTCGGGGCCTCAATCGTTTTTCTCGGATACTTCGGTGAACGAAACAAGGTTCAGAGACCGTATCTTGAAGTGGATGAATAGCTTCGGGCTGGGCTTGGCAACTCAGTCAGGTAGCGATGGCATCAGAGAGCGCCTGTTCTTTCAAACGAATTGGCTCGATACGCAAACACGTAGTGTGAGCAGCAACGAAAAGATCGGCGTAAGTAGCCTTGTTCGGGATTCGGGCGGTGTTTTGGGGTTGCTTGAGCAGCGCAAGCCGAAAGCCATTATTTTCTTCGGAGCGGATCTGATCGAAGCGTTCAACGACATTTCTCTGCGTGGTCGTCTTGAGTCCTTGTTCGGCGCTCGCTCCGGCAATGCCGAAGTTCACAAATGGGATGCCTACCACGGAAGAAAGTTTCGAGTACTGACTCAGTCCTACGGGGATACACAGCTAATCAGCCTGCCACACCCCCAAACACGCGGGTTGTCCGATGAATACGTTGCCCACTTCAAGCCACAGATCATGGCAGCGCTTGGGCGGGCCTATCCTTCACTTTTTTGAAATTGGGTGAGTGTGTCGGGAAGAACGCTGGGCGGATGCCCTTCACCCCTTCACACAAACCACCTGCCTCAACCGATACACCACTTCCACCAACTCAGCCTGTGCTTCCATCACGGCGTCGATATCCTTATACGCCATGGGAATCTCGTCAATCACTTCTGCATCCTTTCTGCATTCGACGCCGGCTGTCGCACGCACCTGGTCGTCGACGGTGAATTGCTTGCGCGCGGCCGTGCGGCTCATCACGCGCCCGGCGCCGTGGCTGCATGAGCAGAAGCTCTCCGGGTTGCCCTTGCCGCGCACGATGTAGCTGGCGGCGCCCATGGAGCCGGGGATGATGCCGAGTTGGCCGGCCTGGGCGGAGACGGCGCCTTTGCGGGTGATGAAAACCTCGCGGCCGAAGTGGGTCTCTTTTTGCACGTAGTTGTGGTGGCAGTTCACCGCCTGCTGGTCGGCGGTGAAGGGCTTTTTGATGACGTGGCGGGCGGCGTCGATGAGGTGGGCCATCATCAGTTCGCGGTTGGTTCGGGCGAAGTCCTGCGCCCAGCCGACGGCTTCGACATAGTCGTCGAAGTGCTGCGCGCCTTCGGTGAAGTAGGCCAGATCGCGGTCGGGCAGGTTGGCCAGGTGCTGGCGCATGTCGGCCTGTGCCAGTTCGATGTAGTGGCGGCCGATGGCGTTGCCGACGCCGCGTGAGCCGGAGTGCAGCATGAACCACACGCGGCCGGCCTCATCCAGACACACCTCGATGAAGTGGTTGCCGGTGCCGAGCGTGCCGAGGTGGGCGTGGTTGTTGGTCTTCTCGAGGCGGGGCGCCAGCTCGACAAGGCGGCGGAAGCCCGGCTGCAGGCGTTTCCAGGCGGCGTCCACGTTGGCGGGCGGTTTGCCCCAGCTGCCGTGGTCGCGCTTGCCGCGGGTCATGTCGCGGCCGTGGGGCACGGCTTTTTCGATGGCGCTGCGCAGGCCGTGCAGGTTGTCGGGCAGGTCGGCGGCGTCGAGCGTGGTGCGCACGGCCATCATGCCGCAGCCGATGTCGACGCCGACGGCGGCGGGGATGATGGCGCCGAGGGTGGGAATCACGCTGCCGATGGTCGAGCCCTTGCCCAGATGCACATCGGGCATCACCGCCAGGTGCTTGTAGATGATGGGCAGGCGGGCGGTGTGGATGAGCTGCGTGCGGGCGGCGCCTTCGACCGGCACGCCGTGGGTCCACAGCTTGATCGGGGCGGCGCCGGGCAGGGTGAGGGTGTCGTGGTCGGCGGGGTGGGGCATGGCCAGTCCGGGGGAGGGCGTATGTGTACTTTAGCTGTGCAGCGCCGCGTTCAGCTGTCGCCGTAGCAAATCGATCGATGCCCTCCGCCGTGCCGCGCCCGTCGTGCGCCTGCAGGCGCGCTGCGTCATAGTGCCGCACACGCAAGCAAATATGACGTCTATCAAACATGATGCGACGCCAGCACCGCTAGAGTGCGCTCCCCTCCCCAACTGCAGGTAACCCCATGCTCGCCCCCCGACTGACCCCGATCGCGCTGGCGCTGTGCCTGGCGACCTCTCAATCCGCCCTGGCCGAAAATGCCGTCCTGACGCTTGGAGAAGTTGTGGTCAGCGGTGAGGCAAGCGGCCCGCTCGATGCGGCCAGCCTGCTGACCTCGGTCGACGTGCTGCCGACGGCACGCATCGAGAATCAGGTGGTGCTCAACAACTGGCAGTTGCTCGGGCAGGTGCCGGGGGTGATGCTGACGCAGTTCGGCCAGGGCACGACATCAGGCAAGTTCTCCATGCGCGCCTTCAATGGCGAAGGCGAGATCAATGCGGTCAAGCTGCTGATCGACGGGGTGCCGTCCAACAGCAACGACGGCAACATGCCCTATATCGAACTCGCGCCGCGCCTCGACATCGAGTCGATCGAGGTGGTGCGCGGCACCAACGATCCGCGCTACGGCCTGCACAACATTGCCGGCAACGCCAACATCCGCACCAAGACCGGCGGGAACTACGCGCTGGGTCGCGCCACGCTCGGCAGCTTCGGCATGCAGGAGCTGCAAGCGGCGCTGGGCGTCGACGGCGGTGTGCTGTCACAGAACTACGCAGTCGCGCTGCAGCATACCGATGGCTACCGGGATCATGCCGAAGCCGACAACGCGGCGTTCTCGGGCAAATGGTTCGTGTCGCTGGATGAGGGCGCCACCCGGTTCGGGCTGATCGCGCGCCATTCAACGGCAGACGCCGAAGAGCCGGGCTACCTGACGGCGGCCCAGCGCCGGGCCGACCCGGACCAGTCGCCGGCCCACAATGCCAGCGATGAAGACCACCGCGAAGCGACCCAACTGGCCCTGCAAGGCGAATCGGAGATCAACGAACAGCTGTTCTGGACCGGCCTGGTCTACCGCAACGAACTGGACGACCGGCGTTTCGTCAGATTCTCGGCTGGCGTGTCGCAGCAGGAGCGCATCACCGAAGAAGTGCACTCCGGCGCCGCGACCACGCTCACCTGGCGCGCCGGCGAGACCGCCATCGGCAATGTCTCGGTCATGGTCGGGCTGGACGTGGAGCATCAGGACAACCGCAGCCTGCGCTACACCACCATCAACCAGGTACGCCAGACGCAGACGCGCAAACAGCAGTTCGATCTCGACACCAGCGGCGCATTCGTGCAGGCGGCCATCACGCCGCTGGTGGGGCTGACCGTTACCCCTGCCTTCCGGGTCGACCGCATCGATGGCAGCTATACCAACGGCCTGAATGGCAAGACCTACGATGTGAACGACTATGGCACCATCGAGCAGCCGAAGATCAGCGCGGTGTATGCGCTGACCGAACGCTACTCGGTGTATGGCAACTGGGGGCGCAGCTTCCAGATCGGCGTCGGCACCGCTTCCTACAAGGTGAATCAGACCGAAGACCTGGCGCCCTCGATCAACGAAGGCTGGGAGATCGGCCTCAAACTGCGGCCGCTGGACTGGCTGGACGGTCGCGTGGCGCTGTGGCGCCAGACCGCGTCCAACGAAGCGCGCCGCAAGCTCAATGACCCGTCCAACGATTCGGAGAACATCGGCGAGACGCGCCGCCAGGGGATCGACCTGCAGCTCAACGCCCAGCCCACCCGGCAACTCAGCGTGTGGGTCTCGGCGGCGATCCAGCGCTCCGAAATCCTGAAGGCCGACGCGGCCTCGTCCAACACCACCGGGAAGGAGGTCGACCATGTGCCGCACCTGCTGTACGGCCTGGGGGCCGACTACCAGGCCAGCGACGCTCTGCGCCTGTCGGCCTGGCTCAACGGGCAGAGCAGCTACTATCTCGAGCGGACCAACAGCACCGGGAAGTTCGGTGGCTTCGCTCTGGTGAATCTGTCGGCGGCCTATCGCATGAGCCCGGCGGTCAGTTTCGAGCTGCAGGTGCGCAACCTGTTTGACCGCTACAACGAGTACGTGTGGTGGGACGGCACGCAGTCGCTGCACGCACCGGGCGCGCCGCGCAGCATTTACGGCACCGTCAGCCTCAAGTTCTGATGGCCGGGCGACGCGCGCGACAGCTGTGGCTTGGCGTGCACCTATACGCCGGCCTGCTGCTGGGCGCGCTGTTTGCGCTGCTCGGGCTCACCGGAAGCGTGCTGACCTTCTACCTGGAGGTCGACACCGCATTCAACCCGGCCCAACGGGTGGCGCAGCCGGCCCTCACCGCCCCGGCGCCCGACGCCGTACTGGCGCGCCTGAAAGCGCTATACCCTGATCGCGACGGCCCGTGGCGCATTGAAATGCCGCTTGCCGCCGACGACGCCCTTCGGGTGCGCTACTACAACCCGGTCGAGACGGCAGGGCGCGGCTTTGCCCCGCTGATGCTGAGCCTCGATCCGGCCACGCTGAATGTCACCAGCGAACGCTTCTGGGGCGACTACGCGGTCACCTGGCTGTACGACCTGCACTACACCTTGCTCCTGGGCGCGCCTGGCACCCAATGGGTCGGAATCGCCGGCTGGTTGATGCTGCTGTCGATGTTCAGTGGCCTCTACCTGTGGTGGCCCAGCCGGGCCCGCCTCGCCAGCGCCCTCAAGCCGGTGCTCAGGCGCGGCATCGTGCGCACCGTATACGACCTGCATGTGCTGACCGGGGTGTACGGCTTTGTTGTGCTGGCCACCCTCGCCTTCACCGGCTGCGTGCTCGCGCTTCACGGACCGACCCGCGCGGTGGTCGAGGTGTTCTCCCCGGTACAGGACCTTTATCGCGCCCCCGCCGGGCTGGCCACTGGCGAGCCGCGCCTTGCCCTGGAGGCCGCCGTGGCCATTGCCCGCCAGCGCTTTCCCGATGCCGAGCTCCGCTGGATCGAATCCTCGGGCGCGCGCGGCACGCCGATCATGCTCCGCCTGCGGCAGCCCGACGAACCGGGGCGGCGTTTTCCGCAAACCCGGCTGTGGCTGCACCCGGTCAGCGGCGACATCCTGGCCGTGCGCGATCCGGGCCAGAACAGCGGCGGCGATACCTTTTTTGCCTGGATGCACCCACTGCACAACGGCGAAGCCTTCGGCCTGCCGGGGCGGATATTGGCCTGCATTGGTGGCGTGATGCCGCTCATCATTTTCGTGACCGGTTGGATCCGGTGGCGACAAAAGCGCCGCGCGCGGCGAGCCGGTGAGCGGGGGCGGTCGGCCAGCGGCGCTCCTGCCTGAGTCAGCCGCCGCACTGGGCGCGGATCATCTCGCCCAGCGTGGCCACGGCGCGTTCGGCGGCGTCGGTCCACGGGTGGCCGGTGTTGAGGCGGATGCACTGGTTGAAGCCGCGCGTGGCCGAAAAGATCGGGCCGGGGGCGATGCTGATGCCGCGCGCCAGCGCCTGGCGGTGCAGGGCGAGGGCGTCGGCGCCGGGGGGCAGGGCGATCCACACGAAGTAGCCACCGCGCGGGCTGGCCAGCTGCACGCCGGGCGGAAAATGCCGCTCGATGGCGGCAATCGCCCGCGCGGTCTGGCTGGCCAGGGCTTGGCGCAGGCGGCGCAGGTGGTGGTCGTAGCCGCCGTGGTGCAGGTAGTTGGCCAGTGCGGCCTGCAGGGGCACGGCGGTGCCGAGGCTGGTCGACAGCTTGAGCCGCTGCACCGCGCGCGCATGCCGCCCGGCGGCCACCCAGCCGACGCGGTAGCCCGGTGCCAGGCATTTGGCGAAGGACGACACATGCAGCACCTGCCCGGCGCTGTCGAGCGACTTGGCCGGCAGCGGGCGCGGCTCGCCAAAGTGCAGCTCGGCATACACGTCGTCTTCGATCAGCGGCACGTCGTGGCGCGCCAGCAGGCTCACCAGTTCGCGCCGGCGATCGTCGGGCACGCAGGCGCCGAGCGGGTTCTGGTGGTTGAGCATGAACAGGCAGGCGCGGATCGGGTGGCGCGCCAGCGCCTCGGCCAGCGCGCCCACGTCGACCCCGTCGCGCGGATGGGTGGGGATCTCGATCACGCGCAGGCCGAGCCGCTCGATGGCCTGCAGGCCGCCGTAGAAGGCGGGCGACTCGATGGCCACCAGGTCGCCCGGGCGGGTGACCGCCTGCAGGCACAGGTTGATCGCCTCCATGGCGCCGGAGGTGATGACGATCTCCTCCGGCGACAGCGACACCCCGGCCGACAGGTAGCGCAGCGCGATCTGGCGGCGCAGCTCGTCGTTGCCCGGCGCCAGGTCGGTGACGCTGCGCCACGGGTCGAGCCGCCGTGCACTCACGGCCAAGGCGCGGGCCAGGCGGTCGAGCGGAAACAGCTCGGGGCTGGGAAAGCCCGAGCCGAGCGGCACCACCTCGCGATCCTTGGTGGAGTCGAGGATGTCGAAGATGAAGTCGCTCACCGTCAGCGCGGTGGCGTCGGTGCCCGGCCGGCTGACTGGCGGCTCGGCCAGCGTCTGGCCGAGGCGGGCGCGCACGTAGTAGCCCGAGCGCGGGCGCGCCTCGATGAGGCCGCGGCTCTCGAGCAGGGCGTAGGCCTGCAGCACGGTGGACGGGCTGGCGTTCTGGCTGCGGCAGGCATGGCGTACCGACGGTATCCGTTCGCCGGGGCGCAGGGTACCTTCGGCAATGCGTCGGGCCATGTCGTCGGCCAGTTGCTGGTAACGGTTCATCGTCCCTCTGTCGTGTGGGTACGCGACACCATGATACGCATCAAGCGCGACCCCAATTTCTGTATTGCCGGGCGGTCGGACAAACTGTCCCTGCCCGTGGCGAATGCGCTGTGCGCTAATGGTAGCCGTGTTCTTCCCGCCAGGCCGATGCCATGCAACTGACGCTCGACGCCATACCTCATTCGCCACCCGCACGCAGTCCGGTCCCCGGCAATCGCGGCATCTGGGTGGGCATTTTCTGCGAGCTGACCGAGTTCGCCTTGATGTTCCTCGCCTATGCCTATTTTCGCCTCACCTTTCCCGAGGACTTCCACCGCGGCCCCGGCCTGCTCAACACCACGGCCGGCGTCGCCAACACCCTGGTGATGCTCACCAGCAGCTACTGCGCCATGCGCGCCATGATCGCCATCCGCCGCAACCGGTCGCGCGCCTGCCTGCGCTGGCTGGCGGCCACGCTGGGCCTGGGCGTGGTGTTCTTGCTGGTGAAGGCCTGGGAGTTCAACTGGAATATGGCGCATGGCGTGGTCGGCACCGGCAACAGCTTCATCGCCATGTACTACTACCTCACCCTCAACCACCTGGTGCATGTGGTGTGGGGTTGCCTCGGGCTGATCTGGGCGCTGCTGCGCACCTGGGGCGGCGCCTACAGCCCGGCCGACCATGAAGGCGTGGAGGCAGCCACGCTGTACTGGCACGCCACCGATCTGGCGTGGATCGTGATTTTCCCGCTCATGTATGTGCTGCGCTGACGGAGGCCGCCCCATGTCTGCCGAAACCGTTATGACCCGCATCTGGCTCCTCCTTGTGGGGCTGACCCACCAGTGCCGTATTGGCCGACGGTGGCGCCTGGTGCGCGACCGCCCTGATCGCACTGGGCGGCTGGCGTCAAATATGCTGGTGATCCGCCATTTCATGGAACTGGACGGCCGGTTTCCGCGCCTGCACCGGCTCATGAACGGCTACATCGTGCTGGTGCCGGCGCTGCTCTTTGTGCTGGGCAGCGTGTTCGCCGGGTAGGGCTGGCGGACCTGCCCCGACCTGGCGTAGGGCCGGCGTCCGCCGGCCTTGGCGGGTTGAAACCCGCCCTACGTGTCGGCCGGCGCGGCGCAATCTGTAATCCCCAAAAATCGTGTTCTCTGGAACTGTACCGTAATTCTCGGCACTGGTTTACTCGCCTCACCCCGTCGGCGCCGCGCCGTGGCGCCGGGGGCGATCGAGGACCGTCATGACCGTCGCCACCATTACCTTTCACCGCCACCCCCCGCAACAGATTCACCCGCGCGAGACGGCCGGCCGCTACAACCGCCTGCGCTGGGCCATGGTGTGGTTCAGTCAGGTGATTTTCTACGGCGCCTGCTGGCTGCGCTGGGACGACCGGCAGGCGGTGCTGTTCGACATTGCCGGACGCAAGGCCTACCTGTTCGGCCTGGTGCTGTGGCCGCAGGATGCGCTGCTGCTGGCCTGGACGCTGGTGCTGGCGGCGACGGCGCTGTTCTTCGTCACTGCGCTGGCGGGGCGGGTGTTCTGCGGCTTTGCCTGTCCGCAGACGGTGTATACCGCCATCTTCCGCTGGATCGAGGCGCGTATCGAGGGCGATCACCTGGCGCGGGCGCGGCGCGATGCGGCGCCCTGGGGCCCGGCCAAGCTGGCCCGGCGCGGCAGCAAGTTTGCGCTGTGGGCGCTGGTGGCCGGGTGGACCGGCATCACCTTTGTTGGCTACTTCACACCGATGCAGCCCTTGCTGACGGATCTGGCGGCGGGCGCGCCGGGGCCGTGGGCGGGGGCTTGGATCGTGGGGTACGCGTTGTTCACCTTCGTGCTGGCGGGCTTCGCGCGCGAGATGGTGTGCCTGCACATGTGCCCGTACGCGCGCTTCCAGGGCGTGATGTTTGACGCCGACACGCTCACCATCGGCTATGACCAGCCCCGCGGCGAACCGCGCCGGCCGCGCGGGGCGCGCCAGGTCGAGCCGGCCGGCGACTGCGTGGCCTGTAATCAATGTGTGCAGGTGTGCCCGACCGGCATCGACATTCGCGACGGTCTGCAATACCAGTGCATCAATTGCGGCCTGTGTGCCGATGCCTGCGACACGGTGATGACCCATGTCGGCGCGCCCACCGGGCTGATCCGCATGATGTCGGCGCAGCCGGGCGGCCAGGCGGCCCACGGCTACTGGCGCGAGATCGCCCGGCGCCTGCGCACGCCGCGCGCACTGGCCTACCTGGCGGTGATGGCGGCGGTGAGCCTGGCCATGGCCTGGCAACTGGCCACGCGGGTGCCGCTGCAGCTCGACGTGCTGCGCGACCGCCAGTCACTGGCGCGCGAGGCGGCCGACGGGCGCATCGAAAACAGCTACACCCTGCGCCTGCTGAACATGCGCGAAACCGCGCGGAGCGTAGCCATCGAGGTGCGCGACCTGCCCGGTGGCGCGCTGCTCGGCCCGGCCGTGCATACCGTCGAGGCCGGCCGGGTGAGCACGGTGTCGATCACCGTGGCGGCGCCGCCGGGTGAGCGCCGCCAGCAGCCGCTGCGGCTGCAGGTGCAGGCGCTGGACGGCTCGGGTGATCGCGCCGAGGCGGCCAGCGTGTTCTTCAACCCGCTGTGAGCGTGCTCACAGGCCGAAGGCGAAAATGACGATCAGCCCGCCCAGCAGCCATGCGCCGCGCAGGGCACCGGCCTCGCGGTGGATCAGGCCGCGGCTGACCATCCACACGCCGAGGCCGATCTTCATGCAGGCCGCCAGCGCCAGCCATGGCGTGCTGCCCAGCGCGGTGAGCGCGGGGTTGGCGATGAAGGCCAGCGGCACGATGTACAGCCCGATGCCCAGGCGCATCGCATGCCAGGCCACGCTCAACCACGGCGCGCCGGCCATGCCGGCGGCGATGAACACCGCGCCGCACACCGGCGGGGTGATGGTCGACAGCAGCGCGAACCAGAAGATGAACAGGTGCGCATGCAGCGGCTCGACGCCGATCTCGATCAGCGCCGGGCCGGCCACCGCCACGCAGATCACATAGGCCGCGGTGGTCGGCACCTCCATGCCGAGGATCAGGCAGGCCAGGCCGGTGAGCAGCAGCGCGCCCCACAGGTTGCCGCCCGACAGGCCGAGGATCAGCGAGGTGATCTTGACCCCCAGGCCGGTGATGTTGAGCACGCCGATGATCAGCCCGGCGCAGAAGATGATGGCGGCGATGGTGGCGATCTGCCGCGCCGCGCTCACCGCCGCCTCGACCAGCCGCGCGCCCCAGCGGCGCAGAGACGGGCGCAGGCGGGCGTCGAACAGCAGCAGCGCCGCGCTGGCGCCGGTGGCCGCCGCGCCGGCGTATTGCGGCGTGTTGCCCGACAGGAACAGGATCGCCAGCAACAGGCCGAAGGGGATCAGGAAGAACAGTACCAGCCGCGCCACGCGCGCAAAGGGCGGGATGTCTTCCCGGCGCATCGGCTCCAGCCCGTAGCGCCTGCCGTAGAGGTCGCAGCCGGCCCACACCCCCCAGAAAAACAGCACCGCCGGCAGCAGCGCGGCCATCAACACCTCGTTGTAGGTGGTGCGCAGCAGCTCGACCATGATGAAGGCGCCGGCGCCCATCACCGGCGGCATGATCTGCCCACCCGACGATGCCACCGCCTCCACCGCCGCCGCCAGCGCCGGCGGATAGCCGAGGCGCTTCATGGTGGGCAGGGTGATGGCGCCGGTGGAGGCCACGTTGGCCGAGGCCGAGCCGGAGATCGAGCCGAACAGCGCCGAGGACAACACCGACACCTTGGCCGCGCCCGCGCGCAGCCGCCCGGCCAGCGCGATCGATGCTGCCATGAAACCCTGCCCGCCCTCACCCGCGCCGACCACCGCGCCGAGAATCACGAACACCGCCACCACCTCGGCCGAGACGCCGGTGAGGCTGCCCCACAGCCCGCCCTCGGTGATCGTCAGCGTGCCCAGAAAACTCGCCAGCGGAATGCCCGCATGGCCCAGCTCGCCCGGCAGATACTGGCCAAACAGCCCATACAGCAGCGCCAGCACGGCAGTGCCGGGCATGGCCCACTTCACCTGCCGGCGCGCCATCTCCAGCGCCAGCAGGATCAGCCCCCAGGCCACCACGAACTGCAGGGGGCCGCGCAGGCGGCCGTATTGGTTGTCCAGCAGATCGTGCTGCACCACCACAAACAGGCAGGCCGCCAGCCCGAAGGCGCACAGCAGCACATCCACGACGCACGCCAGCCGCTGGCCGGCCGCGCGGAAAACAGGAACACGAAGGGCAGCGTGGCGATGATGTGCAGCGGCCGGCTGATCAGATGCGGAATCAGCCCCGCCATTACCAGCCAAAGGTGATAGGCGACCGAGGCGAAGGCCAGCGTTACCATCACGGAGTGCAGCGAAAACAGAGGTCTGCTCGGTGCCAGTCGGCGTGTGTCTGTCATGGGGCGTCGGATGGCCCGCGTGAGCGCGGGTCTGTGCGGTACAAAAGCAGCGCGGCGTCCTCGGACGCCGCGCTGCTTCAGGAGCGGATCACTTCAAGCGGTCGGGCACCGGAATGCCGGCCTCGCGGTAATACCTGAGCGCCCCCGGATGCAGCTTGACGGCGATGTTCTCGAGCAGCGAGGCGTCGATGCTCTTCCACCACGGGTTGGACTTGGCCATGGCCGCCAGCCCCTCCCAGTAGGCGCGGGTGAGCTGGTAGGCGGTGGCCTCGTCCATGTCCGACAGCGCATAGGCGACCACCGGCAGCGAGGTGGTCACCACGTCCTCATCCACGCCCGGGTAGGTGCCCTTGGGGATCACCAGCCGCGTGCGGCCGGACGCCTTGATCTGATCCTCGCTCATCGACAGCAGGCGTACCGGCGAGCTGGCCGCCACCTCCACCACGTTCGGCGCCGGCCACGAACCGGCGGTGGCAAAGCCGTCCACCTGGCGGTTCTTCATCGCCGCACCGGCGCCCGACAGCTCGATGTCGATCACCTCGACCTTGCCCTCCAGCCCCAGCTGCTTGAAGGTCTTGACCGCCTCGGTGGCACCGAACGAACCCTTGCCCGTCACGAAACGCTTGCCGGCCAGGTCGGCAAAACTGTGGATGCCCGCATCGGCCCGCACCACGTAGTGCATGGTCAGCGACGGGATCGGGAACATGCCGCGGATCTTCTTGAACGCCTCGTCGGCCGGCTCGAACGGTTTCTCGCCCGCCGCCGCCTTCTCCACCAGCGCCGGGGGCGAGGTGAACATGTAGTGCGAACCGCGCGCCGCCGACTCCATCACGTTCTGCACCGAACCCTGGCTCTCCTCCACGGTCACGATGATGCCGCCACCGCTGGCCGCCTTCACCGTCTCGCCGATCTGTACCGCCATCTGGTAGTACGACGTGCCCGCCTTGGCGGCCTTCAGCGTCACGCGGGTTTCGGCCGCCGCCAGGGAAGAAGTCAGGGCCAGCGCCAGTGCCGTGCCCAGGGTTGCAACGCGTCCAAGCATCATTGTGATCTCCATCGATTCGCGTTCGCCGGGAGCGGGGCGAACAGGTCAGGACCGGGCCTGACGGATTTGTTGGTTCTTGTTGTGGATGAATCTTGCCGGCATCGGGGGGCGATGCAACGAAAGTACTATGGCACAAACATCCGTACAGGGCAGCGGATTTGTTGGTGTGAGCGATGTGCGGCCAGGGGGAGCGGCTGGTTTCAATCCACGCCCCTCGTTGCCGAGGGGCGAAGCCCGCGTCACCACGGCCCGAAAATCCCGCCGATGCGCGTTTCAATCCACGCCCCTCGTTGCCGAGGGGCGAAGCGCCACATCGGATTGTGAAGGCCGTCGCGGTCAATGCGGTTTCAATCCACGCCCCTCGTTGCCGAGGGGCGAAGCCATCGGGGCGCTCAACCCCAACGAGATCCGCGAGTACGTTTCAATCCACGCCCCTCGTTGCCGAGGGGCGAAGCGCTCGTAGAGGATCTTGGGCCGGCCGTCGGGCAGGTTTCAATCCACGCCCCTCGTTGCCGAGGGGCGAAGCTTGCGGCGGCATTCGTGGCGGCGGTATGGCTCAAGTTTCAATCCACGCCCCTCGTTGCCGAGGGGCGAAGCCCTTGCAACCGCGCGCCATGAATTCATCGAGCGGTTTCAATCCACGCCCGTTGCCGAGGGGCGAAGACGCCGATCCGGTGCGAGGGCTGAATCCACCGGGCACGCAGTTTCATCCACGCCCTCGTTGCCGAGGGGCGAAGCTTCACGGGGCCGTCGAGAAGTTCAAACAGCCATTCGAGCGAATTTCTTGAATCCACGCCCCGTTGCCGAGGGCGAAGCGAAATCATCCGCATGGCCCGGTCGTGGAGTTACGCGGTTTCAATCCATGCGCCCCTCGTTGCCGAGGGGCGAAGCCGCCATCGGTTCGGCGCAAGCCCATCACCGTCTCAGCTTCATCCACGCCCTCGTTGCCGAGGGGCGAAGCGAACACCAAAGGACCAGACGGCCACGCCAAACCCATGTTTCATCCACGCCCCTCGTTGCCGAGGGGCGAAGCAGTCCGAGCACAAACAATGCATCGAGGCCGGTCAATACCATCCACGCCTTCGCCGAGGGGCGAAGCTGTTGATGGGCCGTGCGAGGATCGAAATGGCGTCGAGGCGTGTTTTCCAAATCCACGCCCTCGCTGCCGAGGGGCGAAGCACAGCGGCACGCGAATCAGTGTGGCCGGGATGCTGTTGTTTCATCCACGCCCCTCGTTGCCGAGGGGCGAAGCTTGTTCAAGCCGAGGAAGTCTGGCGCTCGGTGAGTCAGTAAGTTTCATCCACGCCCTCGTTGCCGAGGGGCGAAGCGGCCATGTCGGTGAGCTTGCCGGGCTCTGGGGTGTTTTCATCCACGCCCCTCGCCGCCGAGGCGAAGCGACATCCCCCAGGTGCTCGGTTTCGATCAGCGTGTTTTCATCCACGCCCTCGCCGCGCCGAGGTGCCAGCTTTGACGGCGGTTAACGCATTGTCGGTCGAGCGGAGTTTTCATCCTCTCACGCTCCCCGTTGCCGAGGGCGAAGCAAAGAAAGGCTATCCGGACTGACGCATCAACACCCGGTTTCAACCACGCCCTCGCTGCCGAGGGGCGAAGCGCCCAAATCATTGCCGCCACCATTACGACGCCAGCACGGGGAGGTTTCAACCACGCCTCGTTGCCGAGGGGCGAAGCCGCGCGGTCTGTCGGTGGCGCCGGCGAGGTTTGTAACGTTTCAATCCACACGCCCTCGTTGCTGAGGGGCGAAGCACACAGGATGGCGCGCTCGGTGGGCTCCGGAAGCCAGCTTCGATCCACGCCCCTCGTTGCCGAGGCGAAGCCAGCGCAAAAAGCCGCGCGCCGCCTAAGCCTGTCGAAGTTTCCAATCCACGCCCTCGTTGCCGAGGGGCGAGCGACAGCGGCACGGCCGCGCTGCGCACGGCCGTGCCGGCAGGTTTCAATCCACGCCCCTCGCCGCCGAGGGCGAAGCAGCCTTGCCAAAACGCACTGCCCTGGATTCCAGTCGATAGCCACGTTTCAATCCACGCCCCTCGTTGCCGAGCGAAGCATCGAACTGGAGTCTGTACTGATGGCGAATGAAATCGTTTTCTGAAGTCCACGCCCTCGGCTGCCGAGGGCGAAGCTCGCATGCCGGCAGGATGAATGGCTGGGTAATTAATCCACGCCTCGTTGCCGAGGGGCGAAGCCGGTGACCGGCCATAATTGCCGCCACCAACATAGCCATCCACGCCCCCGCTTGCCGAGGGCGAAGCTCAGCCCGGCTCGGTGCCAGCGCCGACGATACCAATCCACGCCCTCGTTGCCGAGGGGCTACGACGATCGTGGCGCGCCGCTCATCGACATCGAGTTTAACCACGCCCTCGTTGCCGAGGGGGCTAGGCCGGGATACTTGCCGCTGCTTAATGCTTGCCGAAAACGTAGTTTCAATCCACGCCTCGTTGCCGAGGGCGAGTTTCCCGCCATGCGGATATCTGCAGAACGGATATCCAGGTTTCATCCACGCCCCCCGTTGCCGAGGGGCGAAGCCTGGGTTACTTGCTTGTGGAGTCGATGACGGAACGTTTCAATCCACGCCCCTCGTTGCCGAGGGGCGAAGCTCTTCATCGGCAACTGATTGATTTGACGTGCCTGCGGTGTTGAGTTGCGCGAACCAGGCTGCGCAGGCTGGACACGATCGGGGTTGCGAATGAGCGAATCATGAAAAATGTCGTCGATTCAGAGCCTTGTGACTCGCGCGAACCCCATGGCGGTTTCTCCATCGCTTGGGGTTCGCGCGTCGTCGATTCTACAAGACGAGCGGGCCTTCGAAGTCGGTGGCGCGGAAGGTGCCGTGCTCTCGCACTTCGGCGCCGCGGCTGTCGGGCAGCCGGTAGAGGCGCAGGTTGTCTTCGTCGAGTTCGATTTCGGAGAGCAATCGCTGTTCGAGGGCTTCGAGCTGCATCCGGTCGATCTGGAACTCGAAGACAGATTTCTGGACCCGTTGGCCGACACCTTCGCAGACCTTGGCCACGCGGCGCAGGCGACGACGACCGGCACGGGTTTCGGTGTTGATGTCGTAGCAGGCGATGACCAGCATGGCTTACCTCGTGAGATAGGGCGGGTAGTCGTGGGTTTCTTCGCGCAGGGTGCGGGCGAGCAGCCGGGCCTGGACGAGGGGGATGAGGCCAAGGGCGACCGGCTGGGCCAGCAGGGTGTGGGTGATCTGCTCTTGTTTGCGCTCCTGCCAGGCGACCACGACGGTCTTGCGGGCATCGCCTTCGAGCATGACGGCGCCGCCTTCGCGGTGCTCGAAATCGTCTGCATGGATCTGGCCCCGGTTGATGAGGGTGAGCGCGAGGCGGTCGGCGACATGACGGAACTCTTCCATCAGGTCGAGAGCGAGGGCCGCGCGGCCGGGGCGCAGGGCGTGGAGAAAGCCGACTTGCGGGTCGAGCCCGGCTGCCTCCAGCGCGGAGCGGCAGTCGTTCATGAGCATGCTGTAGAGGAAGGAGAGCACGGCATTGAAGCGGTCGCGGGGCGGGCGGCGGCTGCGGCCGTTCATCAGGAAGGCGTCGCGCATGTCCTTGCGCAGCAGCAGGTTGAGCGCGCTGAAGTATTGCCGCGCGGCTTCGCCTTCGAGGCCGCGCAAGGTGTCGAGGTCGGCTGCTGTGGGCAGTGCGCGCAGGCTGGCGGCCAGGTCTTTGGCGGTGCGGGTGATCTGGCTGGCCTCGGCGGCATCCTTGGCTTCGCGTGCACCACGCAGTAGCACCTGGCGGCTGTTGCGGATTTTGCCGGCCACGAAGTTGCGCGCCACGGCGAGCGCGAAGGCTGGGTCGCGGGCCTTGTCGAACTGGGCGGCGCGCAACAACACGTTGCCGGAAACCGGGCCTTCGAGCCGCGCCTTGAAGCGGCCGTTGCCGTCGAGCATGACGAGCGATATGCCTGCGTCGGCAACACGGTGAATGAGGGGCGTGGATAGCCGGATGTTGCCAAGGCAGACGATGGCGCCGAGGTGGTGCAGCGGTACGCGCAGGCGGGTGTCGTGTTCGACTTCGACCCGCAGGGTGTCGTTGTCCAGGTGCAGGTAGCTGTCCGGCGTGGTGACGTAGAGCGTGTTGAGCAGTTGCATGGTCAGGCATCCGGGTCGAACAGATGGGAAGGGGTGTCGGCCAGGCGCGTCAGGGCGTCGGGTTGGCACAGGTCGCGCAATGAGCAGGCGTGGCAGCGGTCGTCGTTGACCGGCGGCGGGGTGCGCCGGGCGGCGAGCATCTGCCGTATCTCGCGGGTGGCCGATTCGACGCGCTCGCGCAGGGCGGGGGTGATCGATACGACCCGGCGCCGCTTCGATGTGGCGTAGAACAGCGCGCCTTCCGGCACGGGTTTGCTGGTCATCTCTTCCAGGCACAGGGCCTGTGCGGCCAGTTGCAGGTCGTCGCAGGCGGCGACGGCGGCCTTCTTGTTGCGGCTGCCGTGTTTGTACTCGACAGGGTAGGCGGTGCCGTCGGGCAGGAATTCCACCACATCGGCCTTGCCGATCAACCCGAGGCGCTCGCTCCACACCGGCAGTGCCCGCTCGACGCGCAGGCCGGGGCGTAGTTCCACGCCGGGTTGATCGACACGCGCGTGCACGGCTTGACCGCGCTGGGTGTAGAGGTTGTCTTCGAACACCTGTTCCAGATGGATCAAGGCCCACTGGCGCGGGCAATAGGCCCAGTGCTGCAGGGCGGACAACGGGATGAAATCGTCGCCGTCAGTCATTGCGCTTGAAGCTTCTGATTGCGTTGCTATCATTGATAGCGTTGTTATCAAAGGAGTGGGTCATGGCTGACATGGTGCTGAGAAATCTGGACGACGATCTGAAGCAGCGGCTGCGCGAGCGCGCGGCCAGGCATGGCCGTTCGATGTCGGCCGAACTGCGCGCCATCGTGGCGGAGGCGCTGTCGCGCCCCGAGCCGGCAGACCCGGTCGAGGAGTTCAAACGCCTCGCGGCCAAGGTGCGAGCCTTAAGCGCCGGGCGGCCGCAAACGCCCTCCGAGGAATTGCTGCGCCAGAGCCGGGACGAGCGATGAGGTGGGTGGTCGATGCCAGCGTCGCTGCCAAATGGTTTGCGCCAGAGCCCGACGCGGAGGCGGCACAACGGATATTGGGGTACGAACTGTATGCCCCGGATCTGCTGTTCGCCGAAGTGGCCAATATCTTGTGGAAGAAGCAGCGGCGCGGCGAGCTGGCGGACGAGGTGCCCGAGATCGCCGCCCGCATGTTGCTGGGCATCGGCGTGCATGCGAGCCCCTGCGCCGACCTGATGCCCGAGGCGAGCGCGCTGGCGGCTCGCCTCGACCACCCCGCCTACGACTGCTTCTATCTGGCGCTGGCGGTGCGCCATGGCATCGCCATGGTGACGGCAGACCGGCGTCTGGTCGCCCGCTGCCAGCAGCCTGACGCCGCCGATCTGCAGCAGTTCGTCCGGCCGCTGGCAGCGTTCGAGCATTAACCCACCCGGCGCTGCAGGCTGACGCCGGCCGGCAGGGCCGCGTCGTCGATGCTGACGGCGTAGTCGGCGAAACTGCGCGGTACTTCCGCCTCGGGCTTACGTGCGATGCGAATGCGATCGAACAGGTCGTGGGCATGCGCGTTGCCCAACTCGGAATCGTGCTTGAACACGTACAGCCCGCGGGTGGACATCTCACCGCGTGCGGCCGAGCGATCATGCTCGAACATGTGCTCCAGCGACTGCCACAGCAGTTCGAGGTCGTCATCGCTGAAACCGGTCTGCCTGGCGAGGAAGGATGAGACGAAGCCGTGAGCGACGTAGATGCCGTAGGGCACGGTGTGCTTGCGGCCCATGGTGCGGTTGTCGCCTTCCTGCTTTTCCGCCTCGGCCTCGGTGGCCACCGCCATGCGGGTGATGGAATGCTCCAGCGCCACGACAGGATCGACCGAGCGAGCGAAGGTCAGCTGCACCGGGCCGCGAACCTGGCCGCAGTTCACGCCGGTGGACATCACGGCGCCGAACGTGCGCACGTCGAAGAAATTGGCGCACATCCAGTCGCGAGCCTTGCTCACCGTGTCGCCTTTGCCCTTGCGCTTCTTGTCTTCGCCTTTCAGTTCGTCCTCGGCACCCACCGACACATAAGCGCGTTCGTGCGTGCGGTTGAGCACGGCCTTTTCCTTCACGTAGATCTCGAAAGGCGGCTCTTCGCCTTTGACCAGTCCGACGAAGTTGCGGACCTTGCGCTTGAGGGATACGTCGGTGACCAGTCCGTGACCGGATTCGGCATCGAGGCGTGGCAGGTTGCCGGCGTCCGGGTCGCCATTGGGGTTGCCATCCTTCACATCAAAGACGAGGACGAAGTCGTAGCGGTTGGTGAGTGCCATCAGAGGGTCTCCTCAAGGGGTTCGGTGGATTCGGCAGGGGTGGATTTGGTGAAGAAGGCCTGGCGCTGGTGGTAGTAGCCGAGGGCGAAGCGGCCCTGATCGGCGAGCGCAAGGTGTTTCGGGAAGTCGGACAGGCCGTCCATGATTTCGCCGATCGTCTTTTCGAAATTGACGACTCGGCCTGTCGGCAGCTTCTTGAGATGGGCGTTCTTCAATCGCAGCAGGGTCGTGAATACGGCCACCGGCGTGCTGGAGGCGGCGCCGTAGTAGCGATCGCGGATTGTCGCGTTGAGCCCCGGGCTGGCGGCTTCCTGGATGCGTTCGAGCACGGCGAAGAGCCGGCCGAGGCGGTAGGCCGGGTTGGCTTGGGTCGGGTCGAGCATGGGGCGATACTCCTTCTCGGAAGTCGGATGGCGGGAAGCGGTCTGGCGGATCTGGCGATTGAGGCAGGCCTTGATGGCGGCTGCGCGCAGGGTGTTCACGTGCTGTTCCGCACGGCAGCGCTGAACGGCTGCGTTGAGCCAAGTGGGCGGAAACGGTACGCCGTCGAGAATCGCGCGCATGATGTCGCCGCCCAGCCGGGGCGGAATGTTGTCGGCCTTGTGCTGTACGGCAATGGCCGTGAGCAGGCGGAACAGGCTGGGGAACTCCGGGTCATTCGGTCCGCGCGTAATCGCCAGATCGTCGAACCAGGCGGTGATGCGCCGGGCGATCTCGCCCAGCGGTGCCACATGCCAGAAGCGGATCGCGATGCGCGCGGCGTTGGGCGCCAGCCCGAGCACGAAGAAGCGTGTCTCGCCCCGCGTGCCATCGAATTTGCCGCTGTGCACCGCTTCGTACAGGGCGCGAACCTCGCCCGTGCGGGCATCGGGGTCGTCACCCTCGCCGAACAGGGTGGCGAAGATGTCTTCGACCGTGTCGGCCTTCTCGGCCCAGAACACGGTCGAGGCGTCGCCGACCTGGATGCGTTGGCGGGAGCCCTTGGCGAGCAGGTGGTTGAGCGCCGTGGTGTAGGCGAAGGCGGCGGCGGGGCTGACAGGGGCGTTGGCGCCTTGCTCCTTGCCGAACGAGCGGAAGGCGTCGAGGTTGAAGGACACGATGTTCGCGCCCGATGTTTGTGCTCCCCAAACGCCCTTGATGGCGTTGTGCAGCCGCTCGGCGTCGCTGCTGCGGCCAGTCACGAGGCAGATGCCGCTGGCGTCGATCGGTGCCGTTTCGTGGCTGATGCCGTCGACTACCTCGGGGCGTTGGCACACCAGATCGGTGTCCGGCGCAATGCGAAAGCTCATTAGTGGATTGGTTTCGAGCACCTCGGGCCAGGCCGGTTGCGAGGCGAGTTCAGCAACGGGGTTGCGGCCGAGAAACGCCAGCACGGCGCGGATGGCCGGATCGTCCTGGGCGGGCAGGGCCTCGATCCGCTCCCGGAAGGCCGCCCGCTGCTGAACAATGCGCTCGGGCTTGCCCTTGGTGTCGATGCCGACGACGTACTCGGCGGTGTCCCACAGCAGATTGGCGGCGACGCCCGATGTCTTCTTCACGCCTTGCGGTACGAGAAAACGCGCTGCCACCTTTGTCTTGCCTTCGAGTTGCCGCGTGTCCTTCAGGCCGAGCAAGGCGCCATCGGCGTCGAGTTCGATGATGAACGGGATCTCCTTGTCCTCGAAGCCATAGGCCGGCAGCCGGCGGGCGGGGTCGGGATTGCGCTGCTTGCGTTGGTAGTAGTCATGCAATGCCTGAAGAATCATCCCCGCACCTCGATGCCGTTGAGGTCGAGCACGCCGTGCTTGATGTTTGCGCGGAAGAAGGTCGGGCGCGGATCGGCGGGGTTGGAAAAGTCCATGTCGTGGAGCATCCAGCCCAGGTCGCCGTCGACCTCCGCGACCGGTGGCGGGCCAGCCTCGTCCGCGTCGATCAGGCGGAATCGGGCGGCGAATTCGCGGCAGCCGAGATAGGGCTGATTGACGCATTGCCCCTTGGAGGCGCGGCGGCGAAACATCTCGGCGTACTTGGCAGCGGTGTCCTTGGGCGCGCGATCGGGCAGGAATTCCAGCTCCGCATGCAGCCGGTAGGCCACGTCACGCAGGATCAGGCCGGCGCGCTGTTGGCGCTCATCCTCCACGTAGAGCGCCAGTTGCCCGCGCCCGGTGTTCATGGCCGTGGTGACGTTACGCGTCGAAATCACAGCGCCGACTTCGTTGCGTCGCACGCTGGTCCAGCGTACCGGCTTGAGCACTTCGATGCGTCGCACATGCCAGCGGATCGCTGGCTTCCACAGGATGCTCTCGAACACGGCGCGGGCAGCCGACGGCGTGATGAGGTCGTAGGAGACACGCTCGACTTTCATCTCCGGGCGCGTGAAGCAGGCGAAGTCGCCACCGACTTCGAGGCAGAATCGATTCATGGTTTCATTCCTTGTCTCTCCCGAATTCAAAACACCAGTGCTGCCGGATCGCCCGGCGCCCCTGCCGCATTCGCGCCGAGCACGTCGTCGTAGAACACATCCGAAGCCTGCACATACAGACCGGGGCATCCGCCGAGTTCCCGGATGTCGCCGCCTGCCAGCAGGCGCTGGATGTCGCGTTGGTACAAGGTGACGCCGTAGCGCTGCAGCTTGCGCAGCAGGCCGCGGTTCGGCCCGTCGCGCTCGATCTTGCCGACGATGGCGTCGACGTTTTCCGCTGCGTCCGGTCGCCGGTAGTTCACGATCACCGTGCCGCCGTCGTCGTTGTCGATCAGGCGGAAGGCCTCGGCGGCGTCACGAAAGCGCACCGCGCCGTGGTCGACGCGCAGCATGTCGCAGATGCCGCGGCGATCAAGTTGGGCGTCGGCATACAGCTGGCGGAAAAATCGATCGAACAGCGCCAGGCCGAGCGGGTCATCGTTTGTTGTGCTTTGCCAAAGGGTCTTGCAGGTGTCGCGCGCCTGCCGCAGCAGACCGGGTGGCGCGGCTCGGAGGGCGGCACGAACACGTGCACCTCGCCGCCATCGGCCAGTCGTCCTTCGCGGTTGCAGCGCCCTGCGGCCTGGGCAATCGAGTCCAGCCCCGCCATGGCACGAAAGACCACGGGGAAGTCGAGATCGACGCCGGCTTCGACCAGTTGGGTGCTGATCACGCGCACCGGTGGGGCTGCATCGCCGCGTGCAATCGCCGCGCGGCGTGAGGAGAGAGCGTCCTTGATGCGGGCGATGGTGTCGCTACGGTGCTGCGGGCACATCAAGGCCGAGAGGTGGTAGAGGCCGTCGGGTGCGCGGGCCTTGAGCAAGGCGTGCAGGTCGCGCGCATCCTGGCGGTGGTTGACGATGGCGAGCGCGGCGGGCTGTGCGGCGATCCGGTCGGCGATGGCCGGCCAGTCTTCGCGCAGGTTGAGATCGGTCGGGCGGTGTATCCGGACGCGGCGCAACGCGTCATAGAGGGCGGGCACGTCGTCGATGATTTCGGTCACCGTGTCTGGGTCGAAGCCGCGCAGGTTCTTGCGCGCGTCAAAGCCTTGTGCGTGGGTCAGCGCCGGCTGGGTGGCGGTGCACAGCACGAGCGTGACGCCATAGCCCTCCACCAGCAGACGCAGCACGTCGAGCATGGGCTGCAGGAAGTCCACGGGCAGCAGTTGCGCTTCGTCGAGCACGATGACGCTGCCGACCAGGTTGTGCAGCTTGCGGCAGCGCGAGGTGCGCCGCGCGAACAGGCTTTCGAAGAGTTGGACGTTGGTGGTGACGATGACGGGGGCGTCCCAGTTTTCGCAGGCGAGGCGGGAGCGGGCGGTTTCCTGGCGATCGTCGAGTTCGGCGTTGCTGTGGTGTTCGACGACGTTCTCGTCACCGAGCACGGCGCGGAAGATGTCGGCCGTCTGCTCGATGATGGAGGTGTAGGGAATGGCGTAGATGATCCGGCGCTTTTCATGCTCGGCGGCATGCCGCAGCGCGAAGCCGAGGCTGGCGAAGGTTTTGCCGCCACCGGTGGGGACGGTCAGCGTGAACACGCCGGACGGGCGAATCGCCTTCTCGCGGCACTGGCGCAGGACGCTGGCACGCAGGCGATTGACCGGTGTGCCGGCCGCGGCCGCGGTGAGGGTCGCCATGTAGGTGTCAAAGCGTTCCTTCAGGGTGGTGAGTGCTGCAAAGCCGTTGCGACGTGCGGCCTGGTCGCCATCCATGAAGGCTTCGGTGTCGAGGAAGTCGGCATCGACGAGGCACGAGAACTGCATGCGCAGCCACAGTGCGAAGCTGCCGGGGGTGCCTGTTTTGTGGTCGGTGGGTAGATTTACCAGCGAGGGCAATGGCAGGTCGGGGTCCAGCAGCGTGGCAGGCGGTGCCGCCAGGCGCGTGTCGTGAAGTTCTCGCTGCGCGTCCTCCCCAGCCAGACGCTCGTTGAGGCCCTGGTGCCAGTTGTCGAGCCCGGCGTGGTGGCCGGCGATCAGGTAGCTCAGGACATGGGCGACGAATTGTCCGTGCGGTCCGTGGGTCTGTGTCAGATAGTCGCGCGCATGCAAGGCACCAGCGGCCGAATGGGTCTTGTCCTTGCCGGCGACACGGCCTTCGATGTGGGCGTCGGCATCGTGTGATTGCCGAATGTAGCGTTGAAACCCGCGACGGTACTTGCCCAGGTCATGCCAGAGGCCTGCAAATGCCAGCCAGTCTGCGGCCATGAATGGATGGCCGAATGCGCTGGCCAGCGTCGACACACTGGTCAGATGGTCGTCGAGTGCGTGGCCGCTCGTGGTGCCGTCCGAAGCGATGCGCAGGTGGGCCAGGGGGATGTCGATCATGGTCGGCTTGTCGTTCGAGGGATGCGCTGCATTGTCCGCGCCATGAGGCTCACCGAGTGAGCCCGTCGATTTGTCAGCCATAGGCTCTGCTCATCTGCCGCATCTCCTCCGCCACCACCGCCCGCAACCCCGCCGGTCCCAGCACCTCGCAGTGCCGCCCGTGCTTGAGGATGTCCATCATCAGCTCGCGGTGGTCGGCGTAGGGTATCTCCAGAAGGTAGTGGCCGTCGGCATCGAAACTGCCGCGTTGGTCGGGATGCCAGTGTTCGGCGGCGACCCAGCGGGCGCGTTCGGGGGAGAAACGCAGGCGGGCGGTCTGGACGGCGGTGCCGGCGAAGATGCCGTAGCCGGGGCCGAGGATGGTGTCGAGGCGGGCGTCGGGGATGTCGTGGGCGGGGGTTTTGAGCAGGTGGACGTGGCGGATGCTGTCGACGGCGAAGTTGCGCAGCTCGCTGCGCAGGTGGCACCAGGCGTCGAGGTACCAGTTTTCGCGGTAGTGCACGAGGCGCTGGGGGGAGATGTCGCGCTCGCTTTCTTCGCCCTTGCCGCGCGCGAAGTAGCGGATGGCCAGGCGTTTGCGCTGCAGCAGGGCGGCGCCGATGGCTTCGAAGTGGGTGAGCTTGGCGCTGCGCTTGCCGATGCCGACGATGAGCACGCGCTTGCGCACTTCGTCGGCGGGGTGGCGGGCGGCGCCCATGAGGGCGTTGAGGCGGGCGACCAGCGGGGCGACATGCGGCGCGAGGATGCCGCCGGGGTCGAGGTTGGCGAGCAGGTGCTGCATGGTGAGCAGGGCGTGGATCTCTTTGTCGGAGAACCACATGCCGGGCAGTTCGATCTGGCTGCCGACGGTTTGCGTGGGGTCGATGCGGTAGCCGGCCAGTTCGCGATCCCAGACGATGGGGGTGTTCATGGTGTCGCGCAGGAAGGCCAGATCGCGCTTGAGCGTGGCGGGCGACACTTCGAGTTGATCGAGCAGCATCTGGCGGCTGACGCTGCGCCGCTCATCGAGCAGGCGGCGGATGCGGGCGAGGCGGTCGGTTTGGCTCATGCGCAGGCTCGTCGGACGAGAACGCAAAGCTTATCGGGTATTTGCAGAATTCACAGTGGTTATGCATCAAGATTTGCCGATGACGGCCGTGTGACATCGGCGCGCGCAGATGCCGCGTCCTTGGGCAGGGTCGTGGACATGGGCGCGAGCGATTCGCTGCCGCCTCGGTGGGGCGGCGGCGGGGTCAGGCGTGGCGCAGCGAGTGGCCCAGGCGCTGCGAGATTTCGCGGGCGCAGGCCATCAGGCGGGTGGCGATGGGGCCGTCCCAGGCGGGGTCGAAGCTGTTGGCCGGGCCCATCGCGGTGAGCGCCAGGGTGAGGTGGTTGCCGCTGTCGAAGACCGGGGCGGAGAAGGCGTTGATGCCGGGGATCGGGTTGCCCAGTGCGCGTGCCAGGCCGTGCTGGCGGATCTCGGCGATGGTTTCGTCCACATGGCGGCGTGACTGGCGCAGGGCGGGCTGTTCGGCGCCGCTGAGCTGGGCCAGTTCGCTCTCGACCAGCGGGCGGGTGATGCGCTCGGGCAGGAAGGCGGCGAACAGGCGGCCGGTGGCCGAGGACATGAGCGGCGTCATGACCGTGCCGGGGCGCATGTTCACATGGATGGGGCGGTTGCACTCCTCGATGCGCACGATGGTCGGGCCGCGGTTGCCCCACACCGCGATGGCGATGTTGAGCTGCAGGTCGTCGGCCAGCTGGGCGACGGCGGGGGTGGCGGCGCGCAGCGGCTCGACCTGTTCGAGAGCCGACAGGCCCAGTTGCAGCGAGAAGGCGCCCAGGCCGTAGCGGCCGGTGGCGGCGTCCTGTTCGATCAGACCGAGCTTGCAGAAGCTGACCAGGTAGGGATGGGCCTTGGCTGGCGGCATGCCGGCCTCGCGCGCCAGGTCGCGCAGCATCATGGGAGCGCCGTGGCGCGCCAGCGCCTGCAGCAGCGTGCCGCCGACTTCGATCGACTGGATGCCCCGGCGATCACGTTCCATGGGTGGATGCCTTCCGTGTTTTTGGCGGCATCTTAGCAGTTTTCGGGCAAAAAACCGGGGCCTGCCGCCGGGATGGAAGTTTGCTATTAACAAAACGATTGACTAATAACGAATCGAAAACTAGGATGCAGATGTCGCGGTCAACCGGATGCCTGCATCCGTTTCGATTGACCCGCCCCACCCCAAGATCACGGAGTGCCCCATGAACACCAAAGTCTTCGCCTCCCAGGCCGACCTGGAAGAGAAAAAAACCACCTTCGAACAACTGTCCGCCCACTGCTGGGCCTACACCGCCGAGGGCGACCCCAACACCGGCGTGATCATCACCGACGAGGCGGTGCTGATCTGCGACACGCTGGCCACGCCGGTGATGGCGCAGCGCCTGATCGCCGAGATCCGCAAGGTCAGCGCCGCGCCGATCAAGTACGTGGTGCTGTCGCACTACCACGCGGTGCGCGTGCTCGGCGCCTCGGGCTACAAGGCCGAGGGCATGGAGCAGATCATCGCCAGCCAGGGCACCTACGAGATGATCGTCGAGCGCGGTGAGCAGGACATGAAGTCGGAATACGAGCGCTTCCCGCGCCTGTTCCAGAACTTTGACTCGGTGCCGGGCCTGACCTGGCCGACGCTGGTCTTCAAGGACGCGATGACGCTGTGGATGGGCAAGCTGGAAGTGCAGATCCTGCACCTCGGCCCCGGCCACACCAAGGGCGACACCGTGGTGTGGGTGCCGAGCGAGCAGGTGCTGTTCTCGGGCGACCTGGTCGAGTGCGACGCCGCCTGCTACACCGGCGACGCCCAGCTCGAAGAATGGCCCGCCACGCTGGACGCGATTGCCGCGCTCAAGCCGCAGGCGGTGGTGCCGGGCCGCGGCCCCGCGCTGACCACGCCGGAAAAGGTGGCCGAAGGCCTGGCCTACACCCGCGATTTCGTCACCACGCTGTACAGCTCGGCCAAGGAAGCGGCCGCCCAGGGCATGGACCTGAAGGCCGCCATGGCGCTGATCCGTCAGCAGATGGATCCGAAGTTCGCCCAGGTGTTCATCTACGAGCACTGCCTGCCCTTCGACGTGACCCGTGCGGTCGACGAGGCCAGCGGCATCAAGCATCCGCGCATCTGGACCGCCGAGCGCGACCAGGAAATGTGGCACGCGTTGCAGGCGGACTGAACCCCGTAGGGCGGGTTTCAACCCGCCATGGCCGGCTGAAGCCGGCCCTACGTAACCGAACAGACTACTGAACAACCCCTGGCGGCCCCGGCGGGCCGCCCGATCCTCAAGCCGGCAGCGCAGCGAACAGACCGGCCGAGATCCCAGATTTGTCCAAAGGAGGACGCAACGTGTTGAGCATGTACAAGTATCCGAAGTTCGAATACCGCAAGCCGGCGGAGCTGGCCGCGGGTGAGAACGGCGTGCCGGGTCGCTACCCGGTGGTGGTGGTCGGTGCAGGCCCGGTGGGCCTGGCGGCGGCGATCGACCTGGCCATCCAGGGCCAGAAAGTGGTGGTGCTCGACAATGACGACACCGTGTCGATCGGCTCGCGCGGCGTGTGCTATGCCAAGCGTGCGCTGGAGGTGCTCGACCGCCTCGGCTGCGGCGACGAGATGGTGGACAAGGGCGTGTCGTGGAACGTCGGCCGCACCTTCTTCCGAGAGGAAGAGGTGTTCAACTTCAACCTCTGTCCCGAGCCGGACCATCACCGCCCGGGCATGATCAACCTCCAGCAGTACTACCTCGAGGAGTACCTGGTGAAGCGCGCCGAGGCGGTGGGCGTCGAGCTGCGCTGGAAGAGCACCGTGATCGCCGTCAATCCGGGCGAGGACAGCACCGCGCTGCGCGTCGAGACGCCCGACGGCGTCTACAACATCGACACCGACTGGCTGATCGTCGCCGACGGCGCGCGTTCCAGCATCCGCACCATGATGGGCCTGGACATCGAAGGCAAGATCTTCATGGACCGCTTCCTGATTGCTGACGTGGTGATGAAGGCCGACTTCCCGACCGAGCGCTGGTTCTGGTTCGACCCGCCCTTCCACCGCAATCAGTCGGTGCTGCTGCACCGCCAGGCCGACAACGTGTTCCGCATCGACTTCCAGCTGGGCTGGAACGTGGACCCCGAGGTCGAGAAAAAGCCCGAGAACGTGATCCCGCGCATCAAGGCCATGCTTGGCGACGACCGCGAGTTCGACCTGGAATGGGTCAGCGTGTACACCTTCCAGTGCCGCCGCATGCACAGCTTCCGCCACGGCCGCGTGCTGTTCGTCGGCGATGCCGCGCACCAGGTCTCGCCCTTCGGCGCGCGCGGCGCCAACTCCGGCATCCAGGACACCGACAACCTGGCCTGGAAGCTCAAGCTCGTCATGGACGGCAAGGCCCCGGCCGCGCTGCTCGACACCTACTCCGAAGAGCGCGTGTTCGCCGCCGATGAAAACCTGATGAACTCGACCCGCTCGACCGATTTCATCACCCCCAAGAGCACCACCAGCAAGACCTTCCGCAACGCCGTGCTGGGCCTGGCCGAGCACTACACCTTTGCCCGCGCGCTGGTGAATTCCGGTCGCCTGTCGGTGCCCGCCGTGCTCACCGAGTCCAGCCTCAACACGGCGGATGCCGAGGCCTTTGCCGGCAACATGGTGCCCGGCGCGCCCATGGACGACGCCCCCATCGAGACCGACACCGGCGAGCCCTGGCTGCTCAATGTGCTCGGCAACCGCTTCCAGCTGCTCTATTTCATTGAGGATGCCGGCACGCTCGACGCCGCCACCGCCCACACGCTCGCCGCGCTCGGCGAGGGCAGCATCCCGGTGCAGGCCCTCGTGGTGGCGCGCACCGGCATGGCCCCGGCCGGCCTCAAGACGCTGACCGACAGCCGCGGGCGCATCGCCGAGCGCTACGACGGCCAGCCCGGCACCTGCTACCTCGCCCGTCCCGACCAGCATGTGGCTGCCCGCTGGCGCGCCCTCGACCCGGCCGCCGTGCAGCGCGCCGTGGCCGTGGCCACCTGCAACGCCTGAGGAGACCGACCATGGCCCTGACCACCACCCCCAACTTCGCCGAACCCGGCAAGCGCTATTTCCATGCCTTCACGCCGGGCGACGACTTCTACGAAGCCCTCATCGAGACCCATCGTGACCTCACCGACGAGCAGTCGGCCATGCTCAACGCCCGCCTGATCCTGCTGCTGTCCAACCATATTGGAGACATCAGCGTGCTCAAGGAGGCGATGGCCATCGCACGTGAAGGCGTCTGAGGCATTGCGTGGCACGGATTGCGGCGGGCTTCGGCCCGCCGTCTTTTTTTGACCCTTGCCCAGGACGGCCCGCACGGCCCGTTCGTCGCAGCACACCGCGCCGAAAGCACCGCCCAGCCTTGATTCCATCGGTCGAACGGGGTAAGTTCGCCGGCAGTCGCCGTGGGCTTTTCCGGCGTCGCATCGCAAGGAAAACGAAGGCATGACCCGGCCGCAGAAGATCCGTCTTGGTGAAGTGCTGGTGCAGCAGGGCCTGCTCTCCGACGCGCAGCTCAAGCAGGCGCTGGAGGAGCAGAAGATCACCGGCCGCCGCCTGGGCCGGGTGTTCGTGGATAGCCGCTTCGTGACCGAAGAGCAGATCGCCGAGGCGATCGCCCGCCAGCTTGCGGTGCCCTACGTCAATCTGCGCAGCTTCAATCTCGACCGCGAACTGGTCCGCAAGCTGAACGAAACCGCGGCGCGGCGTTTCCGCGCCATCGTGCTCGAGCAGGGCGCCGCCGGCCTGCGTGTGGGCTTTGCCGACCCGTCCGACCTGTTCGCCTACGATGAAGTGGTCAAGCTCGTGGGTGGCGACGTCGATGTGTGCGTGGTGGCCGAGGGGCAGTTGATCGAGACCATCGACCGGGTCTATCAGCGCTCCGAGGAAATCAGCGGCCTGGCCGATGAGCTGACGGCCGAGCTGGGCGATTCGGCCATCGACCTGGGCGCCCTGGGCATCACGCCGGGCCTGGAAGACGCGCCCGTGGTCAAGCTGCTGCAGTCGGTGTTCGAGTCGGCCGTGCAGGTGCGCGCCTCGGACATCCACATCGAGCCGCAGGAAGCCAATCTGCGCATCCGCTACCGCATCGACGGCGTGATGCATGTGCAGACCGAGGCCGACCGCAAGGTGGCCACCGCGCTGGTGCTGCGCCTGAAGCTGATGTCGGGCCTCGACATCTCCGAGCGCCGCCTGCCGCAGGACGGGCGCTTCAACATCAAGGTGGGCAACCATTCCATTGACGTGCGGATGTCCACAATGCCGACCCAGCATGGCGAGTCGGTCGTCATGCGCCTGCTGAACCAGAGCACCGGCCTGCTCGGGCTCGACCACATCGGCATGGCCCCGGCCATGCTCGAGCGTCTGCGCGCGGCCATCCACCGCCCCAGCGGCATCGTGCTCGTGACCGGTCCGACCGGCAGCGGCAAGACCACCACGCTCTATGCTGCGCTGGCCGAACTCAATACGCCCGAGAAGAAGATCATCACCGTCGAGGACCCGGTCGAATACCGGCTGCCGGGCATCAACCAGGTGCAGGTGCACGAAAAGATCGACCTCAGCTTCTCGCGCGTGCTGCGCACCGCCCTGCGCCAGGACCCGGACATCGTGCTGGTGGGTGAGATGCGTGACCAGGAAACCGCCGAGATCGGCATGCGCGCCGCCATGACCGGCCACCTCGTGCTGTCCACCCTGCACACCAATGATGCCGTGGGCACCCCGATCCGCCTCATCGACATGGGCGTGCCGCGCTACATGGTGGCCATGTCGCTGCAGATGGTGGTGGCCCAGCGCCTGATGCGCATCGTGTGCCGCCACTGCGCCGACGAACACACGCCCACTCCGCAGGAGCTCGGCTGGCTGCACGCCGAGGGCGTGGAGGTGGCGCCGGGCCAGCGCTTCGTGAAGGGGCGCGGCTGCTCGCATTGCGCCGGCACCGGCTACCAGGGGCGCACCGGCATCTACGAGATGCTCGAAATGACGCAGGAACTCGTAGACGCCGCCAACAACCCCGACCCGGCGGTTTTCGTGCGCGCTGCGCGCGCGCAGATGCACGGGCGCAATCTGCGCAGCGACGCGGTGCGCCTGGTGCTGGCCGGCCGCAGCACGCTCGAAGAAGGCCTGCGCGTGACCAGCCAGGTCGATGAGCGCTGACATGGCGCCCGCGCGCACTCCGGGGGGCTGACATGGCCTTGTTTGCATACGCCGGTCGTGACCGCGCCGGCGAACGCATCGAGGGCCAGATCGAGGCCGGCAGCCTGGAGGCCGTGATCGACCGGCTCGGCGACGACGGCATCACGCCGATCGAGGTCGTCGAAGCCGCGCCGGCGCAGGCGCCGCTGCTCACCCGCCTGCGCGCCAGCCTCTCGCGCGGTACGGTGCGTCATGTTGACCTCGTGCTGTTCTGCCGCCAGATGTACACCCTGCTCAAGTCCGGCGTGCCCATCCTGCGTGCGCTCGGTGGCCTGCAGGAGTCGGCCACCAACAAGACTTTCGGCGGGGTGATCCGCGAGGTGCGCGAATCGCTTGAATCGGGCAGCGAACTGTCGCGTGCGCTCGAAAAGCAGGGCTCGGTCTTCAACCGCTTCTTCGTGGCCATGGTGCGGGTGGGCGAGAGCACCGGCCGGCTCGAAGAGATCTTCCTGCGCCTCTTTCACCACCTCGAGTTCCAGCGCTACATGCGCGAGCAGGTGCGCTCGGCGCTGCGCTATCCGTCCTTCGTGGTGCTCGCCATGGCGGCCGCGCTGGTCATCATCAACATCTTCGTGATCCCGACCTTCGCCAAGGTCTTCCAGGGCCTGGGCGCGGAGCTGCCGGCCATGACCGTGCTGCTGCTCGGCTTCTCGGGCTTCATGGTGGCATGGTGGCCGGCCATGTTGCTGGGCACCGTCGCGGCCGTGGTGGGCGTGAAGCTCGCGCTGCGTGACGCCGGGCTCGCCACCGCCTGGGATCGCGCCAAGCTGCGCCTGCCGATTGCCGGCTCCATCATCCACAAGGCCTCGCTGGCGCGCTTCGCGCGCAGCCTGGCGCTGGGCGTGCGCAGCGGGGTGCCCATCGTGCAGGCGCTCGGGCTCACCGCCCATGTGGTCGAGAACCGCTGGCTCACCGCCCAGGTCGAAGAGATGCGCCGAGGCGTGGAGCGTGGCGACAGCATTTTGCGTACCGCTATCAAGTCCGGGGTGTTTACACCCGTTGTATTGCAAATGGTGATGGTGGGCGAGGAAACGGGTTCGCTCGACGAGATGCTCGATGAGGTCGCGGACATGTACCAGCGCGAAGTCGAGTACGAGCTCAAGACGCTCTCGGCGCGCATCGAGCCCATCCTCATCATCGGCCTGGGCGTGATCGTGCTGATCCTCGCGCTCGGGGTCTTCCTGCCGATGTGGGATTTCGGCAAGGCGGCCCTGCACCGTGGCGGCTGAGCGGTGGCCCGCGCGAAGCCGGGGTGCCACGCTGCTGGAGGTAGCCGTGGCGCTGGTCGTGATCTCGGCCCTGTTGTTCGGTCTGCTGGAGGCTGTGGCCTGGATGGAGCGGGAAGCCGAGCGCAGCCGGGTACGCGAGGTGGTGGCGCGGCTGGAGCTGGGCCTCAAGGCCGAAGCGGGCAGCCGCATCGCCCGCGGGCAGGAAGCGGCGGTGCGTGCGCTGGCCGGTACCAACCCGGTGCGCTGGCTCGAGCAGCCGCCCGGGGGCTACCGGGGCGAGTACGCCGGTGCGGCGCCGGCCTCGCTGCAGCTTGGTTACTGGTATTTTGACCGCCGCGCCGGGGCGCTGATGTATGTGCCGATCCTGTCCGATTCGGGCAGTGAGCGGCTGGGTTTTGAAGTGGTGGTCGAGGGGGGCTTGCCGCGCATGCGGCCCACCGGGGCCACCGGATGGCTGGAATAGTGGGGGGCTTCCCCGCTGAACATGGTGAGCCGCCTCGCGGCTCGGAACAGGTTTTTGCATCAGGAGAGCAAGATGAAGAAGCAATCGGCAGGTTTCACTCTGGTTGAACTGGTGGTGGTCATCACCATCCTCGGCATCCTCGCAGCGGTGGCCGTGCCCCGCTTCGTGAACCTCCAGCGCGACGCCCGTGTGGCCAAGGTGCAGGCGCTCGAAGGCGCGATGC
>JAWKYX010000010.1:0-74860 GCA_041396265.1 Rhodocyclaceae bacterium
TTCGGCAGGCCCCGCCGCTGCGGCTCGAGGCGGTGAACTTCCGGTTGCTCAAGGGCTTTGGGTCGCACGCAGCGGGACTGACGATGATGCCCGAAGGCCGGCTGGCCGAGCGGGTCGACCTGCGGGCCGACCTGCGCCATGTGGACGAGGCTGCGCCGGCGGCGTGGACCGGCCGTCTCTTCATGTCGATTTCCGGCGCTTCGCTGGACACGCTGCATGCATGGGTCGATGTGCCGGCCGGGCTGACGGGCGTTGGCGACGCGCGGCTGTGGGTCGGTGTCAACCGCGGCGAGCCGACCGATGCGACGGTCGACCTGGCGCTGCACGATGCGCGCGCGCAGCTCGGAGAGGCGTTGCCCGAGTTGCATCTGGCCCGCCTGTCCGGACGCATCGGCGTACGGCGCAATGCCGCGGAGACGCTGCTCACCAGCCAGTCCGTGTCACTCGAGACCGGTGACGGCGTGCATCTTGCTCCGACCGACCTGCGCTTGAGCCGGCGGGGTGAAGGAGCTTCGCAAGTGACCCGTTTCGACGTCAACCAGCTTGATCTCGCCGCGCTGTCGGCGCTGGCTGCGTACCTGCCCTTCGACGCAGCGACGCGCACACGGCTGGCCGGCATTGCGCCGACAGGGCGCTTTCGCGACGTGGCACTGCAGTGGACCGGCGCGGCGGCGGCGCCGACCGCCTGGCAGGTGGCGGCCGATTTCGACGGTGTCGGCCTGCAGTCGCCCACGCGTGAAGACTGGCCGGGGTTGGCCGGCATCAGTGGTCATGTGGACGGCAATGAGCGCAGCGGGCGCTATGTGCTCGACAGCGCCGACATGACGCTGGCGCTGCCCGCCGTGTTCGAGGCGCCGATGCGCTTCGACAGCCTGTTTGCCGAAGGTGGCTGGCAGCGGCGCGACGGGACCTTGCGGGTGGCGCTCGATCGGGCACGCTTCGCGAATGACGACGCGCAGGGCGAGGCCAGTGGCTACTACGAGCCGGCCGCCGATGGGCCCGGCGTCATTGACCTCCAGGCCCGCCTGAGCGAGGCCGACGGCACCGCGGTGTGGCGCTACATGCCGACGGTGGTCAATCAGGACACCCGCCAGTGGCTGCGCAGCAGCATCACCGCCGGGCGCGCCAGCGATGTGCGCTTGCGCCTGCAGGGCGATCTGGCAGATTTCCCGTTCCGTGACGGCGGTGGCATTTTCTTGATTACCGGCCGGTTCAGCGGGGCGAAGCTCGACTATGCCTCGGCCTGGCCGACGATCGAGGCCATCGAGGGCGGTTTGCGCTTTGAAGGCGCGCGCATGGAAATCTCGGCCAGCCAGGGGCGGATCTTCGGTGTGCGCCTGGGCAAGGTGCTGGTGGTGTTGCCCGACCTCGACGTGCCGGACGAGGTGCTCACCATCACCGGGACGGCCAGCGGCGGCACCCAGGATTTCCTGCGCTTCGTCGGTGACAGCCCGGTGCGCGAGCGGATCGACGGCTTCACCGACGACATGCATGCCGAAGGCGACGGTGTGCTCGATCTGAAGCTGGTCATGCCGCTGCGCCGGGTGGCCGATACTGAGGTGACCGGGCGCTATCGCTTCAAGGCCAATGCGCTGACGGTCGTGCCGGGCTTGCCCCCCATCACCGAGGCGGCGGGCCAGGTCAATTTTACGGCGCGCGAACTGAGCATCCCGCAGGCCGGGGGCACCTTGTTCGGCAAGCCGATGCAGCTGACCGCCAGCACACTGGCCGACCGCGGGGTGCGTTTCGATGCGCGCGGCGAGGCGGCGCTGGCGGCCGTGCAAGCCGCCTATCCGTGGCCGGCGATGGCGCATGTGTCGGGCGAGACCCCGTGGACGGCGCAGATCACCGTGCGTGGTCGCCAGGCCGACGTGCAGGTCGACACGCCGCTGACCGGTGTGGCCAGCAGCCTCCCGGCGCCGTTCAACAAATCAGCGCTGACGGCCTGGCCGACCCGGGTGTCGGTGCAGATGACGCCGGGGCAGCCCGCGGTGTTGAACGCCAGCCTGGCCGATCAGGCGCAGTTGCAGCTGGCCATCCCGCGGGACGAGGCCGCTGGCGCCGGCCTGCGCGGCGGCCTTGGCGTTGGCGTGCCGGCACCGACCAGCGAGCGCGGGCTGCGGGTGGCCATCGTCCAGCCGCATATCGATGTAGACGCCTGGCGTGCGGTGATGAACCAGGGCGCTGCGGGCGCCGGTACGCTGCCGGTCGTCGGGGCAACGCTGCGCACGCCGCGCCTGACCGTGGCCGACCTGGATCTGCATGCCGTACAGATCGATGCCCGTCAGGCCGACGATCGCTGGCGCATGCAGGTCAAGGCCAAGGAGGCGGCCGGCGTGATCGACTGGCTGCGCACGGGTGATGGCAACGTGCATGCGCGCTTCTCCCACCTGCTGCTCGGGAAGGGGGCGGACGACAGCGTGGCGCTGTCCGAGCTCAAGCCGCCCGAGTCGCTGCCCGCGCTCGATGTGCTGGTCGAGCGCTTTGGCCTGGATGGCCTGGAACTTGGGCGCCTCGAGGTGCAGGCCTTCAACCGCGGCGGGCTGTGGCACCTGAACCGGCTGACGCTGGGCAGCCCGGATGGGGTGCTCTCCGGTACCGGCCAGTGGTGGCCGCAAGCGCCGGCCAAGACCGAGCTCGATTTCTCCCTCGAGAGTCCTGATGTCGGCGCCCTGCTCAAGCGGCTCGGCCATGCCGAAGCGGTGCAGGGTGGGCAGGCGACGCTCGCCGGCAAGGTCGCCTGGCAGGGGCCGCCGACCGATCTCAACGTGGCGTCGATGACCGGCGCGCTGACGCTGTCGGCGGAAAAGGGCCAGTTCCGCAAGCTCGAGCCGGGCGTCGGGCGCCTGCTCGGCGTGCTCAGCCTGCAGTCCCTGCCGCGGCGGATCACGCTCGACTTCCGCGACGTGTTCAGCGAAGGATTCGCCTTCGACAGCATTTCCGGTAGCATCGACATCGATCGGGGCGTGCTGCGCACCGATCCGCTGGAAATCCGCGGGCCCGCAGCCAAGGTGCTGATGCGCGGCTCCGCCAATGTGCCGAACGAAACCCAGAATCTGGATGTCACAGTGCAGCCGACCCTGAGTGAAACGGTGGCCGTCGGCGCCGCGCTGGGGGCCGTCAATCCGGTGGCGGGCGTGGTGACCTATCTGGTCCAGAAGGCGCTGCAGGACCCGCTGGAAAAGGCCTTTTCCTTCGATTACAAAGTCACCGGCACCTGGACCGAGCCGGTGGTGACCCGAACCTCGTCCGCACCGCCCGAAGGCGGCGCAGGGAGTCAATGACATGAGCTTCGACGCGCCCGTGCGCATCGCCGCGATCCAGACCGTCTCCGGCCCGGACGTGACCGAAAACCTGGCCATTGCCGGGGACCTGGTCGCCGAGGCTGCGCAGGCCGGCGCGCAGCTGGTGGCGCTGCCCGAGTACTTTCCGCTGATCAGCAGCGACGAAGCCGACAAGGTGCGCCTGCGCGAACGCGATGGCAGCGGCCCGATCCAGCAGTTCCTGCAGGCGGCGGCCAGGCGCCACGGCATCTGGCTGATCGGCGGCACCTCGCCGCTGGTGGCCGACGCCGGCGACAAGGTGCGCAACGCCACCCTGGTCTTCAATCCGGCGGGCGAGCGCGTGGCGCGCTACGACAAGATCCACCTGTTCGGTTTTGACAACGGTGCCGAGCGCTACGACGAGGCCGAGACCATCGAGCCGGGCGAGGCGGTCGTCACCTTCGACGCGCCCTGCGGGCGGGTTGGCTTGTCGGTGTGCTACGACCTGCGCTTTCCGGAGATGTTTCGCGCCATGGGCGCGGTCGACCTGATCGTCCTCCCCGCCGCGTTTACCTACACCACCGGCCAGGCGCACTGGGAGGTGCTGCTGCGCGCCCGCGCCATCGAGAACCAGTGCTACGTGATGGCCCCGGCGCAGGGCGGACGCCACCCCAGCGGGCGACGCACCTATGGCGATACCCTTATCATCGACCCGTGGGGCGAGGTGCTGGCGCGCCGTGCCGAGGGGCCCGGCGTGGTGGTGGCCGACATGGTCCCCGCGCGCATCCGCGACGTGCGCACCCGTCTGCCGGCCCTGTCTCATCGTCGCCTATCCTGAGTTACTGACCGGTCGCGCCGTCTGACGCGACCCGAGTGGAGTCCCATGACCGATCACACAGAAGCCCTGCACACTGCCGAACGCCACCTGCTGACGCCGACCGGGCTCGACCTGTCGGCCCTCGAAACGGTCTTCGGCCGGCTGCATGTCCACCAGGTGGATTATTCCGACCTCTACTTCCAGTACCACCGCACCGAGGCCTGGAGCCTGGAAGAGGGCATCGTCAAATCCGGCAGTTTCAATATCGACCAGGGCGTCGGCGTGCGCGCGATCAGCGGCGAAAAAACCGCCTTCGCCTACTCCGACGATATCAGCCTGCCGGCCCTGATGGCGGCGGCCGACGCCACCCGCGCGATTGGTGAGGCCGGCGGCAATGGCCGGACCCGCATCGGCCGGCCGGCGGCCGTGTCCCCGCGCTACCGTGGCGTTGATCCGTTCCTGTCGCTGGCGGACACCGACAAGGTCCGCCTGCTCGAGCGCCTGGAACAGTTTGCGCGCGCTGAAGACCCGCGGGTCAAGGAGGTGATGGCGCACCTGGTCGGCTCGTGGGAGACCATCCTGGTGGCGCGCAACGACGGCCACCTGGCTGCCGATGTGCGGCCGCTGGTGCGGGTGTCGATCTCGGTCATCATGGAAGAAGGCGGCAAGCGCGAGCAGGGCAGCGGCGGTGGTGGCGGGCGTTTCGACTACGCCTGGTTCGACGACGACCGCCTGCGTGAATATGCCCGGGCGGCCGTGCATCAGGCCAGCGTCAACCTCTCGGCCGACCCGGCGCCGGCCGGCACCATGACCGTGGTGCTCGGTTCGGGCTGGCCCGGCATCCTGCTGCACGAAGCCATCGGCCATGGCCTGGAGGGCGACTTCAACCGCAAGGGCAGCTCGGCCTTTGCCGGGCGCATCGGCCAGCAGGTGGCGGCCAAGGGCGTCACCGTGGTCGATGACGGCACGCTGGCCGACCGGCGCGGCTCGCTCACCATCGACGACGAGGGCAACCCGACCCAATGCACCACGCTGATCGAGGACGGCATCCTCACCGGCTACATGCAGGACATGCTCAACGCGCGCCTGATGGGCGTGGCCCCTACGGGCAACGGCCGGCGCGAGTCCTTCGCGCATCTGCCGCTGCCGCGCATGACCAACACCTACATGCTCAATGGCGGTCACGATCCGCAGGAAATCATCGCCTCGGTGGATCGCGGGCTGTATGCGGTCAACTTCGGTGGCGGTCAGGTGGACATCACCTCGGGAAAATTCGTGTTCTCGACCGCTGAGGCCTACCTCATCGAGAAGGGCAAGGTCACCCGCCCGGTCAAGGGTGCGACCCTGATCGGCAACGGTCCTGACGCGCTCACCCGGGTGGCGATGATCGGCAATGACATGGCGCTCGACCCCGGCGTCGGCACCTGCGGCAAGGACGGCCAGAGCGTGCCGGTGGGCGTCGGCCAGCCCACCTTGCGCATCGACCGGCTGACGGTTGGTGGTACGGCTTGACATGCATCAAGCATGATGTTGCTTTGCATCAAGGAATCTGAAGCCGGGTCGTTACACCATCTTCACAATTTGTGAATTCTGGTGACGAGATGATCCGCAGACGAGAACTGATCAAGGCCGCCCTGGGCGCCGCCGGGGTATTGGCGCTGCCGAAGGCAATCGCGGCGCCCGGCGCCATGCCAGTGGCCGCTGAGCCAGGCCTGAGTGTTGCCCAGGCCATCAACAAGGCGGGGCGCCAGCGCATGCTCTCACAGCGTTGCGCCAAGGCCTGGCTGATGCAAGGGCTGGGGGTGACGCCCGGCGTCGCCACCACGCTCCTGCAGTCGTCGATGGCACTGTTCGAGACGCAGATGACGGAGCTGTCGCGCTTTGTGCCGACCGCCGATGTGCAGGCCACGCTGGTGCAGTTGAGCGCCGACTGGCAGAGCTATCGCGCGGCACTGCTGGTGGCGCCGTCGCCCGAGAGCGCGGCGCAAATCTATACCCGAAACGAAGCCGTGTTGAGCGCCGCTCACGCCGCAACACAGGCCTATGAGCGCGCTTCGGGAACCACCGAGGGCCGGCTGATCAACGTGGCGGGTCGTCAGCGGATGCTCTCGCAGCGCATGGCCAAATTTGTTTACTTCGCCCGTTTCGGGGTCGAGTCGCAGGCCTCGATTGAGGCGCTCGGCAAGGCGCGCGAGGAGTTCATCAAGGCGCTGGAGCTGCTCAAGGCGGCGCCGCAGAACACGGCACAGATCACCAACGAACTTTCGCTGGTCGATCAGCAATGGTTCTTCTTCCAGAATGCGCTCGGGCAGGGCAGTTCGCCCAAGGCGCTGCTGGCCATCGCCACGACCAGCGAGCGGATTCTCGAACAGCTCAATCTGGTGGTCGGCTTGTACGAGTCCTTGGCCGGACCGGCCTAGAACAAGCGGCCTTGCCGATCGGCACCCGGGGGCGTGAAGCGTTGGGTGTCGAGCGCCAGATGGCGCGGGGCGAGGCCGAGCTGCTTGCAGGCCAGGGCGAATCGCTGGCGGTAAAGATCGGCAAACAGGCCGGAGCCGCGCATGCGCTGACCGAAGCGGGCATCGTTCACCCGGCCGTCGCGCAGCTGACGGACCAGGCTCATCACATGCGCGGCGCGGCCCGGCGCATGGTCGTTAAGCCAGTGCTCGAACAGCGGCCCGACTTCGCGCGGCAGTCGCAGCACCCCATAGCCCGCCGTGCTTGCGCCCTGCGCGCGCGCCGTCGACAAAATCGTTTCCATTTCTTCGTCGTTCAGCGCCGGAATCAGCGGCGCGAACAGCACACCGACCGGCACACCCGCCTCGGCCAGCGTGCGAATTGTGCGTAGCCGGCGGTGTGGTGCGGTCGCGCGCGGCTCCAGGCTGCGGGCCAGCTCGGCAACGAGGGTGGTGACGGACACCATCACCTGCACCAAGCCTTCGCGCGCCATCGGCCCGAGAATGTCCAGATCACGCTCGATGAGGGCCGATTTGGTGATGATCACCACCGGGTGATGGCACTCGGCCAGCACCTGGAGAATCTCGCGCGTGACACCAAGCTCCCGTTCCACGGGCTGATAGGCGTCGGTGTTGACGCCCAAGGCGATCGGCGAGCAGTGATAGCCGCGAGCGGACAGTTCGGCGCGCAGCAGCGAGGCGGCATCCGGCTTCCATGCCAGGCGCGTCTCAAAGTCCAGCCCCGGCGACAGCCCCAGATAGGCATGGCTTGGCCGGGCGAAGCAATACACGCAGCCGTGCTCGCAGCCGCGGTAGGGGTTGATCGATTGCGTGAAGGGGACGTCGGGCGACTGGTTGGTGGTGATCACGCTACGGGCTGTGTCAATTTGCAGTTGCGTGCGTAACGGCGGCGTCGGCGCGTCCTGCGGCCAGCCGTCGTCGCTGGGCTCACGTTGCCAGTCGAGAAATCGGCTGTCCGGCGCGCGGGCGGTGCCGCGGCCTTTTGGGGGGGCTGTGTTCATGGTGTATGTCAGTGTCGCGAGCATCGGCGTGTGGGGTCAAGCCGGCGTGTTCAAGTTCGCCGCGTGGGTGCCGACATAGGGAGAGACGGCATGCCGCATGCCGTCAAGGCCTCTGAGGAGAGGGCATGACCGATCTGACCAATGCCGTCGCGCTACTTTCTGGCCAGGCCCTTGCCGAGGGCGGGTCCCTCAGTGCGGTTGAGATCAGTGTGCTGATGGACAATCTGCCGGTGGGTGTGGCGTTGGTCGATGCCGCGTTCACCGTGCGCATCTTCAACCGCAAGGCGCGCCAGTTGCTCGATTTTCCCGACAGTCTCTTCGCCTGCCGCATGCCGACGCTGAGGGAGTTGTTTCTGTTCAACGCGAAGCGCGGCGAATATGGCGATGGTGACCCCGAGGCGCATGCCGACGCGCTGGTCGAACGCAGTCGCAAGCGAGAGCCTCATCAGTTTGAGCGTGACCGGCCCGACGGGTCGGTGCTGGACGTTCGAGGTGAGCCGTTGCCCGGTGGCGGCTTTGTGACGACATGGACTGATATCACCGCCCGCAAGCGCGCCGAGCGCGAGGCCGAGGCGCGCGCCAGCCAGCTTGATCTGGTGATGAATAATGTGCCGGGCAAGCTTTCTTTTTTTGATGCGGAACTGCGCTGTGTCTATAGCAACAAGCGCGACCTGGTTTTTGGTGGTGTCCAGGCCGGCGAGAGGGGCAAGACCCTGCTGGAGCTGGTCGGCGAGGCGGTGTATCCGGAGATCGAGGGCTATTTCCGGCGAGCGCTCAACGGGGAGTCAACGGCCTATCAGCGGCCGTTTACCCGGCCGGATGGCAGTGCCGGCTATCTTCAGGTATGCGCCGCGCCGCATCGCGCGGCCAGTGGCGACGTGATCGGCGTATTCACGATCGGTCAGGACGTGACCGATCTCATGCAGGTCGAGGCCGCGCTCAAGGAGCGCAATGCCGAGCTTGAAGCGGCCAATCAAGCGCTGGCGACGACGCATCAACAACTGCTTCAGACCGAGAAGCTGGCCTCGATCGGGCAACTGGCGGCGGGCGTGGCCCACGAGATCAACAATCCGGTGGGTTTTGTCAGCGCCAATCTGTCGACGCTGGGCGGCTATGTGGGCAAGCTGCTCGCGTTGGCCGAGGTGAGCGAACGCAGTTTGCGCGCGGTGCTGCCGGCGGGCAGCCCGGCGCTGAGCGCGTTTGAGGCGGCCTGTGCGGACGCCGATCTCGATTTTGTTCGCGATGACATCATCGCTTTGCTCGATGAGTCGCGCGACGGACTCGATCGGGTACGTCGTATCGTCCAGGACCTGCGCGACTTCTCGCGCGCCGGGGGCAACGACCAATGGCAACTGGTGTCGCTTGAAGCCGGCCTGGATGCGACGGTCAACATCGCGCTGACCGACATGAAGCACCGGGTGACCGTGTGCAAGGACTACGGCGGCATCGCCGCCATCGAATGCCTCCCCTCGCAGCTCAATCAAGTCTTCCTCAACCTCATCGTTAACGCCGGCCATGCCATCGCCGATACCGGCACCATCACGCTGCGTACCGGGCAGACGGACGACAGTGTGTGGGTGGAGGTGGCCGATTCGGGCTGTGGCATTCCGGCCGAGCATCTCGGCCGCCTGTTCGACCCCTTTTTCACCACCAAGCCGGTCGGCCAGGGCACCGGTCTGGGCTTGGCCCTGTCCTACGGTATCGTCGAGAAGCACGGCGGGCAGATCACGGTGCGCAGCACCGTGGGTGAGGGGACAACCTTCCGCGTGTTGCTGCCGCGGGTGCGCCCACCGGGCTGAGCGGGCAGCGCCTGTGCGCCGCCGGGCTCATTTTCCGGACACCACCGGGATACCCCTGAATGACCGGGGTGCCATCGGTTGCGGCAGCAGGCCGAGTGCGTTGGCGAATATCGGTGTCACGCCCAGGGCCTTCACCAGCGGTGCTTCGGCGCGGGCGACCGCCTGCAGGCTGGCGTGCTTGACATGGCCGAAACCGCGCAGCTGGCGGGGCAGGTCGGCCAGGGCGATGACCTTGTCGAGGTTCGCCGCGGTCAATCGATTGAGCAGCGCGTCGATCAGTTCCGGGTAGCTGCGGGCCAGTTCGCGCTCCATGCGCCGCTCGGCCGTGCGGCCAAAGGGGTCGAGCCGGCTGCCGCGCAGGCGCTTGCCGCGTGCCAGCCATGTCATTGCGCGCATCAGCCAGGGGCCGAAGTCGCGCTTGATCAGGCGGCCGGCGGCATCCACCCTGGCCAAGAGCGGCGGCGCCATGTGGAAGGTCAGCTTGAGCTCGCCCTCGAAGGTGTCGCGCAACTCCTCCATGAAGCGGCCGTCGGTGTACAGGCGCGCCACCTCGTACTCGTCCTTGTAGGCCAGCAGCTTGGCATAGCCGAAAGCCACTGCCTCGGTCAGGCGCAGGGGGGCGTCGGTGCCGACCACGGCACGCTCGGCCGCGCGCACCCGCTCGACCAGCGCGCGGTAGCGCGCCGCGTAGGCGGCGTCCTGGTAGGCGGTCAGGTGCGCCACGCGGTGGGCGATCAGGGCGTCCAGCGTCAGCGTCTTGTGGGGCGGCTCTTCGGCCAGGGCGAGCACCGCCTCGGGCTTCTCGGCGGCCAGCCGACCGAGATGGAAGGCCATGCGGTTGGTGTCGACCGCCACCCCGTTGAGCACGATGGCGCGTTCGATCGCGGCCAGCGAGACGGGCACCCGGCCGCGCTGCCAGGCATAGCCGAGCAGCAGGATGTTGGCGCCGATCGAGTCGCCGAGCAGGCGCAGGGCGAGGTCGTAGGCGTCGACCGATTCCATCGCCTCGTCGCCGGCGGCGAAGCGCAGCTTGTTGAGCAGGGCGTCAGCATGCAGCTGGGCGTCCGGGTCGCGCACGAAGCGGTCGGTGGGGTTCTGGTGTTCGCTGGCGATGATGCGGGTGCGGCCGTGGCGCACGGTCTGCAGCGCTTCGGCCGAGGCGCCCACCACCAGGTCGCAGGCGAGCAGCAGGTCGGCCTGCTGGGTGTCGATGCGCACCTGGTTGAGCAGGTCGGGCGTCTTCGCCCAGCGGATGAAGGCCAGCACCGCGCCGCCTTTCTGCGCGAAACCCATGAAGTCGAGCTGTGAGCTGGCCAGGCCGTCGAGGTGTGCCGCCATCGACACCAGCGCGCCGACGGTGACCACGCCGGTGCCGCCGACCCCGGTGATCAGCAGGTCGTAGGGCGCGTCGTCCAGATGCGTGTGCGGCGTCGGCAGGTCGTGGATGAGGTGGTCGAGCGTGGCCGCGTCGAGCTTGCCGACACGCTTCCTGAGCGTGGCGCCGGCCACCGAGACGAAGCTGGGGCAGAAGCCCTGCACACAGGAAAAGTCCTTGTTGCAGGACGATTGCTCGATCTGGCGCTTGCGCCCGAGCGGCGTTTCCAGCGGGATCACCGACAGGCAGTTGGACTGCGCGCCGCAGTCGCCGCAGCCTTCGCACACCTCGGGGTTGATGAAGATGCGGCGGTCCGGGTCGGGGTAGGCGTGCTTCTTGCGCCTACGGCGCTTTTCGGCGGCGCAGGTCTGGTCGTAGATGAGTGCGGTGACGCCTTCGATGTCGCGCAGCGTGCGCTGCACGGCGTCCATCTCGCTGCGGTGGTGGAAGGTGGTGCCCGGCGGAAACAGATTCTCCGCGCCGCGGTACTTCTCCGGTTCGTCGCTCACCACCGCCAGGCGCTTGACCCCCTCGGCCTCGACCTGGCGGGCGATGCGCTCGACGCTGATGGTGCCGTCGTGCGGCTGGCCGCCGGTCATGGCGACCGCGTCGTTGTAGAGGATCTTGTAGGTGATGTTGGCACGGGCGGCGATGGCTTGGCGGATGGCCAGGCTGCCGGAGTGGAAGTAGGTGCCGTCGCCGAGGTTCTGGAACACATGCGGCCGGCGGGTGAAATGGGCGTGGGCCGACCAGTCGGCGCCTTCGCCGCCCATCTGGATCAGGCCGGTGGTCGAGCGGTCCATCCACGAGGCCATGAAATGGCAGCCGATGCCGGCCTGGGCGACCGAGCCCTCGGGTATCTTGGTGGAGCTGTTGTGCGGGCAGCCGGAGCAGAAGTAGGGCAGGCGGCGCACGGCGTCGCCGGCATTCGACAGCACCTCGGGCGCGGTGAAGTCGCACACATGGCTGAGGCGGTCGAGCGCCGGGCGGTGAGCGGCCAGCCAGCGGGCGAAGGCCGGCATGATGCGCGAGGGGCGCAGCTCGCCCAGCGCCGACAACAGCGGTGCGCCGTCGGCATCGTGCTTGCCGATCACGCGCACTCGCGCGCCGCGGCGGTTGAAGAGCAGGGTCTGGATCTGCTCCTCGACCACCGGCGCCTTTTCCTCGATCACCAGCACTTCGTCCAGGCCGTCGACCAGCGTGTCGATGCGCGTCGGTTCGAGCGGGAACACCAGCCCGACCTTGTAGAGGCGGATGCCGGCGTCGGCCAGGTCGTCGAGCGATAGCTCAAGCCGGCGCAGCACTTCGAGGAAGTCGTAGTGCGCCTTGCCGACGGTGACGATGCCGAGCGTGGCCTCGGGCGTGGCGCGGATCCAGCGGTCGATGCTGTTTGCTTTGGCGAAGGCGCGCACCGCGTCGAGCTTGTCGGCCAGGCGCGCTTCGAGCGCCAGGCTGGGCAGGTCGGGCCAGCGATAGTGCAGGCCGCCGGCGGGCGAGGTGTAGTCGGCCGGCGGCGGGAAGTCGTGGCGCACGGCGTCGAGGTCGACCGTCATCCCGCTCTCGACCACTTCCGAAATCGCCTTGAAGCCCACCCAGTTGCCCGAGAAGCGCGACAGCGCCCAGCCGTAGAGGCCGAACTCCAGGTATTCGGCGACATTGCCGGGATGGATCACCGGCATGTGCCAGGCCTTGAGCGTGAGATCGCTCTGGTGCGGCATCGACGAGGACACGCAGCCGTGGTCGTCGCCCAGCACTGCCAGCACGCCGCCATGCGGCGAGGCGCCATAGGCGTTGCCATGCTTGAGCGCGTCGCCGGCGCGATCGACGCCGGGGCCCTTGCCATACCAGACGGCGAATACGCCATCGACGGTGCGCTGCTCGTCGGTTTCGACCTGCTGGCTGCCGAGCACCGCGGTGCCGCCGAGCTCTTCGTTGATGGCTGGTTGAAAGGCGATGTCGGCAGCATCGAGGTGCTGCTTCGCTTTCCACAGCGCCAGGTCGTAGCCGCCCAGCGGCGAGCCGCGGTAGCCGCTGATGAAGCCGGCGGTGTGGAGACCGCGCGCGCGGTCGAGCCGCGCCTGCATCAGCGGCAGGCGCACCAAGGCCTGGATGCCGGTCAGGAAGACGACGCCGTGGTCGGCCTCGAAGGCGTCGCTGAGGGTGTAGTCGGGGCGCGCCAGGGTTGCCTCCGGCTCGGCCTGGAAGGCGAGCGCTACGGCCGGCGCGCTCACCCGGGGTTCGGGGTGGCGCATGTCTCTCTCCGTGGGGTCGATCGCTGCCGGGTGGTCCCGGTCATGTCGCCCGTCATGATTTGTGGTGATAACAGTTTAGGTGCCGATGGTGGTCTGCGCGTTCCCCTCTTGCCATGCATCGGCGAGAAATGAGAAGGTGCGCTCTTGATTTATGTCAATTTGGAGAACGGTCGTGCTTGAGCGATTTGTGCGCCGCATTCTGGCTGAGCTGCAACGCGATGCACGCCAGTCGGTGCAGGAGCTGTCGGCGCGGGTAGGGCTGTCGTCGACGCCGTGCTGGCGCCGATTGAAAGAGATCGAGAAGGCGGGGTTGATCCGCCGCCATACCGTGCTGCTCGATCGGGAGGCCATCGGCCTGAAGGAATGCCTGCTGGCGCATGTGACGCTGGCGCGCCATGTGGGCACCGCGGTTGACGAGTTCGAGCGGGCGGTGCTGGCGCACCCGGAGGTGATCGAGTGCTATTCGACCACTGGCGACGCGGACTACATCCTGAAGGTGGTGGTGCCCGACATGAAGGCCTACGACAACTTCCTGCACAAGCAGATCTTCGCCATCGCCGGCGTGGCCAACGTCCGCACCGCCGTGGTGTTGCGCGAGGTGAAGTACGACACCGTGCTGCCGATCGACACCGAGAGCGCGTGAGCCGCAGGCAAAAAAAACCGCCCCGGAGGGCGGTTGGGCGCGGTCGCGACGGCGCTTACTTGTCGCTGCGCAGCAGGTCGAGCCGGCGGGCGTCGGCGTCGGAAATGTATTCGAACACCCGCACCACCTTGTTGACCCCGGCCGTGGTGCGCGCCACCTGGGTGGCGGCATCGGCTTCAGCCTGGGTGACCAGGCCCATCAGATACACCGTGGACGACTCGGTGACCACCTTGATCAGATGCGCCTGCACCTGGGATGAGTCGATCATGCGCGCCTTGACCTTGGAGGTGATCAGCGCGTCGTTGCTGCGCGCGGTCAGCGAGCTGTGGCCAGCCACCTGCACATCGTTGGTCACGCCGCGGATGTTGGGCACCACGGCGATGACCTGCGGCAGCTGGTCGCGCGCACCGGCGTTGGGTGCTTCGCCGGTGAGCAGCACGTTGCGATTGTAGGAGGTGACGTTGACGTGCACATGGTCGCCCAGCTTCTCCTTGATCTGGGCGGCCGCCTTCCATTCGATGGCCTCGTCTTCCACATAGGCGCCGGAGCTGCGGCGGTCGGAGACCATCAGTGCGCCGGTGCCGACGCCGGTGGCCACCAGCGGGAAGCAGCCCTGGAGGGCGGGCACGACACCCGCGACCAGGGCCAGCGTGAGGACGGTGCGACGCAGGGAATGACTCATTTTTATTCGACTCCTAATAGCAAACAATCGATGCCGTCACACAGGCAGTGGAGAATCAGCAGATGCACTTCCTGGATGCGCGCGGTGCGCTCGGCCGGGACGCACAGATGGACATCCTCCGGCCCCAACAGTTCGGCCATGCGCCCGCCGGACTTGCCGGTGAGGGCGATGACGGTCATCTCGCGCTCATGGGCGATCTTCATCGCCTCGATCACGTTGGGCGAATTGCCGCTGGTCGAGATGGCCAGCAGCACGTCGCCCGGCTGGCCCAGCGCCGCCACCTGCTTGGCAAAGATCTGGTCGTAGGCGTAGTCGTTGGCGATGGAGGTGATGGTGGAGCTGTCGGTGGTCAGCGCGATGGCGGCCAGCGGTGGGCGCTCCATCTCGAAGCGGTTGACCAGTTCGGCGGCAAAATGCTGGGCGTCGGCCGCCGAGCCGCCGTTGCCGCAGGCGAGGATCTTGCCGGTGTTCATCAGGCTGCCGGTCATCACGTCGACGGCATGGGCGATCGGCGCGGCGAGCAGCTCAATGGCCGCCCGCTTGGTGGCAATGCTCTGTTCAAACTGGTCGGTAATGCGACTGATGAGATCCATCGGGAATCCGCGAAGCAATGGGCTGAAACGAGCGCCGATTCTAGCATGCGGGCCATCGGCACCCGGCGTGGTCGACGCGCTTCGTTACATTCTGCTCAGCTGTCGAAGGCGCCTCGGATCCAGTCGATACCACCCGCGTCGAGCGCGTCGAGCAGCACCACGTCGAAACGGCAGGGCGCATCCGCCAGCCGGCCGGCCTGGCTCAGCCAGTGCCTCGCCGCGAGGATGATGCGGGCTTGTTTGCGGGGTGTGATGCTCTCGGCCGCGCCGCCAAAATCGCTGCGCCCGCGCAGCCGCACCTCAACGAAGACCAGTGTCGCGCCGTCGCGGCAGACCAGGTCGATTTCGCCGCCGCGGCAGCGGAAGTTGCGCGCCAGGGTGTGCAGGCCGGCCGCCGCCAGGTGGGCCTCGGCCAGCTGCTCGGCCGCCGCGCCGCGGCTGGCGGCTTGCCGTTGGGGCAGGCTGCGGCCGACAATGGCGGACTTGCACAGTTGAGCGACGCGCTTCATGGACATTACCGAGTCACCGCTTTCCAGGACGCCGTCATTGTATGTGGTGGCCACGCCGATGGGGAATCTGCAGGACATCACCCTGCGCGCGCTGGCCGTGCTGCGGGCGGTGGACGTGGTGGCCGCCGAAGACACCCGCCACACCAAGGGCTTGCTCAGCGCCCATGGCATTAGCGCCACGCTGATGGCCGCGCACGAGCACAACGAGGCGAGAGCCGCGGCGCAGATCGTCGATCGGTTGGCCGCGGGCGAGCAGGTGGCCTTCGTCTCCGATGCGGGCACGCCGGGCATCTCCGACCCCGGCGCGCGGCTAGTGGCGGCGGTGCGCGCGGCGGGCCATCCGGTGGTGCCGGTGCCGGGGCCGAGTGCGGTGGTGGCGGCGCTGTCGGTGGCCGGCTTTGTCGAGGGGGGCTTTCATTTCGTCGGCTTCCTGCCGCCCAAGGCCGGCGCGCGCCGGCACCGGCTCGAGGCTCTGCGCGAGAGCGCCGACGTGACCGTGTTCTACGAAGCGCCGCACCGGGTGCGCGACAGTCTGCGCGACATGGCCGAAGTGCTCGGGCCGGCGCGCGAACTGGTGGTGGCACGCGAGCTGACCAAGCGCTTTGAGGAAATCGCCCGCCTGCCGCTGGGCGAGGCGCAGACCTGGCTCGATGCCGATGCCAACCGCGAGCGCGGCGAGTTCGTGCTGCTGGTCTCCGGCGCGCCGCCGGCCGAGGGGCTCGATGCCGAGGCCGAGCGTGTGCTCGCGCTGTTGCTGGCCGAACTGCCCACCCGCACGGCCGCCAAGCTTGCCGCCGACATCACCGGCCAGCCGAAGAACGCGCTCTACCAGCGCGCGCTGGCGATCAAATCCTGAGTCGGGCCATAATTCGGCCCGACGAAAAACGAGGTTCACGCATGCAAACCCTGACCATCACCCGCCCCGACGACTGGCACCTGCATGTGCGCGACGGCGCCGCCCTGGCCGCTGTCGTGCCCGACACCGCCCGCCGCTTCGGCCGCGCCATCATCATGCCGAACCTGCGTCCGCCGGTGGTCAATGCCGAGCAGGCGCGCGCCTACCGTGACCGAATCCTCGCCGCGGTGCCGGCCGGTCTCAAGTTCGAACCGCTGATGACGTTGTATCTCACAGACAATACGGCGCCCGATGAGATCGACCGCGCGCTGGCGACCGGCTTCATCCCTGCGGTGAAGCTCTACCCCGCCGGCGCCACCACCAACTCGGATGCCGGCGTGACCGCCATCGACAAGGTCCGGCCGGTGCTCGAGCGGATGGAAGCCTCGGGCATGGTGCTGTGTGTTCACGGAGAGGTGACCCATGCTGACGTTGATATCTTCGATCGCGAGCGGATTTTTATTGATCGCGTGCTGGCACCGCTGGCAAAAGAGTACCCGGCGCTGCGCATCGTCTTCGAGCACATCACCACGCGCGAGGCGGCGCAGTTCGTGAGCGAGGCCGGCCCAAACGTCGGGGCGACCATCACCGCGCACCACCTGCTGCTCAACCGGAACGCGATCTTCGCCGGCGGCATCAACCCGCATCACTACTGCCTGCCGGTGCTCAAGCGCGAGACGCACCGCGAGGCGCTGGTGGCCGCCGCCATTTCCGGCAGCCCGAAGTTCTTCCTCGGCACCGATTCGGCCCCGCATGCGCGCGGTGCCAAGGAATCGGCCTGCGGCTGCGCTGGCTGCTACACCGCCAATGCGGCCATCGAGCTGTACGCCGAAGCCTTCGAGGCAGCCGGCGCGCTTGACCGACTGGAGGGCTTCGCCAGCCACTTCGGGCCGGACTTCTACCGCCTGCCGCGCAACACCGACACCCTCACGCTGACCCGTGCCAACACCGCCGTGCCGGCGCAGCTCGACTACCTGCCGGACGACCCGCTGATCCCGCTGCGCGCGGGCGGCACGGTGGCCTGGCAACTGACCTGAACCGCCAACTCATGATGCTCGACCGTCGCCTCCTGCTGCTGCCGCTCGTGCTGCTGGGCCTGACCGGCTGCGAGAATTCCGCCACCGCCTACAAGATCGAGGGCTCCGAGCACGCGCTGATGCTGGTGCGTGAGCAGCGCTACTTCTGGTCCGACGAGATCGAGCAGGCCGTGGTGGTGGCGCGGCTGCCCAAATGCCAGCGCCGTGTCGCGATCTGGCCGGGCAGCGGCGCGGGGCCGGCGATGGACGTCTTCGAGGCGGGTTACCAGCTGTGGGCCTTGCAGCAGGGGCGCCGCTGGTATCTGGCCAGCACCGAGAAATGCCTGGTGCAGGACTGGGCCGATGCGCCGGTCAGCCCGCCCGGCGCGCGGGTGGGCACCTTCCGCATGCGCGACGGCGTGATGGTGTTCGAGCCGGCACAGGGCGCGCAGTGAGCGACCGCCCCGATTACCTGATCCCCTCGGCGCTGGCCAAATGGCCGTTGTTTGCGCCGCTGGCGCCGCTGCTCGACGCCAGCGGCGACCGCCTGCCGGGGCTGATGGCGCTGAACCGGCTGGTGGCGCAGTGTGCGCCATGCCTCGAAAGCGCCAGCGGCGAGCCGCTCAAATTCGTGGCGCCGCCCATGGCGGGCGCCGACTACGAGTATGCGGTGTTCGATCGCGGCCAGGTGGCGACCCGTGCCGACAACTGGCACGACTACTTCAACGCACTGGTCTGGGCAAGCTTCCCCCGGGCCAAAGCCGCGCTCAATGCGCGACACATGCAGGAAGCGGCGTTGGGCGGCGCCACCCGCAGCCGCAGCCGCGGCCCGGTGCGTGACGCGCTGACCCAGTTCGACGAATGCGGCCTGCTGGTGCTCGGCAGCGACATCGGCTTGCTTGAGGCGCTGGCGCACCACGACTGGCTGGCGGCATTCTGGGATGCGCGTGCCCGGCTGAAGGCCTCGACCCGGTTCCTCCTGTTCGGCCACGCCTCCTACGACCAGATGCGCACCCCGTTCAACGGCCTGTGCGCCAAGGCCATCTATGTGGCGGTGCCCGAGGCCGTGCTGGCCATGCCCCTGGACAGGCAGGTGGCCTGGGCTGACGCCTGGCTGGCCGAGCGGGTCGGCAAGGGCGAGGTGCTCAATGCGCCGCGCGACCTCTCCGCCTTGCCGCTGCTGGGCATCCCCGACGCCGTGCGCGAAAACGCCGTGCGCGACTTCTATCTCGATACCGACCAGTTCCGGCCGCTCGGCGCGCGCACGCCGGTGACGGTGATCGCCTCACCGGAAGCGACCGCGCTCGCGCTATAATCCGCGCCGGGAAGTTCGCCAGGCAGTCGCGACACGCGCGAGCGTATCGAGGAAAGTCCGGGCCACACAGAGCAGGATGCCGGCTAACGGCCGGGCGCCATACGCCGAAAGGCCAAAGCGACGGAAAGTATCGCCCGAAGGGGTGATCATTGCGTGTGCTGTGATCTGCGCCGCTTGCGGTGGGGAAACCCGAGCAGACACGCGATGGCAACAGAAAACAAACCGCCGACGACCGCAGATGTCGGGTCAGGGTGAAACGGTGGGGTAAGAGCCCACCGCGGACGTGGTGACACGGACGGCACGGCAAACCCCATCCGGGGCAAGGCCAAATAGGGGAGCATCGGCGTGGCTCGCGCCGCTCCCGGGTAGGCTGCTAGAGCGGCGCGGCAACGCGTCGCCGAGAGGAATGACTGCCCGGCGCCCGCAAGGGCGTTTGACAGAACCCGGCTTATCGGCGGACTTCCCACTTCCCGCCACTTCTGTTGATTTCTTCACGGTTTTTCCCACCTTCTCCCACTCGCGGCGGGGCGATGACGCGCGGCTTCGCGTGAAGTCTTTCCATTGTTTCCGTTGTCATTGATTTGTCTGGAAAAAAGCCTTTGCGGGCCATTTGCCAATTTGTCGGTAAGTGGTTGTGTCCATTGGCAAAACCCTCGATTCCTGCGCTTGACCGACCTTGTTCTTTGCACTAGAGTGGGTTCAAGTGCACAATTGTGGGAGAGAGTGCACCAAATCTCTCTTCCGAATGGTCCCGAGGGGGTGTGATGTTCCAAGGCGCTGCAGCGCTCAGTCTCGATGCGAAGGGTCGCCTGGCGATCCCGGCGCGGCATCGTGACGCGCTCAGTGCCGCAGGCGAACTGGTGCTGACCGCCCACCCGCATCGTTGCCTGCTGATCTACCCCGTCGATGCTTGGCAGCCGATTCGCGACAAGGTGCTCGCCGGCTCCAGCCTGGAGCCGCGCTCGGCGATGCTCAAGCGGCTGCTGGTCGGCTTTGCGCGCGAAGAGCGGCTCGATGCGGCCGGTCGCGTGCTGGTGGCGCCGGAGCTGCGTCAGTTCGGCGAGCTGGAAAAGTCGGTCTGGCTGGTCGGGCAGGGCTCGCACTTCGAGCTGTGGTCCGATGCCGGCTGGCAAAAGCAGCAGGAGCTCATGTTCGGCATGGGGGCCGACCTGCTGCCGCCGGGCCTGGAAGATCTGGCGCTATGAGCTCCGCTGCCATCCATGTCAGCGTCCTCCTCTCCGAAGCGATCGATGCCCTGAATATCCGCCCCGACGGCTGCTACATCGATGGCACCTTCGGCCGGGGCGGTCACAGCCGCGCGGTGCTCGAGCGGCTCGGCCCCTCGGGCCGGCTGGTGGCCTTCGATCGTGACCCCAAGGCGATCGCCGCCGGTGCGGCGATCGACGACGCCCGCTTTCTCCTGATTCATGCGCCGTTCAGTGAAATGGCGCAGTCGCTGGATGCGGCAGGGGTGGGTCAGGTCGACGGCGTGCTGCTGGATCTGGGGGTGTCGTCGCCGCAGCTGGACGAGGCCGAGCGTGGCATGAGTTTCCGTTTTGATGCGCCGCTGGACATGCGCATGGATACGAGTCGCGGCGAGACCGTGGCTCAGTGGCTGGCCCGGGCAGAGGTCGGCGAAATTACCGAGGTGGTGAAGGACTATGGAGAAGAACGGTTTGCTCATGCGATTGCAAAGGCGATTGTTGCTGCTCGGGCAGGGGGGGCTGTTGCAACCACTGGACAACTTGCCGCACTCGTGGAAAAAGCGGTCCGCACGCGCGAGCCGGGGCAGCATCCAGCGACGCGCACCTTCCAGGCTCTTCGGATTTTCATCAACGCGGAGCTTGAGGAGCTGTCGCTAGTCCTGCCCCAGTGCATGGACCGGCTGACGGTGGGCGGGCGGCTGGTGGTGATCAGCTTCCACTCGCTCGAGGATCGCATCGTCAAGCGCTTCATGCGCGATGCCTCGGTGCCGCCGAAGCTGCCCCGCGGCATGCCGGTGCGTGAAGCCGACCGCCCCGCGCCCAAGCTGCGTCTGGTGTCGAAGGCGGTCAAGGCCGGCGAGGCGGAGGTGCGTGCCAACCCGCGCGCGCGCAGCGCCGTGATGCGCGTGGCCGAACGGACGGAGGCCTGACATGTTGCGTGTCGATGCCCTGCTGGTGGTCGTGGTGGTAGTCAGTGCCCTGGGCGTGGTGGCCTCGCAACACCAGGCGCGCAAGCTGCATACCGAACTGGAGCGCGACCAGTCCCGGATGCGTCAACTCGAAGTCGAGTGGGGGCAGCTGCAACTGGAGCAAAGCACCTGGGCGGCGCATGTGCGTATCGAGAAGATCGCCCGCCAGCGCCTGCGAATGCAGCCGCCCGGCGCCGGGCAGATACTGCTTATCGAGGGGTCGCCATGACCAAGCGAAGCGTTACCTTCAACCACAATCCGCTACTTGCGAAAGGGCTGCCGGTCTGGCGGCCCCGTGTCGTTTTGCTGGCCCTGCTGTGTGGCTCGTTCGCGCTGGTGGCGCGGGCGGGTTATCTGCAGGGCGTGAATGATGACTTCCTGCAGGCCAAGGGCGAGTCGCGCTATGCCCGCGTGATCGAGATCCCCGCCACGCGGGGCAAGATCACCGATCGCCATGGCACGGTGCTGGCGGCGAGCACGCCCGTCAAGTCGATCTGGGCGATCCCGGGCGATGCCAAGCTGACGCCGGCCGATGCGCGCAAGCTCGCTGGCCTGCTCGACATCGATGTGCGAGACCTCAATCACCGCCTGGGCAAGGACGGCGATTTCGTCTACCTGAAGCGCCAGGTGCCGCCCGAGGTGGCCGAACGCGTGGCCGAGATGAAGCTCGCCGGCATCCACGAACAGCGCGAATACCGCCGCTACTATCCGGGTGCGGAAGTGATGTCGCACCTGCTCGGTTTCACCGGCGTCGACGATCACGGTCAGGAGGGTGTTGAGCTGGCCTATGACAGCCAGCTCAACGGCAAGCCGGGCTCGCGGCGGGTGATCAAGGACCGCCGTGGCCAGATCGTCGAGGACGTGGAGTCGATCCGCACGCCGCAGGAAGGCAAGGACATTGCGCTGTCGATCGACGCCAAGGTCCAGTACCTGGCCTACTCCGCCCTGCAGTCGGCGATGGAAACCCATCGCGCCAAGGCGGGTAGCGTGGTGGTGCTCGACGCACGCAGCGGCGAGGTGCTGGCGATGGTCAATGCGCCGTCGTTCAACCCGAACAACCGCGAATCGCTCACCGGCGCCCAGTTGCGCAACCGCGCTGTGACCGACACCTTCGAGCCGGGCTCGGTGCTCAAGCCGATCATCGCCGCGATGGCGCTGGAGAGCGGCAAGTTCCGTTTCGATACCGTCATCGATACCGGCAACGGCCGCATGACGGTGGCCAACGCCACCATCTCCGACACCAAGCCGCATGGCCGGCTGACCGTGGCCGAGGTGATCCAGAAGTCGTCGAACATCGGCACCGTGCGCATGGCGATGACCTTCAAGCCGCAGGAGATGTGGCAGGTGTATGACGAGATGGGCCTGGGCGCGTCGATGCAGCTGGGCTTTCCGGGCGAGGCAACCGGTCGCCTGCGTCCGGCCAGCACCTGGCGGCCGATCGAGCAGGCCACCATGGCCTATGGCTATGGCGTATCGGCCAGCCTGATGCAGCTGGCGCGGGCCTATCTGGTGTTTGCCCGCGATGGCGAGATGATCCCGGTGACGCTGACCCGCAGCGAGGCGCCGCCGCAGGGCGGCCGTCGCGTGTTCTCCGCGCAGACCGTGCGTGAGACCCGCGCGATGATGGAGATGGTGACGCAGACCGGTGGCACGGCGGTGCATGGCCAGGTGCCGGGCTACCGCGTGGCGGGCAAGACGGGCACCTCGCACAAGCTCGAAGGCGCCCAGTACACCTCGAAATACATCGCCTCCTTTGTCGGGCTGGCACCGGTCAGTGACCCGCGTCTGGTGGTGGCGGTGATGATCGATGAACCCAGCGGCAAGAGATACTACGGCGGTCAGGTAGCCGGGCCGGTGTTTTCCCGCGTGATGGCGGGCGCCTTGCGCGCCCTGTCCGTGCCGCCCGACGCACCAGTGACGCCGTTGCAGGTGGCGCGCGGCAAGGAAGAGGCCGTGGCCAGCCGGGAGCGCATGTGAGCCAGGCCGACGCCCTTCGCCTGCTCGACACCCTGCGCGCCGCCCATGTGGCGGTGTCGGGGTTGTGCGTCGACTCGCGTGCGGTGACGCCGGGCGACGTGTTCCTGGCGCATCCGGGCTTGCGGGTCGACGGGCGCGATTTCATCGCCCAGGCGGTCGCTGCCGGGGCCGCTGCCGTGATCTACGAAGCGGGCGACGGCTTCTCCCCGCCCGCCTCTGCGGTGCCGATGTTGCCGGCCACCGACCTGCGCGCCCTGGCCGGTCATCTGGCCGATGTGGTGTATGGCGCGCCGTCGGCCGATCTGTGGGTGGCTGGCGTGACCGGCACCAACGGCAAGACCACGGTGAGCCAGTGGCTGGCGCGGGCGCTGTCGTTGCGCGGCGAACGCTGCGGCATCATCGGCACGCTGGGCAGCGGCTTTCCCGACCAGCTCGCCGAAGGCCAGCACACCACGCCCGAGGCCGTCGCGGTGCATCGCACCCTGGCCTGGCTGCGTGGCGAAGGCGCCCGTGCCGTGGCGATGGAAGTATCGTCGATCGGCCTGCACCAGGGACGGGTCGCCGGTGTGCGCTTCGATGTGGCGATCTTCACCAATCTGACCCGGGACCACCTCGATTATCACGGCGACATGCGAGCCTACGCCGAAGCCAAGGCGGACCTGTTCCGCATGGCGATCGATCACGCGGTAATCAATCTCGATGATGCGTTCGGCGTCGAGCTGATCAAGCGCCTGGCGGGCAAGGGCGCGGCGGTGATCGGCTATACGCTGCATACGGCGAATGCCGAAAAGGCCCCGGTCGGCTGCGCGCTGGTGGCGGAGGAGATCTCCACTACCGCCTCGGGCGTGCGCTTCGTGGCCTGCTGGCAGGGTCGCCGAGTGCCGGTCAGCGTGGCCCTCGTGGCCGATTTCAACATCTCCAACCTGCTGGCGGTGATGGGGGCGCTGATCGCCCGTGGCGCCGCACTCGACGAAGCCGTGCAGGCCTGCGCCCGCCTGCGCCCGCCGGCCGGGCGGATGCAGATGCTCGGTGGCGTCGGCGAGCCGCTGGTGCTGGTCGACTACGCCCATACGCCCGATGCGCTGGAGAAAGTGTTGCTCGCCGCACGGCAGACGGCCAACGCCCGGAAGGGCAGGCTGGCCTGCCTGTTCGGTTGCGGCGGTGATCGCGACGCCGGCAAGCGGCCGCTGATGGGCGCCGTGGCAGCCCGGCTGGCCGATACGGTGTGGCTGACCAGCGACAATCCGCGCAGCGAGGACCCGGAGCAGATTCTCGACCAGATCGCCGTGGCCACCGGCGACGCGGTCCACCGCCTGGCCGACCGGGCGCAGGCGATACGCGAGGCCATCGCCGCGGCCGCGGCCGACGATGTGATCGTGGTCGCCGGCAAGGGGCATGAACCCTATCAGGAGATCAAGGGCGTGCGGCACCCGTTTTGCGACGTGACGCACGGCAAGGACGCATTGGCGGCGTGGGCTGCCAGTCATGGAGCGCGCACATGATCGATTTGCAGACATCGGCTCAGGCCATCGGCGCGCAAGCCACCGGCGAGGCCCGTTTCGAGACGGTGCTGACCGATTCGCGTGCATTGCGCGCAGGCTGCCTGTTCGTCGCCCTGCGTGGCGAACGTTTCGACGGCCATGATTTTCTCGATGCCGCCCGCCAGGCCGGGGCCGTCGCCGCGATGGTCGACCGTGCCTGGGCCGACGCCCATCCGGACGGGGGCGATCTGCCCTGGTTGGTGGTGGACGACACGCGCGACGGCCTCGGTGCCCTGGCCGCCTGGTGGCGCCGGCAGTTTGACATCCCGCTGATAGGGGTGACCGGCAGCAACGGCAAGACCACCGTCAAGGAAATGTGTGCCGCCATCGCAAGCGCCTGGGTGGCGCGCGCGGGTGGCGATCCGGCCGCGGCGGTGCTGGCCACGGCCGGCAACTTCAACAACGACATCGGCCTGCCGCTGACCCTGTTGCGCCTGCGTGCCGAGCATCGTGTCGCGATCATCGAGATGGGCATGAACCATCCGGGTGAGATCGCCTATCTCTCCGGTCTGGCCGCGCCTACCGTGGCGGTGATCAGCAATGCGCTGCGCGCCCATCTGGCCGGTGTGGGCGATCTGGACGGCGTGGCGCGGGAGAAGGGCGCCATCTACAGCGGGCTGGTCGATGGCGGTGTGGCGGTGATCAACGCCGATGACGCCTTTGCACCGTACTGGCAAGGCCTGAACCGCGATCGTCGCATGCTGACCTTTGGCCTCGGCGAGAGCGCCGGGGTGCGTGCCGACTGCGAGCTGCACGGCCTGGGGGTGCGCATGTGCCTGCACCACGACGGTCAGACGGTCTGCTTCCCCCTGCGGGTGCCCGGCCTGCACAACGCGCGCAACGCCTGCGCCGCGGCGGCGGCCTGCCTGGCTGCCGGTATGACGCTCGATGACGTGTCCGCCGGGCTGTCGCGCTATCAGGGCACGCGTGGACGGCTGACCCAGCGTACCGGCCTGGGGGGCGCGACGGTGCTCGACGACACCTACAACGCCAACCCCGACTCGGCCCGCGTGGCCATCGATGTGCTGGCCGCCACGCCGGGCCGCAAGGTGCTGGTACTCGGCGACATGGGCGAGCTTGGCGAAGCCAGCGCGCAGATGCATGACGAGGTCGGCGGTTACGCCAAGAGCCAGGGCATCGACCATCTGCTGGCGCTCGGCCAGGCCAGCGTCGTGGCCGCGCGCAATTTCGGTGCCGGTGGCGAACATTTCGAACGCATCGACGACCTGATCGCGGTGCTCAAAAAACTGATGGATGAGAACACGGTGGTGCTGGTGAAAGGATCGCGCTTCATGCGCATGGAGCGTGTGGCCAACGCGGTTGCCGCGGACACGGGCGCCGGCGGGGAGGCCAATCATGCTGCTTGAAATCGCGCTGTGGCTCGGCCAGGACATCCGCACCTTCAACGTGTTCGGCTATATCACGCTGCGCACCGTGCTGGCGGCGATGACCGCACTGGCGATCTCCTTCATCTTCGGCCCCGGGGTGATCCGCTGGCTGGCGGCGAAGAAGATCGGCCAGGCGGTGCGCGACGACGGCCCCAAGTCTCACCTGACCAAGGCCGGTACGCCAACCATGGGCGGCGCGCTGATCCTCATTGCCATCGGCATCACCACGCTGCTGTGGGGCGACCTGCGCAACCACTATGTGTGGGTGACGCTGCTGGTCACGCTCGGCTTCGGCGCCGTGGGCTGGGTCGACGACTGGCGCAAGGTGGTGCATCGCGACCCGAAAGGGCTGGCCAGTCGCTGGAAGTATCTGTGGACCTCGGTGTTCGCGCTGGCCGGCGCGCTGGTGCTGGGCCTGACCGCGACCGACCCGGCGCAGACCGTGCTGATCGTGCCCTTCTTCAAGGATGTGGCCTATCCGCTGGGCTTCGGCGGCTTCGTGCTGCTGTCCTACTTCGTCATCACCGGCACCAGCCACGCGGTCAACCTGACCGACGGCCTTGACGGCCTGGCGATCATGCCGACCGTGATGGTCGCCGGCGCACTGGCCATCTTCGCCTATGTCGCGGGCCACGTCGGTTTCTCGAAGTATCTCGGTGTGCCCTACATCGCCGGTGCCGGTGAACTGGCCGTGTTCTGCGGCGCCATTGCCGGCGCCGGGCTCGGCTTCCTGTGGTTCAACGCCTACCCGGCCGAGGTGTTCATGGGCGATGTCGGCGCGCTGGCGCTGGGCGCCGCGCTGGGCACGGTGGCCGTGGTGGTGCGCCAGGAAATCGTGCTCTTCATCATGGGCGGCCTGTTCGTGGCCGAGACCCTGTCGGTGATGCTGCAGGTGGTCTATTTCAAGGCCACCGGCGGCAAGCGCATCTTCCGCATGGCGCCGCTGCATCACCACTATGAACTGGGCGGCTGGAAGGAAACGCAGGTGGTGGTCCGCTTCTGGATCATCACCATCATGCTGGTGCTGTTCGGCCTGTCGACGCTGAAACTGCGCTGAGGAAAGACATGGGCATGTGGCAAGGCAAACACGTACTGGTGCTCGGGCTGGGTGAATCCGGCCTGGCCCTCGCGCGCTGGTTGGCGCACGAGGGGGCATTGGTGCGTGTGGCCGACAGCCGACTGCAGCCGCCGGGGGCCGATGCCCTGCGCGCGGCACTGCCGCAGGTGCCGCTGGCTACCGGGCCGTTCGACCTGGGCCTGCTCGACGGGATCGATGTGCTGGCGATCAGCCCGGGGCTCGACCCGCGCCTGCCGGTCATTGCCGAGGCGCGTGCGCGCGGCATTCCGGTCACCGGCGAGATCCAGGTCTTCGTTGACGCGCTGACGGCGCTGGGCGAGCGCGCGCGCTGCCGCCTCATCGCCATTACCGGCACCAATGGCAAGACCACCACCACCGCGCTGACGGCGGCCTTGTGCCGTGCAGCCGGCGCGGATGCGGTGGAGGCCGGCAACATCAGCCCGGCCACGCTGGCCGTGTTGCTAGCGCGGCTCACCGCCGGCCAGCCACTGCCCGATTGCTGGGTGCTCGAGCTGTCGAGCTTCCAACTCGAAACCGTCGCCGACCTGAGCGCCGATGCCGCCGTGGTGCTGAACATCAGCGACGACCACCTCGACCGCTACGACTCGGTGGCCGACTATGCCGCCACCAAGGCGCGCATCTTTAACGGCGCGCGGGTGGCGGTCGCCAACCGCGACGATGCGCGGGTCGCGGCGATGCTCGGCGATGCGGCCGGCGCACTTTCGGTCTCGACAAGCCGCGGCGGGTTACCGACTACGGCATCGACAACGGCATGCTGATGCGCGGCGACGAGGTCTTGATTCCCGCTCGACGCCTTGCCGCTGGCCGGCCTGCACAACGCCGCCAATGCGCTGGCCGCGCTGGCGCTGTGCGAGGCAATCGGCCTGCCGACCGAGCGCCTGCTCGACGGGCTGCGCGGCTTCCGCGGCTTGCCGCACCGGGTCGAGCGCGTCGCCGAGCGCGACGACGGCGTGACCTACTACGACGACTCCAAGGGCACCAACGTGGGCGCGACCATCGCCGCGCTGGACGGCCTGCAGCGTTCGGTGCTACTGATTGCCGGCGGCGACGGCAAAGGGCAGGACTTCTCGCCGCTGCGTGCGCCGGTCATCCGGCACGCCCGCGCGGTTATCCTGATCGGCCGCGACGGCCCGCAGATTGCCGCCGCCCTCGAAGGCGCCGGTGTGCCGGTCGAGTTCGCCAGTGACCTGCCGCGCGCCGTGCTGCGCGCCGACGCGCTGGCCCAGCCGGGCGACGCCGTGCTGCTGTCGCCGGCCTGCGCCAGCTTCGACATGTTCCGCAACTACGCGCACCGCGCCGATGTGTTTGTCGCGGCGGTGCGTGCCTTGCCACGCGTGGAGGCCGCATGAAGCTCAGCCTCCCCTTCGCCCACCTGCTGCCGCGTCGCGGCAACGAACTCCCGGCGGCCCGGCGTGCCGTGCATCGGCTCAGCGCGCCCGCCGTCGCGCCACGCGAACTCGACCCCATGCTGATCTGGTCGTCCGTGGCCCTGTTGATGATCGGGCTGGTGATGGTCTACTCCTCCTCCATCGCCACCGCCGAAGGCCTGGCCTACACCGGCCACCAGAGTACCTACTATCTGGTGCGCCACTCGGTGTTCCTGCTGGTCGGCACGATCATCGGTGCGGTGGCTTTCCAGCTGCCCATGCGCATCTGGCAGCAGATGGCGCCGCACCTTTTTCTTGGGGGCATCGTGCTGCTGGTGCTGGTGATCATGCCGGGCATCGGGCGCGAGGTGAATGGCGCCAGCCGCTGGCTGCCGCTCGGCCCGCTCAACTTCCAGCCGTCCGAGGCCATGAAGCTGTTCGTGGCGCTCTACGCGGCGGACTACACCGTGCGCAAGCTGCCGCACATGCAGAGCTTCAAACGTGCCTTCTTGCCCATGGCCGGCGTGGTGCTGCTGGTCGGCTTCCTGCTGCTCAAGGAGCCAGACTTCGGCGCCTTCGTGGTGATCACCGCGATCGCCTTCGGCATCCTGTTCCTCGGCGGCATCAACGTGCGCGTGTTCGCCCTGCTGGCGGTGGTGGCGGTGATCGGCTTCATGTTGCTGATCTGGCTGTCGCCCTACCGGCGCGACCGCATCTTCGGTTTCATGGACCCGTTCCAGGACGCCTTCGGCAAGGGCTACCAGCTCTCGCATGCGCTGATCGCCTTCGGCCGTGGCGAGTGGTTCGGCGTCGGTCTGGGCGCCAGCGTCGAGAAGCTGTTCTACCTGCCCGAGGCGCACACCGACTTCATCCTCGCCATCATCGCCGAGGAACTCGGCCTGGTCGGCGTGGTGGTCGTGATCGCCCTGTTCGCCGTGCTGGTCCATCGCGCCTTCGCCATCGGCCGCCAGGCGATCGATCTGGAGCGCTTCTTCGCCGGCCTGGTCGCGCAGGGGTTCGGCCTGTGGATTGGCGTGCAATCCTTCATCAACATGGGCGTCAACATGGGCCTGCTGCCCACCAAGGGCCTGACCCTGCCGCTAATGAGCTTCGGCGGCTCGGGCATCGTCGCCAACTGCCTGGCGCTGGCCATTCTCCTGCGCATTGACTGGGAGAACCGTCAGATCATGCGGGGAGGTGGCGCATGAAGACGCTGATGGTCATGGCCGGCGGCACCGGCGGGCACATCTACCCGGGCATTGCGGTGGCCGAGGCGCTGCGCGCCGATGGCTGGCGCATCGTCTGGCTGGGCAATGCCGACCGCATGGAAGGCCGGCTGATTCCCGAGCGCGGCTACGAGACGGCCTGGATCCGCTTTGGCGCACTGCGCGGCAAGGGCGTGATGGCCAAAGTGCTGCTGCCGCTGAACCTGTTGCGCGGCTTCTGGCAGGCGCTGGTCGCCATTCGCCGGACACAACCCGATGTGGTGCTGGGCATGGGCGGCTATGTCAGCTTTCCCGGCGGCATGATGGCCGCGCTGCTGGGGCGGCCGCTGGTGGTGCACGAGCAGAATTCCGTGGCCGGGCTGGCCAACCGGGTGCTGGCGCGGGTCGCCGATCGCATCGTCACCGGCTTTCCCAAGGTCATCAAGGGCAGCCGCTGGCTGGGCAACCCGGTGCGTGCCGACATCGTCGCGCTGCCGAGTCCGGACGCGCGCTTTGCCGACCGCGACGGGCCGCTGCGGGTGCTGGTGATTGGCGGCAGTCTCGGCGCCAAGGTGTTGAACGATACGGTGCCGCGGGCGCTGGCCAGTCTGGCCGAATCGATCCGGCCCAGCGTGGTGCATCAGGCCGGTGCGAGCCAGATCGACGCCTTGCGCGCGAGCTACGCCGCCGCCGGTATCGACGGCGACCTGCGGCCCTTCATCGATGACATGGCGGCGGCGTATGCCGAGGCGGATGTCGTTATCTGCCGTGCCGGGGCGCTGACCGTGGCCGAGCTCGCTGCGGCGGGGGTGGCCAGCATTCTGGTGCCGCTACCCCATGCGGTCGATGATCACCAGACCGGCAACGCCCGCTTCCTGGCTGACCGCGGCGCCGCCTATCTGCTGCCGCAAAGCGAACTGAGCGCGGAGCGCCTGGCCGGCATCCTGCGCGGGCTGGATCGCCGCCGCCTGCGTGACATGGCCAACGCCGCGCGTGCCCAGGCCCGCCCCGATGCCGCCGCCGAGGTGGCGCAGCAGTGCCGCGAGCTGGCCGGCGAGAAGGAGTCCAAGAGATCATGAAACACAAAGTCAAGCGCGTGCATTTCGTCGGCATCGGCGGCGCCGGCATGAGCGGCATTGCCGAGGTGTTGCTCAACCAGGGCTTCGCGGTGAGCGGCTCCGATCTGGGCGAGAGCGCGGCAACGCGCCGCCTGGCGGCCATGGGCGCGCGGGTGATGCGCGGCCACGATGCCGCGCATGCGGCTGACGCTGACGTGGTGGTGGTCTCCACCGCGGTCAAGCCCGACAACCCCGAGGTGCGTGCCGCCCGTGTGCGCCAGGTGCCGGTGGTGCCGCGCGCCCAGATGCTGGCCGAGATCATGCGCCTCAAGCAGGGCGTGGCGATCGCCGGCACCCATGGCAAGACCACCACCACTTCGCTGACCGCCAGCATCCTGGCCGAAGGCGGGCTCGACCCGACCTTCGTCATCGGCGGCCGCCTCAATGCCGCCGGTGCCAACGCGCGTCTGGGCAAGGGTGACTTCCTGGTGGCCGAGGCGGACGAGTCCGACGCCTCCTTTTTGCTGCTCAATCCGGTGATCTCGGTGGTGACCAACATCGACGCCGACCACATGGACACCTACGGCCACGACTTCGCGCGGCTCAAGCAGGCCTTCATCGACTTCCTGCAGCGCCTGCCGTTCTACGGCGTAGCGGTGCTGTGCGAGGACGACCCGCACGTGCGTTCGATCATGCCGCTGGTGTCCAAGCAGATCGTGCGCTACGGCTTCTCGCCCAACGCCAACATCCGCGCCGAGAACGTGCGCGCCGAGGCCGGCCGCATGGTCTTCGACGTGCTGCGCATCAACGGCACGGTGTCGCGCCTGCCGGTCACGCTGAACATGCCGGGGACGCACAACGTGCTCAACGCCCTGGCCGCCATCGCCGTGGCGACGGAGGTGGGCGTCGCGGACGAGGCGATCATCCAGGCGCTCGCCGACTTCAAAGGCGTGGGACGGCGCTTCCAGCGCTATGGCGATGTGCCGCTGCCCGCCGGCGGCAGCTTCACGCTGGTGGACGACTACGGCCACCACCCGGTCGAGATGGCCGCCACCATCGAGGCGGCGCGCGGCGCCTTCCCGGGGCGGCGTCTGGTGCTGGCCTTCCAGCCGCACCGCTACACCCGCACCCGCGACTGCTTCGAAGACTTCGTCAAGGTGCTGTCCACCGTCGATGCGCTGGTGCTGGCCGAGGTGTATGCCGCCGGCGAGACCCCGGTGGTGGCAGCCGACGGCCGCGCGCTGGCGCGGGCGCTACGGGTGGCTGGGCGGATCGAGCCGGTGTTCGTCGAGCAGATCGAGGACATGAGCAAGACGGTGCTCGACGTGGTGCAGGACGGCGATGTGGTGCTGACCATGGGCGCGGGCTCCATCGGTGCGGTGCCGGGCCAGCTCGCTGGCGAAGAGGCCGCGTGAGTGCGCGGCGAGCGGAACAAAAGCAATGACGGAAATGGCTGACGACATGCAGGCGAAATTCGGAAAAGTGGCGGTGTTGATGGGCGGCGCGTCGGCCGAGCGCGAGGTATCGCTGATGTCGGGCAAGGCCGTGCTGGCCGCCTTGCAGGGCGCCGGTGTGGATGCCCACGCCTTCGATCCGGCCGACACCGACCTGCATGTGCTCAAGGACGAGGGCTACGACCGCGCCTTCCTGGCCCTGCACGGCCGCGGCGGCGAAGACGGCACGGTCCAGGGCATGCTCGAGATGCTCGGCATTCCCTACACCGGCAGCGGGGTGATGGCCTCGGCGCTGTCGATGGACAAGTGGCGCACCAAGCTGGTGTGGCTGGCCGCCGGCCTGCCGACGCCGCGCTTTCACATCATCGACGAGACCAGCGACTGGGACGCCGTGGCCGCCGACCTGGGCCTGCCGATCTTCGTCAAGCCGGTGCACGAAGGTTCGAGCATGGGCGCCACCAAGGTCACCGACGCCAGCCAGCTGGCCGAGGCCTGGGCGCTGGCGGCGCGCTTCGACACGCTGGTGATCGCTGAAGAATTCATCGAAGGCCAGGAGCTGACAATTCCCTTCCTCGGCGACGAGGTGCTGCCGGTGGTGCGCATCGTTGCGCCGGACGGGAACTACGACTACCAGCACAAATATTTCACCGATGACACGCAGTATTTCTGCCCGAGCGGCCTGCCCGAGGCGCAGGAGACCGCGCTGCGCGCCCTGATGGGCCGTGCCGCCAAGGTGCTGGGCTGCCGCGGCTGGGGGCGGGGCGACCTGATCCTGACCGAGACCGGCGAACCCTATCTGCTCGAAATGAACACCACCCCCGGCATGACCGGCCATTCGCTGGTGCCGATGTCGGCCCGCGTGGCCGGCTATGACTTCACCGCCCTGTGCCTGTCGATTCTGGAGAAAGCGCGCCTTGGCTGACATCCGCCCCCGTCCTGCTGCCCGCAAGAGCGCCCATCGCGCCGCCGGTGGCGGGCGGGTGCGCGTGGGCCTGTGGCACCGGCCGGTCGTGCTCAATCTGGTATCGGACGCGCTGATGCTGGTGGCCACGGCCATGATCGGCTATGCCGCGGTGACCTGGCTGGCGGCGCGGCCGACCTTTCAGTTGCGCGAAGTGATGGTGCTCACGCCGCCGGCCCAGGTCTCGTCCGAACAACTGCAGTACGCGGCGCGCTCGGTAGTGAAGGGCAACTTCTTCACCGTCGATCTGGTCGCGGTGCGCGAGGCCTTCGAAAAGCTGCCGTGGGTGCGCAAGGCCCAGGTGCGGCGCCGCTGGCCCGACACGCTCGAAGTGCGGCTCGAGGAACACCAGGCGGTGGCTTACTGGACGGTCAACGACAGCGGCGAGACGCGGCTGGTCAACCGCCAGGGCGAGATCTTCATCGCCGCCAGCAATGCACACATGCCCGCCTTTGTCGGGCCGGAGGGGTATGCCGGGTACCTGCTGGCCAACCATGCGCGCTTCTCGGCGCTGCTCGCCCCGCTGGGGCGCGAGCTGGTCGAGCTGGCACTGTCGGCGCGTGAGGCCTGGCAGCTGACGCTGGACGACGGGCTGGTCATTCGCCTCGGGCGCGACCGCGAAAAGGCGGGCGTCGAGGCTCGTATCGCGCGCTTCGTCGAGGCCTATCCGAAGGCGCTGGCCAAGGCGCCGATGACCATCGCGGTGGCCGATCTGCGGTATCCGAACGGTTTTGCCCTCCTGCCGGTGGGCGACAAGAAGTCAGTGGAAAGCAAACAATGAGCAAGGAATACAAAGACCTCGTCGTCGGCCTCGATATCGGCACGTCCAAGACCACCTGCATGGTGGCCGAGGTGCGGCCGGACGGGCAGTTCAACGTGATCGGCCTCGGCACCCAGCCCTCCAACGGCCTGCGCCGCGGCGTGGTGGTCAACATCGAGGCCACGGTCGATGCCATCTCGCGGGTCATCCAGGAAGTCGAGCTGATGGCCGACTGCAAGATCGGCGACGTCTATACCGGCATCGCCGGCAGCCACATCAAGAGCTTCAACTCGAACGGCATGGTGGCGATCAAGGACAAGGAAGTGTCCACCATGGATGTCGAGCGCGTCATCGAAGTGGCGCGCGCCATGCCGATCCCGGCCGACCAGCAGATCCTGCACATCCTGACGCAGGAATTCATCATCGACGGCCAGGACGGCGTGCGCGAGCCGATCGGCATGAGCGGCGTCAAGCTGGAGGTGAAGGTGCACATCGTCACCGGCGCGGTGTCGGCGGCGCAGAACGTAATCAAGTGCGTGCGCCGCTGCGGGCTGGAGGTGATGGACCTGATCCTGCAGCCGCTGGCGTCGAGCTACGCCACCTTGTCTGAAGACGAAAAGGGCCTCGGCGTGTGCCTGGTCGATATCGGCGGCGGCACCACCGACCTGGCGGTGTTCACGCAAGGGGCGATCCGCCACACCGCGGTCATCCCGGTGGCCGGCGACCAGATCACCAACGACATCGCCATGGCGCTGCGCACGCCGACCGCCGAGGCCGAGGAGATCAAGATCCGCCATGGCGTGGCCATGAGCTCGCTGGCCGATCCGGCCGAGATGATCGAAGTGCCTGGCGTGGGCGACCGCAGCGCACGCAAGCTGTCGCGCCAGGCGCTGGCCGACGTGATCGAGCCGCGCGTCTCGGAGCTGTTCGAGCTGGTGCAGTCGGAGCTGCGTCGCAGCGGCTACGAGGAGCTGCTCTCATCCGGCATCGTGCTCACCGGCGGCGCCTCGGTGATGGACGGCATGATCGAGCTGGGTGAAGAGATTTTCCACATGCCGGTGCGCATCGGCGCGCCGCAGTATGCCGGTGGCCTGGCCGACGTGGTGTGTCAGCCGCGCTATGCCACCGCAATGGGTTTGATGGTCGAGGCGATGGCGCAGCGGCGCCGCGGCATCCAGGCACGCGAGACGCGTAACCTGCGCCAGATGTTCGACCGCATGAAGGGTTGGTTTGAGCGGAATTTCTAGGGCCTGCCCGCGGGCAGGGTTTTGTATGAATTTGTAGTTCGTCTGTTGCGGTCCGGTATTTAGTTATAGAATGCCAAGCTAATACTAGATACCGGGATGCGCAGACGAGAAAGTGGCGTTAAAGCCGTTTTTCAAGGAGGCGAGGCACATGTTTGAAATCGTTGAGAAGGAACCGACCGGCACCATCATCAAGGTGGTCGGGCTCGGGGGCGCCGGCGGCAATGCCGTCGATCACATGATCCGCGAGGGCGTGCACGGGGTGGAGTTCATTACCGCCAACACCGATGCGCAGGCACTCAAGCGCAATCTGGCCACGCACAAGGTGCAGCTGGGCACCTCGGGCCTGGGCGCCGGCGCCAAGCCGGAAGCCGGCCGCTGCTCCGCGCAGGAAGCGCGTGAGGCCATCGCCGAGGCGATCTCCGGCGCGCACATGGTGTTCATCACCGCCGGCATGGGTGGCGGCACCGGCACCGGCGCCGCGCCGGTGGTGGCCGAAGTGGCCAAGGAAATGGGCATTCTCACCGTCGGTGTGGTGACCAAGCCCTTCGACTTCGAGAACCGCGACCGTGTCGCCGACAGCGGCATCGAAGAGCTCTCCAGCCATGTCGATTCGCTGATCGTGGTGCTCAACGACAAGCTGATGGAAGTGCTGGGCGATGACGCCAGCCTCGAAGACGGCTTCCGCGCTGCCGACAACGTGCTGCGCAACGCCGTCGGCGGGATTGCCGAAATCATCAACATCCCGGGTCTGGTGAACGTCGACTTCCAGGACGTGCGCACGGTAATGGCCGAAATGGGCCGCGCCATGATGGGTTCGGCCGAAGCCGCCGGTATCGACCGCGCACGCATTGCTGCCGAACAGGCTGCCGCCAGCCCGCTGCTCGAAGGCGTGGAGCTGTCCGGCGCGCGTGGCGTGCTGATCAACCTCACCGCCAGCCGCTCGCTGAAGATGTCGGAAGTGAAGGAAGCCGTGAATACCGTGCGCGCCTTCGCTGCCAAGGACGCCTTCGTGATCTACGGCACCGTCTTCGACGAAGCCATGGAAGACCGCATCCGCGTCACCGTGGTGGCCACCGGCCTGGGCAACCCGGCGGTGTCGGCCAGCAAGCCGGTGATGCAGGTGGTGCAGGGCACGGGCACTTACGGCCCGTCCAGCGGTGCGCATGAAAGCGACGTGCCGGCCGTGATTCGCAGCGGGCGTCGCACGACGGTCGAGGCGATGAGCGCCAGCGGTGTGGGCACCTACGACATCCCGGCCTTCCTGCGCAAGCAGGCTGACTGACCGGTCTGCCGAACGCCCCGGCGGGCGCCTGGCGCATGGACGATGCCTCCCGTCCGCGCGCCCGGCGCCCGTCGCCGTTCAAATTGGGCGTTGTGCACCGCATGCTAGACTTCAGCTTATTGCGCCTGTGCCGTTTTTTTGGGCGCCCGGACTCTGAACTGCGACAGACCATGATCAAGCAACGCACGCTCAAATCATCGATTTCCGCCACTGGCGTCGGCCTGCATGGCGGGCGCAAGGTCACCATGACCTTACGCCCGGCGGCGCCGGACACTGGTGTGGTCTTCCATCGTGTCGACCTCGATCCGGTCGTCGACCTGCCCGCCGATCCGTATTCGGTGGTCGACACCCGCCTGTGCTCCGGCCTGCAGCAGGGCGAAGCCAAGGTCGGCACGGTCGAGCACCTGATGTCGGCGCTGGCTGGCCTTGGCGTGGACAACGTACATGTCGACGTCGACGCGCCCGAGTTGCCGATTCTCGACGGCAGCGCCGGCCCCTTCGTGTTCCTGATCCAGTCGGCCGGGCTCGAAGAGCAGGCCGCGCCCAAGCGCTTCCTGCGCGTCAAGAAGCCCGTGGAATACCGTGAGGACGACAAGTGGGTGCGTCTGGAGCCGTACGACGGCTTCAAGCTCGACTTCTCCATCGTCTTCAACCACCCGGCCATCAACCGCACCGTGACCGACGCGACGGTCGATTTTGCCGACCAGTCCTATGTGCAGGGCGTGGCCCGGGCACGCACCTTCGGCTTCGTGCAGGATGTCGAGTTCATGCGCTCCAACGGGCTGGCCCTCGGTGGCAGCCTGGACAACGCCATCGTGATGGACGAGTACCGCATCCTCAACGCCGACGGACTGCGCTTCAACGATGAATTCGTCAAGCACAAGGTGCTCGATGCTATCGGCGACCTCTACCTGGCGGGCAAGCCGCTGCTGGCGGCCTATTCGGCCCACAAGTCCGGCCACGCCCTGAACAACCAGGTGCTGCGGGTGCTGCTCGAAGACGAGAGCGCCTGGGAGGTCGTGATCTTCGAGGACGAACACCAGGCTGCGCCGGGCGTGCTGGGCATGTTCGAGCCGGTGCCGGCGGTCTGAGCGCGTCATGTTCGTGATTCGCCTGGTCGGCGCGCTGGCGCTGGTGATGGTCGGCGGTTCGCTGATCCTCTATCTGCTTTCGGGCAATCCACGCTACCGCCACTGGGCCTGGGTGTTTACCCGCGTCGGTCTGGTGGCGCTGCTGGTGTTTCTTGCGTTGCTGCTCGTCGAGCGGGTACTGGCGCCGATTCTCTAGCGATACCCTTGGTCATGCCCCACGACTGCGTCGCACGAAGCGCTCCAGCGCCGCGCGTAGCGGATCGTCGTCGGGCAGGTCGCCGGCCAGCGCGCGCAGCGCATCCTGCGTCTGCCCGCTGACCGTTCGCTGGGTTGGCGGCTTGGGCGGCGGTGCCGGGTTCACCGGCCGGGTAGCAATCTTGATGCTGCTGACCATCACGCCCTGCATGGCGAGCGCATTGAGCAGGCGCGGGGTGGCCTGGCGCAGTTTGGCGGCGACGGCGCCGGTTGCCGCGTGAATCAGCAACACATCTTCCTTGAGATTGGCGACATGGCAGCAGTCCGCCAGATACGGCGGCAACTCGGCCAGCACCAGCTGCTGCAGCCGGGTCAGGCGATCGGCGTGGGCGCGCAGGCGGTCGAGCGCGGAGCCGTCGCCAACGAAGCGGTCGAGCCGTTGCGTCATGGGGCGAATTGATGCACCTCAAGGGTTGGTGATGACGGGGTGCACAGGACGGAGCCACTTCGGCCGACCGTGCTAGTATTCGCATTTTGCCCCATCTCCCGCCCCGCAGACATGATTTCCGGCCTTCTAAAGAAAGTATTCGGTAGCCGCAATGATCGGCTCATTCGTCAATATTCGAAGACGGTGCGGGCGATCAATGCGCTCGAGCCCGAGATGGCTGCGTTGTCGGATGCCGACCTCCGTGCCAAGACCGACGCCTTCAAGGCGCGGATCGCCGATGGTGAGAGTCTTGACAGCCTCCTGCCCGAAGCGTTCGCGGTGGTGCGCGAAGCCGGCAAGCGGGTGCACGGCATGCGCCACTTCGATGTCCAGCTCGTCGGCGGCATGGTGCTGCATGACGGCAAGATCGCCGAAATGCGAACGGGCGAGGGCAAGACCCTGGTTGCCACGCTGCCGGTCTATCTGAACGCGCTGGCTGGCAAGGGCGTGCATGTGATCACGGTCAACGACTACCTGGCCCGCCGTGACGCGGAGTGGATGGGACAGCTGTATGGCTTCCTGGGGCTGTCGGTGGGGGTGAACGTGTCGCAGCTGAGCGAAGCGGAAAAGCTCGCCGCCTACGCCGCCGACATTACCTACGGCACCAACAACGAATTCGGCTTCGACTACCTGCGCGACAACATGAAATACGAAGCGTCGGAGCGTGTGCAGCGCGCCCTGAGCTTCGCCGTGGTCGACGAGGTGGACTCCATCCTCATCGACGAAGCGCGTACGCCGCTGATCATCTCCGGCCAGGCCGAAGACCACACCGACCTGTACCTGAAGATGAACGAGGTCGCGCCGCTGCTCAAGAAGCAGGTCGGCGAGGGCGACGACATCACCGAGCCGGGCGACTACACCGTCGACCTCAAGGCCCACCAGGTGCTGCTGACCGAAGCCGGCCATGAGCGCGCCGAGCAGATCCTCACCGAGCACGGCCTGCTGCCCGAGGGCTCGTCGCTCTACGACCCGGCCAACATCCTGCTGATGCACCACCTGTATGCCGCCCTGCGCGGCCACTCGCTGTTCCACAAGGACCAGCAGTACGTGGTGCAGAACGGCGAAATCATCATCGTCGATGAATTCACCGGCCGCCTGATGCCGGGCCGCCGCTGGTCCGAAGGCCTGCACCAGGCCGTCGAGGCCAAGGAGGGCGTCAAGATCCAGGCCGAGAACCAGACCCTCGCCTCGATCACCTTCCAGAACTACTTCCGCATGTACGCCAAGCTGGCCGGCATGACCGGTACGGCCGACACCGAAGCCTTCGAATTCCAGTCCATCTACGGCCTCGAGACGGTGGTCATTCCGACCAACCGCCCGATGCAGCGCAAGGACCAGAACGACAAGGTCTATCGCACGATGAAGGAGAAGTTCGACGCCGTCATCGCCGACATCAAGGACTGTCACGAGCGCGGCCAGCCGGTGCTGGTCGGCACCACCTCGATCGAAAGCTCCGAATACCTCGCAGATCTGCTCACCAAAGCCAAGCTGCCGCATCAGGTGCTCAACGCCAAGCAGCACGAAAAGGAAGCGCAGATCGTCGCCCAGGCCGGCCGCCCCGGCGTGATCACCATTGCCACCAACATGGCCGGCCGCGGTACCGACATCGTGCTCGGCGGCAACGTGCAGAAGCAGACGGAAGCCGTGATGGCCGACGAATCGCTCGACGATGCGCAAAAGGCGGCGGCTTCCGATGCGCTGCGCAAGGAGTGGGACGCGCTGCACGCCAAGGTGCTCGCTGCCGGGGGCCTCAAGATCATCGGCACCGAGCGCCATGAATCGCGCCGCATCGACAACCAGCTGCGCGGTCGTGCCGGTCGCCAGGGCGACCCGGGCGAGAGCCGCTTCTACCTGTCGCTCGAAGACCCGCTGATGCGCATCTTCGCTGGCGACCGTCTCAACGCCATCATGGTGCGGCTGAAGATGCCCGAGGGCGAGGCCATCGAGCATGGCATGGTCACCCGTTCGCTCGAGTCCGCCCAGCGCAAGGTCGAGCAGCGCAACTTCGACATCCGCAAGCAGCTATTGGAGTTCGACGATGTGTCGAACGATCAGCGCAAGGTCATCTACCAGCAGCGCAACGAGCTGCTCGAGAGCGCCGACATCTCCGAGACCATCGCCGCCATGCGCCAGGGCGTCATCCATGACACCTTCCGCATCTATGTGCCGATCGACAGCGTCGAGGAGCAGTGGGACATCCCCGCGCTCGAGCAGGCGCTCGAAGGCGAGTTCCAGCTCAAGCTGCCGGTGAGCGAGTGGCTCGTCGCCGAGCCTGGCCTGGACGACGACGCCATCGCCCAGCGCGTGGTCGAAGCCGCCGATGCCCACTTCGCCGCCAAGGTAGCCATGGTCGACGCCACCGCCTGGCACCAGTTCGAACGCAGCGTCATGTTGCAGAGCCTGGACAACCACTGGCGCGAACACCTCGCCGCGCTCGACCACCTGCGCCAGGGCATCCACCTGCGCGGCTATGCGCAGAAGAACCCCAAGCAGGAATACAAGCGCGAAGCCTTCGAGCTGTTCGAATCCCTGCTCGAGGCGGTGCGCAATGATGTCACCCGCCTGCTGATGACCGTGCAGATTCGCACCGAGGCCCCGCTCGAAGAGGTCGAGGCCGCCGGCGTCGAGAACGTGCAGTACCACCACGCCGACTACGACGAAGCGCTGGGCACCAAGCGCAGCGAAGATGATGCCGCTGCCAACGCCGGCCCCAAGGTCGGCCGCAACGAACCCTGCCCCTGCGGCTCGGGCAAAAAATACAAGCACTGCCACGGCAAGCTGGCCTGAACGGCCACGCCCGGCACGACAACGGCGCCTGCGGGCGCCGTTGTCATAAGTGGCGCCGGCCTCAAGGCCGGGCACCCTTGCGCCGTTAATTCACTCATGTTTCCAGAACTTTCCTTCGACGAGATCCCGCCGCTGCCCGGCGCCGTGCCGGAAGGGCTGAGCGGCTGGGTGGCGCACATCCGCGATCAGGAGATGCCGGTGTTCGGCTCCACGGTCGACGGCATTCGCCAGATCATGGGCGATGACAGCGCTTCCGCCGGCCGGCTGGCCGCGGTCATCCTCAAGGACCCGGCTATGACCACCAAGGTCCTGCGCCTGGCCAACAGCGCCTACTTCAACAGCGCGCGGCAGGGCGTGGGCACCATCAGCCGCGCCATTGTCGTGCTCGGCTTCGATCTGGTGGCCGACCTGGCCATCGGCGTGGCCCTGGTCGATGGGCTGCTCAAGGGGGGCATGCGCAAACGCGTCGAGGCCGAACTGGCGCACAGCTTCTTTGCCGCCGCGCTGGCACGCGGCATCGCCAAGATGCGCGGCGAGGGCCGGGCAGAGGAAGTCTTCATCGCCGCCTTGCTCACCCGCGTGGGCGAGATGGCCTTCTGGTGTTTCGGCGGTACCAAGGCGGAACTGCTCGCCGACCAGTTGCCTGAGGACAGCACGCTGGAGCAGGAGTCGTCGACCCAGATGGTGGTGCTCGGTTTCCGGCTGCGCCAGTTGTCAGTGCAGCTGGCCCGCGAATGGCGCCTGGGCAGCCTGCTGCATGCGGTGCTCGAGCCATCCGCCCGGCCGAGCACGCTTGAGGCTTCGATCCTGCAGGGCCATCAGGTGGCGCGAGCCGTGGCCGCCGGCTGGGACTCGCCGGCCGCCAAGTCGGCATTGACCGCGCTGGCGCGCTATGTCGACCGGCCCGAAAAAGAAGTGCGCGAGACGGTAGCGACTCTCGCCCACGAAGCGGCCCGGTTGGCCACCGAATACGGCGCGGCGTCCGCCGCCCGCAGCATTCCGGCTTCGTCGGAGGTGACGCCGACGGTCGAGACCCCGCTGCCGATGCCCTCGCCAGCAGAGCGCCAGCTGGCCATCCTGCGCGAGCTGACGGCGCTGATCATGTCCGGCGGCCGTTTTTCCGACGCCGTGTATCTGGCCTCAGAAGGTATCTTGCAGGGCGTGGGCTTTGCCCGTGTGGTGGTCTCGCTGCTCACCCCAAACCGCAGCCAGATCGTCGGTAAGTACGGCCTCGGCGCTGGCGGCGAGACCCTGCGCAAGGCCTTTGTGCTGACCCTCGGCCACGATTCCAAGGACCCGCTCGACGCGCTCTTGAGCACCGCCCAGCCGGTGCGCCTGGGCAAGGCACGCGGACGGCTGGCCATGGTGGTGGGGCAGGGGCCGGCGGCCATGGCGCCGATCATGGGCAATGGCCGGACCATCGGCCTGGTCTATGCCGAGCGTGACCCCGGCGGCGCCGCCATCGACGACGAAGCCTTCTTCGCCTTCGTGCATTTCGTCCAGCAAATGTCGATGGCGCTGGTCACCGCCAACCGGGCAGGGGGCGTCGCCGCGCCCTGAGGCGCAACTCCGGTATCATTTCAGCCGATGCCGTGGCTGCGCCACGCGCACAGCCCCTTTCTGCTGATTTCGTCCGGAGACGCCCCGATGCCTGTCAATCTGCCGCCCCTCAAGCCCGACCACCTGCACGCCATCGCCGGCGTCCGCCTCGGCGTCACCGAGGGCGGTATCCGCAAGGCCAACCGCAAGGACGTGACCGTCATCGCCCTCGATGCCGGCACCCGCGTCGCCGGCGTGTTCACCGAAAACCGCTTCTGCGCCGCCCCGGTGCAAGTGTGCAAGCAACACCTCGCCAGCGGTGACATCCGCGCCCTGGTCATCAACACCGGCGTGGCCAATGCCGGCACCGGCGAACGCGGCCTGGCCGATGCCAACGCCACATGCGCCGCCGTCGCCACAGCGCTGTCGATCGCGCCCGAGCAGGTGCTGCCGTTCTCCACCGGCGTCATCCTCGAACACCTGCCCATGGACCGCCTCACCGCCGCCGTGCCCAAGGCCACCGCCAACGTGCATATCGACGGCTGGTTCGACGTCGCCCACGCCATCATGACCACCGACACCGCCCCCAAAGGCGTGTCGCGCCGCATCCGCATCGAAGACAAGGAAGTCACCATCACCGGCGTCAGCAAAGGCGCCGGCATGATCAAACCCAACATGGCCACCATGCTCGGCTTCGTCGCCACCGACGCCGCCGTGTCGCAGCCGCTGCTCGAACGCCTGGTGCGCGAAGCCGCCGACCTGTCCTTCAACAGCATCACCATCGACGGCGACACCTCCACCAACGACTCCTACATCCTGATGGCCACCGGCAAAGCCGGCCACAGCGAAATCACCGACGATGCCTCGCCGGCCTGGGCCGCGCTGCGCGAAGCGGTCGTCGCGGTGTCCATCGAACTTGCTCAAGCCATCGTCCGTGACGGCGAAGGTGCCACCAAGTTCATGACCATCGTAGTCAAAGGCGGCCGTGACCGCGCCGAATGCCGCAAGGTCGGCTACGCCATCGGCCAGTCGCCGCTCGTCAAAACCGCCTTCTTCGCCTCCGACCCCAACCTCGGCCGCATCCTCGCCGCCATCGGCTACGCCGGCATCGACGATCTGGATGTGAGCCAGATCCGCGTCTGGCTCGGCGACGTCCTCGTCGCCGAACACGGCGGCCGCGCCGCCAGCTACCGCGAAGAAGACGGCGCCCGCGTCATGGCCGAAGCCGAAATCGACGTCACCGTCGACCTCGCCCGCGGCCAGACCGAGGCCACGGTGTGGACCTGCGACTTCTCGTATGACTACGTGAAGATCAACGCAGATTATCGGAGTTGATGCCAAGTGCGTGTCGGCCGGATAGGCGACACGCTGTATGCCTGACGATTGTGCAATAGCCAAAGGGCATGCGCCCGATGAGCTATTTGTATGGCTGCGATGATGAATACGCTTCGGACATCGCCGATTACTTTCGAAACAGCGCCGATTGCTCTAGTGCCGATCATTTCAGTCTTCGCTCTAATCTTGCTTATTTGACAGGTCGCGGGTCCATTGCAGCCGGATCCATTCAAGGCTGACAGCGCGTTGTTCTCGGACCATTTTGGTGACGACGGTTTCATCGCGCGCCAATGCTTGTGTCACGGGCCCGCGGAATGAAGAGGCTTGAGGCTGGCAGAAGGTTTGCACCGTACTCGCAGCTGCGGTCAATTCTTCCATATATCGATGGCCAGCGCACCTCGGCGCGTGTCGGCATTGAGGACGGAGTAATGAGCGGGTAGTCGCGAGGCTGTTTGTCTATAGGGCGAGCAACATGGGCCGCTTGGAAGGTTTTCGCTTCGTTCTGTACGTATGCAACGTCGGGCGTCCAGAATGTCGTCTTGGCGCTGCGCAGAGACTTCAGATACGAGGTGCGCTTGAAGACATCTGGTGGGCCAGCTGCATGGGGATCGGCCCTTGCAGGTGATAGACCCCAGTCGCTTCCATGCATGCGACAGGGGCGGCAACGTGAGCACCCCAATGCTTGGTGGTTGTCTTGTGATGGCTGGATCGGTTGAGCGATGCCAACTCGTGCTTGCCGACATCAACGCCGAAGCTTGTGATGAACGGTCCGCGTCCCTCCTGGAGCATATCGGAGCGCGATGTCGTGCTGAGGGGCTTCGCGTTGGCGCTCACATGGCGGTCTTGCGGCATGCCGGGCCAAACGCTGCATCGCGCTGGCATCGCCGAAGGCGACGCGACAGGGCTGTGCGTTAACAGCTATGCTCTTGCACAAGCAAGATAGTAAGTCGCCCGCCGGGGCGAGACAAGGCCGATCAAATGATTCGAAGCCGTGGCACAAGGGGCTGCCGACGCGCGATGAAACCCGATGCTGCAGGTTCGCCAGCTTGGGCCAGCGATGCAAGCGCGCCTGATGCGGCGATGTCGGGGTGGGCGGCTTGCCGCCCACCAAGCGGTATGTTGTGAGGCACGACGGTGGCGGCGAGCTGCCTGACCTCTACGAGGCGTGTCACAGCCTGGTGAGTCGAACCCGCCGAAACCACCCGCCGGCCAGCGCGGCGTCGTCGCTCTCCACCCGCGCGCCTGGCGCGCCAGCCAGTAGCGTCTCGAATTCCACATCCATCCGCGTCGCGATCCGCCTCCGACACCGGCGTGAGCCAACGCCGTAGCCGGCGCCCGCTGCCCCGGCCGCAGAAACTTGTCGAACACCAGCAGACTGCCGCCCGGCCGCGTCACGCGAATCGCCTCCGCAGGCGCGCAGCGGATCGGGCACGACGGCGAGAATCAGGTGCAGCACGGTGTGATCGAAGTGCGCGTCGGCAAAGGGCAGGGCGAGCACGCTGCCTTGCACGGCGTGGTAGTTGTGCCGTTCGGCGCGGGGCAGGCTGCGGCGGAGCATGGCGGCGGTGAGGTCGATGCCGATGTAGTGGTGTTGCGGCGGCAGATGCGGCAGGTCGAGCCCCGTGCCGACGCCGGCGACCAGTACCGTGCCGGGCGTTTGTGCGGCCAGGTGTGTGACGCTGCGGATGCGCGCCTGCCGGGTGGCGGCGGTGAGCACCGCGTCGTAGAAGGGCGCGATCAGCGTGTAGCTGTGGCGCAGCGACATGGTGCGCGTCAGTGCAACACGTTGGGCACCCGCAGCGCGAATTCGGGGATCTCGGCCTCGAAGCGTTCGCCGTCGGCGGCGACCATCTGGTAGGTGCCGCGCATGGAGCCGACCGGGGTGGGCAGGGCGCAGCCGCTGGTGTATTCGAAGCTCTCGCCGGGTGCCAGTTCAGGGTGCTCGCCGACCACGCCGAGGCCGCGCACTTCCTGCATGTCGCCGTTGCCATCGGTGATGATCCAGTGTCGGCTGACCAGCTGGGCGGCAACCGAGCCGGTGTTGCGCAGGGTGATGCGATAGGCAAATACGAAATGATCTTCGTCCGGATCCGACTGTTCGGCCAGGTAAAAGGACTCGGCGGTCACTTCGATGTGGTAGGGGTGTTCGTATTCGGTCATTGTGGGTCCTGGCGCGCGAGCCAATCGGCCCATTGAAACGGAATCTTCCGATGCCCGCAAGCGCGCAGCGGTGGGCGGCGTTAAAATGCGGGCCTGTTCAGCCCAACCCTGCCGGAGCCCACATGTACCGAATCGCCCCCAGCCTGCTGTCTGCCGACTTTGCCCGTCTCGGCGATGAGGTGCGCAACGTGGTCGCCGCCGGCGCCGACTGGATCCACTTTGACGTGATGGACAACCATTACGTGCCCAACCTGACCATCGGCCCGCTGGTGTGCGAGGCGATCCGCCCGCATACCGCGGCGCCGATCGATGTGCATCTGATGGTCAAGCCGGTGGACCGCATCATCCCGGACTTCGCCAAGGCCGGCGCCAACATCATCACCTTTCACCCGGAGGCCTCGGAGCATATCGACCGCACGCTCGGCCTGATCCGCGACTCGGGCTGTCAGGCCGGGCTGGTGTTCAACCCGGCCACGCCACTGCATCATCTGGACCACGTGATGGACAAGATCGACGTGGTCTTGCTGATGAGCGTGAACCCCGGCTTCGGCGGGCAGAAGTTCATCCCCGCCACGCTCGACAAGCTGCGCGCGGCGCGGGCGCGGCTCGATGCGTATGAGGCGCAAAGCGGCCGCAAGGTGCTGCTGGAGATCGACGGCGGGGTGAAGACCGACAACATTGCCGAGATCGCGCGCGCCGGGGCGGATACCTTCGTGGCCGGCTCGGCGGTGTTCGGCGCTGGCCGCGAATCCGACCCGCACCGCTACGACACCGTGATCGGCGATCTGCGCCGCGCATTGGCCGGCGCATGAGCCAGCGTTTCGAGGTCGATGCGCTGCTGTTCGATCTGGACGGCACGCTGGTCGACAGCATCGGCGATCTGGCCCTGGCGGCCAATGCCATGCTCGACGAGCTGGGTCGCCCGGCGCGCTCGCTGGACCAGATCCGCCGCTTCGTCGGCAAGGGCATCCCCAAACTGGTCGAGCGCTGCCTGGCCGACGCGACGTTGTCCGATGCGGATTTCGAGGCGGCGGTCGCGGTATTCAAGCGGCACTACGCCGACACCAACGGCCGGGTGTCGCAGGTCTATCCCGGGGTGGTCGACATGCTGGGCGCGCTGCGGGCGCAGGGCATCGCGATGGCCTGCGTGACCAACAAGGCGGCGGCCTTTACCGAGCCGCTGCTGCTACAGACCGGCATCGCATCATTCTTTGATGTGGTGGTCAGCGGCGACACGTTGGCGGTCAAGAAACCCCACCCCGGCATGCTGCTGCATGCCTGCGCACAACTCGGGGTCAGCATCGAGCGCACGCTGATGATCGGCGACTCGGCCAACGACGCCGAAAGCGCCCGCGCCGCGGGCTGTCCGGTGCTGTTGATGACCTGGGGCTACACCGAGGGGGTGCCGGTGGACACTATCGAATGCGATGGGCTACTATCGAGCGCAAACGCACTGCTGCAGCGCATTGCGCCGCGAGCGCCCTGAAAATGCAGCAATTTTCCGACTCGACGAAGACCTCATCCGTGACCCACGAAAGCCCGTCATTCCTGAAGGAGATCGCATCGGCCAGCGCCGGCTTCAACGCCGCCCCGCTCGGCTGGCGGTCGTGGCCCTGGCGCCTGCGCCCCTGATGCCCCGCGGGCCTGTCCCGCGCCGTTCTGACGACCCCTGCTTTTTGTGGAGCTCACATGCTAGAAGCCGAATTCAACGCGCTCGCTGCGCAAGGCTATAACCGTATCCCGGTCACCCTCGAGACCTTTGCCGATCTCGACACCCCGCTGTCCATCTACCTGAAGCTGGCCAACGAGCCCTACACCTACCTGCTCGAATCGGTGCAGGGCGGCGAGCGCTTCGGCCGCTACTCGATGATCGGCCTGGCCGCCAACACCCGCATCGAAGTGTACGCGCGCAGTGCGCTGCTGCTCACCGGCAACCGCCTGGTCGAGCGGCGCGACTATGGCGACCCGCTCAACTACGTGGCCGAGTTCATGGAGCGCATCAAGGTGCCGCCCAGCGAAGGCCTGCCGCGTTTTGCCGGCGGCCTGGTCGGCTGCTTCGGCTACGACACCGTGCGCTACATCGAGCCGCGCCTGGCCGGCACCAAGAAGGACGACCCGCTCGGCACGCCCGACATCCTGCTGCTGCTCTCCGAAGAGATCGCGATTGTCGACAACCTCTCCGGCAAGCTCACCCTCGTCGTCTATGCCGAGCCAGAAGTGCCCGGTGCCTACCGCCGTGCCAAGCGCCGCCTGCGCGAGCTGATCGACAAGCTGCGCGCGCCGGTGCAGATGCCGGCCGACGTGCGCGTCGAGCCGCAACCCGAGGTGTCCAGCTTTGGCGAGGAGGCCTTCAAGGCTGCCGTGCAGCAGGCCAAGGACTACATCGTCGAAGGCGACATCATGCAGGTGGTGCTGTCGCAGCGCATGAGCAAGCCCTTCGCCGCCTCGCCGCTGGCGCTATACCGCGCCATCCGCACGCTCAACCCCTCGCCCTACATGTTCTTCTTCAACTTCGAAGACTTCCATGTGGTCGGCGCCTCGCCCGAGATCCTGGTGCGTCTGGAGGACGACAAGGTCACCCTGCGCCCCATCGCCGGCACCCGCCCGCGTGGCGCCACCGAGGACGAAGACCTGGCGCTGGAAAAAGACCTGCTCAGCGACGAGAAGGAACGCGCCGAGCATGTGCAACTGCTCGACCTCGGCCGCAACGATGTTGGCCGCGTCGCCGAGGTCGGCTCGGTGCGGGTCACCGACCAGTTCGCCATCGAGCGCTACTCGCATGTGATGCACATCGTCTCCAACGTTGAAGGCCGCCTGCGCGACGAGCTCAACGCGCTGGCCGTGCTGCGCGCCTCCTTTCCGGCCGGTACGGTGTCGGGCGCGCCCAAGGTGCGGGCGATGGAAATCATCGACGAGCTCGAGCCGGTCAAGCGCGGCATGTATGCCGGCGCCTCGGGCTACATCGGCTTCGACGGCGACATGGACCTGTGCATCAACATCCGCACCGCGGTGCTCAAGGACGGCATGATGCATGTGCAGGCCGGCGCTGGCATCGTGGCCGACTCCGACCCCGACGCCGAATGGGTGGAGACGCGCAACAAGGCCCGCGCCATGCTGCGCGCCGCCGAGATGGCCGAGCGCGGCCTCGACTCCGACCTGGACTGAGGTCGGCCCCATCGCGTGCCGCGCCCCCGGCCCGAGCGCCGCGCGGCACACACCCGGATGAACGGCGCGGCCCGAGCCGCGCCTTGCAGGAGCACCACAGCATGCTGCTGATGATCGACAACTACGACAGCTTCACCTACAACCTCGTGCAGTATTTCGGCGAACTGGGCGCCCGGGTGACCACCGTGCGCAACGACGAGATCACCGTCGAGCAGATCGCCCACATGGCGCCGTCCCACCTGGTCATTTCGCCGGGGCCATGCACCCCGAAAGAGGCTGGCATTTCGGTCGCCGCCATCCAGCGCTACGCCGGCAAACTGCCGATTCTCGGCGTCTGCCTCGGCCACCAGAGCCTGGGCGTGGCCTTTGGCGGCAAGGTGGTTCACGCCAAGCGCCTGATGCACGGCAAGACCTCGCCGGTACAGCACCTCGACCAAGGCGTGTTCAAGGGCTTGCCCAACCCGCTGGTGTGCACCCGCTACCATTCGCTGGCGGTGGAACGCGAGAGCCTGCCCGAGTGTCTGGAAGTGACGGCCTGGACCGAAGACGGCGAGATCATGGGCCTGCGCCACAAGACGCTGGATGTCGAGGGCGTGCAGTTCCACCCCGAATCCATCCTCACGCAGCACGGCCACGACTTGCTGCGCAACTTTCTGCAACGCACGGCTTAAATGCCTGTTGGCGATCATCCGGGCGCGTCCCGGATGATCGCCGGTCGATCCCAGGAGGCAGCATGTCCATCACCCCCCAGGAAGCGCTCCAGCGCACCATCGAACACCGCGAGATCTTCTTTGACGAAATGGTCGCGCTGATGCGTCAGATCATGGCCGGCGAGGTCTCGCCGGTGATGCTGTCGGCCATCCTCGCCGGCCTGCGCACCAAGAAGGAAACCATCGGCGAAATCGCCGCTGCCGCCACGGTGATGCGCGAGCTGTCCACCAAGGTGGTGGTGCCGCCGCCGAACGACAACTTTCTCGACGTGGTCGGCACCGGTGGTGACGGCACCCATACCTTCAACATCTCGACCGCCACGATCTTCGTCGCCGCCGCCGCCGGCGCGCGCGTGGCCAAGCATGGCGGACGCAGCGTGTCGAGCGCCTCGGGCAGTGCCGACGTGCTCGAGGCGCTGGGCGTGAACATCGCGCTCAACGCCGAGCAGGTGGCGGAGTGCATTTCGGAGGTGGGCATTGGCTTCATGTTTGCGCCCAACCACCACAGCGCGATGAAGAACGTGGCGCCGGTGCGCCGTGAAATGGGCGTGCGCACCATCTTCAACATCCTCGGCCCGCTCACCAACCCGGCCAGCGCGCCGCACACCCTGATGGGCGTGTTCCACCCCGACCTGGTCGGCATCCAGGTGCGCGTCATGCAGCGCCTCGGCGCCGATCATGTGTTGGTGGTGCACGGCCGCGACGGCATGGACGAAGTGTCGCTGGGCGCCGCGACGATGGTTGCCGAGCTCAAGGACGGCGCGGTGCGCGAGTACGAGATCCACCCCGAGGACTACAACCTGGCCATGCAGTCGGCCCGCCAGTTGCGGGTGCACGACGCGGCCGAATCCAAGGGCGTGCTGCTCGGTGCGCTGGACAACGTGCCGGGCGCCGCGCGCGACATCGTGGTGCTCAATGCCGGTGTGGCGCTGTACACCGCCAAGCTGGCCGACAGCATCGCCGAGGGCATCGGCAAGGCCCGCGAAGCGATCACCAGCGGCGCGGCGCGCGCCAAGGTGGATGAATTCGCGCGCTTCACTCAGCGCTTCGCCTGAGGTCGACATGAGCGATGTCCTCAAGAAAATCCTCGCCGTGAAGGCGGACGAAGTGGCCGCCGGCAAGCAGGCGCGCACGCTGGCCGAGGTCGAGGCCGCGGCGCGGACAGGCGCCGACGCGCGACTTCGCCGTTTTACCGCCACGCCAGCTCGCGGCCGGCCAGTCGGCGGTGATTGCCGAGGTCAAGAAGGCCAGCCCGTCCAAGGGCGTGATCCGCGCCGACTTCCGCCCGGCCGAGATCGCCCGCGCGTATGAGGCCGGCGGCGCGGCCTGCCTGTCGGTGCTCACCGACGAAGCATTCTTCAAAGGCCATGCCGACTACCTGCGCGAGGCGCGCGCCGCCTGCGCGCTGCCGGTGTTGCGCAAGGACTTCATGATCGATCCGTGGCAGGTCTTCGAGGCCCGCGCCATGGGCGCCGACGCCATCCTGCTCATCGTCGCGGCGCTGTCGCTGGCGCAGATGCAGGAGATGGAGGCGGTGGCCGACGATCTGGGCATGGCGGTGCTGGTCGAGAGCCACGACGCCGGCGAGCTGGACGTGGCCTGCAGCTGCGCACCCCGCTGATCGGCATCAACAACCGCAATCTGCGCACCTTCGAGGTCAGCCTCGACACCACGCTCGACCAGCTCGAGCGCATCCCCGGCGACCGGCTGGTGATCACCGAGTCGGGCATCCTCGCGCCGGCCGATGTGCAGCGCATGCGCGAACACCAGGTCAACGCCTTCCTCGTCGGCGAAGCCTTCATGCGTGCCGACGATCCGGGTGCTGCATTGCAGGCCTTGTTTGGATAGGTACTGAGCATGTCTGAGGCCGCGCCGCAGACAGCAAAACGCCGCCGCTGGCCCTGGGTGCTGCTCGGCGCTTTCGTGCTGCTGATCGGCAGTGTGCTGGCCGCGCTCACCTGGCTGCTGAGCACCCCGTCGGGCCTCGACCGGCTGGTGCGCACCGCCGTCGACGCCAGCGACGGGCAGCTGCGCATCGACGGTGCCGAGGGGCGCCTCACCGGCCCGCTGAGCATCCGCAGCCTGTCGCTCACCACCCCGACGCTGCAGTTGCAGCTCGATGCGCTGACCCTCGACTGGTCGCCCGCCGCCCTGATCGAGCGCCGGGTGCATATCCGCAGCGTGTCGCTCGACCGCCTGCGCTTCGCCACGGCGCCGTCCGACGACGCGAGCGCCCCGCCCAGCCTGCCCGACTCGCTCGCCCTGCCGGTCGCGGTGCAGATCGACCGGCTGGCGCTTGGCCGGCTGGTGCAGGAGACCTTCCCGTTCGACCCCGCCGCCTCCGCCGCGGTACCGCTGATCGACACCCTCGCACTGAGCCTGACCACCGGGGCCGAGGCGCATCGTCTGGTGCTCGAATCGCTGGGCACGCCGGTTGGCCCGGCCCGCGGCGAGCTGTCGATCGGTGTGCACGCCCCGCATCCGAGCACCTTGACCGCTGCCCTCGACGCGCAGATCGCCGACCGGCCGGTGGCCGTGGCGCTGGCCGCGCAGGGGCCGCTGGCCGCGCTCGACACCACGGTCACGGCCACGCGTTCGGCGACCCGGCTCGTGGCGAGCACCCAGCTCAAGCCCTTCGCGGCCCTGCCCATCGAGCGCATCGTGCTGAGCGGCGAGGGCATCAACCCGGCCGACTGGGCGCCCGACGCCCCGGTCGGCCAGTTCCGTATCGACAGCACCTTGAGCGTGTCGGGCGAGATAGCCGCGCCGACGCTGAGCGGCCCGCTGGCGGTGCGCAATGCCGAGGGCGGCGCCTGGGACGCCGGCAAGCTGCCGCTGCAGACGCTCAACGCGCAATTGCAATTGAGCGCCGCCCAGGTGACGGTCAGCGACCTGCGCGTGTTGCTCGCCGGCAAGGGCACGCTCGCCGGCGCGCTCGACTGGACGCCATCGGACGACCCGGCCGGTCGGCTCAATGCCACGCTCAGTCTCGCCGACATCGACCTGCACGCGCTCGACGCCCGCCTGCCGCCCTCGCGCATGAAGGGCCAGCTCGAGGCGACGGCGAATGCCGGCCGGCAGCGCGTCTCCGGCACCCTTAGCGACCCGCGCCTGGCGGCGACGCTGGCGATCCATCATGCCGATGCGCGGGTGACGATCGAGCGCCTCGCGCTCACGCGCGGCAAAAGTCAGGTGGCGGTGACCGGTCACCTGATGACCACCGGCACCCAGGCCTTCGAGGCCGCGGTGAAGCTCAGCGCGCTCGACCCCAAGCCGCTGTGGGCGGCCGCGCCGTCGGCGACGCTGAACGGCGAGCTCAAGGTCGCCGGGCAGCTGAACGAGTTGCAGGGCCGGGTGAATTACCGCCTGGCCGACAGTCGGCTCGACGGCAAACCGCTGGCCGGCGAGGGGAGGGTGCAGTGGCAAGGCGAACGGGTGCCCGACGTGGCCGCGTGGCTGCGCCTGGCCGGTAACCGGGTGGACGCCAAGGGCGCCTGGGGCGGCAAGGCCGACGTGCTCGATGTGCACATCGACGCCCCCGACCTGGCCGCGCTGGGGCTGGACATCTCGGGCGCGGCCCGCCTGGATGGCCAGCTCAGCGGTGGCCTCCAAGCCCCGGCCGGACACTTCACGGCCGCCGGTGAGCGCCTGCGCCTGCCGGGCGACCTGCGGCTGCAGAGCCTGACGGCGGATGTGTCGCTGGGCGAAGGGCTGGACGGGCCGATCTCGCTGGCCATCGGTGGACAGGACCTGCGCAGCCGGGCCAAGGGGCCGGCGCTGCTCGACCGCTTTGCGCTGACCGCCGAGGGGCGTCGCCAGCAACATGTGATCACGCTGTCGGTCGCGGCCGGCAGTGGTGAGGCGGTCGATGCCCAACTGAGGGGTGGGCTGGACGAAGCCATGGCCTGGCGCGGCGAGATCGAGCAGCTGGCGCTGGCCGGTCGACTACCGCTCAAGCTGACCGCGCCGGCGGCACTGGAGGCAAGCGCGGCGCGGGTCCGGCTGTCGCGCGCCGCGCTGCGCACCGATGATGGCGGCCAGCTGATCTTCGAGCAGACGGCGTGGACGCCCGGCACCGTGCTGGCCAAAGGGCGCATGAGCGGCCTGCTGCTGGGCCTCGAGACCCGCCCCGACCAGCGCCCCAAGCGCGGTTCGGGCGAGTTGCAGCTGGGCGGTGAATGGGATGTGGCGCTCGGCGAGACGGCGCGTGGCACGGTGCATGTGTTCCGCGAGTCGGGTGATCTGGTGCTCACCGGCGACACGGTGCTGCGCTTTGGCCTGACCGAGCTCGATGTGCGGGCCAATATCGACAACACCCAGCTGGCGGTCAGCCTCAATGCCCAGGGCGAGACGCTGGGCGCGCTGGCCGGCTCGGCGACGGCGCGGCTGAAAAAGGGCGCGGCCGGCTGGCAGCTCGATGGCGCGGGGCCGCTGCTCGGCTCGGCGGTGCTCGACATCCCGGCGATTGGCTGGTTCGGCGCGCTGGTCAGCCCGGCGGTGCGCACCGACGGCAAGCTGCGCACCGAGTTCTCGCTCAGCGGCACGCCGGATGCGCCGGTGGGTGTGGGCCGGATCCGCGGCGACGACCTGGCGGTCGAGATCGCCGATGAAGGCCTGCGGCTGACCGGTGGCACGCTGCGCGCGGATTTCGACGCCAACCAGCTGCGCATCGACACCCTCAACTTCAGTTCGCCCAGCCGGGTCGCCCCGCGCGACCGCCGGGTGGGCTACGCCGCGCTCACCCAGACACCGGGCACGCTCAAAGCCAGCGGGGCGATGAGCCTGAGCGACGGCGACGGGCAGATCCGCTTTGCGGCCGACCGGTTGCCGATCTTCCAGCGCGCCGATCGCTGGCTGGCGGTCAGTGGCAAGGGCCGCATCGACACCCGCTGGGACGCGCCGGCCTTGGTGGCCAGCTTCCGCGCCGACGGCGGTTATCTGGAATTCGCCAAATCGCCGCCGCCCAGCCTGTCGGACGACGTGGTGATCCTCGGTGACGAGCCGGCGGTGTCGCAGCGGGCGCTCACGGCGCGGGTCGAGGTCGATCTGGGCAATCAGCTGTATCTGTCGGCGCTGGGGCTGGATACGCGGCTCGAGGGCAAGCTGCTGCTGCAGGCGCGGGCCGGCGAGGCGCTGCGCGCCACGGGGACGGTGACCACCGCCGGCGGCAGTTTCGAGGGCTACGGCCAGCAGCTGCGCATTACCCGCGGCCGGGTCAACTTCCTCGGCCCGCTGGACAACCCGGGGCTTGACGTGCTGGCGGTGCGGCCGGGGCTGGAGGTCGAGGCCGGGGTGTCGATTACCGGGACGGTGCGTCGCCCGCGGATCGAGCTGGTGTCGACACCCAGTGTGCCGGACGCCGAAAAGCTGGGCTGGATCGTGCTTGGCCGCAAGCCGGACGATTCCGGCGGCGCCGACCTGGCCCTGCTGCTGCCTGCGGCGCAGGCGCTGCTCGGCGGGCCGGGCGGCGGCTTCACGAAAGAGCTCGCGGGCGGCCTCGGGCTGGACGAGATCTCGCTCGGCCAGGGCGAGCTGAACAGCGTCAGCCGCGGCGCCACCAGCGCGGTGGTTGGCGGGGGCAGCCGCATCGACAGCGGCGCCACCACCGGCGGGCGGGTGCTCACCCTCGGCAAGCGCCTGTCGGCGACCACCACCTTGTCCTTCGAGCAGAGCCTGTCCGGCGTGGCGCAGATCGTCAAGCTCACCCACCAGCTCACCCGCAGCCTGTCCGTGGTCGGCCGCGCCGGCACCGACAACGCGATCGACCTGCAATGGAGCATGAGCTTCCGCTGAGACCGCCGGATTCATGCCGCGCAATGGCGATGGCTTGATATTCGTCGTGTTGGATTGCGGCCGGGCGGCGTCAGAATGGTCGACTGTTCTGTCTTGCGACGAGGTGCGCATGTCTGTTCATGGCATTCCCGAAAAAGTCCCGGTGGCTCAGATCAGCCGCTCGCTGCGCCAGGGCTGGCGTGATTTTCGCGACCTGGCCGGCGTCAGCATGGGTTTCGCCGCGTGCTTCGTGGTGATCGGCATGGTGCTGATGACCGCGTTCGTGACGATCGGCATGGGGCCGATGGTGCCGCCGCTGATCGGTGGTTTCATGCTCTTCGGGCCGGTGTCGATGGCCGGCTACCACGCCTTGCTCAGCGCCCGCCGCGCCGGGCGCCCGGCCAGCCTCGGCGTGGCCTACGGGGCAATGAAGCACACCGCCCGTCCGGTGTGGGTGATGGGGGTCTTCTGCGGCTTCATGGTGCTGGTGTGGCTGACCGATGCCGGCACGCTGTACAGTTTCATGGTGGGCGAATGGCGCCACGACTGGCTGTCGGTGCTGCCGCATTCGTCGCAACTGCTGCGCTTTCATTCCGGGGCGGCGATCATGGGCGGCGCGCTGGCCTTGATCGTGTATACGGTCACCGTGCATTCGGTGTTGCTGCTGGTGCGCGGCCAGGGGACGCTGGTGACAGCGGTGACCGCCAGCGTGCGCGCCGTCGGGCGCTCGTTCGTGGCGCATGTGCTGTGGGCCGTGGTGCTGGCGCTGACGGTGATGGCCAGCATTTTCCTGTTGCCGGCCTTGCTGGTGGCGCTGCCGGTGGCGGCCTTTGCCAGCATCCACTGGAACGAGGCAGCGTTTCCGCCGGCAGCGAACGACGCGCGCCGGTAGTGGTCGAAAGCCCATCACAACACACAGGGGATGACCATGGCTGCGACTGAAACCGCCGTGCTTGGCGGCGGCTGCTTCTGGTGCCTGGAGGCGGTGTATCGCGAGATACGCGGCGTCAGCCAGGTGGTGTCGGGCTATTGCGGCGGCGCGGTCGAGGCGCCGGACTACCACGCCGTGTGCGGGGGGCACACCGGCCACGCCGAGGTGGTGCAGATCACCTTCGATCCGGCGGTGGTGAGTTTCCGCCAGTTGCTGGAGGTGTTCTTCGTCATCCACGACCCGACCACGCTGAACCGCCAGGGCAACGATGTGGGCACCCAGTATCGTTCGGTGATCTTTGCGCAGAACCCGACGCAGCACGCCGAGGCGGCCGCGCTGATCGGCGAGCTGCGGGCGGCCGGCGCCTTCGCTGACCCGATCGTCACCGAGCTGGCGGGGGCCGAGCGTTTCTGGCCGGCCGAGGACTATCACCAGGACTATCTCGCCCGCAACGGCCATCAACCTTACTGCCAGCTGGTGGTCTCGCCCAAGCTGGCCAAGTTCCGCGCCCGCTTTGCGGCGCTGCGTGCGGCGTGAAACGGTACAATTCCGGTTCAATTCACAAGGAGGCACCATGACTGAGCAAACCACCACGGCCAGCGGCCTGATCATCGAGGACCTGGTCGTTGGCGAGGGCGCCACCGCCGAAGCCGGTCAGCACGTGAAAGTGCACTACACCGGTTGGCTGACCGACGGGCGCAAGTTTGATTCGAGCAAGGACCGCAACGATCCTTTCGTCTTCCCGCTCGGCCAGCGCCATGTCATCTCCGGCTGGGACGAGGGTGTGCAGGGCATGAAGGTGGGCGGTACGCGCAAGCTGACCATCCCGCCCGCGCTGGGCTATGGCGCCCGCGGCGCCGGCGGCGTGATCCCGCCGAACGCGACGCTGGTGTTCGAGGTGGAGCTGCTGGACGTGGCCTGAGGCTGCACACCGGGTATCGCAGGAACGGCCGCCGCGTGCGGCCGTTTTTCATGGGCGCCTGCGGCGACGCCAGGCACCGAGCACGGCCAGGCCGCCGAGCAGCATGGCGGCGGGTGCCGGTTCGGGGACCGGGCTGAGGATGGCTTGCCGGGCGGCCAGGGTCTCGGCGTCCCAGTAGCTGGGCAGGCCTTGCCACAAATTCTGGTTGTGCACGCCGTCGGTAACGAAGGCGTAGCCGAAGTTGGCTGCCGCCGCGCCGCCGATCACCGAGGTCATGGTATTCGCGTCGGCGCCATGCAGCAGCAGGCCGAAGCGTGCGGCGTCAAACTGGCTCTGGTAGGGCGGGGCGGTGAACTGGCCCAGGTGGTGGGCGAACTCCTCGAAGATCACCAGGGTGTCGAAGATGTCGAGGTAGCCGATGTCGGTCGGCGTGCCGGGGTTGCCGATCAGGCCGAGGGCCGGGTCGGCGGCGCGCACGTGATTGCCGAGATCGGTGAAATAGGGGAGGTCGGTGGCGTATTCGGACACTTCGTCGACAAAGAATCCGTCGAGGGCGTACCAGTCGAGGTAGCGATCGATCTCCTGGGTGACGTCGGAGAAGCTGCGTGCCCCCCAGTCGGTGCCGACGTACGCATACACCTTGCCGCCCGCGGCGCGCAGCGCGGTGATGGCGGCGCTGTGGCTGGCATCCACCGCGTCGCCCACCCCGTTGTCGGGGTTGATGATGACGCTGAGCGGCTGGCGCGCGGCAGTATCGGTGAGCTGCTGCCATTCGGCCGTGTAGGTGCCGGGGTAGAAGTAGGCCGGCACCAGCAGTTCGACGGCCTGGGCCGTGCCGCTGCCGGCGAGGGCGCCGAGCATCAGCAGGTGGACAAGCGGTTTCATGGTGTCAGCCCCCGTGGCGTGTCAGTCCGCATGGTGGATTCATGTGCGGCAATGATGAAGGCATCTGGCCGGCGTGACCAGCCGGCAACTGAAACAAATTGCGCCGTCCGCCGTGCTCAGGCGGTGAGCAGTTCGAGCAGGGCCGGGCCGTAGGCGTCGAGCTTGCGGTCGCCGATGCCGGAGACGGCGCCGAGCTCGGCGAGCGAGCCGGGTTTGCGGCTGGCGATCTCGAGCAAGGTGGCGTCGTGGAAGATGACGTAGGCCGGCACATTGCGCTCGCGAGCGGTGTCGGCCCGCCAGGCACGCAGGCGCTCGTAAAGCTCGGCCTCGGCGCCAGTGGGCACGATGCGGCCGCGGCCGGCCTTGAGGCGCTTGCCTTTCTTGACCGGCTGGCGGATCTCGAACACCGCCTCGCCCTTGAGCAGTGGCCGGGCGGCTTCGGTCAGCATCAGCGCGCCGAAGCGGTCGTGGTCGACGGCCAGCAGGCCTCGCGCCACCAGCTGCCGGAACACGCTGCGCCACAGCTTGTCGTCGAGGTCGGCGCCGATGCCGAAGGTGGTGAGCGTTTCGTGACCACGTTCGCGCACCTTGTCGGTGGTCTCGCCGCGCAGCACGTCGATCAGGTAGCCGGCGCCGTAGCGCTGATTCGTGCGATAGACGCAGGACAGCGCCTTGCGCGCTGCATCGGTCACATCGAGGGTTTGTGGCGGGTCGATGCAGTTGTCGCAGTTGCCGCAGGGCGGGGCGGTTTCGCCGAAGTAGGCGAGCAGGTGCTGGCGCCGGCAGTCGGTGGCCTCGACCAGGCCGACCAGGGTGTCGAGGCGGTTGCCGGCGAGGCGCTTGAAGGCCTCGCTGCCTTCGGACTCGTCGATCATTCGGCGCTGCTGCACCACGTCGGCCGCGCCCCAGGCCATCCAGGCCTCGGCCGGCAGGCCGTCGCGGCCGGCGCGGCCGGTCTCCTGGTAATAGCCTTCGATCGAGCGCGGCAGGTCGAGGTGGGCAACGAAGCGCACGTCGGGCTTGTCGATGCCCATGCCGAAGGCGATGGTGGCGACCATCACCACGCCGTCCTCGCGCAGGAAGCGGCGCTGGTGCTCGGCGCGCAGTTCCTGCGGCAAGCCGGCGTGGTAGGGCAGGGCCTTGACGCCTTGCTCGGCCAGCCACGCGGCGGTCTCCTCGACCTTGCGCCGCGACAGGCAATAGACGATGCCGGCCTCGCCCGCGTGCTCCTGGACAAAGTCGAACAGCTGCTTGCGCGGCCCGTCCTTCTCGACCATGCGATAGCGGATGTTGGGCCGGTCGAAGCTGGCGACGAAGCGGCGCGCCTCGGTGAGGTTGAGGCGGCGGGCGATTTCCTCGCGCGTCTGGTGGTCGGCGGTGGCCGTCAGCGCGATGCGCGGTACGTTCGGGAAGCGCTCGGAGAGCACCGACAGCTGCAGGTATTCCGGCCGGAAGTCGTGACCCCACTGCGAGACGCAGTGCGCCTCGTCGATGGCGAACAGCGCAATGCCGCCGGTGGCGTGGGTGTGTTCGAGCTGCGCCAGGGTGCGGGCGTTGAGCAGGCGCTCGGGGGCCACGTACAGCAGATCGAGCGCGCCGGACATCCAGCGCCGCTCCACCGCCTCGGCGGCGTCCGGCGCCAGGCTCGAGTTGAGGTAGGCGGCGGCCACGCCGGCCTCCTGCAGCGCGCTGACCTGGTCCTGCATCAGCGCGATCAGCGGCGAGATGACGACGGCGGTGCCGGGGCGCATCAGCGCCGGCACCTGGTAGCACAGCGACTTGCCGCCGCCAGTGGGCATCAGCACCAGGGCGTCGCCGCCCTGGGCGACGTGATCGACAATGGCGGCCTGCTCGCCGCGGAACGCGGGGTAGCCGAAGACGTGTTCGAGGATTTCGAGGGCGCGGGACATCGGCCGCTATTGTACCGGCCGTGCCCGCAAAAAGGCGGCCTGTTGGGCCGCTGCTTGTTCCGCTGTGCTAAAGGGTGGGTTTGCTGGCGCCGGCGTCGCGCGTCTTGACCGCGGCCTCCTGTTGACGCGCCACCTCGGCCATCGCGGCCAGATGGGCCTTTACCCAGGCGCCCGGATCGACCAGCTCCGCCGACACCCGCTTGGCCGGCTGGGCGTCCATCGTGCCGATGGTGTAGCTCATGGTGACAGCGCAATCCTCGGGACCGCGCACCAGGCGCGGGTTGACCGGGTGCTCCAGGCTCACCCGCCCACGGATGCTGCGATAGACGCCTTTCACGTACGCGCCGCCGTCGTCGCCCTTGCCCTGGGGCTTGCACTCGCCTTTGCCCGGGCCACGCATCCAGAGCAGGACGCCGAACTTGTCCTGGTCCGGCGGGCCGTACTTGGCCTGCAGGGCGCCGCGGTAGTCGCCTGCGGTGGGCGCTCCGAACGCGATCAGAGCCTGGCGGGCTTCGTCCGGGCTCATCCCCAGGCGCAGGCCGGCGATGTCCAGCTCCGCCGCGGTGGCCAGGGCCGGGGCGAACAGGGTGATGGCGGCCAGCAGCCGCAAGCTGGGGGGGCGGATGGACAACAGGGCGGGCATCGGTGGTTCTCCTCGGTCACAGGACTTGAAATGCGGCGGGTGGCCATGACGGTATGCCCATCCAATATAGCCCAGCTGGGTGCTGTGGAGATGACATGCCGGTTGCCCAAGCAGGGTGTCTGTCCACGCCCAGCGCGGCGCTGGCCGCCGCGCCGGCGGAAATGCCGACCCGCAGGCCTTGTTCGGCCGCCATGCGGCGGTCCGTAGATTCTGTCGACAGATTTGACAGGGGAGCGAGGTGTATCGGGCTGTGATGTTGAAAAGTCATTTTGTGTCAGTTGCTTGCGGTGGCTGGCGCGATTCGTGCTTTTTTCGTCACCGTCGGCTTCCCTGACTTTGCTAGGAGAATTTGGAATGAATAAACTCAAGAAGTTTCTCGCCGCGCTGTCATTCAGCGCGCTGGCGTCCACCGCCTCTGCTGTTCCGGTTGACCTCGGTCTGTCCCTGGTGATCGATGTGTCCGGGAGCGTGAGCGGCAGCGAGTACGACCTGCAGATGGATGGCTACGCGAACGCTTTCCGGAGTGCCGCGGTCCAGTCGAACATCCTGGGTGGGGCCAATGGTGCGATTGGCGTCAATGTGGTGTTTTTTGACTCCAACTTCTACTCCACCAGCCTCGATTCGTTCACGATCCTCGACTCGAACTCCGCCATCAATGCCTTCGCTGACATTCTGGATGCGTTTGTGCGGCCGGGTAGCGGCGGTACGGATATCTATGATGGCGTGAACCGCGCGACCGCGTTGCTGACGTCGGCGACGAGCGGTATCGAGACGAGCAGGCTGGTGATGGATGTGTCGGGTGACGGCACCAGCACCGCATCGGCGACCCAGAGCGCACGTGATGCGGCGGCTGCGCTGAACATCGTCATCAACGGTCTGGCGATCGAGGGGAGCGCGACCAGCACCTTCATTACCGACTTCTACCGCAACAACGTGATCACGCCCAGTGGCTTCGTCGTGACCGCGGCGGGCTTTGACGATTTCCAGCGCGCGGTGGAGCAGAAGCTTCTTATCGAAACCGGTCCTGGCAACCAGATTCCGTTGCCTGGCACGCTCGCATTGCTGGGCCTTGGTATGGCGGGCTTGGCTGCGGTTCGCAAGCGTCGCTGAGTTCGACGTCACCACAAACAAAAACGGCAGCCTGCGAGGCTGCCGTTTTTGTTTTTGACATACCTGTTGTCAGACTTCCAGATCCTGGAACAGCGCGGTCGACAGGTAGCGTTCGCCGAAGGACGGGATCACCACCACGATCAGCTTGCCCTTGTTCTCGGGGCGCTTGGCCACGCTCAGCGCAGCGCTGACCGCTGCGCCGGAGGAGATGCCGACCAGCAGGCCTTCTTCGGCAGCCATGCGGCGGGCGGTGCTGAACGCGTCGTCGTTTTTGATGCGTACCACTTCGTCGTAGATGCCGGTGTTGAGCACCTCGGGCACGAAGCCGGCGCCGATGCCCTGGATCGGGTGCGGGCCTTTCTGGCCGCCGGAGAGCACCGGGCTGGCGTCGGGTTCGACGGCGACGATCTGCACTCCCGCCTTGCGTGCCTTGAGCACTTCGCCCACGCCGGTGATGGTGCCGCCGGTGCCGATGCCGGAGACCACGATATCCACCTGGCCGTCGGTGTCGTTCCAGATTTCCTCGGCAGTGGTTTTGCGGTGGATTTCGGGGTTGGCCGGGTTGGCGAACTGCTGCGGGATGAGGTAGCGCGAATCGGCTGCGGCCAGCTCTTCGGCCTTGCGGATGGCACCGCCCATGCCGTCGGGGCCGGGGGTGAGGATCAGCTCGGCGCCGTAGGCCTTGAGCAGCAGGCGGCGTTCGCGGCTCATCGTCTCGGGCATGACGAAGGCGCACTTGTAGCCGCGCGCGGCGCAGACCATGGCCAGGCCGATGCCGGTGTTGCCCGAGGTGGGCTCGAGGATGATGGTGTCGGGCTTGATCTGGCCCGCGGCTTCGGCGGCGTCGATCATCGACACGGCGATGCGGTCCTTGACGCTGTGGGCCGGGTTGTAGAACTCCAGCTTGCACACGACGGTGGCATCGATGCCGGCGGTGAGGCGGTTGAGGCGGACGAGCGGGGTGTTGCCGATCAGGTCGGTGACGGAGTTGGCGATTTTCATGGATGTGTCCTGACTGAAGTGACTTATTCATTCTAGGCGATGCGGGTGGTCGATCGCATCGCTAATTTGGAATAAGCACATAACGCGCCGATTCGAAGGCGCCCGGGACTACGCGGTGGCCAGGCGTTCCGTCAGTGCGTCGGCCGGGGCCGGCCGGCCGAAGTGATAGCCCTGGGCGCTGTGGCAGTTCAGGAGGCGCAAGGCGGCGACCTGGGCGGGGTTTTCGACGCCTTCGGCCAGCACCTGGATGCCGAGGCTGCGGCCCATGGCCAGGATCGCCTGCACGATGGCACGGTCGTTGCCGTCGGCGGGTAACCCGTCGATGAAGCTGCGGTCGATCTTGAGGGTGTTGATGGGCAGGCGCTTGAGGTAGGACAGCGAGGAGAAGCCGGTGCCGAAGTCGTCGAGCGAGAGCGAGATACCCATCTCGCGGATGCCGTGCAGCGTGGCGATCGATGGTTCGGCATCCTTGAGGATGTCCGACTCGGTGACTTCGAGCTCGATCCATTCCGGGCGGCAGTCGGCCGCTTCAAGGATGCTGCACAGGCTGCCAAGGAAGTCGAGCCGGCGCAGCTGCCGGCCGGAGACGTTGACGGCGACACGCGGCGGCGTGAGCCCGGCGGCACGCCAGGCAACGATCTGCTCGCACACCTTGCGCAATACTTGCGCGCCGAGGGGCACGATGAGGCCGTTGCGTTCGGCCAGCGCAATGAAGGTGCTTGGCGGGACGGTACCCTCCACCGGGTCGTGCCAGCGGCACAGCGCCTCCATTCCCACCAGTGCGCCGGTGGCGAGGTCGACCTGTGGCTGATACCAGACCTCGAGTTCCGCCTTGTCGATGGCGCGGCGCAAGGCGTTCTCGAGGCGCACCCGCTGGCGGGTCTGCTCGGTCTGCTGCGCGTGATAGCGTTGAGCGTTGTTGCGCCCCTGCTGCTTGGCCTGGTACATGGCCGTGTCGGCATTGCGAATGAGCGCCTCGGGGGTGTCGCCGTCTTCCGGGTAGAGGCTGAGACCGACGCTGCAGCCGACAAAGAACTCCTGGTCCTTGTGTGCAACGGGCGGCGCCAGGCAGGCGAGAATGCGTTGGGCGGCGATCTCGGCGCGATCCGGCGAATCGATCTCTTCCATCAGCACCACGAACTCGTCGCCGCCGAGCCGTGCCACGGTGTCTTCATCGCGCACGCACTCGAGCAGGCGGTGCGCAACCTGGTTGAGTACAACGTCGCCGACCGCATGACCGTAGGAGTCGTTGATGTCCTTGAAGTGGTCGAGGTCGAGAAAGATCACCGCCACCAGTCGCTTGTCGCGCTGCGCGCGGCGCAGGGCGGTGGTGATCCGGTCGTTGAGCAGGTTGCGGTTGGGCAGGCCGGTCAGGGCGTCGTGCTGTGCCATGTGCGCCATCTGCGCTTCCGAGGCCTTGATCGACGAGATGTCGCTGAATATGCCCAGGTAATGCAGCAGCGCGCCGTCGTCGCCGAAAACCGGCGAAATATCCAGCCACTCGGTGTATATCTGGCCTGATTTTCGGCGATTCCATACTTCGCCCTGCCAGCGGCCATGGCGCGTCAGGGTGTCCCACATGCGCTGGTAGAAGGCGTGACTGTGGCGTCCCGACTGGAGTAGCCGCGGAGACTCGCCAATGGCATCCTCGGGGCCATAGCCGGTGATCTGGGTGAAGGCCGGGTTGACATGCTCGATCACGCCGTCGGGGCGGGTCACCATGATGCCCTCGGCGGCGTTGTTGAAGAACTGGGCGGCAAGCTTGAGCCGGTGCTGGTTGCGGCGTTCCGCGGTAATCCGGCGAGCAACGCCCAATAGGCCGATGACGCGGCCGTCTGCCGTGCGTACCGGCGCCTTGAGCGTGTCGTAGCGCTCCAGGTGGCCGTCAGCGTGCTGGACGTCCTCCTCACGCTGATGGATGCCGACTTCGGCCATGACCTGCGCGTCAGCCTGCCGGAAGGCCTCTGCCGCAGCGGGCGGAAAGAAGTCGCGATCATCCTTGCCGAGGATCTGTTCGACCGGCCGCCCCAGGACCTCGGCGGCTGCGCGGTTGACCAGGCGGAAGCGGCTGTCGGTGTCCTTGAAGAAGATCATGTCCGGGCTGGCATCGAGCAACGTGGTCAGCAGTGCGCGCTGCTCTTCGGCCAGCCTGAGGGCGCGTGCGCGCCGCCAATTGACAATGAACAGCCCGATGCTCAGCGCGAGCAGCAGGGCAATGCTGGCGGTGACCGCGGGCGTCGGTGCGGCTGCCGCGGCGCCCGCGTCAAACGGGGCGATCGCACCCAGACCGACCGCCAGGCGGGACAGCCCGCTGCATCCGCAATGCGCTCGCGATCGTAAGTAAGGCTGCATATTTCGAATCACTGAAAACCGGTTGAGGCCTGAAGGCTTTCAGTTATTACGGCACGGGGGGCGATGAGCTTGAGTGCGGGCCGCCGCGGCGGCGGCGCCCGGCCGCACCGGCGGGGCTCAGCCGGGGGGTGTGTCGGCCGACGCGAGGCTGCGGCGAATGGTGTCGATCAGGCGGGTCGTCGAGCGCTCGTGTTCGAAGGCGATGGCGTGCACCTGCCCCCCCCAGCCAGTGACCTCTGCGGCACCGACGATGGCCTCGATCGGCCAGTCGCCGCCTTTGGCCAGGATATCCGGCCGGCAGGCCAGGATGGCGTTGAGCGGTGTGTCTTCATCGAACCAGGTCACCAGATCGACGCTGCCCAGCGCAGCCATGACGGCGAGCCGGTCGGCCAGCGGGTTGATCGGGCGGTCGCTGCCCTTGCCGAGTCGGCGCACCGAGGCGTCGGTGTTGAGCGCGACCACCAGCGAGGCGCCCAGCGCGCGGGCGCGGGCCAGGCAGGTGACATGGCCACGGTGAAGAATGTCGAAGCAGCCGTTGGTAAACACCAGCGGCCGCGGCAACTGCGCGGCGCGCGTGGCGAGGGCGTCGGGCGGGCACAGCTTGTCTTCGAACACGGGGGCGGGCAGGGACATGGCGGTCGCGCAAGGTGAGGAGTGCGCAGGATAACGCACCGCGTCGCCCGACAGGCGCTTTGCTGGGATTGAGCAGGCGCCTGTTTAAAATTGTCTTGGACAAATGTTTGACTAAATGGAGTTTGCGGCATATATTGGCCATACGAAATAGATTGTCCAGGACAAATCATGAACGCATTGAGTCTCAACTGGTGGGTCATGTGCTTCGCCGCCGCCGCGCTGCTGAACCTTGTGCTGGTGGCTCACGCGGCCGGACCGGTGGTGCCGGAGCCGGCACAGGTGGACGCGGGGCAATCGGCCCAGATCGAAACGATGGTGCTGTTGCACCGGGGGTGGTGAGATGCGCCGCGCCTGCCTGAGCCTGATCACGACCGTGAGTTTGATGGCGCCTGCGGCGGCACTGGCAGAGCGGGCGTGCCCGGCGCTGCTCGATCATCCGTTCGCCGCCCTGCTCGGCACCAAGGCCGATCGGCTGTGCGACTTCGCCGGCCAGGTGGTGCTGGTGGTCAACACCGCCAGCGAGTGCGCCTACACGCCGCAATACGAAGGGCTGGACGCCCTGCATCGTCGGTATGCCAATCAGGGTTTGGCGGTGATCGGTTTTCCGTCCAACGACTTTGGCGGGCAGGAACCGGGCAGCGGGCAGGCCATTGCCGAGTTCTGCCAGACGACCTATGGCGTCGGCTTCCCCCTGCACCAGAAGACCCGCGTGACCGGCGCGCAGGCGCATCCGCTGTACCGCATGCTGGCCGAGCGTTCCGGACACGCGCCGGGCTGGAACTTCCATAAATACTTGATCGGACGCGATGGTCGCACGGTGATGTCTTTTGACAGCCGGGTGCGTCCGGACGACCCCGCGCTGATCTCCGCGATCGAGCGGCAGCTGGCCGAAGGCGGCGCCGCAGCAACCCCTGCCCGACAGTGAGGACCTCGCCATGGACATGACCGAATCCCATCGTTTCGCGCCGCCGCCAGGGCAGCGTATCGCCATCGTCGGCGGCGGCATCTCGGGCCTGGCGACCGCCTGGCTGCTGCGCAAGACCCATCGGGTGACGCTGTTCGAGGCGGCGGACTATGTCGGGGGGCACACGAACACCGTCGAGGTCACGCTCGACGGTCGGCGGGCGCCAGTCGATACCGGCTTTCTGGTGTTCAACCGGCAGACCTATCCCAACCTTTGCGCGCTGTTCGAGCGACTGGGCGTGGCATCGGTGGCCTCGGAAATGTCGTTTTCGGTGAGCTTGCAACGGCCCGAGCTCGAATGGTCGGGCACCTCGCTCGCCGCGTTGTTCGGCCAGCCACGCAACGCGCTGCGCCCCGCCTTCTGGCGCATGGTGGCCGACATCATGCGCTTCAACCGCGAAGCGACGGCGCTGGTGGCCGATGCCACAGCCGACCATGGCTCGCTGGGTGATTATCTCGATGCGCACGGCTACAGCGAGAGCTTCCGCCACTGGTATCTGCTGCCCATGGCTGCCGCGATCTGGTCGTGTCCGACGCGCACCATGCTGGCCTATCCGGTGCGCACCTTCGCCCAGTTCTGTCGCAACCACGGGCTGCTGCAGATCAATGACCGTCCGCAGTGGCTCACCGTGCGCGGTGGCGGCAAGCAGTATGTCGCACGCATGATCGCCGACCTCGACGACGTGCGCGTCGGAGCGCCGGTGCGGCGGGTGATTCGCGCCGACGGCGGCGTTCGCATCCATACCGACGCGGGCAGCGAGGATTTCGACGGCGTGGTGCTGGCCTGCCATAGCGACCAGGCGCTGGACTTGCTCGGTTCGCGCGCCTCGCGGGCCGAAACCGCCATTCTCGGCGCGGTGCGCTACCAACCGAACGTGGCCTGGTTGCACACCGATGCGCGGCTGCTGCCGCGACGCAAGGCCGTGTGGTCGGCCTGGAACTACGCCGCCGGTGTGGCCGAGGCCGGTCACACCCCGGTGGCCGTGTCCTACCTCATCAACAAGCTGCAGCCGCTGCCGTTTCGCCAACCGGTGGTGGTGTCGCTGAACCCCTTTGATGCCCCGCGCGACGAGCATGTGATCCGTCGCATCGAGTACGCCCACCCGGTGTTCGACCAGTTGGCCATCGAGGCGCAGGGCTGGTTGCCTGCGCTGCAGGGCCAGCAGCGCACCTGGTTTGCCGGAGCCTGGCAGGGCTATGGCTTCCACGAGGATGGCCTGCGCTCGGCCATGGATGTGGCCACCCGGCTCGGCGCGACCATTCCGTGGCGATGCGTCGCGCGGCCGGCGCTGGCGGCCGCGTGAGGCCGGGCGCCTTCCCTTACCGGAGAACGAATCATGAACGTCAATGAACAAACGCTGGATGTCGGCCTGCGCCGATCTGCCCAAGGCTTGCCCAGGCGCATGCGCGCCGTGCTGCAGGTGCTCGAGGGGCTCAAGGGCGGCGCCGTGGTGATGCGCCTGCCCGGGCAGGCGCCGATCTCGCTTGGCGAAGGCGAGGTGGTCGCGCACTGGGCCGTCGACGACCTGGCCATGTTCGACCGCTTGATCGCCACCGGCGACATCGGCCTGGGCGAGAGCTGGATGGACGGCCAGTGGCACACCGAGGACCTGGCGGCGCTGCTGACCTTGCTGGCACGCAACCGGGCCAACCTCGGTCGGCGAGTCCATGGCCGGGCGCTGTCGCTGATCGTGCCGCGGCTGTGGCACCGCATGCGGGCCAACACCCGTCGCGGCGCGCGCAAGAACATTGCCGCCCATTACGACTTGGGCAACGACTTCTACCGCCTCTGGCTCGACCCCACCATGACCTACTCATCGGCCTGCTTCGCGCACACCGAAGAGCCGCTGGAGTCAGCGCAGACGCGCAAGTATCGCTACCTGCTCGAGGCCTTGGGGGCCACGCCGGGCCAGGAAATTCTCGAGGTCGGCTGTGGCTGGGGCGGCTTTGCCGAAGTGGCGGTGCGCGAATACGGTTGCCGGGTGCGGGCGCTGACCCTGTCACCGGCCCAGCTCGCCTTTGCCCAGGCGCGCGCCGAGGCCGGTGGCTGGGCCGATCGGGTGAGCTTCGAGCTTTGCGACTACCGCGATGTGAGCGGGCAGTACGACCATATCGTGTCGATCGAGATGATCGAGGCGGTCGGCGAGGCTTTCTGGCCCACCTATTACCAGCAGCTGTCGCGCTGCCTGGCGCCGGGCGGCAAGATCATGCTGCAGGCCATCACCATCGACGAGGGCCTGTTCCCGACCTATCGTCGTGGCACCGACTTCATCCAGCGCTACATCTTCCCGGGTGGCATGCTGCCGACGCCGACACGCATTGGCGAGGACGCGGCGCGGGCCGGACTGCAGGTGGTCGAGCAGCGCGCCTTCGGTCTGGACTACGCACGCACGCTGCAACGCTGGGCGCATGCGTTTTCCAGCCAGCGGGCGGCGGTGCAGGCGATCGGTTTCGATGCGCGCTTCATCCGCATGTGGCAGTTCTACCTGGCGTACTGCGAGGCTGGCTTCCGGGTCGGCGATATCGATGTGCACCATGTCGGGCTGGCTCACGCGCCGGCAGCGGGGCAATGAAACGCCTCGCCACCGTGGCGCTGGGGCTGATGCTCGGCCTCGTCGCGCTGGGCGCGCGTGCCCAGGTGCCGTTGCCGCCAGCGGTGGCCGGGACGGCCGAGTGGCAGCTGGTTGGTACCGGCCAGATGCGCTGGTTTGCCTTCCGCGTCTACGACGCTTCGCTGTGGCAGGCGGCCGGATCCCAGGCCTTGGCGATCCGCTACGCGCGGGCGATCGATTCGGCCACGCTGACCGAGGCGAGCATCGATGAAATGGCCCGCCTTGGCGACCCCGACGCCGAGCGCTGGCGCGCGGCGCTGACGCGTCATTTCCCCGATGTGGTCGCCGATGACGTGATTGTCGCCGTGCGCAGCGCGGCGGCCGGGGTTCGCTTCTATCACCAGGGCCGGCCGACCGGCGTGATCGACGACCCGGCGTTCGGTGAGCGCTTCTTCGGCATCTGGCTCGATGCACGGACCCGCGAGCCCGACCTGCGTGCCGCCCTGCTGGGTGAGGCGTCGCGGTGAGCGGCGCACTGCTCGCTCGCCGCAGCGTGCTGGCCTACGGCCTGCTGGGCTTTCCGCTGGCCTTTGCCGCGCTGCCGATCTATGTGCACGTGCCCAAGCTGTACGCAGACGCCCTCGGCATGCCGCTGGCGCTGGTGGGCGCCGTGCTGCTTGGCGCTCGCGTGCTCGATGCGGTGGCCGACCCCCTGATCGGCTGGTTCAGTGACCGCTTTGCCAGCCGCCGGCGGCTGATCGCCCTCGGGCTGGTGCCGCTGGCGGCCGGGGTGATTGCCTTGCTGCGCCCGCCGGCGGACGCCGGGGCCGTGTGGCTGCTGCTGGCGTTGACGCTAGCGTATGCCGGCTATTCGGTGGCCAATATCAACTATCAGGCCTGGGGGGCGCGGATGGCGCCGACGCCGCTGGACCGTACCCGTGTGGTGGCCTCGCGTGAAGGCTTCGGGCTGGCTGGCGTCGTCCTCGCGGCGGCGTTGCCCGCCTGGCTGGCGGGTGAGATGGCGACGGGGCTGGCGCAACTGGCGCTGGTGTTCGTGCCCGTGGTGCTGGTGGCTGCGGTGGTGACGCTGCGCGTGGGCGGCGGCGATGTGGCGATGCCATCGCAGGCGAGCCCGCGATTGCTGGCCACGGTGCTGCGCCGGCCCGACTTCGGTCGCCTGCTGCTGGTGTTCGCCGTGGGCGGCATTGCCGCCGCCGTGCCGGCAACCACGGTGCTGTTCTTTGTCGATGACGTGATCGGCGCCGAGGCTCAGGCGGGGCACTTCCTTGCGCTGTATTTCGTCGCCGGCGGTGCCAGCTTGCCGCTGTGGGTCGCCCTGGCACGCCGCCTTGGCAAGGTGCGCGCCTGGCTCGCCGGCATGGTGGTGAGCATGCTGGCGTTTGCCTGGGCGGCCGGTCTGGGGGCGGGCGACACGTTGGCCTTCGGGCTGATCTGTGTCGCCTCGGGCATGGCGCTGGGGGCAGATCTGGCGTTGCCGCCAGCCATTCTGGCGGATCAGCTGGCCCGTGGCGCGGACGGCGACGGTGCCTGCTTCGGCTGGTGGAACTTCGTCACCAAGGCCAACCTGGCGCTGGCCGCCGGGGTGTCGCTGCCGCTGCTTGCGCTGCTCGGCTATGCGCCCGGTGCGCGTGATCCGGCCGCCGTGGCGGCGTTGGCCATGGTGTATGCCGGCGTGCCAGTCGGCCTCAAGGCGCTCGCCGCGCTGCTGCTGTGGCGCTGGCGCAATCAACTGGGAGAGGGATGATGCGAGCGTGGTTGTGCGCACTGTTTGGGGCGATCGGCTTGGGCGGCTGTGCCGGAACGGAGGTGTCGCGCTATGCCGCGGCGACGCCACCGCTGGTGCTCGAATCGTATTTCAACGGCACACTTGACGCCTGGGGGATGTTCCAGAATCGCAGCGGCGAGGTGATCAAGCGCTTCCATGTGCTGATCGAGGCGTCGTGGGACGGGCCGGTCGGCACCCTGGATGAGCGCTTCACCTATGCCGACGGCACGACCCAGCGCCGGGTGTGGACGATCCGCGCCCATGGCGATGGGCGTTACACCGGCACGGCCGACGATGTGGTCGGGATGGCCGAGGGGCAGGCGCGCGGCAATGCGCTGCGCTGGCGGTATGTGCTGGCGCTGCCGGTCGATGGCAAGGTGTATGAGGTCGACTTTGATGACTGGATGTACCTGATCGACGAGCGAGTGATGCTCAACCGCTCGGCCATGCGCAAGTTCGGCATCCACCTGGGCGAGGTGACGCTGAGCTTCATCAAGCGCGAGGCGGCGCCATGAGCCTCAATCCGCCGATTCGTCACTGGCGCGGCCAGCGGGTGTGGCTGATCGGGGCCTCCAGCGGCATTGGCGAGGCGCTGGCGCATGCCTTGGCGGTGCGCGGCGCCGTGCTGGCGCTGAGCGGCCGGCGAGCGGCGGCGCTCGACACGGTGGCCGAGGCGGTCGGCGGTGCCGAGGTGCTGCCGCTCGACATCACCGAAGCGGGGGCGGTGGCGGCGGCCTGGGAGACGCTGTGCGAGCGCTGGGGGGCGTGCGATGTGGTGATTTTTCTGGCCGGCGCTTACCGCCCGACGCCGGCGGCCGAGCTGGACGCCGAGGTGATCCGCCATACCGTGTCGGTCAACCTGTCGGCAACGCTGGCGGGCGTGGCGGCGGTGTTGCCGGGTATGCTGGCGCGCGGTCAGGGCCATGTGGCGATGGTGTCGAGCGTAGCCGGCTACAGCGGCCTGCCGCGCGCCGCCGTGTACGGCGCGACCAAGGCCGGACTCACAAATTTTGCCGAGAGCCTGTTCCTGGAACTGCGTCCGCGGGGCATTGGGGTGCATGTGATCAACCCCGGCTTCGTGGCCACGCGCCTGACCGCGGGCAATGACTTCACCATGCCGGCGCTGATCACCCCGGCGGCGGCTGCCGAGGCGGTGGTCGATGGCCTGGCGCGGGGCGAGTTCGAGACGCACTTTCCGAAGCGCTTCTCGCGCGTGCTCAAGCTGCTGCGCCTGCTGCCCTACGCGCTGTATTTTCCGCTGGTACGCCGGCTGACCGGGGGAGGCAAGCCGTAATGGTTGCGCTCGATGCCCTGGTCCATTTCTACGAGACCCTGACGCCGGAGACCGTGGCGGACTTCGACACCTTCTATGCCGCGGATGCGCACTTTGTCGATCCGTTCAATGATGTGCGCGGGGTGACCGCGATCCAGGCGATATTCCGCCACATGTTCACCCAGCTGGAGGCGCCGCGTTTCGCGGTGACCGAACGTTTCGTGCGTCGCACCCAGGTCGTGCTGATCTGGGACCTGCATTGCCGGCTGGCCGGTCAGCCGGTCGCGATTACCGGGGCGAGCCATCTGCGGCTCGATGCCGCCGGTCGGGTGTGCATGCATCGCGACTTCTGGGACGCGGCGAGCGAGGTCTACGAAAAACTGCCGTGGGTGGGCTGGTTGATGCGATGCGCAAGGCGTCGCCTCGGTGCGCCGCAAAGCACGCCGGAATAAACGCCCGGCATGTCCGGGGCCGGCGGGGCGGATGCCTCGCCCACGCTGAAGACGGCTTGTCGCCGGCGCGCTCGGATGGGTGGGTGCTAGCCGATATTGCGATGCAACACGTTGATCCATATCAAAAATACGCTTGCGGCGTTTAAAACGGGTGTGGCACTATGCCGCGCAGAGAGACCGTTTCCGCGAAAAACAAATCACACAGCGGATTTCGGGGGAGAGAGACCGCAACCGGCGCATCGCGGGTTCGGAAGGCCTGGGCCCCACAGAGACATTGACGGCGCCGTGTTTGGCTGACCGGGAACGCTATTTATTGCGCCCCACATAGACTTGGATGGGGGTTGCACATGAGCGTGTTGGCTCGTTTCGCAGTAACCGCACTGTCCGCTCTGCCCGCAGCCGGGGCGTGGGCGGCTCAGTCCAGCGTCAATCTACAGACGCCGGTGACCGCCGTGGCCACCGAAATCTACGACATGCACACCCTGATGATGATCATCTGCCTGGTGATCTTCGTGGCAGTGTTCGGGGTCATGTTCTGGTCGGTATTCCACCACCGCAAGTCGAAAGGCGCCGTGGCGGCGCACTTCCACGAGAACACCATGGTGGAGATCGCCTGGACCGTGGTGCCGGTGCTGATCCTGCTCGGCATGGCCTGGCCGGCGACCAAGACCGTCATCGCCATGAAGGACACCTCCAACCCCGACATCACCATCAAGGCCACCGGCTACCAGTGGAAGTGGGGCTATGACTACATCAAGGGCGAGGGCGAGGGCATCAAGTTTGTCTCTAACCTGTCGACCCCGCAGGAGCAGATCCAGGGGCGGGCGGCCAAGGGCGAGAACTACCTGCTCGAGGTCGACAACCCCGTCGTCGTGCCGGTGGGCAAGAAGGTCCGCATGCTGCTCACCGCCAACGACGTGATTCACGCGTGGTGGGTGCCGGCCCTGGGCGTCAAGCAGGACGCCATCCCCGGCTTCATCCGCGACACCTGGTTCCGTGCCGACAAGGAAGGCATCTTCCGTGGCAACTGTGCCGAGCTGTGCGGCAAGGACCATGGCTTCATGCCGATCGAGGTGCATGTGCTGTCGGCCGAAAAATACGCTGCCTGGGTGGCCGAGCAGCAGGGCAAGATGGCTGCGACGGCCGAGGATCCGACCAAGGAATGGGCGCTGGCCGAGCTGGTGGCCAAGGGTGAGCAGGTGTTTGCTGCCAACTGTGCCGCCTGCCATCAGCCCGATGGCAAGGGCATGCCGCCGGCCTTCCCGCCGCTCGACGGTTCGGCCGTGGTGCAGGGCGACAAGGCCGAGCAGATCAAGGTGGTGCTGCAGGGGCGCGACGGCACCGCCATGGCCGCCTTCGGCAAGCAGCTGTCGGCCACGGACCTCGCCGCCGTCATCACCTACACCCGCAATGCCTGGAGTAACCAGACGGGCGAAGCCATCCAGCCGGCCGACATCACGGCCGCGCTTAACTGAGTTCAGGTAGAGGAGGCTGCATGTCTGCTGTCACCCCGGATCAACTGCACGACGATCATCACCATCATGGCCCGACCGGCCTGATGCGCTGGATCACCACGACGAATCACAAGGACATCGGCACGATGTACCTGATCTTCAGCTTCATCATGTTCCTTTCGGGGGGGGTGATGGCGCTGACGATCCGGGCCGAACTGTTCCAGCCGGGCATGCAGATCGTGCAGCCCGAGTTCTTCAACCAGCTCACCACCATGCACGGCCTGGTGATGGTGTTCGGTGCGATCATGCCGGCCTTTGTGGGCTTCGCCAACTGGATGCTGCCGCTGATGATCGGCGCCTCCGACATGGCCTTTGCGCGCATGAACAACTGGAGCTTCTGGCTGCTGCCGGTGGCGGCGATTTTGCTGATCGGCTCCTTCTTCGTGCCGGGCGGCGCCACCGCCGCGGGCTGGACGCTGTATGCGCCGCTGTCGGTGCAGATGGGCATGGGCATGGATCTGACGATCTTTGCGGTGCACATCATGGGCATCAGCTCGATCATGGGCGCCATCAATATCGTGGTGACCGTGCTCAACATGCGT
>JAWKYX010000011.1:0-67663 GCA_041396265.1 Rhodocyclaceae bacterium
GCGTCGACACCGAGATCGACATGGCGGCCGAGCTCGCCAACGACGACTGGGACCTGGTGATCTCGGATCACAACATGCCGGGCTTCGACGCGCTGGCGGCGCTCGAAGTGCTCAAGCGCAGCGGTCGCGACATTCCGTTCATCATCCATTCGGCCCATATCAGCCATCAGCTGGCCGTATCGGCGATGTACGACGGGGTGCACGACTTCATTCCCAAGGGGCAGTACGAACGCATGGTGCCGGTCATCGAGCGTGAGTTGCGCGGCGCGCAGGCGCGTCGGGCCGTGCGCCAGGCCGACGATCGCATCCAGCAGTTGTCCAATTACGACAAGCTCAGCGCGCTGCCCAACCAGAGTCTGTTCTGCGACAAGGTCACCGAATGGCTCAACACCTCACAGCGGCAGGGGCGCGCGGCGCGCGGCGCCTTGTTTGTCATCGACATCGACCGCTTCTTGCGAGTGAACGCCAGTTTCGGCTACGAGGCCGGCAATGCCGTGCTCAAGGAAATCAGTGAGCGGCTGACCGAGGTGTTGCAGTCCGATGTGTTGCTCGCGCGCCTCGGCGGCGACGAATTCGGTGTGTTCGTGCCGGGGATCGGCGAGCGACAGAGTGCCGAGGTGTTCGCGCGCTGGATCAGCAAGGTGTTCGACGCGCCCTTCATGAAAGACGGCATTGAACTTTTTCTGACGCCAAGCACCGGCGTGGCGCTGATTCCGTCAGACGGTTTGCAGGTCTACGAGCTGCTGATGAGCGCGGAGACCGCCAGTGCGCAGGCAAAGAAGCGCGGCGGCAATGGCTACTGCTTTTACGATCGCACGATGAATGCGGCGTCGACCGAGCGGGTGGCGCTCGAAGCGGACCTGCGCCATGCCGTCGAGCGTCGCGAGTTGTTCCTCGAGTTCCAGCCGGTCATCGACGCCAAGTCCGGCCGCGTGGTCAGCGCCGAAGCGCTGGTGCGCTGGAATCATCCGCGGCTGGGGCGCGTGCCGCCCGATCGCTTCATCAACCTGGCCGACGAGACCGGCCTGATCGTCGAGATTGGCTCCTGGGTGCTCGAGGAGGCGTGTCGCTGTTGCCGTGGCTGGCATGTGGCCGGCTTTCCGGGCATGAGCGTGTCGGTCAACGTGTCGGCCGTGCAGTTCGGCCAACCCCGTTTGCTCGAAGCGGTGCGCGACGCGTTGGGCAGTTCGAGCCTGTCGCCCAAGTCGCTGATGCTGGAGATCACCGAATCATCGCTGATGCAGGATGCCGAATCGACCGCTGGCATGCTGCGCGCGCTGCGCAACATGGGCGTGCGCATTTCGGTCGATGACTTCGGCACCGGTTACTCGTCGCTGTCCTACCTCAAGCGCTTTCCGTTGGATGTCATCAAGATCGACAAGTCCTTCGTGCGCGACCTGTGCGTGGACGAGGAAGATGCCGCCATCGTGCGCGCCATCATCGCGCTGGCCCACAGCATGCGCCGCTCGACCATTGCCGAGGGGGTCGAAACGGCGGAGCAGGTGGAGATCCTCAAACGCGAGAATTGCGAGTTTTTCCAGGGCTATTACTTCGGGCGGCCGATGACGATCGAGCGTATCGTCGAGCTTCTCGGATCCCAGCAGAGTGTGTCTCCGCCGGCCTGAGTCGCTCAGCTACAACCGTCTGTCGTCATGGCTGACGGGGTTTGTGTCAGAAAAAACCTGACATGAGCTTCGGTTGTTTATCCGACCGCAACTTACCTCCGGACCCGATACCGGTGCTTCCTGCCACCGAGCACAATGGTCCCCATCGTGCAGTAGCGCGACCAGGGTCAGGAGGTTCCATAAATGAAAAGCGCCGACGTGCAGGAAGAAATCCGGGAGCTCAATCTCGCCTATCTCATGCTCGCCCAGCAACTGGTGCGGGAAGATCGCGAGATTGCCATGTTTCGCCTCGGCATCGGCGCCGACGTGGCCGATCTGATCAGCGGGCTGACGACGGCGCAGATCGTGCGTCTGTCCAGCCAGCAGATGATGCTCTGTCGTGTGCGCTTCGATGACAGCGCCTTGCTCGGCATGCTGACCGGCGAAGGCCGCGACGCCGCCACGGCGTCGTTGCATGCGGCCATCATTGCTGCCGGGCGCCCGGTGGAAACCCTGGCCTGATCCCGGGAGCGTCCCATGCGGAATAAAAGCGTACTGGCCGAGGCAGAAGACATCCAGCGTGCGGTGGAGATGATCCGCCTCGGCGCGCGGATGCAGATGCTCGAATCGGAAACCCGGCTCAGCCGCGAGCGCCTGCTCAAGCTCTACAAGGAAGTGCGCGGCGTCTCGCCCCCGAAGGGCATGTTGCCGTTTTCGACCGACTGGTTCATCACCTGGCAGCCGAACGTCCATTCCTCGCTGTTCATGTCCTTCTACCGTTTCATGAAGGACACGGCGCAGCTGCCGGATCTCGATGCGATCCTGAAGGCTTTCCGCCTCTACCTCGATCACATCGAAGCTGAAGATATGGAAGAAGTGCTCAGCCTCACCCGTGCGTGGACGCTGGTGCGCTTCTTCGACGCTGATTTGTTGCAACAGGCAACGTGCACATGCTGCGGCGGCAACTATGTCGCGCATGCGTACGACCCCACGCACGAGTATGTGTGTGGCCTGTGCAACATGCCCTCCCGAGCCGGAAAGGGTCGCCGCTCACGGAGGATTGCGACTGATCGCAATGCACTGGTCTGACCTCCTCCTTGCTGCGCAAGGGGTTCCAAGCCGCCGGATTCGACCGGCGGTTTTTTTTTGAGCGGCCCGCCAGGGGCGGGTTTGGCGCGGGCCGGGTGCTCAAGTTTCTCTTGGCAGGGCCGTTAGCACAGCTGTGCAACACGGCCCCGTGCGGGTCGTACGCATCCCAGACCAGACAACACAAGGGTTGCTTCGATGTTTCTTATCATCGGATACGTCATCGTGCTCGCTGCCTCGCTCGGCACCTACGCGGTCCACGGCAGTCTTGCCGCGCTGTGGGTGCCGACCGAATACATCGCCATCGTCGGCCTGATGATCGGCGGTTTCGTGGCCAGCAACGGCATCAAGGCGATCAAGTCGACGATGGGTGCGCTGCCTTCGGTGCTCAAGGGCTCGTCCTACAACAAGGCCTATTACATGGACGTGCTCGCGCTCATGTATGAGCTGCTCTCCAAGGTGCGCAAAGAGGGCCTGATGTCGATCGAAGGTGACATCGAGAACGCCGAATCCAGCCCGATTTTTTCCAAGTATCCGTCCTTCATGGCCGACCACCACGCGGTGGAGTTCCTCACCGACTACCTGCGCATGATGGTCGGCGGCAACCTCAATGCCTTCGAGATCGAGAACCTGATGGACATGGAGATCGAGACCCATCACCAGGAGGCCCACGGCCCCGCCCATGTGATGTCGAAGGTCGCCGATTCGGTGCCGGCCTTCGGTATCGTGGTGGCGGTGATGGGCGTGGTGAACGTGATGGGCTCGGTCGGTCAGCCGCCGGCGGTGCTCGGCAAGATGATCGGTGGCGCACTGGTCGGGACCTTCCTCGGGATTCTCGTCTCCTACGGCTTTGTGGCGCCGATCGCGGGTCAGCTCGAACAGAAGGTGGAAGAGGGCAGCAAGATCTACCAGTGCATGAAGGTCGTGCTGCTGGCGAGCATGAACGGTTACGCACCGCAGGTGGCCATCGAGTTTGGCCGCAAGGTGCTGTTCTCCACCGATCGTCCTTCCTTCACCGAACTGGAAGATGACGTGAAGAGCCGCAAGGGCTGACCGGACTTGCGCTGCGGGCTTGAGACATCGATCGCATGAGTGACGATACCCAACAACCTATTGTCGTCAAGAAGATCAAGAAGGGCGGCGGCGGCGCGCACGGTGGTGCGTGGAAGATCGCCTACGCAGACTTCGTGACGGCGATGATGGCCTTCTTCCTGCTGATGTGGCTGCTCGGCTCGACCGCCGAGGGCGACAAGGAAGGCATTGCCGAATTCTTCCAGAACCCGCTCAAGGTCGGCCTCGAAGGCGGCTCCGGCTCGGGCGACAGTTCGAGCATCATCAAAGGCGGCGGCGAAGACCTGACGCGCTCCCTGGGGCAGGTCAAGCGCGGCGAGGTCGAGGGTAACAAGACGGTCAATCTCGATGCTGCGCGCGACCCCTCAGCGGTGGCCAAGGGGCACGATGCGGCGCAGTTCGAGGCCGCCGAGCGGGCCGCCCTGGTGGATCTGAAGGGCCAGATCGAGGCCTTGATCGAAGCCAGCTCGGCCCTGCGCGCGCTCAAGGACCAGCTGGTGATGGACATCACCGACGAGGGGCTGCGCATCCAGATCGTGGATGAGCAGAACCGCCCGATGTTCTCGGGCGGCAGCGATACCCTGCAGCCATACACGCGGACGCTGCTCCACGCCATCGGCCGGGCGCTCAACCAGGTCCAGAACCGGATCAGCCTGTCCGGCCACACCGACGCCAGCCAGTATGCCGGAGGGAATCGCGGCTTCTCCAACTGGGAGTTGTCGGCCAACCGGGCCAACGCCTCGCGTCGCGAACTGGTGGTCGGCGGGCTCGAGGATGACAAGGTAATCCGTGTGGTCGGACTGGCCGACACCATTCCGTTCAAGTCCGAGGACCCGTTCGACCCGACCAACCGGCGGATCAGCATCATTGTTCTCAATCGCAAGGCCGAGGCGGCCGTGCGAGGTGCGCCTGAGCGCATGGAGGTGGGCAACGATGCCGATGAGGCGCGCATCGCCGAGGGGCTGGCGGAACGCCCGCCGGCGCCCGCGATCGTGTTGCCGCCGCCCGTCATGGCGCCGCGAGAGACGCCGCGCGGTGAGATCCGTCCGCGCATTGTCATGCCCTCGCAGCGCTAGCGCTGGCGCGCTGCCGACCACCGGTCGGGCGGCCGGTGATGCGCTAAAGTCGGCAGGGGGGCGGGACGTTATGGACATGACAGCCTGCTTCTTTTCTGCGGAACCCGAATGCCGCTCCGGTCGCTTTCTCTTCTCGTCGTCGCTAGTGTCTGGTCGCTCCTGGTGGGGGTGGTCCTGGCGTTCGCCCCCGACCTGCCGGGCCGCCTCTGGCTGGGCATTGGCGCAGTGGCGGCCGGCTGGGCGGTGGCTGCCGTGCTTGCCGCCCGCGCCGGTGCTGGCGCTGACGCCGAGGTGGCGACGCCGATGGCGCGGTTCGATGTCGATCTGAGCGCCTGCTTGGCGGCATTCGACGAACAGTTCAAGGCCGTCGAGGCCGATACGGCCCAGATCCTCGGCGCGCTCGCCGATGCGGCCGACCAGCTGACCCGCAGCTTCTCGGCAATGCATTCGGCCCTGGGTGCGGTTGCGCCGCGGTCGGGAGCCGATGATGCGGCCGCACGCGCCAATGTGCGCGAACTGCTGGCGGCGGTCGATCGTGTTGTCGAGGCCGAGACCACGACCCGCCTTCGTGACGATGTGCTGATGCAGGAGATTGCTGCGCGGGTGGCACGGGCCGGTGCGCTGCTGCACGAGATCGATGGCATTGGCCAGGAGGTTGAGATGCTGGCAGGCAATGCGTCGATCGAGGCGGCGCGTGGCCACGAGGGGCGCCCGATGGCCATGGGTGCCAGCCAGGTGGCGGCGCTGGCGGCACGCACGCAGGCCGGTAGCGCGCAGATCGGCGCCGTGCTGGCCGTGATGCAGACGCTGATCGGGCAGGCGCGCGCGGCGGTTGCGGCCAATCATGCACAGCGCGTGGCAGATGCTGCCGCCATCAAAGCCGGCGCGCTGCGCTGGCTGGCAGATGGCTCGCCGCGGGCGGCACTCGATCACGATGCTGCCCGGGTGGTCGAGGCCTTGCAGTTTCAGGACATTGTCGGCCAGATGGTGGGGCACCTGGCGGCGCGAATTGGCGGCATGCGTGAAGCGCTGGCCGAACTCGGCGCCGTGGCCCATGACGCGGTGTGCGCACGCGATGCCGGCGCGGTGCGCGCCTTGTCCGAGCGTGCGGAGCGGATCGGATGTGTGCTGAAGGGTGTGGCCGAGCGGGGTGCCCGGCCGCCGGTGCGTCGCGGTGCGACGCCGGACGGCAGTGTGGAATTGTTTTGAGCAGCATTGACAGGATAGGGGCGGATGACAAAGAACGTACTGGCCGTTGACGACTCTGCCTCGATTCGGCAGATGGTCAACTTCACGCTCAGGAGCGCCGGCTACACGGTGGTTGACGCCATGGACGGGCGCGACGGGCTGGCCCGTGCCCGCGAGCAGCAGTTCGATCTGGTGTTGACCGACCAGAACATGCCGCACATGGACGGCCTGGCCTTGATCCGTGCGCTGCGCGAGCTGCCGGCCTATCGCCAGGTGCCGATCCTGATGCTGACCACGGAATCGTCCGACGCGATGAAGGCGCAGGGGCGGTCGGCCGGCGCCACGGGCTGGATGGTCAAGCCCTTCGATCCGCTCAAGCTGATCGAAGTGGTGCGCAAGGTCATCGGCTAGGAGGGCAGGCGATGTCCATCGACATGAGTCAGTTCCATCAGGTGTTTTTCGACGAGGCCGAGGAGCACCTGGGCCAGATCGAGAACCTGCTGGTGTCGATCGACCTGCGCCATCCCGACGCCGAAGAACTCAACGCGGTGTTTCGTGCCGCGCACTCGATCAAGGGGTCAGCGGCGACTTTCGGCTTCTCCGACATGGCGGAAATCACCCATGTGATGGAGAGCCTGCTCGACGATGTGCGCAAGGGCGCGCGTGCGCTTGAGCCAGAGATCGTCGACGCCTGCCTGGCCGCTGGCGATGTGCTGCGCGCCCAGCTCGCCGGCCACCGGGGCCAGGGCAAGGCCGACCCGGCGCAGGCGGCGGCGATCGTGGCGCGCCTGACAGCGCTCGACGGCGCGGCGGAGGCGGTGCGCACGGCGGCGCCGGCACCCGCCGCATCGCCGGCAACAGACGATCCGGCGCCGACATCCAGCCCGCTGCTGGCCGAGGTGTTCGACGTCCGTTTCGTGGCCGAACCGCATGTGGCCAACGAGCCGGCACTGCTCGACAACCTGCTCGACGAACTCGGCCGCCTCGGTGGGGTGGATGTTGTGCAACGGCCGGCCGACGGCGCCGAGGACCGGGCCTGGTGGCTGAAGATCACCACCCTGATGCCGGCGGCGACCTTGCGCGACGTGCTCGATTTCATGGCCGAGCCGGGCTCGGTGGATATCCGCGCGGCTGGCGCGGATGCGCCCGATGGCGAGGGCAGCGCCTATGGTTTGTTCGCGCCCTTGCCGGCCGCATCGCCGGCGGCGGAGGAGGATGAGGCGGCCTACGGGTTCTTTGTCGACCCGGCGCCGCCGGCGCCGGTGCCCGAGCCGCCACCCGCGGCCAAGGGGGGCGACACGTCGATCCGGGTCAGCGTGGAAAAGGTCGACCTGATGATCAACCTGGTCGGTGAGCTGGTGATTACCCAGGTCATGCTGATGGCCTCGTCGCAGGGCATCGACCCGGTGCGTCACGAGCGCCTGCTCGCCGGGATCGACCAGCTCCAGCGCAACATGCGCGATCTGCAGGATACGGTGATGTCGGTGCGCATGCTGCCGATATCGACGGTGTTCTCGCGCTTTCCGCGCGTGGTGCATGACTTGTCGCGCAAACTCGACAAAGCCGTCGAGCTCAAGCTGCTCGGCGAGCACACCGAGCTGGACAAGGGGCTGGTCGAGCGCCTGGCCGATCCGCTCACCCACCTGGTGCGCAACAGCCTGGACCATGGCATCGAACGGGCCGACGAGCGCCGCGCGCGGGGCAAGCCGGCGACCGGCACCATCACCCTGGCGGCGTCGCACCAGAGCGGTCATGTCGTGATCGAGGTGGGCGACGACGGCGCCGGGCTCGACCGCGAGCGGATCCTGGCCAAGGCGCGGCAGCAGGGGCTGGCGGTGCCCGACAGCTTGACCGATGCGGAGGTTTGGCAACTGATCTTCGAGCCCGGCTTCTCGACCGCAGAGGTGGTCACCGACGTCTCGGGCCGTGGCGTGGGCATGGACGTGGTCCGGCGCAACATCTCGGCCATGGGTGGCCGGGTCGATGTGCAGTCGATCCGCGGCGTGGGTACGCGCTTCACCGTGCGCCTGCCGCTCACGCTGGCGATTCTCGATGGCATGTCGGTGCGGGTGGGCAGCGAGACCTACATCCTGCCCCTGACGCTGATTGCCGAATCCCTGCAGCCGAGCGCCGACATGGTGCACAGCATCTCCGGTGTTCGCCGCCTGATCCGCGTCCGCGGGCGCTACCTGCCGGTCGTCGAGCTGCACCGGGAGTTCGGTGTGGCCGATGGCAAGTCCGACTGGACCGAGGGCATCATGGTGGTGGTGGAGGTCGATGGCGCGCAGGTGGCGCTGTTCGTCGATGAGCTGCTCGGTCAGCACCAGGTGGTCATCAAGAGCCTCGAAACCAATTTCCGTCGCGTCAAAGGCTTCTCCGGGGCCACCATCCTCGGCGACGGGCGCGTCGCCATGATTCTCGACCTGCCGGCGCTGGCCGGTGGTGTGCGCCGGTTGCACCCGGTCGCGGCCTGACCCCCATCTCCTCGCCAAGTGGCGTTCGCAGCGGCCCGTTACGGGCCGTTCTTTTTGCCCGCCCGCCGCTGCCAGCCCTTCAGAAGCCGCGCCCGGTTGCCGTTATCCGGGCAAGCGTTCGACGAGGCTTTTCATGCAATACGCAGCAACTGCGCCCCGTGCCGCAGACGATGAGGACGGCACCCGACAGGCGTTCCTGAGCTTTGTGCTCGGTGACGAGGCGTACGCCATCGACATTCTCAAGGTGCAGGAGATCCGGGGCTATGATCCGGTCACCAGCATTGCCAACGCGCCAGCGTTCATCAAAGGGGTCATCAACCTGCGGGGCACCATTGTCCCCATCGTCGATCTGCGTGTGAAGTTCGGTGTCGGTCGTGTCGAGTACACCCCGTTTACCGTGGTGATCATCCTCAACATCGGCCCGCGTGTGGTCGGTATCGTCGTCGATAGTGTGTCCGATGTGCTCGATCTGCCGGCCCGGGACATCCATCCGGCGACGGAGATTTCCAACCAGATCGGCGCGGGATTCCTGCTCGGGCTGGCCACGGTCGACGCGCAGATGCTCATCTTGCTGGATATCGAACGCATGATGCGATCGCCCGAGATGGCCTTGTTCGACAGCGACGCAGACAGCTGAGCCAGGGGTCAAGTCGGGCGGCGGCCGGTCGTAAACAGCTGCATAGCCGAAAGACACCGATGGGCCGCCGAACGGGGCGCACCGGAAGGGGAACAGAATGAGAACCAACCTGCCTGTGACGGATCGCGAGCGCGAGCTCGAGCATGATGTGTCGCTCGTCTCGATGACGGACCTCAATGGGCAGATCACATATGTCAATCGCAGTCTGGTCGACATCTCCGGCTATGCCGAGGCGGAGCTGATCGGCAAATCGCACAACATCCTGCGCCACCCCGACATGCCGGCCGAGGTCTTCGGCGACATGTGGCGCTGCCTGAAGGCGGGGCGGGCATGGGCCGGCTACGTCAAGAACCGTTGCAAGAACGGCGACCATTACTGGGTGCATGCCAATGTGGCGCCGGTGCGTGAAGGCGGGCAGGTGGTCGGCTACATGTCCTTGCGTGGCCGCGCCGATCGCGACGCCATCAGCCGTATGGCGCAGGTCTATCGCCAGTTCCGCGAGGGCCAGTCCGCCGGCCTGGTGTTCGAGGGGGGGCAGTTGGTCAGCCAGCGGCAGCTGCGCTGGCGCAAGCGCCTGGGTAACATCACGATTCGCCAGCGCTTGAGTGGGCTCGTCGTGGCGGTGTGTGCCCTGATCGTGATCGGCACGGCGATCGGCTACTTCGGCATCCAGACCGCCGAGCGCGGCATGGCCTCGGTGTACAACGCCCGCCTTGTGCCGGCGCTGCAGATGGCACAGGTGCACGAGCGCTTCGCCGAGATCGGTCTGCAGCTGCGCATGGCCGCGGCGCATGATCCTGCGGCGCCGAGCCGGGCCTTGCACGATGATGAGATGGTCGCTCATCTGGCCATTATCGAGCGTGACATCGCCAAGATCGAACAGGTGTGGGCGGCCGGTATCCCCGCCGGCCTGCCGGCGGATCAGCGGGTGCTGGCCGACGATGTCCTCAAGGCGCGTACCGAGCTGCTCGACAAGGCGGTTCGCCCGGCGTTGTCGATGCTCCGCGACGGGCGCTTTGCCGCTTTCAATGCGCATTTCGTCAATGTCTTTCAGCCGGCCCACCAGCGGGCGTCGGAAACGATAACCGCGGCCATTTCGGCCTACGACGCGATGGCGCTCGCCGATATCGAGACGATCAGCACGACGTCGTCAGTGCTGCGCCTGACCGGCGTGACGGGCGGCGTGATTGCCTTGATCGTGCTGGTGGCCATGGGCGTGACCACCTTCCGTGCGGTGATCCGGCCCTTGTCGCGTGCCAACGAAGGCCTGCGCCAGATCAGTGAGGGCAATTTCCGGTCGGTGATCCAGATCGATCAGCGTGATGAGCTCGGATCGGTGCTCAACGGGCTGCAATGCATGCAGGTCAAGCTTGGCGTCGATCTGAGCGAGGCGCGGCGTGCGGCCGACGAGACCCGGCGCATCAAGATCGGGCTGGACAACGTGGCCACCAATGTGATGATCGCCGACCAGGACTTCAACATCATCTACCTGAACCGGGCGATGGCGGACATGTTCCGTGAAGCCGAGGCGGATATCCGCAAGGATCTGCCGCACTTCGCCGCCGGCGCACTGATCGGCAGCAACATCGATGTGTTCCACAAGGATCCGGCCCATCAGCGCCAGTTGCTGGCGCGCCTGGACCGTACCCACCAGGCCACCATCGTCCTCGGCGGACGGACCTTCCGGTTTACCGTCACCCCGGTGCTCGACGATGAAGGCGAGCGGTTGGGCACGGCTATCGAGTGGGTGGACCGCACGGCGGAAGTGGCCGTCGAGGACGAGCTGGGCGCGCTGGTCAAGGCGGCGGCCAGTGGCGATCTGAGCCAGCGTGTGCCGGCCGAGGGCAAGACCGGCTTCTTCCTGCAACTGTCGGAGGACCTCAACGCGCTGATGGACACCATCCAGGCCGGTTTGGCCGATGTCGCCGCTGTCCTCAACAGTGTGGCCAATGGCGATCTGACCCGCGCCATCTCGGCCGACTATCGCGGCACCTTCGGCCAGCTCAAGGATGACACCAACGCCACGGTGCGGCGTCTGCGCGAGGTGGTGAGCCAGATCCAGGAAAGCGCCGACATGGTCAACAGCACGGCGGAGGAGATCGCTGCCGGCAACGCCGACCTGTCGAGCCGGACCGAGGAACAGGCCAGCACCCTCGAGGAGACCGCCAGCGCAATGGAAGAGCTCAACGCGACGGTGCAGCAAAACGCACTGAGCGCCCGCCAGGCCAACGAGCTGGCCCTGGCCGCCAACGCCGAGGCCGAAGCGGGCGGCGACAAGATGGCCCGGGTGGTGGCGATGATGCAGACCGTGCAGGGCTCGGCGCGCCAGATCAGCGATATCGTCGGCGTGATCGACACCATCGCCTTCCAGACCAATATCCTGGCCCTCAACGCCGCGGTCGAGGCGGCACGGGCGGGTGAGCAGGGGCGGGGCTTTGCGGTCGTCGCCGCCGAGGTGCGCGGCCTGGCGCAGCGCAGCGCCCAGGCGGCCAAGGAGATCAAGTCGCTGATTGCCGATTCGGCCAAGACCATCGAGGACGGGTCGCAACTGGTCAACGACACCGGCGCCACCATGAGCACCGTGGTCGGCAACTTCAAGCGCCTGACCACCCTGGTTACCGATATTGCCAACGCCAGCCGCGAACAGAGCGCCGGCATCGAGCAGGTGACCCAGGCAGTGAGCCAGATGGACGAGGTGACGCAGCACAACGCCGCCCTGGTGGAGCAGGCCACGGCCGCTGCCGTGGGGCTGGAAGACCAGGCGCGTGCGCTGGTGGACATGGTGCGGCGCTTCCGCCTGTCGGCCGACGCCGTGCTGGACGAAGTGCAGCCCGCTCCGGCCGGCGCTGCGCGCAAGGCCAAGGTGGCGACGCTGCCGACGCGCGGCACCCGTCGCAGCGGCCGCACCGACGTTGGCGCCCCCCTGCCCAAGGTGAAGCGGGCCCACGGCAGCTTTCTGAACGATGAATGGGAGGAGTTCTGAGCATGGCCGACAGCTTCAAGCGACCGTCGCTGGCCGGGTTCGGGGGGACCATGCCGAGCCCGATCGACACCGCCGTGCCGCTGCGCGAGTTCCAGTTCACCACCGCCGACTTCGACAAGGTGCGCAAACTCATCCACCAGCAGGCCGGCATCTCGCTATCTGCGGCCAAGCAGGACATGGTGTACAGCCGCCTGTCGCGGCGCCTGCGCGCCTGCGGCGACAAGACCTTTGCCGACTACCTGGGCCGGCTCGAGCGCGACAAGGCGGAGGCGGAGACCTTCATCAACTCGCTGACCACCAATCTGACTTCCTTCTTTCGCGAAGCCCATCACTTCGACATCCTGGCCGAGCGGCTGAGGCAGGCCGGGGAGCGCCAGCCGATCAAGATCTGGTGCGCCGCGGCGTCTACCGGCGAGGAGCCGTATTCGATCGCCATGACGGCGTGCGAGGCCTTCAACACCTTGACGCCACCGGTGCAGATCATTGCCAGCGACATCGATACCCATGTGCTGGCGCAGGGGCAGGCTGGCGTGTATCGCGCGGACCGGGTCGAGCGGATGGACCCGGCCCGGGTGCGGCGCTTCTTCCTCAAGGGGGTGGGTAGCCAGGCAGAGCAGGTGCGGGTGCGTCCCGAGTTGCAGCGGCTGGTGAGCTTTCGCAAGCTCAACCTGCTCGATGCGCGCTACAGCATTTCCGGCCCGCTGGACTACATTTTCTGCCGCAACGTGATGATCTATTTCGACAAGCCGACCCAGTACGCCATCCTGCAACGCTTCTCGCCCTTGCTCAAACCCGAGGGCTGGCTGTTTGCCGGCCATTCGGAGAGCTTTCTCCACGCCGCCGACCTGTTCCGCTCGCGCGGGCGCACCGTCTACGAGCGCAGCGATGCCCCGCGCGACCGGCCCTGAACCGGACCGGCATCTGGCTTCGCAACGCTACTTCGACCAGCGTTTCGGGCGCGATACGGTCAAGGTGCAGCCGGGCGAGTACTACGTGAGCGCCCATGGCGAGGCGATCGTCACGGTACTGGGCTCGTGTGTGTCGGCGTGCATTCGCGACGTGCGCATCGGGGTCGGCGGGATGAACCACTTCATGCTCCCCGGCGCCGAGCGCGATGCCGGGGTGTCGTCCGCCTCGGCGCGCTATGGCGTCTTTGCCATGGAAGTGCTCATCAACCACCTGTTCAAGCTGGGCGCGCGGCGTGAGCATCTCGAAGCCAAGGTCTTCGGTGGTGGCCGCGTGGTGGCCTCGATCAGCTCGAGCGACGTGGGCGCCCGCAACGCCCGCTTCGTGCGCGAGTACCTGGCGCTCGAGCATATCCCGCTGGTGGCCGAGGATCTGCTCGAGGCGTGCTCGCGCAAGGTGGTGTTCTTCCCGGCCACCGGGCGGGTGCTGGTGCGCCGGACGATCATCGGTGCCAGCGACGCCGACCTGGTCAGCGAACAGCTGTATCGGCGCCGTCTGCAGGTCGAGCCGGTCGCCGGTGAGGTCGAGCTGTTCCGGGCACCGGCGGCAGGAGGTGGCGCATGAGCATCAAGGTGTTGATCTGCGACGACTCTGCCGCGTCGCGGCTGCTGCTGCGCCGGGTGATCGACGCGCAACCCGACATGACGGTGGTCGGCGTGGCCGCCGACGCCCTGATCGCGCGTGAAATGATCAAGACGCTGGCGCCGGATGTGCTGACGCTGGATGTCGAGATGCCGCGCATGGACGGGCTCGATTTTCTGGCGCGCCTGATGCGCCTGCGGCCCATGCCGGTGGTGATGATCTCCGCCTTTACCGGCAAGGACTCCGATGTCTCGATCCGGGCGCTGGAGCTGGGCGCCGTGGACGTGCTGGGCAAGCCGGATGCCCGCAGCCCGGGTGCCCTGGCGGCCTATGCTGACGAGGTCTGCGACAAGATCCGCGCAGCCCGTGCGGCGCATGTGCAGCGCCCGGGCCGGGTCGATGTGGCCACGCCGGTGGCGGTGGCCGGCACCGCCGCCGGTGCGCGGGCGGCACAGGGGCGCATCGTTTGCATCGGCGCGTCGACGGGTGGTACGGAGGCGATCCGCGAGGTGCTGGTCCGCTTGCCGCGTCACTGTCCGCCGGTGCTGATCGTCCAGCACATGCCGGAGATGTTTACCGGCGCCTTTGCCAAGCGGCTCGACAGCCTGAGCCAGATCCGGGTGAAGGAGGCCGAACACGGCGAGCGGATCGAGCCGGGGTGCGCCTACCTGGCGCCCGGGCATTCGCATCTGCTGCTCAAGCGGCGCGGACTGGCCTATCATTGCGAGCTTTCAGGCGCCGACCCGGTCAATCGTCATCGGCCGTCGGTGGATGTGCTGTTTCACTCGGCGGCGGAGCAGGCCGGCCGCGCCGCGCTCGGCGTGCTGTTGACCGGCATGGGCAAGGACGGCGCGCAGGGCCTGCTCGCCATGCAGCGCAGCGGCGCGTGGACCATTGCCCAGGACCAGGCCAGTTGCGTCGTCTATGGCATGCCCCGTGAGGCTGTCGCCATTGGCGCGGTGTCGGAAGTGTCACCGTTGGTCGAGGTGGCACAGCGCATCATGGGCCGGCTGACGGCCACCACCGGCGGGGCGGCGTTCAAGCAAGGCGCCTGAACAGAATCGGCAAGCACGAGGGGACGAACATGGATGTCATGGTTAATCAGGGTGAATCGGGCGCGGTAATCAAACTCGTCGGGCGGTTCGACTTCAATGCGCACCGCGAGTTTCGCGACAGCGTGGATCGGGCGCTCGGTCACAAGGCCGATGTCAGCGTTGATCTGGGCGAGGTGTCCTACCTCGACAGCTCAGCCCTGGGCATGCTCCTGATGCTGCGTGACAAGGTCAAGACCGGTGGCCATCAGGTGCGCCTGATCAACACCCGTGGCAGTGTTCGCCAAGTGCTCGATATCGCCAACTTCGGCAAGCTGTTCGTCATCAGCTGAAGTAACCGCGGCGTACGGCCGCGTGCCGGCGCCTGCATGCCCGGTGGTCGGTGTCGCATATGGCGGAACACGACAACCTGTCTTTTCGCCCGCGGCGGCGTTGCGTCTCACGCCGATAGCGCCCGCTATGGCAGTGGCTCGCGCCTGGCCATGAACGAGCGGCCATCGTTCTCTTCCCGATCCGCGACAGACGCAGCAGCGCACGAGTCGCGCGGGCGGAGCACTGCCCCGGTCTGCCGCCGGCAGGCCGTCAACACCGCAGCCTTTCTCAGGTCTCGTTTGTCGCCGTGTTGAAAACGCCACTAAAGATTGTGTCACCCAGACCGTAATCCGCCTTACTGATGCAAACATGGATTTGCTCGGACAATGAAGTCATTCCGGGGCGCCGGGCGGAGGAAAATGACAATGGGGACGTATCTTGGACTTGGCATCGTCGGGCTTGTAGCTGCCGCGGCGGGTATTGCTGTTTCGATGATGACCGGCGCGGCGATGGGTGTTGGCCTGATTGTTGGCCACGGGGTCGTCGGCCTGGTACTCGCCGGCGTGCTCGGGGGGCTGCTCAAGGCGCGCATTCTGGCGCCGCTCGACGCCCTCCAGGCAGCCATTTCGCGTATGTACCGCGATGGCGATCTGTCGCAGCGGGTGCAGGTCGGCGGTGGCCCGGTGGGCGCCTGTGCCGATCGCTTCAATGAACTGATCGAGAGCTTCCAGGGCATCGTCGGCAAGGTGATCTTTGATGCGGACCGGGTGGCTGAGGCGGCCGACAAGCTGTCAACCCATGCCGGCAAGGTGGCGCAGGGGTCACGTACGCAGCGCGCCGAGTCCGAGTCCATGGTGGTGTCCATCGAAGAGATGACTGCCGGGGTCAACGCGGTGGCCGAGCACGCCGGCCAGACCGCGCAGAATGCCCAGCAGGCGCGCGAACTGTCGATGGAGGGCGGCCGGATCGTCTCCGAGGCTTCCGACGAGATCGAGCGCATTGCCCGCTCGGTGGAGCAGTCGGCGCAGGTGATCGCCGCGCTGGGCGAGCGCTCGGAGGCGATCAGCGGCATCGTCAAGGTGATCCGCGAGATCGCCGACCAGACCAACCTGCTGGCGCTCAATGCGGCCATCGAGGCCGCCCGCGCCGGCGAACAGGGCCGCGGCTTTGCGGTGGTGGCCGATGAGGTGCGCAAGCTGGCGGAGCGGACGTCCACGGCAACGACCGAGATCAGCTCGATGATTGAGGCCATCCAGGGCGAGACGCGCAGTGCGATCGGTTCGATCAAGGCCGGTAGCGACCAGGCCCGCTCGGGTGCCGAGCTGGCACGCCAGGCGGCCGATTCGCTCGACAAAATCAATCGTGGCGCGACCGAAACGATGGAGAAGGTCGATGCCATTGCGGTGGCGATCGCCCAGCAATGCCGGGTCGCCGACGGAGTGGTGGCCAATGTGCGCGAGATCATGACCATGGTCGAGAGCAATACCGAGGGCGCGTCGGCCACGCTGGACGAGGCCAAGCGGCTCGAGAGCCTGGCGGTGAACCTGCACGAGATCAGCAAGGTTTTCCGCCTCGGCGCGACGGGCGAGAGCGCCATGAAGATCCACGCCCAGATGCCGGCATTGGCCAAGGCGGCGGCGGCCAAAATGTCGGCGGCGCTGGAGCAGGCCGTGGCCACCAAGCGCATTGATGCAGCGGCGCTGTTCGACCGCAAGTACGAACCGATCCCGAACACCAAGCCGCAGAAATTCACCACCCGCTACGACAAGCTCGCGGACGAGATCTTTCCGGCCGTGCAGGAGCCGGTGCTGAGCGAGCACCCGGCCACGGTGTACGCCATCGGCATCGACAACAAGGCCTATGTGCCGACGCACAACAAGGCGTTTTCCAAGCCGCTGACCGGCGACTACGAAAAGGACTTCGTGGGTAACCGTACCAAGCGGATCTTTGATGACCCGGTCGGTCGCCAGTGCGGTGCGCATGAACTCGAATTCCTGATCCAGACCTATCGCCGCGATACCGGCGAGATCTTCCACGACGTCTCCGCGCCGGTGTACGTCAATGGGAAGCACTGGGGTGGCTTCAGGGTCGGCTACCGTGCCTAAAGGTCTATCGGCATCGTGCCGTTAGTAGCAGCAATAGCCAAGAGGATGCCGGGTCACTGTCCCGACGCGGCATCGACGGAGAAACCAGATGTCCGATTTGCTCAAGAACATTGACGCGCGTACGCGCCTGGCAGGCACCAACAAACTGGAGATCCTCCTGTTTTCGCTCGGTGCCGACCCGCGCACAGGGCGCCGGGAGACCTTCGGCATCAACGTGTTCAAGGTGCGCGAAGTGATGCGCACGCCCGCCGTGACGGCGGCGCCGGAGATGCCCAGTTCGGTCGAAGGCATGGTCAGCCTCCGCGGCACGCTGGTGCCGGTGGTGGATCTGGCCAAGTACGCCGGGGTCGGCCTCGACGCCAAGCGCGAGATCATGATCGTCACCGAGTACAACGGCCACACCCAGGGCTTTCTGGTCGAGGCGGTCGACACCATCCTGCGCCTGGACTGGTCGCAGATGCGGGTCCCGCCGCAGATGCTGGCGGCCAAGCTGGGCGGGCTGGTCACCGCCGTCACCGAACTGCCCAACGGCGAGCTGGTGATGATGCTGGACGTCGAAAAGGTGCTCTCCGAGACCACCGGCTATGACGACGACCACCTGTTCAAGGGCATCGAGCCGATCGGCAACGCTGAAGCGACGGTGCTCTATGCAGACGACTCGTCCGTGGCACGCAACCAGATTGCCCGCACGCTCGATGTGCTCGGTGTCAAAGGCATCGTGGCGGTCAATGGCCGCATGGCGTGGGACGAGTTGCAGAAGCTGGCCATCGTGGCCGACAGCACCGGTCGCAAGGTCAAGGACCTGGTCGGCGTGGTGCTGACCGATATCGAAATGCCGGAGATGGATGGTTACATCCTGACCAAGAAAATCAAGTCCGACCCGCGCTTCGAGGGGGTACCCGTGCTGATGCATTCCTCCCTGTCGGGCATGTCCAACCAGCAGCTGGGGCTGTCGGTGGGGGTGGATGAATATGTGCCCAAGTTCGAACCCCAGCGCCTGTCTTCGACGTTGCGCCGCCTGCTGTCGAAGGGCAATTCGAATGCGGCGGCCGCCTGAGCGAGGATGACGCACATGAGCAAAGTGCAGACCAACACCAAGACTGACGCCTACAGCGCTGCCGAGAAGAACCTGCTCGATGCGGTCGACGCGCGCACCACGCTGGCCGGCTCCAACCGCATGGAGATCCTGCTGTTCTCGCTCGGTACCGGCGAGACCTTCGGCATCAACGTGTTCAAGGTGCGGGAGGTGTCCAAGGCGCCGTTCGTGACCAAGGCGCCGAACATGCCCAAGGGCGTCGAAGGCCTGATCTCGCTGCGCGGCAACGTGATCCCCGTGCTGGCGCTGGCCAAGGTGCTGGAGCTGACCCAGCCGGGCGATCCGCTCGGTGGATCGATGATGGTGACCGAATACAGCAAGCGCACGCTCGGCTTCCTGGTCGACGAGGTCGATCGCATCATCCGGGTCGACTGGGACAAGGTGCGCACGCCGGAGAACGTGTCGACCGGCGTCAACAGCTTCATCACCGCGATCACCGAGCTGCCCGACGGCACGCTGGTGTCGATCCTCGACGTCGAGACCATCCTGGCGAACACCTTCGGTGAGGCGATCATCGGCAGCATCGAACCGCTGGGTGCCGAACATGACGTGAATATCTTCTTTGTCGACGACTCGGCCGTGGCGCGCAAGAAAATCGCCGAAGTGCTCGACAAGCTCGACGTCAAGCACAAGCATGCCCAGAACGGGCTGGAAGCCTGGACCCGGCTCGAAGGCATGGCCAAGCATGCCCATGCCTGCGGCCGACCGCTGATCGACGAGGTGGACCTGATCCTGGTCGACGCCGAAATGCCCGAAATGGACGGCTATGTCCTGACCCGCAACATCAAGGCGGATGCCCGTTTCGAGGGTATTCCCGTGGTGATGCACTCGTCGCTGTCGTCCGAGGCCAACCGGGCCATGGGCAAGCGGGTAGGGGTCGATGCCTACGTGGCCAAATTCGACGCTGACAATCTCGCGGACACGCTGCGTCCGCTCCTGATGCGCCACCGCTGAGCGGCATCAGGCACCAAGGAAAACTCCGGAGAAAATGATGGCGGATCCCAACATGAAATTTCTCGTTGTTGATGACTTTTCGACCATGCGTCGCATCGTCCGCAACCTCCTCAAGGAACTCGGCTACACCAACGTCGACGAAGCAGAGGACGGCGTGGCCGCCCTCCAGAAGCTTGCCAGCGGCGGCTTCGAGTTCGTCGTGACCGACTGGAACATGCCCAACATGGACGGCCTGACCCTGCTGCAGACCATCCGTCAGTCACCGCAGTACAAAGACCTGCCGGTGTTGATGATCACGGCTGAGGCGAAGAAGGAAAACATCATTGCTGCCGCCCAGGCGGGCGCCAGCGGCTACATTGTCAAGCCCTTCACTGCGGCGACGATGGCCGAGAAACTCGAGAAGATTTTCGAACGCATGGGGAAAAAGGCGGCCGCCTGAGCGCCGTTGGACAACAGGAGGCGCAAGCATGGCGAAAAGAATGAAATTCGACGAGTCCGGTGATTCCGATGACCTCCAGGCGCTGTTCGACAGCATCGCCTCGGTGCCCGAGAAGCCAAAACTCGAAGTGATAGCCGCAGCGGTGGCAGACGACGGTGCGGACTCCGACGACCTCCAGGCGCTGTTCGATGCCGTGGCCGGAGAGTTTGCGGCGGCGCCCGAAGCTGCGCCCGCGGCCGAAGCCGTTGCGCCGGAGGCCCCGGCCATCGAGGCCGCGCCAGCAGCGACCGCGCCCGGCGACGAGCACAGCTGCGAGGTGGTGTACAAGCGGCTCGGCCAGATGACCCGGAAAGTTCACGACGCCCTGCGCGAACTGGGGTTCGACCAGAGTCTGCAGTCGGTCGCCGAGGCCATGCCCGACGCCCGCGAGCGGCTCAACTACATTGCACAGATGACCGAACAGGCCGCCAGCCGCGTGCTCAACTCGACGGACATCGCCAAGCCGCTGCAGGACCGCGTCGAGAGCGGCGCCAATGAGCTCAAGTCGCAGTGGGACAAGGTCTTCGCCAACCAGATGTCGGCCGACGAATTCAAGGCGCTGGCCGCCCGTACGCGCGATTTTCTCGGCAAAACGGCCGAAGACAGCCGGGCCACCAATGCCCAGCTCACCGAAATCATGATGGCGCAGGACTTTCAGGATCTGACCGGTCAGGTGATCAAGAAAGTTGTCGCGATGGCGCAGCAGCTCGAAACCCAGCTACTCGAGGTGCTCATCGAGACGGCGCCCAACGACAAGAAACCCGTCCGCAAAGAGGACGGCCTGATGAACGGCCCGGTGATCACCGCCGAAGGCCGGGATGACGTGGTCTCCAGCCAGGAGCAGGTCGACGATCTGCTCGAAAGCCTGGGATTCTGACGATACGGGGCGGCCGGACGGATGTCGCGGTCGTCGCCAGCAACACAGTGGAGCGAGCCAAAATGAGCGATTTCGCTGGAATGGAAGACCTGCTGCAGGATTTCCTCCTCGAGGCCGGAGACTTGTTGTCCGATGTAGACAATAAATTGGTGGATCTCGAGCGGGCACCCGATGATCGTGGCTTGCTCAACGAGATCTTCCGCGGGTTTCACACCATCAAGGGCGGTGCCGGCTTTCTGAATGCCACCGAGCTGGTGACCTTGTGCCATCTGACCGAGAACCTGTTCGACAAGCTGCGCAACGGCGAACTGCGGGTGACGGCCGAGTCGATGGATGTGATCCTGTCGGCCACCGGTTCGGTGCGCGACATGTTCGGGGCGCTCGAAAGTGGCACGCAGCCGCGTGCGGCCAACCCCGAGCTGATCGACAGCCTCAAGCGCGCCATTGCCGGTGAGCTGGGCTCCGCCAGTGCCAAGGCTGAGGCCGCACCGGCTGCCGCGCCCGCACCGGCAGCGCCGGCCGCGTCGGCGGACGGCAGTGGCGAGCCGGACTGGGATCTGCTGCACCAGGCCGTCAGTGGTCTGCCTGCCGTGGCCGAGCCGACAGTCGTGGTCGAAGCCCCGGCCATACCCAAGGAAAAACCCGAGGAAATCATCAAGGCCGCCATCGGCCGACGGGCGACCGACAAGCCGGGTTACAACGGCCCGACCGGTCGGCGCGACAGCGAAAAGCAGCGTGACAACTCGATCCGTGTCGACACGACGCGGCTTGACCAGGTGCTCAACCTCTCCGGCGAGATCGGTCTGACCAAGAACCGACTCAATGCGCTGCGTAGCCAGATCCTCAATGGCGACGATGACCCCGAAACCATGCACGCGCTCGACGTGGCGGTGAGCCAGCTCGACCTGCTCGTTTCCGACCTGCAGAACGCGGTCATGAAGACCCGCATGCAGCCGATCGGCCGCCTGTTCCAGAAATACCCGCGCATCGCCCGCGACCTGGCCCGCAACCTGGGCAAGGACGTGGAGCTGGTGCTGGCCGGCGAAGACACCGAGATCGACAAGACCATGATCGAGGACTTGTCCGACCCGATCATCCACCTCATCCGCAATGCGGTGGACCACGGGGTCGAGGGCAAGGCCGAGCGCCTGGCCAACGGCAAGAGCGAGAAGTCCATCCTGCGCCTCGAGGCGCGTCAGGAAGGTGACCACATCATCATCCTCGTCGCCGACGATGGCCGCGGCATGAACGCCGAGAAGCTGCGTGCGTCGGCCGTCTCGAAGGGCCTGATCACCGACGAAGAAGCCAACACCATGGACGAGCGCCAGAGCTACAATCTGGTGTTCCTGCCCGGCTTCTCGACCGCCGGGGTGGTGTCGGACGTGTCCGGCCGTGGCGTTGGCATGGACGTGGTGCGCACCAACATCCAGAAACTCAACGGCCAGATCGACATCAAGTCGACGGCCGGCCAGGGCACCAGCTTCATCATCAGCCTGCCGCTGACGCTGGCTATCCTGCCGGTGCTGCTGGTGCGCCTGGGCGATCAGCCGCTGGCCGTGCCGCTGTCGATGGTGCGCGAGATCCTGCCGATCACGCCGGACGAAGTTCGCGAGGTCGGCGGCCGGGCCACCATGGTGGTGCGCGGCGAAGTCCTGCCCATCATCCCGCTGGCCAACCTGCTGGGCTGGCCGCAGGAAACCCAGCCCGAGTACGGCGTGCTGATGCAGACCGCGGAGCAGAGCTTCATCCTCGCCATCGACAGCTTCGCCGGCCGCGAGGACGCGGTGATCAAGTCGCTCGACGACTTCCGGCCGAAGGGCGTGGCCGGCGTCACGACGCTGTCCAACGGCCAGATCGTGCTGATTCTCGACATGAAGGAGCTGCTCGGTGGCGTAGGCGAACGACATGGCGTGTCGCGCGCGGTGTTGATCCAGGAGCCGAAGAAGAAGCTGCTCGCCGCCTGATTTTCCACCGCTGCGAGGCAAACCCCAGGCGTGCAGTCGGCTCGTCTGGGGTTTTCTATTCGTGACATCCTCGCCTTGCTGCCGTGAGGTTCCCGCCGTAGGATCGAATGCATGCATCGCGCCCGAGGAGGCGAGTGAGCATGGCGGATTTCGATTTCGATGCCTGGAGCAATCTGGCCAGACGCAGCCCGGCGGCGTTCTTCCGCGCCCGCGAGCGGGCCATCGACCGCATGATTGCCGCCCATCCGCCGGCACAGGCAGACCGCTTGCGCGAGTTTCAAGGCCAGATCGATAGCGTCCGTGCGCTGGCCGGCTCCCCGATCAAGGCCACCCGCGAGTTGGTCGGCATGATTGAAGACCGTCTCGAGGCCATGCGCGCCCGGGTCAGTACGCTGCGCCGCACGGCCGATGAACTCGACGCGCTGCGGCAGCGGTTGATCACGCCCCCGCCTGACGACACAGACCACGGCTGATCGTCGCACGCCGCACCCCTTGGCCGCGCAAGCGGCCTTTCCGTCTCCATGACCTTCTCGCTCGGATCGGTGGCGATGCGCTCCGCTGTCTTGTGGCGATGTGATCGGGCTTGCCGGGTGTGTTCGAACGCAGCGGATATCTGTTGGGTGTGCGTCGCAGGCGGCGCAACGGGCACAACTGCCTAGCCGGTCGTTCTTCGATACCTGGTATGCGCCGCCCGGGGCGGATGTGTGGTGTCACCGTGGCCCAACTGATCGCCCAGAGCCGGGGTGTGCCGATCGAGGCCGCCGGGTACTATCGGATACGACCGCCGCTCAAACCGGTCCCGCTGGCGAGCCTGGATGCGCCACCGCAGCCCGCTCAAGGGCGGTGAGAGAAGCGGTTCCAACCAAACAAGGAGTCACGATGTCTGAAATTGAACGGATGCATAACGGTCCGCGCATGTCCAAGATTGTCCGCCATGGCGGCCTGGTCTATTTGTGCGGGCAGACCGCTGGCGGAATTGATGAACCGGGTGATGTGACGGCCCAGACGACCGAGATGCTGTCGCGGGTGGATCGCTTGCTGGCAGAGGCGGGTAGCGATCGCAGCCGTATTCTGTCGGCCCTGATTCATGTTGCGGACATGGCCGATTTTGCAGCGATGAACGCGGTATGGGAAGCGTGGCTGCCCGAAGGCGCAGCCCCCGCAAGGACGACGGTCGAGGCGCGTCTGGCCTCGCCGGCATTGCGGGTGGAGATTACGGTGGTGGCCGCCGTCTGAGCGGTTGACGGGCCGGCCAGCGGCGCAAGGCGGCTGGCCGGTCGCTCAGGCCGTCGCGGCGAGGAGTTCGGCGAAGGCGGCTTCGAACTGGCTCAGGCCAGCCGCTTGAAGTTGTTCGCCGACGGCGCCAAGGTCGATCCCGCGCTGGGCCAGCCCCGAAAAATGGGCTTGTGCGCCCACCACGTTGCTCTCGAGGGTGGCATGGATTCGGCCATGATCGAGCAGGGCGGTGAGTGTGGCGTCGGGCACGGTATTGACCGTTTCTGGGCCGATCAGCGGCTCGACGTACAGCAGATCACTGTAAGCCGGGTTCTTGGTGCCGGTGCTGGCCCACAGCAGGTATTGCGGGCGGGCGCCCTGGGCGCGCAGCGCGGCAAATTCTTCGCCATGGAAGCGGTTGCGATAGGCCTGGTAGGCGAGCCGCGCCATGGCCACGGCGGTGCCGCCACGCAGCTCACGGGCGCCGTCATCCATTTCATCCAGGCGACTATCGACCAGGGTATCGACCCGGCTGAGGAACAGGCTGGCGACCGAGAATACGCCGGTCACCGGCTTGCCGGCCGCGGCGCGGGCGCTCAGGCCGCGCACATAGGCGGCGGCCACGGCGTCGGTCTGGGCGAGTGAGAAAAGCAGGGTGACGTTGACGCTGATGCCGTCGGCGATCAGGCGCTCGATGGCGCGGACGCCGGCCGGGGTGGCGGGGACCTTGATCAGCACGTTGTCACGTGCCACGGCGGCATGCAGGCGGTGGGCGGCGGCGACGGTGCCGTCTTCGTCATGGGCCAGCGTGGGCGAGACTTCGAGGCTGACATAGCCGGCCTCGCCCTGGGTATCGGACCAGGTGGCGTGCAGCAGGTCGCAGGCGGCCTGGACGTCGGGGATCACCAGTTGCTCGTAGCGGGCCTCGGCCGTGATGGGCTCGGCCTTGAGGCGGGCCAGATCGTCTTCGTAGTAGCGTCGGCCGGCGATGGCTTTCTGGAAGATCGCGGGGTTGGTGGTGACGCCGGCCACGCCGTTGTCTTGCACGAAGCGGGCCAGATGGCCGTCGCGGATGAGACTTCGGGAGAGGTTGTCGAGCCAGATTTGCTGGCCAAGTTTTCGGACTTCGAGCAGACGATTCATGGGGCGAGCATAGGGGAATATTGTTAGCGGCCCATTGTGCCTGCAAACCGGCGCGATCGAAAGTCGGCTCAGCCCGTGCCGGCCGCAAATCGCGCCATGAAGGCGCGGTCGATGTGATCCTTCCAGCGCCACACCCAGGCGCCTTCGGCAGACAACGGCCCCCATGCGGCCATGGCGCGGCGATCGCCGGTACTGATCAGATACAGCGCGCGGCGTTGTGGTTGCCAGGCGTGCAGGGGTTCGCCGTTGACGGCGCGACGCAGGTTGTCGGCCAGTGGCGGGCCGGCGCGCACGGCGAAGACGCCGGATTTGGGGCGTGGGTCGGCATAGGCGGCGATGTCGCCAGCGGCGAAGATGAAAGGATGCGACACCGATTGCAGGGTCGGTGCGACGCGGATGAAGCCGCCGGCATCGGTGGCCAGGCCCGCGTCGGCCGGCCAGGCGGGGGCGGCTGCGCCGGTGACCTGCAGGACGTCGCTGGCGGCGACCTGCTGGCCGTTGTCGAGCCAGACGCCGTCGGCGTCGATGCGGGTGGCGCGTCGCTGTCCGATCCAGCGGATGTCGCGCGCGTCGAGCAACCGTCGGGCGTGGCGTTGCAGACGGGCGGGAAAGCCTTCGAGGGGCATGGCGGAGGCGCCGATGAGTGCCAGCGGCGTCCGCGGCAGGCGGGCCCGCAGGGCGAGCGCCAGCTCGAATCCGGCCGCACCGCTGCCGATCAGCGCGGCCGGGCGGGCGGGGCCGTGGCCAGCGGCTGCGATCAGGGTGTCGACCCGCGTCACGAAGTCTTCGATCGGCCGAACCGGCACGCCGTGGCGCACGCTGCCGCAGATCCGGCGGTGATCGGTGGTGGGGCCGGTGTCGATCGATAGCCAGTCGAAGGCGATCCGTTCGCCGTCATCACACATGACGGCGCGCGTGGCCAGGTCGAGGCCGGTCGCGCGTGCCGGCTTCCAGCGGATGCCGGCACGTTCGGCCAGTGGCGTGAGGGCAATGGCCAGTTCGTCGAGCGCGTAGTGGCCGGCGATCCAGCCCGGCAGCATGCCGGAGTAGAGCTGCCGCGGGTACGGCGAGACGAGGGTGACTTCGGTGTCAGGCAAGGGGGCGCGGGCGAGGGCGTCGAGCAGGTGAACATGGGCGTGACCGCCGCCGAGCAGGACGAGGCGCGTCACTGGACGGTCGGCACGAGGCGTAGATCGCCGAAACGGGCTTCGACCGTGGCGCCGGTGTTGTCGGTGTCGGCGCCGAGCGCGATGCCGGTGACGGCCGGGGCAGGCTCGCCGAAGGCCGCCTGGAAGTCGGCGGCGAGGTCGCGCGACTCGCTGATCCATTGGCCGGCTTTGGCGTCGCCGCGCTGGAGGACGATCATGCGCACCCGGTCGGTGTAGGGATTGGGCGCAATTGCGCCGACGGCATCGGCTGTGCCCCATACATAGCAAAGTGCTGCGGTCGGCAGGTCGGCGCCGTACAGCGTGCGCGCCATGTCGATCTTGACCCGGTCGGTGAAGGGCAGGCGCGACTTGTCGTAGTCGAAGAACACGTACACCCGCGCCGCATAGTCGTCGGTGGCCTTGTCGGCCATGGCCGAATTCGGGACGGCCTGGGAGACTTTCCAGCGCCATTGCAGTTGGGCGTTGGCGGTGACGGCGTCGGGCAAGGTGTAGACCAGGCTGGAGGCGGCCGAGCTCGAGTAGGCGCGCAGCACGTTGCCCGTCGGTTCCTGAACAATTGAAAAGTCCGTGCCGGGGCGGTCTTTGTTGATCCGGGTGTGCACCCAGCTGGCGGGGGGCTCGCCGGCCGGGGCGTCCGCGAACGGCACGGGCTGTGGGGTGGCCGCCATGGCGCTCAATGGCGTGATGAGCGCGGTGCTGAGGCATAGACGCAGGGCGATGCGAAGCGGCATGAGTCGGGCTTCCGGCGGGTGGATTCGAATGCAGTGTGACTGGCGGGGCGCGCGTGCGTTCCGCCTCATCGCACTGTGAGCAGCGTGCTGTTTCGCAGGCGGGTGAGGTCTTGCGGGCGATCGACGTCCCACACCGTGGCGGGTTCGGTCCAGCGCAGGGCGCAGTCACGCAGGCGGTCGCGGGTTTGTGCCATCACGGCGCCGCTGCCCCAGTCGATATCGCGAAACAGCCCGGGTTGCGGTCGGCGCACACCGACCAGCGCGTAGCCGCCATCTTCAGCCGGCAGAAAGACGGCGTCTTCGCCATTGCGCAGCGCCACGGCGCACGCTTGCAAGGTGGCGGGATCAAGCATCGGGCAATCGGTGCCGATCAGCAGGGTCGGCGCGGTGGCGGTGAGTGCGCTGAGCGCGTGATGCATGCGCTCGCCGAGATGCTCGCCGGATTGCACATGCAGCGGTATGGCGGCGGTGGCTGCCAGCGCGCGGAAGAAACGGTGGGTGGTGTCGGGCGCGCACCACAGGCTGACCGGGCCAAGCGCGGCGGCCTGTGCGGTGTGCAGCGCGTGGCGCACCAGCTGCCGATGCAGCCGCGCGGCACCGGCGGCGCCAAGGGTGGGGATGAGCCGTGTCTTGGCGGTGCCGGCGATCGGCGCCTTGGCGAAGATGGCGATATTGATGGCGTCAGGTTTCACGGGGGGCATAGCCATAGCGTCGGGCCAGGTCGGCCGGGTCGGCACCGAGGGCGTAGGCGGCACGCAGCCGCCACATCAGGACGATGGTGCGGAGCACGCCGTGGGTCTCCCAGCGGCGGCCGGCGGTGGTGACGCGCTGGCGCAGGCAGGCCGGGCGGCCAAGTGCTTTGAGTCGGCGCGACAGCGCGATGTCTTCCATCAGCGGCAGATCGGCAAAGCCGCCGAGCTGATCGAAGGCGGTGCGGCGGACGAAGATCGCCTGGTCGCCGGTGGCGATACCGGTGAGGCGGGAGCGCAGGTTCATCATGGCCGCGACCACCTTGAGCATCGGATGCTGGCCGTCGATGTGCACATCGAAGCGCCCCCAGACGTGCGTGTCGAGCGCGCTGCGGATGGCCGCGATGGCCTCTTGCGGCAGGCGGGTGTCGGCGTGCAGAAAGAGCAGGCGGTTGGCCCGTGCGACGGCAGCGCCGGCGTTCATCTGGCTGGCGCGGCCGCGCGGTGCGCGGACGAGGTGGTCGCTCAGCGCTGCGGCGAGGGCGGCGGTGTTGTCCGTGCTGCCGCCGTCGACGACGATCAGCTCGACATTGTCGGCCCGCAAGGCTTGCAGCGGTACGAGCACCGACGCAATGCCGGCGGCTTCGTTGAGCACGGGGACGATGATCGATAGTGTCGGTGCGCTCATCGGTAATCAGCTAGGGCAGTCGGGCAGGGCGAGCGCTTGCAGCACCTCGCCGCTGCGCACATCTTCGATGAACGCCACGACGCCGCCGGGTTTTTCTGCCGGCTGCAAGCGCACATCGGTGGCGAGCGGGGTGTGGGTCGGCATGGGCCGCGTCTCCCAGTTACGAACCACAAAGCTGTGGTTCAGTGTTGCGCCCCTATTTTCACCGGCTTTGACCTCACTTTGATGACCGTTTTCATACCGCGCGACAACGAGTTGCGTCTGACGGTTGCCCGGCGCGGTGGCGCGAACGGTAACAGTGGCGCCGGATGGCGCATTGACGGCGGTGAGCTGGATCTGTGCCTTGGCCGCTTCGCGCGGGACATTGGCGAGTGGGTCGTTTCCGCGCCAGGCACGGCTGTCGCGACCGTTGATCATGATCTGCGGGGTGTAGACCGTGCGTCCGCCGCTGAGAGCGACCTTGTCGCGCTGGCGCTGGCCGTTGCGCGGTTCGGCGAAGCGGTCTTTCCAGCCGATGTAGTCCCAGTAGTCGACGTGATAGGCCAGCGCCACGGTGTCGGTCGATTGTTTGAGCGTGCCCAGCCAGCGGTCGGCCGGCGGGCAGGAGCTGCAGCCTTCCGAGGTGTAGAGCTCGACCAGCGGGGTTTGCAGGGGACCGCTGCTGGCGGTGCATTCGGTGGCCGCGGCGCCACCGGCGCACAGCGCGGTGGCGAGGGCGAGGAGGGGTTTAGCGGGCATCGTTGAGCCTCCAGTCGTAGTCGAGGTGCTCGATCTTCGGCGCGCTGCTGCGCAGTTTTTTCGCGGCGTCCGGCGTGTCGGCGAGCGCCTCGGCATAGTGGGCGAAGGTGGCCTTGAGGGAGCTGAAACCCTTGTGGCCACGGGTGAAGTCGTCGGCGTACCAGTCGAAGATCTTTGACATGTAGAGCGTGTTGCTGGCTGCGTCGAAACGGTTGCGGCTGCGGTCGGAGAGGAAGCGGCGCATGCCGTCTTCGAGTTGGGCGTCGAGGCGTTCGGCGACGAAGGCTTCGTTGCGCAGCATGGGGCAGCCGATCGAGGCGCACACCACCGCTGCGTGGATGCGCGGATCGTCGAAGACGCCGGCGGCGCGGATGCGGCCGTGCTCGATGCCGTCCAGGCTCTCTTCCTGACCGAGCAGGGTGAAGAATGTCTGTTTCCAGGGCGAGGAGAACAGGCTGCCGAGATCCTTGATTGAGGCCAGATCAGGATAGCGGGTGAGGATCAGTTCGACGGTGTAGGCGTTATAGGCGTTGATCAGGAAGGCGAGTTGCTGCGGCTTCGGCCAGCTGGCGTAGTCGGCGGGCGTGACGGCTGATACGGCGTCGAGGTAGGCCTTGAGCGGGGCGCGATCTTTCTTCAGCGCGGCGTAGCGGACCGCCGACGCGGTGCCTGCGGTATTGACCACCACATGCTGCTTGAGCAGCGCGTTCCAGACGGCATGGCTGTGGTCAAAGGCCTGCGCGGCGGCGCTGAGCAGGGTGAGGCTGGCGGCGAGCAGGAGGGACTTGAGGCGTGTCATCGTCTGGCCTCCTTTACGCGCGGCGCCAGGCGTGAAAGCGGCCGACCCATTCGAGCAGCTTCTGCGGGGCGTGGACGCGCTTCCATTGCCCGGCGACGTATTTGTTGGCCTCGGCCATGGTCGGGTAGATGTGAATGGTGCCGAGGATCTTGTTCAGGCCAATGCCGTGCTTCATGGCCAGCACGTATTCGGCGATCAGGTCGCCGGCGTGTTCGCCCACGATGGTGACGCCGAGGATGCGGTCCTTGCCGGGCACGGTGAGCACTTTCACAAAGCCGTGGGCTTCCGAGTCGGCGATGGCGCGGTCGAGGTCGTCGATACCGTATTTGGTGACTTCGTAGGCGATGCCCTCGGCCTTGGCGTCGGCTTCGTTCAGGCCCACGCGGGCGACTTCCGGCTCGACAAAAGTGGCCCAGGGGATCACCGAGTAGTCGGCCTTGAAGGTCTTGAACGGGTCGAACAGCGCATTGACCGCGGCGTACCAGGCCTGATGGGCGGCGGTATGCGTGAACTGGAAGGGGCCGGCGACATCGCCTGCGGCGTAGATGTTGGGGTAGATCGTTTGCAGAAGCGCGTTGGTCTCCACCGTTTTGCCGGTCGGGATGCCCATCTCCTCCAGGCCGAAGCCCTTGAGGTTGGCGGCGCGGCCGACGGCGACCAGCACGGCGTCGAAGGGGATGCGTACATCCTTTCCTTCGTACTCGGCAATCAGTACTTTCTCGCCGTCTTCGATCACGAACTGCTTGGCTTTCGTGCCGACACGCACGTCGATGCCCTCAGCGATGAAGCGCGCCATTACCTCCTGCGAGACGTCTTCGTCTTCACGCGACATGATGCGGGGCAGCATCTCCACCTGCGTGACCTGGCTGCCGAGGCGGGCGAAGGCCTGGGTCAGCTCGCTGCCGATCGGGCCGCCGCCGAGCACCAGCAGGCGGCGCGGTTGTTCGCGCAGATTCCACAGATTGTCGGAGGTGAGGTAGTCCATGTTTTCGATGCCGGGGATCGGCGGCACAAAGGGCCGCGCGCCGGTGGCGATGATGATGGCGCGGGTGCTGAGCGTCTCGATGCGGCCATTGTTGTGGGTCACTTCCACCGTCCAGGGCGAGGTGATCTTGGCCGAGCCTTCGACCACATCCACGCCGAGGTCGGTGTAGCGTTCGATCGAGTCATGCGGTTCGATGGCCTTGACGACTGACTGCACACGCTCCATCACCTTGGAGAAGGTCATCGTGGCTTCGGCCGAGTCGATGCCGAATTCGCGGGCGCGTTCGATATGCGACAGAAACTTGGCCGAGCGGATCAGCGCCTTGGACGGCACGCAGCCGGTGTTCAGGCAGTCGCCGCCGAGCTTGTGGCGCTCGATCAGGGTGACTTTCGACTTCACCGCCGCGGCGATATAGGCGCTCACCAGGCCGGCCGAGCCGCCACCGATCACGACAAGATTGCGATCAAACGTGGCGGGCTTCTTGTCAGCCCATCGCGCGTAGACCTTTTTTGCCTGCACCGCGGCGACAATTCTTTTGGCGATGAGCGGGAAGATGCCCAGCAGCACGAAAGAGCCGATCAGCCCCGGCGAGAGGATGCCGGCGAGCGAGTCGATCTGACCCAGCTGGGTACCGGCATTCACATACACGATGGTGCCGGCGAGCATGCCGATCTGGCTGACCCAGTAAAAGGTGGTGGCGCGGATGGGTGTGAGTCCCATGACCAGGTTGATGACAAAAAACGGAAAGGCCGGCACCAGGCGCAGAGTGAAGAGGTAGAAGCCGCCGTCTTTCTTGACGCCCGCGTTGATCGCCTTGAGCCGGTCGCCGAAGCGCTGTTGCACCCAGTCGCGCAACAGGAAGCGCGAGGCCAGGAAGGCCAGCGTGGCGCCGATGGATGAGGCAAACGAGACGATCACCAGGCCGGTGAGCAGCCCGAAGATGGCGCCCGCCGCCAGTGTCAGCACCGCCGCCCCGGGAAACGACAGCGCGGTGACTGCCACATACACGGCAAAGAACATGCCCGCGGTTGCCCATGGGTTGGCCGTGCGGTAGGCCTCGATGGCTGCCTGCTGGCTCTTGAAGTAGTCGAGGCTGAAAAAGCGCCCCAGATCGAAGACAAAGTAGCTCGCCACGAGGGCGGCAATGAGGACGGCAAGTCCGAGTTTTTTCTTGTTCATGGCCTGACGGCGCTCCGTGATCTGTGTGCCCGGCGGCCGCCGCGACGGCTCGCCGGTGTGTGATGGTTCAGACCGTGCCGGGGGGGCAAACCTGACAGTCAATTGTGCCGATACTGGCCAAGTTTTTTGTGCCGCGCACAAAAATCGAGTAGAATGAAGCCCTTATCTCGGTCGCGGATCCGCTTGTGTTGGGGCCGCACCGATTCAGCATGGCGCACAAGCGCCGTCCTACCCGCCATTCTGGCAGGCCTTCTTGGCGCCGGAGTGGCCGGAACGTCGGGCGTGGTCCCGTCAATTGCGTCCGGAAGCCCCGCTTCCGGGCTGCCCGTCGGCTCTGGGCATCAATTGCCCGCCGCCAGCAAATGCATTCAATCCGGCGCGCTCGCCAGTCGTGAGCGACGCAGCGTGCTACGGACGCACCGATGGCGTCGCCGGACCCCACAACAGATTAGGAGAAAAATTTATGGCCAAAGAAGAAATGATCCAGTTCGAAGGTGTGGTGCAGGAAGTGCTTCGCGATGCCCGTTTTCTGGTCAAGCTCGACAACGGCATGGATGTCGCCGCCTACGCCTCGGGCAAGATGCGCAAGTTTCGCATCCGGATCCTGGCCGGTGATCGGGTGACGCTCGAAATGTCGCCCTATGATCTGTCGAAGGCGCGCATCAGCTTCCGCCACAAGGAAGTCCAGCGCCGCACGCATTGAGCGCTGCTTCAGACAGACAAACGCCCGGTTCGCACCGGGCGTTTTCTTTTGTGCTCAGCCCACGGCCGGTGGGCGCGCCGCGTGGTTGTCGAGCGCTACCGGATAGCGGCTGTGGCTGAGGATGCGCGGGCCCTGCGGGTCGATGGTCCATACGTCGCCGCCGTCGCCGGTGGCCACGAGTTGCCTGCCGGCACGGGTGAGGGCGCACACGCGCGGCGTGTCGAGCGTGCCGACATGGCGGCCGCCGGTGGTCCACAGTGCGGTGATGCCGGCGGTCGATGCGCTGAGCGCGAAGTGCCCGTCGATGGCCATGACGTCGCCGGCATAGCCGCCGCAGCGCGCGCGCGTGGCCGCGTCTGCCTCGGCATAGACCAGCGCCTCGCCCTGTACCCGCGCCAGCAACGGCCGGTCGGGGCCGCCTTCGTTCTGCAGGGCGACGCCGATCGTGCCGTCCGCCGCCTGGGCCACGTGGCGCACGCTCATCCAGGGGTCGGGCAGGCGCAGCTGGCGGAGGATCTGCCCGGATGCCGGGTCGAGGATCACCAGCGACGGATCCATGCGGTCGAGGTTGCGCTTGACGCGCCCGGTCTCGGGCAGGGTCAGGATGCCGCCGACCGCCACGGCCAGCGTACCGTCGGCAAGGCGCCCGATGGCATGCGGGCCGATGCCGCCGGCGTCGTGGCGACCCAGGCGGGCCAGGCTGTCGGTGTCATAGACACCGACATGGCCGCGCCCGGAGATGAGGTCGGATTCGGTCGCATACAGCCGCCGGCCATCGGCGCTGAAGGCGAAATGCCCTTCGAGGCGGATGTCGTCGAGCGCATCGCCGGTGTCGAAACGGGCTAGCGTCTTGCCGCTGGCGACATCCCAGCGCACCAGGAAGCGGCCCGGGCGCCGCGCCACGACGATGGCGCTGCCGTCGTTGGCCGGATGCCAGAACACATCGTGCCCGCGCGCCGGCAGCGCCAGCGCGGTGCGCATCGCCTGGCTGAGGCCGGCGAAAAAGTGGCGCGGCCGGGTGGGGTGGTCGGCCCAGCAGGTGAGCAGCGCCGCGTGAGCCGGCGCCGGCACGGCGGCGGCGAGACGGGGATGGGCAAGCACGACCCCGGCGGGCAGGGCGGCGAGCAGGCGCCGGCGGGTGTGGTCAATCGCCATCGCTTTCTCCAAAGCCCACCGAGACCCGTAGCGCGTCGGCGATGTCTTCGGCCAGCAGGCGCTGCAGGCGGCCGAGGGCCTCGATCAGCGATGTGATGGCGGGCACAGCAGCCTCGCGATCGAGCGGGTCCGGCAGGGTGTCGATGGCCTGGTCCACCGCCGCGCAGCGTGCTTCGAGCGCGGCGGTCAGGCGGATCAGGCCGCGCCCGAGCATGACGTCCGACAGGCCCCGCGTATCGCCGTCGCCGAGCAGCCCGGCGCGCAGCGATTGCCAGTAGCGGGTGAGCCCTGCGCGTGTGTTGGCACTGCGCCAGGCGTCGAATTCGGCGCGGCGGCCTTCGCCCAGCGCCTTGTCGAGGTATTTGAGGCGCAGGGTTTCGACGCTGCCGATCAGGATGTTCACGCCGTCGGTCAGCCGCGGGCCCTCATCGGCGTCGTCGTCCGTCGGCAAGCTTGCCAGCCAGTTGCGCCAGGCTGCCGGCAGCGGGGCGAGCGCCCCATCCAGATCGGTGGCCATCCAGCGGGCGTAGGCACAGCGCTTGGCGTCGGCGAGGGGCGCGTCGCCGAACAGCAGGTATTCGAGCGCGGGCAAACCGCGCGCGCTCAGGCCGATGCGGGCGGTGTCGCCGGGGGATCTCGCATACTGCGCGATGGCCGCTTCGATCTGCGGCGGTCGTGTCGGCCAGAAATCGATGCGTCGCAGGATGCGGGTGTCGAGCGCCGGGCCGAAGGGCAGCGGGGTGAGGGCGCGCAGACGCGTGTGGGCGGTACGCCAGGCCGTGCGTGCCGCTGCCAGACCGGCCGCGTCGGGCGCCTGGCAATAGGCATCGATACGCGCCTTGAGTTGCCCGGCCTGGGCGGCGAGCGCCGCATAGCCGGGCGCCAGGCGTTGCTCGCCGAGCGAGGCGAGCCACTGTGCCGGCGCAAGGATGGGCGCAGCGATGCGGGTGGCGGTGTCCGCCGCGCTGGGGGCGGCGCTGACGGGGGTCGTACCGACCAGCGCGGCAGCGAGCAGGGCGATCCGTGTCCGGTGCATGTCAGAGCGAGCCCACGAAACGCACCAGCGCGTCGCGCTCGGCGCGCGACATGCGCAGCACCTGCTCGCGCGCGCCCTCAGCCTCGCCGCCATGCCACAGGATGGCTTCGAGGATGTTGCGGGCACGCCCGTCGTGCAGCAGCATGCTGTGGCCATTGACCGTCGGGATCAGCCCGATGCCCCACAGCGGCGGGGTGCGCCATTCGCGGCCATCGGCGGCGAAATCGCTGCGGTTGTCGGCCAGGCCCTCGCCCATGTCGTGCAGCAGCAGGTCGGTGTAGGGCGTGATGGTCTGGCCCGACAGCTCGGGGAAGCCTTCGAGCTTGCCCGTGACATGGCGCGGCACATGGCAGCTGGCGCACTGGGCGGCATGGAACAGCGCCTCGCCATGTCGCACCTCGGGGGCGTCGGGCTGTCGACGCGAGGGCACGGCCAGCGTGGTGGTGTAGTAGATGGTGCGCTCGAGCGCGCGTGCGTCGATGTCGGTGGCCGGCTCGCCGCGCCCCTGTCGCCACTGCGCCTCTTGCTGCTGGCGGGCCTGGCAGTCGGCCTGCGCAGCCATGCATTCTTCGTGGGGGAAGAGTGGTGAGGTGACGCCGATATCGCCGTTGAATGCGCCGGCGGTCTGGTGGGCGACGGTGCCGACATTGGCCTTCCAGCCGAAGCGGCCGATCACCCAGTCCTGGCGCACGGCGTCCCACACCCGGTTGGGGCGGCCGGAGATGCCGGCGCCCTCGCGTGCCTGACGCTCGGCGATGGCGCGCAGATCGGCCTCCGGGATCGCTTCGAGCAGGCCCAGCCCGATCACCTGCGGGGCGACTCGCGGCGAGACGCGGGTGTCTGGATGCAGCGGGCCATAGGCCAGATCGGTCATCTCGTAGCTGGGCTTGCGCAGGCTGTAGGGCGTGCCGTCGGCGAAGCGCCCCGGCTGCTCGGTGTAGCGGATGGTGACCCGGCCCTCGGGCTGGACGGTGTCGACCGCCTGGTTGTTGAACTGCCCGCCATAGGTCGGCTCCGGCACCACGCCGGCGCGGCCGCCATCGCCGGGGATCGACAGGCGCAGCAAGAGGCCGACCGGCTGCTCGGTGTTGACGCCCTCGGGCGCCGGCGGCGGTGCGCCGCGCCCGTCGAGCAGGTGGCAGCTGGCACAGGCGCGGGCGATGAAGTGCGGGCCGAGGCCGTCGCGGCCGGTGGTCGAGGCCGGGGCGGCGACCCAGTTCTTCTTGAAGAAGGAGTTGCCGATGAAGAAGGGCGTCTGCCGGTCGACGTCGAGATTGGCCGCGGGGTTGGAGAAGGCGTTGCGACCGTGGTCGGGCGTGGTGGTGTCGCCGCCGGGCAGGGCGTTGGCCGGATCGGTGCCGTCGGCGGCGGTGGCCACGAGGGCGGCGCTGCCGGCGATGAGCAGGCCGAAGGCCAGGGGTTTGAAGAACGGGGTCATGGATTGGCTCGCGGGTTGCGGGAGCGGTGCGCCGACGGGGCGCACCGCTTGGCTGGCTGTTCCGGAGGTGCTTACTCCGGCAGGGCAGTGTTCAGTCGCTTGATGCCGAGCGCACGGGCGGCTTCGACCAGGCCCTCGGTCTGGCCCTTGAGGGCGACGACGGTGGCTTCGACCTTGGCGCGACCGGCGCTGCCGGCCAGGATCGCCTGATCGAAAGGCGCCGGGATGGCTTCGGCCGCGCTCACCGAGGCGGCGATCTGCTGATCCACCTTCTTGGCGACGGCCGCATCGCGCGCGGCGACCAGGTCGCGTACGCCGGGACCGCCCAGCGTGCTGCCGTCGGCGCGCACATACTGCCCGCGCCATACGTTCTGGATGCCCTTGGCGTTGGCCACGATGTCGCGATGGGTGTTGTCGGAGAAGCAGGAGTGCTCGTCTTCCTGGCTTTGCGAGTCGAGCGCCACCTCGATGCGCTCGCCGGCCAACTCGCCGCGGCTGAGGATGCCGATGGCCGAGACGATCTTGGCCAGGCTGCCGGTGTCGGCGACGAAGCGGGTGCGGAAATTCTTCTGGCCCGGCGCCCAGGCCTGCTCGAGGCCGGCGAGGTCCGCGACCAGCAGATCGGTGACCACCTTGAGGTAGTGCCGGCGGCGGTCGGCGTTGGGCGCCTTGCCATCGACGAAGTCTTCAACGCTGCGCTGGCCCGGCCCGTTGGCGCTCAGATCCTGGCCCCAGAGCAGGAACTCGATGGCGTGCCAGCCGGTGGAGATGTTCTCTTCGCCGTCCTTTTCGTTCAGCGCCGACAGCGCGTCGGCGGTGATGGCCACCTCGGGTTTGTTGATGATGCCGGCCGTGGGCGCGTTGGCCACGCCGTCCACATAGGCCTCATCCATCGGCCAGGCGTTGATGCGCCCCTCGGGGCCGTCGGTGCCGTCGATCGGGCCGCCGTAGAAGCGGAAGGCTTCGGTCTGGCCGTACTGTTCGCGGGCGGCAAGCCAGGCCTTGCGGGCGGCGAGCAGCCCGTCCTGGCTCGGCGCGGCGACAAAGGCGTCGACCGCTGCCTGCAGCTTGCGGGCACCGTCGAGCGTGTCGGCGTAGCTGGCGTGCACCAGTTCGCCATAGTGCTTGAGTACTTGCGCAGGCGTGGCCGGCGCGGCGAGGGCGGTGCATGAGAGCGTGGCAGAGAAGAGGGCGGCGAGTGCGGTCAGGCGCATGAAAGAGGCTCCTAGGAGGACGGTGACAAGGGGCGGGCGGCGGTCGAAGCCGCATCGCGGGTCAGGGTTGCCGAATCCGGCGCGGCGGGGGGCTGCGATGGTCGGAGGTGTGATGGTTTTCCGGGTGCCGGCAGCGGTGCCGTGCCATGTGCTGCGCGGCCCGCCGAGGTGGGGCCGCAAAGCGGCTGACATCGCGTCGACCGGTGTCAGGGCGAGTCCTGGGTGGGCGGCGATGTCGGTGTTCACAGGCATGGCGGGACGATCCGGCGGCGGTCGGCGTGGGGTAAATCAATGTCCGAGATCAAGAATGCGCATGATAATGCGAATTGTTTGCATTGTGCAATTCTGCGGCCGGAATGCCGATTGACGTACCAAGGCGGGTCGGCAAGGCGGGCGGGCTGGCGCCGCCGGATGCCGGGGCGATGCCGAAGGGCGTCTCCGCCTGTCGTCGAATCGTCATCTGCCGCCGCTAGCATGGCGCCATCCACGACCGGCGCGGGTGTGTCGGCGTGGCCCGAAAAACATGAACGAGGTCAGTCAGATGAAAAAGGCACTTTGCGGTTTCGGTGTGGCCATGATGATGTCGGGGTCCGCGTTTTCGGCGGCGGATATCCAGATCACCGAATGGATGTACAGCGGCAACGGCGGCGAATTCGTCGAGTTCACCAACATGGGCGACATGGCGATGGATCTCACTGGCTGGAGCTTCGACGACGACAGCCGCCAGGCCGGCGTGTTCGATCTCTCCGGCTTCGGGCTCGTGGCGGTGGGCGAATCGGTGATCATCACCGAGAGCGCGGCGGCGGACTTTCGCGCCGACTGGTCGCTGGCGGCAAATGTGAAAGTGCTCGGCGGCTACACCAACAACATCGGCCGTGGCGACGAGATCAACCTGTTCAACGCCGGCGGCAGCCTGATCGACCGGCTCACCTATGGCGACCAGGTCTTCCCCGGCACCGTGCGCACCCAGAACGCCAGCGGCAATCCCTTGAGTGCTGCCGACCTGGCCGGCACCACCGTGACCGCCAACTGGGCGCTGGCCTCGGTGGGCGACGGCTTCGGCTCCTACGCGGCGGCCAGCGGCGATATCGGCAACCCGGGCTTCTACGTGGCGGCGCCGGTGCCCGAGCCCGAGACCTACGCCATGATGCTGGCCGGCCTGGCGCTGGTCGGCGGCATTGCCCGTCGCCGGGCGCGCTGATCGGAGGCGCGACATCATGAAACGCATTCACTGTCTCGTCGCCCTGGCGGCGCTTGCGGGCTCGGCCGCCCATGCGGCGAACTCGATCGACCTCTCGTCCTACACCGTCACCGGCAACTACGCCCTCGATACGCTCGGGACGCTGGGCCTGGAGGCCTCGGCCGTCACCTATGCGCGCGACCGCAACGCGCTGTTCTTCGTCGGTGACGAAGGCGGCGGCGTGGTCGAAGTCTCGCTGACCGGCCAGACCCTGTCGTCGATGAGCTTCAGCGGCTGGCCGGCGGCGACCCGCCATAACGACGCCGAAGGCCTGACCTACCTGGGCGGCGGCGTGCTGGTGGTGGCCGAGGAGCGGCTGCAGGACGCCTTCCGCTTCAGCTACGTGGCCGGCGGCAGCGTGTCGCTGGCCGATGCGCCGTGGGCCTCGATCTCCGACTATGCCTACGCCAACAACGGCATCGAGGGCATCAGCTATGACCCGCGCGACGGCAGCTTCGTGTCGGTCAAGCAGGACAGCCCGATGGAAGTGCGCGCCGGCACCCTGAGCTTCGCTGCCGGTGGCGGCATCTCGACCATGACGCCGCTGTTCGACGCCAACCAGCTTGGCCTGAGCAGCCTGTCCGACGTGCAGACGCTCTCGCCCATCGACGCGCTGGCCGGCACGGCGGCGGCCGACAACCTGCTGGTGCTCAGCCTCGGCTCGCAGACGCTGCTGGAGATCGATCGTGCCGGCAATACGCTGAGCCACTTCGATCTGTCGGGTGTGACGAGCCAGGCCATCGAGGGCGTGACGGTGGATGAACTCGGCCGCATCTACCTGGTGGCCGAGGATTCGGGCACGCCGAACTCGCGCCTGTTCGTGCTTACGCCGGTGCCGGAGCCCGAGACCTGGGCGATGATGCTGGTCGGCCTCGCCGGGCTGGGGGTTCGGCTGCGCCGTCGCGCCTGAGCGGCGACTCGCAGCTGGCAACGGCCGGGGCGCGATCCCCGGCCGTTGCCGTTGACGCCTTCAGCGCGGCGCCGCCTGGGCCAGATCGAGCGTGGGGCCGTGCGCGATGCGCGCGAAATAGGATGCGTGGGCCGGGCTGCCGGGCGGCCAGTTGGCCAGGAAATCGGCCATCCACGCCGCGTGGTCGTACACCAGCGCCAGCGCCTCGATGCGCTGCCCGGCCCGTTCGACGCCATACAGCGCCGGATGCGGTCCGGATCGCACGCCGATGCGGGTGACGATGCCGTGATGCGTGTCGCGCAGGTTCGGCATGCCGGCCGCGCCGTTGTTGATCAGCATGCCCCACGACCACTGGCGGCACACCGGCAGGCAGGTGTGGGTGCTGGCGAAGACATCGACCTCGGCGGCGGCGAAGGCCTCGGCGAGCGCTGGCACGCGCTCGGGCCGGTCGACCTGCGCCAGGTCGAAATCCCAGCCTGCCAGCGCCTGCGCGTCGCCGTGCACCACGCCCACACGCAGACTGCCGACCTGGTAGCGGGCGAACATCGGCAAGGCGGCGAGCCGGCTGACGAGCTCGGGATGGCGCGCCGCGGTGGCCTTGAGGCGGGCGTGGATCCGGTTGGAGCGCTCGACCACACCGGTGTCCACCGTCTCCGGATAGGCGCAGCCGCAGCCGGCGTCGTCGGTGCCGGGTGCCAGTTCCGCCTCGACGTTGCCGAGGATCGCGTCATGCGCCAGCACCGCGCGGTTGATGCGGTCGAAGCCGGCGTCGTCGGCATTGAACCAGTTGAAATCGCCGTTGAAGCACACGCGCACCGGTCCAGGCTCGGCGGCGATCAGCGCCATCAGCGCATCCAGCGCCGGGCCGTTGCCGTAGAGCCCGCCGACCACGTACAGCGTCTCGGCCTCGCGCAGCGGCGCCGCGGCGATGGCCGCCGCGCCGTAGCGGTAGCGCAGCGGGCAGACCCGGCCGGCCTCGCTCATGCGGCTTCGGCGGTGCGGCGGCGCTGGCCGAGCGCCAGCGGCAGCAGGAAGCCGGCGGTGCATAGGCCCAGCCCGTAGAGGTTGGTGCCCAGCAGCAGGCCGTACTTGCCGGTGCCGATGGCCCAGCTCGCCGGCAGGGCGCCGAGCGCCAGCAGCACGCCGAGCGTCATGCCGGTCCAGAACGACAGGTGGAAGGACAGCGGTGAGTAGCCCACCCAGCGCGAGAGCAGAAACACCGGCGCCAGGCCGATCACCATGGTGCCCGACAGCGTGGTGGCCTTGAGGATGTCGGTGCCGGCGATCATCGGCAGGTTGCCGAGCAGGGCGAACACCGCCATGGTCACCACGCCGTTGCGGATGGCGCGTGTGCCCGGCGTCTTGCCGGCGAGCAGCGGCAGCTCGTGGGCCACCGACTTGGACAGCGAGGTGAAGGTCGAGTCCAGCGTCGAGGCGGCCGAGGAGATCATCACCACAGCCATCGCGAAGAAACCGGCCAGGCCGAGCCCCTTGGCCACTTGCGCCGGGGCGTTGCCGGCGGCGGCGATGCCTTCGAGGCGGGCATGCACGCCGACCAGGCTGAAGGCCAGGATGGCGACGAAGCCGAGCACGCCGGCGACGATGAAGGCGCGCAGCATGGTCTTCTCGCGGGTGATGAAGCCGCGGTCGGTGAGCACCGGGTCGTGGAAGGGGTAGGACAGCACCTGCAGCAGCGCCACCAGCAGCAGATCGGCGCCGGCGTCGAGCGCGAAATTGCCTTCGGTCAGCAGCGCCACCGGGCCGTGCGTCGGTACGATCCAGATCAGCACCAGGCCGAGGAAGAGCACGAACACCACGGCCTGGATCACATCGGTAAAGATCGAACTGCGCAGCCCGCCCTTGAGGCTGTAGAGCAGCACGGCGGCGGTGAACAACAGCGCCGAGGCGATGAAACCGAAGCTGCCGGTTTCGCCGTAGTAGCCGCCGACCACCGCGGTGTTGCTCCATACCTCGTTGTAGAGGCGGATGAGGATCGCGGCGGAGAAGGCCATGGCGGCGAAGCGGCCGTATTTACCGATCAGGAAGGGCACCAGCCCGGTGGCGCCCTCACGCGTGCGCAGCCGGTAGATGACCCAGCCGGCGAAGGGGATCGACAGCCAGTAGGTGGCGTAGGCCAGGCCGCCGACGATGCCGTAGGCGGCGCCCAGGTTGGCGGCGTTGGTCACCGACTTGGCGAAGATCCAGCTGATGAAGATGCTCATCATCAGGGCCCATGACGAGGCCGGCCTGCCCTTGGCGTCGGTGCCGCGGAAGAAGCCGCCTTCGTCCTTGACCCGCGGCGAGACGAGGTACATCACCACGCCGAAGACCACCAGAAAGCCCCAGAAATACACGCCCTGGATGTTGGAAAAATCCATGAGATTCCCCTCTTGTGTCGTGATGTGGCGATCAGCTCAGCGCGCCGCCGCAGCTCGAGCCCTGGCCGGCGGTGCAGCCGTAGCAGTGGCCGGCCACCTGGATATGGCCGCCTTCCAGCTGGGCGGCGCTGACGTCATGGATGGTGAGCGGCCGGCCCTCGGCGTCTTCGGTGTGCAGGTCGAGCATCTGGTTGAAGTCGCAGTCGTACAGCTTGCCTTGCCAGTCGATGCTGATCTGGCTGCGGCACATCACGCCGGGCAGGTTGTCCTCGCGGTGGGCGGACTGCAGCAAGTCCATGTAGCGGTTGAATTCGCCCTTCGAGAGGAGGGTCGAGCCGAAGCGCTGGATGGGCATGTTGGCCAGGGTGAACAGCTGGTTGAAGACGATGCCGAAGTGCTCGCCCAGATGGGTCTTGTAGGCCGCTTCGAGGCTTTCCTGCGGGGGCGGCAGCGCGGCGCCCTGCGGGTTGTAGACCAGGTTCAGCGTCAGGCCGCTGTCGGGCTGGCCGTAGCCCAGGGTATTGAGCTGCTTGAGGCCGGCGATGCTGGCTTCGAACACGCCCTTGCCGCGCTGGGCGTTGACGTTGTCTTCGAGATAACAGGGCAGGGAGGCGACGACTTCGACGCCGTGTTCGGCGAGGAAGGCAGCCAGCGTCTCGTAGCCCGGTTCGCTCAGAATGGTCAGGTTGCAGCGATCGATGACGCGCAGGCCGCGGGCGCGGGCCGAGGCGACCAGACGGCGGAAGTGCGGGTTCAGTTCAGGGGCGCCGCCGGTGAGATCCAGCGTGCGAACCGTGGCGTTGGCATCGACAAAGCACAGGATGGCGTCGATGGTCTCGCTGTCCATTTCCTCGGTGCGCTTGGGGCCGGCGTTCACATGGCAGTGCAGGCATTGCTGGTTGCAGCGGTAGCCGAGGTTGATCTGCAGGGTGTCGATGCGGCTGCGGGTCAGCGGGGGGAATGCGGTCTTGCGCAGCAGGGGCAAGGTGGCGAGCATGCGCCGTCTCCTGTGTTGGGGCGGTGGTGCGGTCGATGCGGTGGCAATCGACCTGCTGTGGGGGATCAGACCCCGGCGCGCGCGAAAAGCTTACAGCGGTGGTGATTGATTTTGCAGCGTGGTACGCCAGCCGAAGCGGTCGAGCAAAGCCATGAAATCGGCCGCGGGCGCGGCGTGCAAATGCAGGCGCTGACCGCTGACGGGGTGGTCCAGCCACAGATCGGTGCTGGCCAGCAGCAGGCGCTGGCAGCCGAAGCGCTCGGCAAACATGCGGTTGTGCCGGCCCTTGCCATGGGTGGCGTCGCCGATGATGGGGTGGCTGATGTGCTTGAGATGGCGGCGGATCTGGTGCTTGCGGCCGGTTTCGGGGTCGACCTGCAGCAGCGCGTAGCGGCTGGTTGGGTAGCGGTCGACGGCGATGGGCAGCTCGATGGTGGCCAAGCGCCGGTACGCGGTACGCGCGTCTTGCGCGGCCGACTGCGTGCGGGGATCGACCCACTCGCGGTCGTCGCGCTGTTTGCTGAGTGGGTGATCGATCATGCCGGACTCCGGCGGATGGCCACGCACGACGGTCACATAGCGCTTGGCGACGGTTTGCGCTTCAAACTGCTGGCCGAGGCGGCCGGCGGTGTCAGCGTCGAGGGCAAACACCAGTACGCCGGAGGTGCCGCGGTCGAGCCGGTGGGCCGGCCAGACATGCTGGCCGATCTGGTCGCGGAGCAGCTGTACGGCAAAACGGGTTTCGTGGCGGTCGAGCGCGGTGCGGTGGACCAGCAGGCCGGCCGGCTTGTGGATGGCGACGAGGTGATCGTCGCGGTAGAGAATCGCCAGCCGCGCGTCGTCTGCGGCCGGCAAGGCGTCCGGCATGTCAGCGATCGGCCGGGGTGTCGTCGTCGGCCGCCGGCGGGCCGCGGCGGATCGCGCCGCGCAGAAAGTCCATCTGCTTGCGCAGGTTGGTGCAGCCCTTGCACATGGCCAGATGCAACTCGAGCTGCATGCGCTCGACCACGCGCAGCGGGCGGTCCTGCGCTGCGGAGATGAGATAGGAGACTTCCTTGCAGCTCAGCATGCCGGGGCGCCCTCCGAGAACCAGTTGGCTTCCAGGCAGCGGCGCAGGCCGTTGCGTGCCCGGTGCAGGATGACGTGGCAGTTGCTCATGCTGATCGCCAGCGTATCGCAGATCTCATGGCTGTCGAGTTCGAGGAACTCGCGCATCATGAACACCGCGCGCCGTGTTCTCCGGCAGGCGGTTCAGGCAGGCGTCGAACACGGTCCAGAACTGCTGTTCGCGCAGGGTGTCTTCCGGATTGCCCCAATCGGCGGGGCGGGCGGCGGGCGTCCAGTGTTCGTTGGCCTTGAACAGGTGAATAAGGCGCTGTCCATGCTTCCGCCCTCGGCGGTGTAATCGCCGGCGTTGACGGTGCGCGCGCGCAACTTGATGGCATCGATCACGCTGCTGCGCAGGATGGTGAATACCCAGGTCTTGACCGACGACCGCCCGGCGAACTGCCCGGCCTTGGCGATGTTAGTGATCATGGTGTCCCTGCACCATGTCTTCGGCCAGATGAGTGTCTGCAGCTGCAAGGCGGCAAGCGCAGTATGCTTCCGGCGCGTGGCGAACGCAAGTGTTCTCCGGGTGACCGTGGGCAAGCGAGCGGGTGTGAAGTCACGAATCGTCCTTTGGATGCCGGGCGGCGCGTTCGGGGTTGGGGGCAGGATACACCAAGGACGTGCCGGGGACGGCGTGCGGGTACCCAAACAAAATGCCGCGACCTCGGTCGCGGCTTGTTGTGGGGCAGTCCGGCGATGATCAGCCGAAGTTCTTCGCTGCAAAATCCCAGTTCGCCAGGCTCTTCAGGAAGGTAGCGACGAAATCCGGGCGACGGTTGCGGTAGTCGATGTAGTAGGCGTGTTCCCACACATCGATACAGAGCAGCGCCTTGTCCGCGGTGGTCAGCGGGGTGCCGGCGGCGGTGGTGTTGACGATGTCGACCGACCCGTCGGCCTTCTTGACCAGCCAGGTCCAGCCCGAACCGAAGTTGCCCACGGCCGAGGCGGTAAAGGCCTTGGCGAAGTCTTCGAACGAACCCCACTTGGCCTTGATCGCGTCAGCCAGTGCACCGGTCGGCTCGCCGCCGCCGTTGGGGGCCATGCTGTGCCAGAAGAAGGTGTGGTTCCACACCTGGGCGGCGTTGTTAAATACGCCGCCGGCCGGGGCCTTCTTGACGATGGCTTCCAGATCCAGGCTGTCGAACTCGGTGCCCTTGATCAGGTTGTTCAGGTTGGTGACATAGGCCTGGTGGTGCTTGCCGTAGTGGAATTCCAGCGTTTCGGCGGAAATGTGCGGCGCCAGAGCGTCTTTGGCATACGGCAGTTGAGGCAAAACGTGTTCCATGGGTTTCTCCTTGTTGAGGCCTTGACTGAAGTCAATTATCCCGACAATTCTAGTCGGGAATGTGACGGGATGACAACCGCGGTGCCAATCAGTCGGCCGCCGGGGGGCTGTGCCGTGCGGTGATTGTCGCATCGACCGCGCCATGGTGCAGTTGCACGCTCACGGCGCTGCCCACGGCGGCATCTGCTGCATTGCGCAAGATGCGGCCCGCGCTGTCACGGGTGATGCTGAAGCCTCGGGACAGCACCGCTTCGGGATTGAGATGGGCCAGATGGGCGGCCAGCGCATCGAGCTGCATGTGGCGCTGGGCAAGCTGACGGGCGGCGGTGCGCGCAAGCGCGGCTTGCAGGGCATCGAGCGCCGGACGGAGCCGCGCCGGAGCCGGGCGGCGGGCGCCGAGCCGAGCCGCCAGATGGGCGTTCTGGCGGTGCAGCATCTGCTGCCGTGCCTGCATGGCCATGCGCAGGCGTCGTTCGAGCGCGAGCAGGGTTGTGCGGCTGTCGGCCAGGCGCTGGCGGGGATGTGTGAGCCGCAGGGCGATGCGATCAACCCGCTGCCCGGCGGTGTCGAGCCGGCGCTGCAGGGCGTGGCGCAAGGCCCGCCGGTGTTCGGCCAGCTGCGTGCTTGCGCCATGAAAGCCGGCACTGGCGAGCTCTGCCGCGGCAGTCGGCGTGGTGGCGCGCAGGTCGGCGGCGAAGTCGGCAATGGTGAAATCCGTCTCGTGGCCGACCCCGCAGACCACCGGCAGCGGGCAGCGCCGGATGGCGCGTGCGACGACCTCTTCGTTGAAGGCCCAGAGGTCTTCAATGCTGCCGCCACCACGTACCAGCACCACCACGTCGAGCGCGCGGTCAGCGGCAATACGGCCCGCCCGGTCGAGTGCGGCGGCAATCCGGGCGCCGGCCCCTTCGCCCTGCACCGGGGTGGGCAGCAGCAGCAGCGGCAGGTGGGGCGCGCGCCGGGCAAAGCTGGCGCAAACGTCCTTGAGCGCGGCGGCCTGCGCGCTGGTGATAATGGCCACGCCACGCGGGTAGGGGGGCAGCGTGCGCTTGATGTCGGCGGCGAACAGGCCTTCGGCCTCGAGTTTGGCCTTGAGGCGCAGGAAAGCGTCGAACAGATGGCCCACGCCGGCTTCGCGCACCGCCTCGACGCTGAGCTGGTAGTCGCCGCGGGGTTCGTACAGCGTGACCTGGGCACGCAACTCGACCTGCATGCCCGCGCGCAGGCTCAGGTTGAGTCGCTGCGCGCGGCTGCGCCACAGGGTGCAGCGCACCTGTGCGCCGGCATCCTTGAGCGTGAAATAGACATGGCCGGACGGGGCGTGGGTGACGTTGGACAACTCGCCGCGCACCCACAGGGGCGGAAAGCGACTTTCCAGCGCCTGGCGGGCATAGCGGTTCAAATCGCTGACCGAGAGGGTCATTGGCGGGGTGTCAAGGGGGGTGCCGGGGATTTCCATGGCCGCGATTGTAGCGGCAATCCACACCGCGCTGGCATTGTCAAGACTTGACGCGGTGCACCACCCGTTTTCACCGAAGAACATCGTGCAGTTTTATAAGTCATTGAATTTGCGTTGTTTTTCAAGATGCCTCATTTTTGGTCTAAGTAGAGAAAACCCTTTCGCGTAGCGGGTTTAGGGCGTTCATGTGCCGCTCATCCACAAAGTTATCCACAGATTTTGTGGATGTCTTGGCCAAGGCCTTGTGGCGCCGAGGTTTGTGCGGCTTTTGCTCCGCCGTCCGGTCGGTGCGCTGGACGAAAAGACTCCCTCGGCGCTACAGTTCCGCTTTTGGGAAATTCGCAGGGGATTGCGCGCGTGTTCGAGATCATCAAGGCGGCTGGCTGGCCGATCTGGCCCTTGCTGTTTGCATCTGTCATTGCCGTCGCGCTCATCATCGAGCGATCCATCACCCTGCGTCGTTCGCGTATTGCGCCCCCCGGTCTGCTGGAGAAGGTCGTCACCGACCTGCGCCGCCAGGGCGTGAGCCCCGAGATGATCCAGCGTGTGTCGGCGCACTCGCCGCTGGGGCAGGTGCTCGCGGCCGGTCTACGCAACGTGAAGAGCTCGCGCGAGGTCATGAAGGAGTCGATCGAAGAGGCCGGCCGCGCCGTGGTGCACGACCTCGAACGCTTTCTGACCACGCTCGGCACCATTGCCTCGATCGCCCCGTTGATGGGGCTGTTCGGCACCATCGTCGGCATGATCGAGATTTTCGGCTCGCAGACCCCCGGCGGTGCCAACCCGCAGCAGCTGGCGCATGGCATTTCGGTGGCGCTGTACAACACCGGCTTCGGCCTGATCATCGCCATTCCGGCCATGATCTTCTGGCGCCACTTCCGTGCGCTGGTCAACAGCTTCGTGCTCGACATGGAGCAGCAGGCGGTCAAGCTGGTCGAGGTGGTGCACGGCGAGCGCCGCGGCTGAGAACTTGTGAAGAAATCGTTGCGAGCAGGGTCGAGTGCAAGGCCGCATTTGGCAACTACGCGAGCGAACGACGAGACATATCAAATGGATAGGCGAGGAGTGAGCGAGTGAGCAACGCAGCAATCGGCACGCGCAGTAGATTTATTCGCAAGTTCTGAGCAGGCGGACAGCATGCGATTCCAGACCAACCGCCGGCAGGAAGAGCCCGAGATCAACCTGATCCCGCTGATCGATGTGCTGCTGGTGATCATCATCTTTCTGATGCTTACCACCACCTATGCCAAGTTCGCCGGCCTCGAACTCAACTTGCCCACTGCCAGCGCCGACGCCATCGAGTCGCGCAGCAATGAAATCAACATCGCCGTGACCGCCGAGGGGGACGTGCTGATCAACCGCGAGCCGGTGGTCGGCCGGGATATCGACGCCATCGCCGCTGCGCTGGGCCGTGCCGCCCCGGCAGACGCCGAGCCGCCGCTGGTGGTGATCAACGCCGACGCCAAGGCACAGCACCAGCGTGTGGTCGACGTGATGCAGGCGGCGCAGCGGGTCGGCCTGCCGCAGATCACCTTCGCCACCCGCGGCAACGAGTGAGCCCGGCCGCGCAGCCATGACGGCCCCCGCGCCCGCGTTCTGGCAGCGCAAGCGCTGGCGCGCCGCGGCGCTGTTGCCGTTCTCCCTGGTGTTTATCGTGATCAGCGCCATTCGTCGCCTGGCCTACCGCCGCGGCTGGCTTGCGTCGCAGAGGGCGCCGGTGCCGGTCGTGGTGGTCGGCAACGTGGCGGTCGGCGGCAGCGGCAAGACGCCGGTGGTCATCTGGCTGGCCGAACAGCTGGTGCGGCACGGCATGTCGCCGGGCATCATCAGTCGTGGTTACGGCGGTCAAGGCGCCGGAGTGCGGTGTCTGACGACCGAATCGGTGGCAGCCGATGTCGGTGACGAACCCGTGTTGATGGCGCGGCGCACCGGCTGTCCGGTGGCTGTGGGGCGGGACCGTCCTGCCGCAGCGCGCGCCTTGTGCGCGGCACATCCTGCCGTGGATGTGATCATCAGCGATGACGGGCTGCAGCATTACGCGCTTCGCCGTGAGGCGGAAATTGTGGTGGTCGACGAACGCGTGCTCGGCAATGGCTGGCGCCTGCCGGCGGGGCCCCTGCGTGAGGGGATGGCGCGGCTTGGCGAGGCCGATCTGACGCTGACGCATGGCCCGGTGTCCGCCGCGCTGGCGGCGCGCCTGGGTGACGTGCCGCAGGCACCGATGGCGCTCCTGGGCGAGTGCTTCGAGCGCCTGGGCGCTCCGGGCGAGACGACAGACGCAAGCGCTTTTGCCGGTCAGGCGGTCCATGCCGTGGCCGGCATCGGCCGGCCACAACGTTTTTTTGATCAACTGACCGCCATGGGCCTGACGGTGATTGCACACCCGTTTCCCGATCATCACGCCTTCACACCGGCCGATCTGGCCTTCGAAGACGGCCTGCCGACGATTCTGACCGAGAAGGATGCGGTAAAATGCGCGCCATTCGCACCCGCGAACACCTGGGTGTTTCCGGTTCGCGCCTCGATTCCCGACGCTGCCCTGCAGCCAATTCTGGAGAAGCTTTCCCGTCATGGACGCCAAGCTGCTTGAAATTCTGGTCTGTCCCCTGTGCAAGGGGCCTCTCGACTACCGCAAGACCGAGCAGGAGCTGGTGTGCAAGCCCTGCCGCCTGGCATATCCGATTCGAGACGGCATCCCCGTCATGCTCGAAGACGAAGCGCGCGCCTTGTCGGTGACCGAGGACGGCGGGCCTTGAGCGGTTTCAAACTGGTCATCCCGGCCCGTTTTGCGTCGAGCCGGCTGCCCGGCAAACCGCTGGCCGACATTGCCGGCAAGCCGATGATCGTGCGGGTGCTCGAGCGGGTGCAGTCGGCCGGTGCCGACGGTATCTGGGTGGCGACGGACCACGCAGGCGTCGCCGATGCGGTGCGCGCAGCGGGCGGGCAGGTGGTGATGACCCGCGCCGACCACCCCAGCGGAACGGACCGCTTGGCCGAGGTCGTGGCCGTTCAGGGCTGGGCCGATGATGACATCGTGGTGAACGTGCAGGGCGATGAACCGCTGATCGATCCCCAACTGGTGCGCGGCGTCGCCGACGCGTTGGCGGCTGATCCGTCGGCGGCGATGGCCACCGCGGCGCATCCCATCGCCGTGGTCGAGGACATGTTCAACCCCAATGTGGTCAAGGTGGTGACCGATGCGCGGGGGCACGCCATGTACTTTTCACGCGCACCGATTCCGTGGGCGCGTGATGCCTGGGCCAGCGGGCGCGATGCCCTGCCGGCGGGGCTGCCGGTGATGCGGCATATTGGTTTGTACGCCTATCGGGTGTCTTTTTTGCACCGCTACTCACGCCTCGAGCCGTGTGCGCTGGAGCAGTGGGAAGCCCTTGAGCAGTTGAGGGCGCTGTGGCATGGCAATGCGATCCAGGTGTTGAGTGTGGATCATGCACCGGCCGCAGGCGTGGATACGGAAGACGATCTGGTGCGTGTTCGCCAAGTGTTTGACCGGTCCGGGGTTTGCAGGTAACTTCACGCGTTGGTCGGGGGTGGCTGTTGGCCGCATCCTGCTCGCATATCAATACAGGGAGGGGTGTTTATGCGATTGATTCTTCTGGGGCCGCCGGGCGCCGGCAAGGGCACACAAGCCAATTTCATCAAAGAAAAATTCGGCATTCCGCAGATTTCGACCGGCGACATGCTGCGCGCCGCGGTCAAGGCCGGGACGCCGCTGGGCATCGAAGCCAAGAAGGTGATGGATGCCGGTGGTCTGGTGTCCGACGAAATCATCATCGGCCTGGTCAAGGATCGGCTCCAGCAGCCGGACTGCCAGGCCGGCTACATGTTCGACGGTTTTCCGCGCACGCTGCCGCAGGCCGATGCGCTCAAGGATGCCGGCGTGAAGGTGGACGTGGTGCTGCAGATCGACGTGCCCGATGAGGAAATCATCGAGCGCATGAGCGGTCGCCGCGCGCACCTGCCCTCGGGGCGGACGTATCACGTCAAATACAATCCGCCCAAGGTCGAAGGCAAGGACGATGTGACCGGCGAAGACCTGGTCCAGCGCGACGACGACCGCGAAGAGACCGTGCGCAAGCGCCTGGATGTCTATCATTCGCAGACCAAGCCGTTGCTCGACTACTACACCAAGTGGTCGGCGACTGGTGAGGCCGCGGCCCCCAAGGTGAAAGTCATTTCCGGCATGGGTTCGGTGGATGCGATTACCGCGCGGGTGTTCGACGCCCTGGGCTGATCGGCCTTCAGCCTGACAGGCGCGGCGGTAGCCGGTTTCGACCGGGCCGCCGCGTTTTTTTGTTTACGGAGAACCGCGCCATGGCGCCCAGGAACCTTCTCTATGCGCAGTCCGGCGGCGTTACCGCCGTCATCAACGCCACCGCCGCGGCGGTCATCGGCGAGGCGCGCCGGCATGCGCCGCAGATCGACCGCGTCCTCGGCGCGCGCCACGGCGTGCTCGGTGTGCTGGCCGAAGACCTGGTCGATACCGCCGCGCTGGGCGAGGCCGACCTCGCGGCGCTGGCAGGGCAGCCGGGCGGGGCGTTTGGCTCCTGCCGGTTCGATCTCGATGATCCTGACGACAACCCCGCCCAGTTCGACCGGCTGTTCCAGGTGTTCGCCGCGCATGACGTGGGCTATTTTCTCTACAACGGCGGCAATGGCTCGATGGACACCGTCCTCAAGCTGTCCGCCGTCGCCCGCGCACGCAACTATCCGCTGACCTGTGTTGGCGTGCCAAAGACGGTCGACAACGACCTGCTCGGCACCGACGTATCACCCGGCTTCGGCTCGGCCGCCAAGTATCTGGCGGCGTCGATGCGCGAGGCGGGCATGGACCTGCGCGCCATGAGCAGCCGGCGGGGGCGGATCTTCGTGATGGAGGTGATGGGGCGCAACTGCGGATGGCTGGCGGCGGCGACCGCGCTGGCCCGGCAGGCACCGGACGACCCGCCGCACCTGATCCTGCTGCCGGAGGTGCCGTTCGATCCGGCGGTGTTCCTGGCGCGTGTCGAAGCCTGCGTCGACCGGTTGGGCTATTGCGCCATTAGCGCAGCCGAAGGCGTGCGCAACCGCGACGGCGTGCTGCTGGTCGAGCAGGATGAGGATGTGCGGGGCTATGTGCAGCTCGGCGGCATCGGCCAGTGGCTGGCGCGGCTGGTGCACGACGCGCTCGGCTACAAGCATCACTGGGCGGTGCCGGACTACCTGCAGCGGGCGGCCGGGCATCTGGTGTCGGCCACGGACCGCGCCCAGGCAGAGGCGGTCGGCGAGGCCGCGGTGCGCTATGCCGTGGCCGGGCACGATGGGGTGATGCCGGCGATCGTTCGGGAAGGCGATGCGCCTTATCGCTGGCGTGTTGAACCGGCGGCGCTGGGGCCGATTGCCAATGGCGAGCGGCGTGTGCCCGCGGCCTTCATCGCGGCTGACGGCCTGGATCTGACCGATGCGGGGCTGCGCCATCTGCGCCCGCTGATCGCCGGCGAGGTCTATCCGGTGTTTCGCGACGGGTTGCCCGACTACCGGCCCGTGGTGTTCGACGCCGTGGCCAGGACCCTCGCGCCCTACGGCAGCTGAAGAAGCGCGGCGCCCGCCAGCCGGGCGCCGCCCGTCGGGTCAGGCCGGAACGGCGGGGTTGAGGCTGTAGCGCACCGTCAGCGCCGCCTCGCCGAGGATGTGGCCGGCGATGGCCGAGCGCACATCCTGGCCGGTGAAGCGTCCGCCCACGGGGCAGGCGGCCAGGTCGGTGGCATAGAGCGTAAAGATGTAGCGATGGCTGATGCTGTCGTTCCACGGCGGGCAGGGGCCGTCATAGCCATGGTAGTCGCCGGTCATGTCCGGATCGCTGGCGAACCACCCGGTGTAGTCGTTGATGCCTTGTTGCGTGCCGTTCGGCCCGGCGGGGCCGGGTTTGCCGCGGGCGGTGACGCCCGATGAGAATGCGCCTTCGGGTAGCTCACCAAGCGCCGGGTCAATGTCGATCAGTACCCAATGGAAAAAATCGACCCGGGGCAGATCGGCGGGTATCGAGCGGCCTTCCTGGTTGACGTCGTCACCCCGGCTCGGGACATCCGGGTCGTGGCAGATCAGCACCAGCGAGCGGGTCCCCGCCGGCAGGTCGGACCAGGCGATATGCGGGTTGCGGTTGCTGCTCAGCGCGACATGGCCCTCGGCGGCCGGCACGCAGAAGGCGTAGGTGCCGTCGATCGGCTGGCCGTCGGTCAGGCTGCGACTGGAAATCTTCACGGGCGTCTCCTGAAGCGTTGTCGAAAAAGCGATGCCTGCATTCTAGGCCGAGATGCTGCCGCGTGTGTTCAGGCGGCCCGGCGCGAGAAATCGCGCGGCCGGAAACCGAGCGCGAACAAGGTGGCGAAATAGGTGGCGATGCCGGCGAGCACGACCAGGGACAGGCGGATCGCGCGCGACCAGCCGCCGTCGGCCGTCCAGCTCAGGTCGCTGCCCTTGGCAAACCACATCACCGTGCCCAGCGCCACGAGCGCGACGCCAAGCTTGAGGGCGAACGGCCCCCAGCCTGGGCGCGGCTTGAATACGCCACGCTGGCGCAGCCCGCGATAGAGCAGGCCGGCGTTCAGGCAGGCGGCAACCCCGATCGACAGCGCCAGGCCGGCGTGCTTGAGCGGACCGATGAAGGCCAGGTTCATCAGTTGCGTGGCGGCCAGCGTGATCAGCGCAATCTTGACCGGCGTGCGGATGTCCTGCCGGGCATAGAAGCCCGGCGCCAGCACCTTCACCAGGATCATGCCGGTGAGGCCGACGCTGTAGGCGATCAGGGCGGTGCGGGTGTTGAGTACGTCGGTGACGCTGAAGGCGCCATAGTGGAACAGCGTGGCGACCAGCGGCACGGCCAGCACCGCCAGGGCCAGGGCGGCCGGCAGGGTGAGCATCAGGGTCAGACGCAGGCCCCAGTCGAGCAGGTCGGAGAACTGGGTGGGGTCTTCGTCGGCATGGCATTTGGAGAGGCTGGGCAGCAGGATGGTGCCCAGTGCGACGCCCAGCAGACCGGCGGGAAACTCCATCAGCCGGTCGGCGAAGTACAGCCACGAGACGCTGCCGCTGGTCAGGAAGGAGGCGAAGATGGTGTTGATCAGCAGCGAGATCTGGCTGACCGAGACGCCGAGGATGGCCGGTGCCATCAGGTAGAGGATGCGTCGTACGCCCGGATCCTTGGTGTCGAGGCGGAAACGCGGCAGCATGCCGATGCGCGCCAGCGGTCGTAACTGGAGGAACAACTGCAGCGCACCACCGAGGAACACCGCCCAGGCCAGCGCCAGCACGGGGGGTTCGAACAGCGGCGCGGCGAACAAGGCCATGCCGATGAAGCTGAGGTTGAGCAGCACCGGGGTGAAGGCCGGGATGGCGAAGCGGCTCCAGGTGTTGAGCACGCCACCGGACAACGCCACCAGCGACATGAAGAAGATGTAGGGGAAGGTGATCCGGGTGAGTTCAACCGTGAGAGCGAACTTGTCCGAGTCGGCGGCAAAGCCCGGGGCGGAGATATAGATGATCAGCGGCGCGGCCACTGCGCCGATGATGGAAATGATCAGCACCACCAGGCCGAGCAAGGTGGCGACCTTGGAGACCAGCGCATGTGCCTCGGACTCGCCGCGGCGATTCTTGTATTCGGCCAGGATCGGCACAAAGGCTTGCGAGAACGCCCCCTCGGCAAACATGCGGCGCAGCAGGTTGGGGAGGCGGAAGGCGACGAAGAAGGCGTCGGTCGCGACGCCGGCACCGAACGCGCGCGCGATCACGAAATCCCGGGCGAAGCCGAGAATGCGTGAAATCAGCGTCATGCTGCTGACGGTGGCGAGGGCGCGGAGCAGGTTCATCGGGATCGATCCGGAAAATTGCGCATGATACTGTGTTGTATCCGAATCAGTGGAATGCGCTTTTGGCTTGCGTGGGCGGGCCTGACGCGCTATCATCTCGCGCTTTCAGTATCTACCAACACGGACGAAGACTTATGGCCAATACGGCACAAGCCCGCAAGCGCGCTCGCCAGAACGACGCCGCGCGTGCTCACAACGCAAGCCTGCGCTCGCGTCTTCGCACTGCGATCAAGGCTGTGCGTAAGGCTGTCGATGCAGGCGATCAGGACGTTGCCCGCACCCTGTTCCAGAGCTCGATGAAAACCATCGACACCATCGCTGACAAGCGAATCATCCACAAGAACGCTGCTGCGCGCCACAAGAGCCGCCTGTCCGCAGCGATCAAAGGGATGGCCGCCTGAGCGTTGCGAGCAACACCATGAAAAAGGCGACCCTCGGGTCGCCTTTTTTATTCGATGGCCGCCGCGTGGCCGAACAGCCGAGGTCAGACCGCGCTGTGTTCCGGGTCGATGGGGTCGATGATGAGGTTGTTGTCGTCGGCGAAGTTCACGAGAAACTTGTAGGCCAGCGGCTCGATGTCGTAGAGCCGGGCATCGACAACGACACTCTTGTCGCCAGTCAGCGTGCAGCCTGGCCGAACATACGGGGAATACCTCATGCGGTTGTCCGCGCCGAAGGCCGACATGATGCCGCACAGGCGGTCGGCCCAGTCGCTGGGACGGAATTTCTTGCCCTCGCGTGTGACGCCGACAATGACAAAGCTCTGGATCTTTGTGGTCATGTTGTTGTGTCTGCCCGGGCTCGTGTTTGAGCCGCGGTCCCTCCCGAAAGCGCGGCGCCTGAGGCTCTGAATGGCCTCTGCCGGACGTCGCGCGACAGGGCGGGATTCTAGCAGAAATTATGGTGTTTCCGTGGGTGGTGCGAGTGCCCGGGGCGGTGGCAGGGCGGCCCGTTTGCCGGGCAATATGTACATCAAAGCGTGTTTCACTTACCATCGAACGCTTACAGTTCACGGCGGCGACGGCCGCCGTACGTGTTTTGAATGGATCAAATTCTGATTCCTGACTCTGGGGCTTTTGCATGTCGCATGTCATGAACACTTATGGTCGCCAGCCGGTGGCGTTTTCCCACGGTGAAGGCGCCTACCTGTTCGATACCGAAGGCAAGCGCTATCTCGACGCGCTGGCCGGGATCGCGGTGTCCACGCTGGGCCACAACCATCCGGATCTGGTCAAGGCGCTGGCCGAGCAGGCCGGCCGGGTACTGCATACCTCCAACCTTTACCGCATTCCGGCGCAGGAGGCGCTGGCGGACCGGCTGGCCGAACTGTCGCAGATGGACGAGGTGTTCTTTGCCAACTCCGGCTGCGAAGCCAACGAGGCTGCAATCAAGCTGGCGCGCTACTACGGCCACAAGCGTGGCGTGGCGCAACCGGCCATCGTGGTGATGGAGCAGGCGTTTCATGGCCGCACCCTGGCCACCCTATCGGCGACCGGCAATCGCAAGGTCCAGGCCGGCTTCGAGCCGCTGGTGCCGGGTTTCATTCGCGTGCCCTTCGACGACATTGCCGCCGTCGAGCAGGTCGCCAAGACCAACCACGACGTGGTGGCGGTGATGCTCGAACCCATCCAGGGCGAGGGCGGCATCCGCGCAGCGCACATTGACTACCTCAAGGCGCTGCGCGCGCTGTGCGATGCACACCAATGGTTGCTGATCGTCGATGAGGTGCAGTGCGGCGTCGGCCGTACCGGGAAGTGGTTTGCCCACCAGTGGGCCGGCATCGAGCCGGACGTGATGTCGCTGGCCAAGGGGCTGGGCTCCGGTGTGCCGATTGGCGCCTGCCTGACGTCGGGGCGTGCCAAGGGGGTGTTCGGTCCGGGCAATCACGGCTCGACCTTCGGCGGCAACCCGCTGGCGTGCACGGCGGGCCTGACCACGCTCGAGGTCATGGCGCGCGATGGCCTGCTGGACAATGCGACCGCACGCGGTACGCAGATTCGCGAGGGGCTGGCCGAGGCGCTCGATGGCGTCGCCGGTGTGGCGGACATTCGTGGCGATGGCCTGATGATCGGTGTCGAACTCGATCGTCCGTGTGGCGAACTGGTTGGCATGGCGCTGGAGGCGGGCGTGCTGATCAACGTGACCGCCGAGCGGGTGGTCCGGCTGCTGCCGCCCCTGACTTTTACCGATGCCGATGCAAAATCGTTGATCGCAGCGCTCGCGCTGCTGATCCGCAAGTTTTTGTCGGCATAACCGACCAGAAGAGCGTGTCATGAACGCCATCAAACACTATCTGCAGTTCAAGGATTTCACCCGCGAAGAGTACGCGTACCTGTTCGAGCGCACCGGCTGGATCAAGGACAAGTTCAAGCGCTACGAGCCGCACCACCCCTTGTTCGATCGCACCCTGGTGATGATCTTCGAGAAGGCCAGCACCCGCACGCGCCTGTCCTTCGAGGCCGGCATGCACCAGCTCGGTGGCTCGGCCATTTACCTGAATACGCGCGACTCGCAACTCGGGCGCGGCGAGCCGGTCGAAGATGCGGCGCAGGTGATCTCGCGCATGAGCGATGCGGTGATGATCCGTACCTTCGAGCAGTCGGTGATCGAGCGCTTCGCCGAGAACTCGCGGGTGCCCGTCATCAACGGGCTGACCAACGAGTACCACCCCTGCCAGATCATGGCCGATATCTACACCTTCATCGAGCATCGCGGCGATATCCGCGGCAAGACGGTGGCGTGGATCGGTGACTCGAACAACATGTGCAACACCTGGCTGCAGGCGGCCGAGTTGCTGGACTTCAACGTGCACGTGTCGACACCGCCGGGTTACGAGGTCGAACCCGAGCGCGCCGGCCTGTACGGCAACTCGCACTTCGAGCAGTTTGCCGACCCCATGGAGGCGTGCAAGGGTGCCGATCTGGTGACCACCGATGTGTGGACCTCGATGGGCTTCGAAGCCGAGAACGAAGCGCGCATGAAGGCCTTCGCCGACTGGTGCGTGGACGAGGACATGATGCGTGTGGCGGCGAAGGACGCCGTCTTCATGCACTGCCTGCCGGCGCATCGCGGCGAGGAGGTGACCGCCGGGGTGATCGACGGGCCGCAGTCGGTGGTGTGGGACGAGGCGGAGAACCGCCTGCATGCGCAGAAGGCGCTGCTCGAGTATCTCGTCATTGGCCGCGTGGACAGCTGACCGTGCGGGTGAATTGGAATCTGGCCGCGTGATCCGCGGCATGTCTTATCGTCAGGAAAAGCTATGAGCGATGTGAAAAAGGTAGTGCTGGCCTATTCGGGCGGCCTGGATACTTCGGTGATCCTGAAGTGGCTTCAGGATACCTATCAGTGCGAGGTGGTGACCTTCACCGCCGACCTGGGGCAGGGCGAGGAGCTCGACCCGGCACGCCAGAAGGCGCTGAAGTTCGGCATCAAGCCGGAGAACATCTTCATCGACGATCTGCGCGAAGAGTTCGTGCGCGATTTCGTCTTCCCGATGTTCCGCGCCAACACCGTGTATGAAGGCGAGTACCTGCTGGGCACCTCCATCGCCCGCCCGCTGATCTCCAAGCGCCAGATCGAGATCGCCCGCCAGACCGGCGCCGATGCCGTCTCGCATGGCGCCACCGGCAAGGGCAATGACCAGGTGCGCTTCGAGCTGGGCTACTACGCGCTGATGCCGAACGTGAAGGTGATCGCCCCGTGGCGCGAGTGGGATCTGCTCTCGCGCGAGAAGCTGCTCAAGTATGCCGAAGATGCGGGCATTGCCATCGACATGAAGCACCGCCAGGGCGGCGCGCCGTACTCGATGGACGCCAATCTGCTGCATATCTCCTACGAAGGCCGTCACCTCGAAAACCCCGCGGCCGAGGCTGAAGAGTCGATGTGGCGCTGGACGGTGTCGCCCGAAGCGGCGCCGGATGCGGCCGAGTACCTGGATCTCGAATTCGAGCAGGGCGATCTGGTGTCGATCAACGGCAAGCGCATGAAAGCGCATGAGTTGCTCGCCACGCTCAACCAGATCGGCGGCAAGCACGGCGTCGGCCGCCTGGATCTGGTCGAGAACCGCTATGTCGGCATGAAGTCGCGCGGCTGCTACGAAACCCCGGGCGGTACCATCCTGCTCAAGGCGCACCGTGCCATCGAGTCGGTGACGCTGGATCGCGAAGTGGCCCACCTCAAGGACGACCTGATGCCGCGCTACGCCAGCGCCATCTACAACGGCTACTGGTGGGCGCCCGAGCGCCTGGCCATGCAGGCACTGATCGACCAGACGCAAAAGACGGTCAATGGCTGGGTGCGGATCAAGCTCTACAAGGGCAACGTGATCGTGGTCAGCCGTGATTCGAAGACCGACTCGCTGTTCGATCCGACCATCGCCACCTTCGAGGACGACCAGGGCGCCTACGACCAGAAAGACGCCCACGGCTTCATTCGCCTCAATGCATTGCGCCTGCGCATTGCGGAGAATGCGCGCAACAAGCGCAGCTGAGGATAGATGCGCATGGAAGGCGATGCCATCCTGTTCGGGCTGACCGTTGCGGAATTCGAAGAGATTTCGCTCAAGGTCTGCTTCAGCGGGTTGATTCTCTACATGCTGTTCATCATCGGAAATCTGGCGAAGGAGTCCAAGGCCGGCAAATACGGCACGGTGTGGATGTTCATGGCACTGGGGTTGGGGTTTGTCGGCTTCATCGCCAAGGGTTTTATCGCCCGTTTGTTGGGTATCGAGTGACCCCGGGGAGGGGTTGAGGGAGAAAACCATGACAGAAAAAGCGCTGATCGAAGGCGTATCGGTCGCCAAGGAAGCCAACGTCTACTTCGGCGGAAAATGCGTGAGCCACGGCATTACGCTGGCCGACGGCAGCCGCAAGTCGGTTGGCGTGATCATGCCTGCCACGCTGACCTTCACCACGGGGGCTCCCGAAGTGATGGAAATCGTTGCCGGTGCGTGCAGTGTGCGTATGGGCGGCGAGGCCGAATGGCGCAACTTCGAGGCGGGTCAGACCTTCAATGTGGCTGGTTCGTCGAGTTTCGACATCCAGGTGGTGGGCTCGCCGATGCACTACGTCTGCCATTTCGGTTGATGTTGTACCGGATGGCGTGGCAGGCGGCGGCTCAGGCCGCCGTTGCCATTTGGTATGGCTCGCAGGATTTGAACGGTAATCAGGACTGACAGGAGCGGATATGCCCTCTTTTGACATCACCTCCGAGGTGGACATGGTGTCGCTGAACAACGCGATCGACAGCGCCAACAAGAAAATCACCAATCGCTACGACTTCAAGGGCACGGACGCGCACGTCGAGCACAAGGACAAGTTGCTGACCCTGCACGGCGACAACGACTTCCAGATCGACCAGATGAAGGCGATCCTGTTGCCCGAGCTGACCGCCAAGAAGATCGACGTACGCTGCCTGGAAGAAGAAAAAGTGCAGAAGGTCGGCGGCAACAAGGTCAAGCAGGAAATCCGTGTCCGCGTTGGGGTCGAGCAGGATCTGGCCAAGAAAATCGTCAAGCTGATCAAGGACGGCAAGGTCAAGGTGCAGGCGGCCATTCAGGGCGAATCGATCCGGGTGTCGGGCAAGAAGCGTGACGACCTGCAAGAGTGTATCGCCCTGGTGCGCAAGGAAATCACCGACTATCCTTTGCAGTACGAGAACTTCCGGGATTGATGCCGTCATGGATGTTTCTACAGTTTCGGCTTCGCAGTTGAGCGAGGTTCAGATGCTTGCGGCACTCAAAGTGCAGCGTCAGGCTATGGATATTGTGGCAAACAATGTTGCGCAACTGATCGAAGCCTTGCCCACGCCGGCTCCCGTGCCGGGCTCGAACTCAACCGTCGGTAGAAGCATCGACATCTTCGTCTGACAACGTCTACCTTGTTCGAGACGGCCGGGCACTTTCCGAGTGCCTGGCCGTCTCATTTTCAGGCCCCGCGCGCGCAGGCCGGTGCGGTCGTGTTTGGCGCGAGGCGGTATGATGGCTGTTGCATAGAGATCTCTGGAGAAGCGGATGTTGGGACGGGGGATTTTGAGTCTGCTGTTCGTGGCGGTCATCGTGCCCGGTGTCGCGCAGGCGACGGAGGTGGCAGTGGCTGGCTTGTTTCCCGGCAAGGCGGTACTGGTGGTCGATGGCGGGCGACCGGTCACCGTGGGGGTTGGGAGCAGCACCAGGGGCGGCGTCAAGGTGGTGTCAGTGCAGGGCGAGCAAGTGGTGATCGAGATCGATGGGGCGCGGGAGACGCTGCGTCTCGGGCAGCGCGTCGTCAAATCGGCTGCGACCACGGATGCGCCCACGGTGAATCTGACAGCGGACGCGCGCGGCCATTTTCTGGCCGCGGGCAGCATCAACGGTGCGCCGATGCGCTTCCTGATCGATACCGGCGCCAGCATGGTCGCTCTGAGCCGCTCGGACGCCGAGCGCGCCCGTATCGACTACCTCAAGCACGGCCGGCCCAGCATGTCACAAACGGCCAACGGCCTGGTGCGCACCTGGGTTGTCAAGCTGGCAGAAATCAACCTGGCGGGCGTGAGCCTGCATCAGGTCGATGCGGCGGTCCACGACTCCGAACTGCCGGTCGCCCTGCTCGGCATGAGTGTGCTCAACCGCATGGAGATGCAACGCGCGGGCGATAGCCTGACTTTGCGTAAGCGGTACTGATAGCGATGCAACCCGGAACACTTCCCGACCATCGGCTGACCGCGCCAGCGCTGCGCCAGCGCTTTGCCGAGGCGCCGCGGCCGGTGGTTATGCGTGATGATGCCGCGCCAGCGCGCTTGCGTCCGGCAGCGGTGCTGGTGCCCTTGGTGGAGCGCAGCGACGGCCTGACCGTGTTGCTCACCCGGCGTACCGATCACCTGCACCACCACCCCGGCCAGGTGAGCTTCCCCGGCGGACGTGTCGAAGCCGGTGATCTGAGCCCGGAGATGACCGCGCTGCGCGAGACGCACGAGGAGATCGGCCTTCACCCCGAGCGTGTGGAATTGCTCGGTGCGCTGGCCGACTATCACACCGGCACGGGGTTTCGTGTGACCCCGGTGGTCGGCCTGGTGCAGCCGCCGTTCGATCTGGTGCCGGATACCTTCGAAGTGGCCGAAATCTTCGAAGTACCGCTCGGTTTTCTGATCGATCCGGCAAACCGTCGTCAGGAACGGCTGCTGATCGATGGCCGCGAGCGGACGTACTACGCCATGCCCTGGCAGCACTATCATATCTGGGGTGCGACGGCCGGCATGCTGGTGATGCTGTCGCGGTTCCTCGGCGAGCCGCGCTAGCTGTTTACGGCCCGGTGCGACCCTCTGGATTCGGGCCGACTTATGGTATGTTCCTCAGCGATTCCCGTCCGTCCCGACCCCATCTTTCCGGCCTGAATGAAACTCCTCGCAATCGTACTGGCGCTGTTGATTGAACAGGTTCGGCCCTTGTCGGTCGAGCGCTGGATTCACGCACCGCTCAACCGGGTGGCCGATGGCTGCGCACGGCGCACCTTTGCCGGCAGGGCCGGCAGTGCGGTCTTCTTCTGGTTTGCCTTTGTCGGTCTGGCATCACTCGCCGCGCTGCTCGCGCATACAGTGCTGGGGTCGGTGCATCCGGTGCTGGCGGTGGCGTTCAATCTGCTGGTGCTGTATCTGACGCTCGGCTTCCGTCACGAAAGTCACTACTTCACCGATATCCATCTTGCCCTGGGCATGGGCGAGCTCAACCGTGCCCGCCATCTGCTCGAGCAATGGCGGGGCGAAAGCTATCCCGAAGCCAACGACAGCGACGTCGCGCGCCTGGCCGTCGAAGAGGCCTTGCTTGCGGCACATCGCAATGTGTTCGGGGTGATCTTCTGGTTCGTGGTGCTGCCGGGGCCGGCCGGTGCCGTGGCCTACCGGCTGGCCGACTTCCTGGTGCGACGCTGGCATCGCGCCGGCGGCGGGGGCGAACAGGTGGAGCTCGATCGCTTTGCCCGCCGGGCGTTCAGCGTGCTGGACTGGGTGCCGGCGCGCCTGACCGGTGCCTCGTTCGCCATCGTCGGCAACTTCGAGGATGCGATACTGTGCTGGCGTACCCAGGCGGCGCAATGGGCCGAACCGAGTTCGGGTATAGTGTTGGCAAGCGGGGGCGGTGCGCTTGGCCTGCGGTTGGGGATGCCCATCCAGCAGTCCGGGGCGCTGGTCGAGCGCCCTGAACTGGGCGCCGGCGAAGACGTCCGCGTTGAATCCATGCAGGGCGCGATCGGATTACTATGGCGCGCCCTGCTCATGTGCCTGCTCATGCTGGCCTTGGTCAGCCTGGTCGTGTGGGTAGCACCTTGAGTTTTCTTGGAGGGAGTAAACATGGCAAATCGTGAAGTTGTTGTCCTGAGTGCGGTCCGTTCCGCCATCGGTGGTTTCGGCGGCTCGCTCAGCGGCATGGAGCCGGCCGACCTGGCCGGGCTGGTGATGAAGGAAGCCGTCGGCCGTGCCGGCGTCGATCCCCAGCAGATCAATTATGTGACCGTGGGCAACTGCATTCCGACCGAATCCCGCTATGCCTATGTCGCGCGCCTGGCCTCGATTCAGGCCGGTCTGCCGATGGAGTCGGTGGCCATGGCGGTCAACCGCCTGTGCTCGTCCGGTCTCCAGGGTATCGTCACCACGTCCCAGGCGATCATGCTGGGCGACTGCGATTTCGGCGTCGGTGGTGGTGTTGAAGTGATGTCGCGCGGCGCCTACCTGTCGCCGGCTATGCGTACCGGTGCCCGCATGGGCGACACGACGCTGGTCGACGCCATGGTGGCCGTGCTGACCGACCCGTTCGGCGCTGGCCACATGGGTATCACGGCCGAGAACCTGGCCGAGAAGTGGGGCATCAGCCGCGAAGAGCAGGACGCGCTGGCACTGGAGTCGCAGAACCGCGCCGCCAAGGCCATCGCCGAAGGCCGCTTCAAGTCGCAGATCGTGCCGATCACGCTGAAGAGCCGCAAAGGCGAGACGGTGTTCGACACCGACGAGCATCCGCGTGCCACGACCATGGAAAAGCTCGCTGCCATGCGCCCGGCCTTCAAGAAGGACGGCTCGGTGACGGCGGGCAACGCGTCGGGCATCAACGACGGTGCCGCCTTCATGGTGCTGGCCGAGGCCAATGCCGCGGCCAAGGCGGGCCACAAGCCGATGGCGCGCCTGGTGTCTTACGCGCTCGCCGGTGTGCCCAACCACATCATGGGCGAAGGGCCGATCCCGTCGTCCAAGATCGCGCTGCAGCGCGCGGGCCTGACCATCGACCAGATGGACGTCATCGAGTCGAACGAAGCCTTTGCCGCGCAGGCCATCGCCGTGGCGAGAGGTCTCGAGCTCGACATGGCCAAGACCAACCCCAACGGGGGTGCCATTGCACTGGGTCACCCGGTGGGCTGCTCGGGGGCCTTCATCGCCACCAAGGCGATCTACGAACTGCACCGCACCGGCGGCCGTTATGCGCTGGTGACCATGTGTATCGGTGGCGGCCAGGGTATCGCGGCTGTCTTCGAACGCATGTAATCGGTTCGACGCGGCATGAAAAGACCCCGCTGCGGCGGGGTTTTTTCGTTCTAGTAGCCCTGAACGAGCTTCCTGGCGTGATGGATCTCGCTGGACAGCAGACGGTAGTGCGAGAAACGGCGGGTTGAGATGTCGCCGCTGTCGAGCGCCGCGAGCAGGGCGCAGCCGGGCTCGGTGTCGTGCTTGCAGTTGCGGAAGCGACAGTGTCCGAGATAGGGCGCAAATTCGCGGAAACCGGCCAGCAAGTCATCTTCGGACAGGTGGGCGAGGCCAAAGGCCTGCAGCCCCGGGCTGTCGATGAGCGCGCCGCCGCCGGGGAGCGCGTACAGGCGGGTGGCGGTGGTGGTGTGCTTGCCCGTGTCGAGCGCTTCGGAAATCTCCCGGGTCGGTGCGTTGGCCTCGGGCACGAGCGCGTTGGTCAGTGTCGATTTGCCCATGCCGGATTGTCCGACGAGCACGCTCGTTTCGTCGGCCAGCAACGCCTTGAGGACGCTGACGTCCTGTTGCGCGGACAGTTCGATCACGTCGTAGCCGAGCGCGGTGAACATCGCCAGACGCCGCCGGGCGTCATCGAGCCCTGCGGTGACGTCGGCCTTGTTGAGCAGGATGCGGGCCTTGAGGTGCTGGTGCTCGGCGGCACACAGGCAGCGTGAAATGAGTTCGTCGCTGAAGCTCGGCTCGGTGGCGACGACGATCAGGATCTGCGTCACGTTGGCCGCGAGCAGCTTCTGACGGAAGGCGTCGGAGCGGTGGAGTAGGCTGTCGCGCGCCTGCGCCTTCTGGATGACGCCGTGGCCGTCGCTGGTGGCCTTGAACTCGACCCGATCGCCGCAGGCGAAGTCAATGCGCTTGCCGCGGGTGACGCACAGCCAGCGTGTGCCGTCGGCGTCGAGCACTTCGAACTGGCGCCCGAAGGACGCGACGATGGTGCCGTGGTTCATCGGGGGGTGCTCAAAGCGGTTTTCCCTGCAGGTGGGCGATGCGGATCGTCGCCGGCGGGTGCGAATCGTAGATGCGCGAGTACAGCGGGTCGGGGGTCAGCGTGCTGGCGTTGTCGCGGTAGAGCTTGACCAGTGCGCTGATCAGCGCGCCAGCGTCGGACTGCTCGGACGCATAGCGGTCGGCCTCGAACTCGTGCTTGCGCGACCATGCGCTCATCAGTGGCGAGAACGGGAAGCTGAAGATGGGCAGGGCGATCATGAACAGGGCCAGCGCCATGGCGGTGCTTTGTGCTTCGACGCCGAGACCGGCAAAGAACCAGGGCGCGTGCATCAGGGCCGACAGTAGCCACAGCAGGGCCAGCATCACGGTAGCCATCAACACCAGCCGTTTGGTGACATGGTGCCGCTTGAAGTGCCCCAGCTCGTGGGCGAGCACAGCCTCGACCTCAAGCGGCTCCAGGGTGTTGAGCAGGGTATCGAAGAAAACGATGCGCTTGCTCTTGCCGAAACCCGTGAAATAGGCGTTGCCGTGCGCCGAGCGGCGCGAGCCGTCCATCACGAACAGGCCGTTGCTGCGAAACCCGCAGCGGGCCAGCAGCGCATCGACGCGCCCACGCACGCGCTCGTCCTCGAGCGGCGTAAAGCGATTGAACAGCGGGGCGATGAAGGTCGGCCAGATGAGCAGGACCAGCAGGTTGAAAACCAACCAGAAGAGCCACACCGCCCACCACCAGTGCGTGCCCATGGCCGACATCAGCCAGAGCACGGCGGCGATCACCGGCAGGCCGATGAGGGCGGACAGCGCAAGGCTTTTCAGGGTGTCCGAGACGAACAGCGCCGGCGTCATCTTGTTGAAGCCGAAGCGCGCCTCGATGACGAAGGTGCGATACAGCGTGGCCGGTAGCTCGATCACCGCGCCGAGCAGGGTGAGCGTTGCCAGGAAGGCGGTGCCCTGCATGATGCTGCCGGCATCGGCCAGCCCGGTCCACAGCCCGTACAGCCACTGCAGGCCGCCGCCGAGCGTGAGCGCCAGAATCCATGCCGCATTGACCATCAGGTCGACGGCACCGAGGCGGAGCCGGGCGCGGGTGTAGTCCGCGGCCTTCTGGTGCGCGCTCAGGGGAATCTGTTCGGCGAAGGCGCGGGGGACCTGGCCGCGGTGGGCGAGGATGTGCCGGCCGTGGCGGCGCGCCAGCCAGAGCTTGAAACCGGTGGTGGCGAGGACGGCGGCGAGAAAGACGGCAGAGAACAGGGATTCAGTCATGCGGGGGCGGTGTTGGGCACGGTCGCGGCCTCGCCGGCAGGGAGGCGAACTATGACACAATGCGCGCTTTATGGTTTGCGACAAAAAATTATGGCACAGGATCCCAACCACCTGATCTGGATCGACATGGAGATGACCGGCCTGGAGCCGGACACCGACCGGATCATCGAGGTGGCCATCGTCATTACCAACAGCCAGCTCGAGACCGTTGCCGAGGCGCCGGTGCTGGCGGTTCATCAGCCCGACGCGGTGCTCGACGGCATGGATGAGTGGAATACCCGCACGCATGGTCAGTCGGGCCTGACGGCGCGGGTGCGGGCCTCGATGCTGGACGAGGCGGCGGTCGAAGCACAGATGCTGGCCTTCCTGGCCGAACATGTGCCGGCGCGGACCTCACCGATGGCCGGTAACTCGATCTGTCAGGATCGTCGCTTCCTGGCCCGGCACATGCCCAAGCTCGAAGCATGGTTTCACTACCGCAACCTGGACGTGTCAACGCTCAAGGAGCTGGCCAAGCGCTGGCATCCGGAAGTGCACAAGGGCGTGCAGAAAAAGGGCAAGCACGAGGCCCTGGCGGATATCTACGAGTCGATCGAAGAGCTCAAGCACTACCGGGCGAATTTCCTGCGACTGCCCGGGTAAGCGGGGTGCCGGCGGCGCTCAGTCGGTACGCGCGTACAGGCTGAGCACTTCCCTGCGGTTGCCGCCACCGCGCTCGAAATGCCACAGCGGTTCGCCCATGTCGCGGACCTCCGTCCCGGCGATGAGGATCAGCGGGCAGCGCTTGTCTGCCACGGCATGGGGGCGGATGCCCGCCAGATAGTCGAGGCTGACGCTGAGGCTGGGCGACAGGCCGAGCCCTGACACACACTCGGCCGGATGCGCCGCGAGCGCGGTGCGCAAGGCGCTGACCGCCGGGGTGTGGCTCTTGCTGTAGTCGAACCACGGTTGTAGCAGGATCACGGCCAGACACCACAGCATGGTCATGCCGGCGGCGGAGTTCTGTGCGCCGCGATAGGGGCTGCGCCGCGTGGTGGCGACCAGAGTCGCCCAGCCCAGGCACAGCAGGATGCCGAGGATCGACGGCCAGGCCACCGACTCGAGCGAAAAGTTCGGCGTCACCTTGGCCAGATGTCGGCTCAGCCCCGGCGGCCAGTCGAACACCATGGCACTCCAGGCCGTCCATAGCAGCAGGGCAAAGGCGGCGAAGGTCATGCCGCCGAACCAGTCAAAGGCATTTGCTGCGCCCCGGCGCAGCGTCGTGACACCGGCCGCAGCGGCCATCGCCATGGGCAGCAGCAGCGGCAGGAAGCCCGGCGGGCGCAGGCC
>JAWKYX010000012.1:0-66974 GCA_041396265.1 Rhodocyclaceae bacterium
CGAGGTGCTGGACGCGGTCAGGGCGTCGGTGCCGTGACGAGGATGGCGCGGAAATCGTTGACGTTGGTGAGCGTGGGGCCGGTGTCGAGGCTGTCGCCCAGGGCCTGAAACAGGCCGTGGCCGTCGTTGTCGTCCAGCACGCGCAGCAGCGGGCGGCCGGCGGCCAGGGCGCGGGCGGGCGTGGTCGGGTCGATGATCGCGCCGGCCAGCTCGGCGGCGCCGTCGACACCGTCGGTGTCTGCAGCCAGGGCGTGAATCTGTGGATGTCCGCGCAAGGCATGCGCCAGCGCGGTGAGGAATTCCACATTTCGGCCGCCGCAACCCGTGCCGCGCACGGTGACGGTGGTCTCGCCGCCCGACAGCAGCACGCAGGGCGCGGTGAAGGGCTGGCCGCGATCGGCCACCTGACGGGCGATGGCGGCATGCACGAAGGCCACATCGCGCGATTCGCCCTCGATGGCATCGGACAGGATGTGGGCGCGCAGCCCCATCGACTCGGCGCATGCGGCGGCCGCTTCGAGCGCCATTTGCGGTGTGGCGAGCAGGCGCACTTCGGCCGAATCCAGCCCGCCCTGGCCGGGTTTGGGGGTCTCGCCCGCGCCACTTTCGAGGTGGTGACGCACGGCGGCGGAGATCTCGATGCGGTGGCGCGCCAGGATCGCCAGCGCGTCGGCACAGGTGCCGGGGTCTGCGAGGGTGGGGCCGGAGGCGATCAGCGAGGGGTCGTCGCCGGGCACATCGGAGATCAGCCAAGTCACCAGCTTCGCCGGCCGGCAGGCCAGGCCGAGCCGTCCGCCCTTGATGGCCGAGAGGTGCTTGCGCACGGTGTTGATCTCGCCGATGGTGGCGCCGCTCTTGAGCAGGGCGCGGCTGATCGCCTGCTTGTCGTCGAGCGTGATGCCCGGCGCCGGCAGGGCGAGCAGGGCGGAGCCGCCGCCGGAGATGAGGGCGAGCACCAGGTCGTCTTTGGTGAGGTCTGCCACCGTCTCTTCCAGCATGCGCCGCGCCGCATCGCGACCGCGCGCGTCAGGCACGGGGTGCGCGGCCTCAACGATCTCGATGTGGCGGCAGGGCACGGCGTGGCCGTCGCGGGTGACCACCAGGCCGCTGATCCGGTCGGCATGGTCGGCCCAGTGCTGCTCGACGATCTGGGCCATGGCGGCCGAGGCCTTGCCGGCGCCGATGACCACGATGCGACCGGCAGGCGGGGCGAGGGCGTCGAGCGCGGGCGGGATGATCCGGGCCGGATCGGCGGCGGCCAGCGCGGCGTGGAAGAGGGCGGTGAGTTGGTCGCGCGGTGTCGTCATGGGCGGTGGCGTGGGACGTAAAGCACAAATGATTGCTGCAGTGCCGGCGCTCGGCAAGCGGGGTTTCCCCGTGCTGCAAAAAGAAAACGCCACCCGGAGGTGGCGTCTTGACGTGTGGCACGGGCGTGGTTTAACGACGCATGGCGTCGAAGAACTCGCCGTTGCTCTTGGTCTGGCGGACCTTGTCGAGCAGGAATTCCATCGCGTCGATGTCGTCCATGCCGTAGAGCAGCTTGCGCAGCACCCAGATTTTCTGCAGCACGTCGGCCTTCATCAGCATCTCTTCGCGGCGGGTGCCGGAGCGGTTGACGTTAATGGCCGGATACACGCGCTTCTCGGCCATGCGGCGGTCGAGGTGCAGTTCCATGTTGCCGGTGCCCTTGAATTCTTCGTAGATCACATCATCCATGCGGCTGCCGGTGTCGATCAGCGCGGTGGCGATGATGGTCAGCGAGCCGCCTTCTTCGATGTTGCGCGCGGCGCCGAAGAAGCGCTTGGGCTTTTGCAGGGCGTTGGCGTCGACACCGCCGGTGAGCACCTTGCCGGAGGCCGGCACCACGGTGTTGTAGGCGCGGGCCAGGCGGGTGAGCGAGTCGAGCAGGATGACCACATCCTTTTTGTGCTCGACCAGGCGTTTGGCCTTCTCGATGACCATTTCGGCCACTTGCACGTGACGCGAGGCCGGTTCGTCGAAGGTGGAGGCGACCACTTCGCCCTTGACCGAACGCTGCATCTCGGTGACTTCCTCGGGGCGCTCGTCGATGAGCAGCACGATGAGGGCGACATCGGGGTGATTGGCGGTGATGGCGTGGGCGATGTTCTGCAGCATCACCGTTTTACCGGTTTTTGGCGGGGCCACCAGCAGGCCGCGCTGGCCCTTGCCGATCGGGGCGATCATGTCGATCACGCGCGAGGTGATGTTCTCGCCACCTTTCATGTCGCGTTCGAGTTGCAGGCACTCGGTGGGGTGCAACGGCGTGAGGTTTTCGAACAGGATCTTGTGCTTGCACGCCTCGGGCGGCTCGCCGTTGATCTTGTCGACCTTGACCATCGCGAAGTAGCGTTCGCCATCCTTCGGGGTGCGGATCTCGCCCTCGATGGTGTCACCGGTGTGCAGGTTGAAGCGACGCACCTGTGAGGGGGACACATAGATGTCGTCGGTGCCGGCCAGGTAAGAGGCTTCCGGCGAGCGCAGGAAGCCGAAGCCGTCAGGCAGCACCTCCAGCACGCCGTCGCCGAAGATCGGCTCGCCTTTCTTGGCGCGATTTTTCAGCAGCGCGAATACGAGTTCCTGCTTGCGCAGGCGATTGGCGCCGTCGATGCCATTTTCTTGAGCCATCTCAAGCAATTGGCTGACGTGGAGGTTCTTGAGCTCCGAAAGTTGCATGGTGATCTACTGGAGGGGAAGGAGAAAAACGACGGACCGGAAGCCGTGATAGACGGGGGTACGCAGAAGGGAATGTGCGACCGCGACGCCGGGGGAGTGGGCGGGGCGCCCGGATCAGGGCGTCGCGGGAAGTGAGCGGAATCTAGCCCGATCAGAGGTTGCTGTCAATGAAGGCCGTCAATTGCGACTTGGACAGCGCGCCGACCTTGGTGGCTTCGACGTTGCCGCCCTTGAACAGCATGAGGGTCGGGATGCCGCGGATGCCGAACTTGGCGGGGGTGTCCTGGTTCTCGTCGATGTTCAGCTTGGCGACTTTCAGCTTGCCTTCGTATTCCTTGGCCACCTCGTCAAGAATCGGCGCAATCATCTTGCACGGGCCGCACCACTCTGCCCAGTAGTCCAACAGGACTGGGGTCGCGGATTGCAGGACCTCGGCATCGAAGGTGCCGTCGGTGACGTAATGGATATGCTCGCTCATGGTTCCTCGCATCAGGGAGTGATGACTGGGTTTGATCAGACAGGGCCATCGGGGGCCGATTCAGACGAAACGAATCGCGCGGAAGGCGAATCGAGTGTGGTTGTCGGGGGAAAGTTATGCCAAGCCACGGCGGACGTCAAGCCAAGTGCCTGTATTGTGACGGGCAATACGTGACGTTCCTGTCGTTCGCCGCGCTATAGTTCGCGGTGTGGCACGGCGGCGTCGATTTGGCGGCTGTTGTGCGATTGCAACAATGGAGAGACTGGAATCATGACTTATGTAGTGACCGAAGCCTGTGTCAAATGCAAATACACCGACTGCGTCGATGTGTGCCCGGTCGATTGTTTTCGTGAAGGGCCGAATTTCCTGGTGATCGATCCGGATGAGTGCATCGACTGCACGCTGTGCGTGGCCGAGTGCCCGGTTGAGGCGATCTACGCCGAGGACGATGTGCCCGATGACCAGCAGGCCTTTATTGAGATCAACGCCGAGCTGGCCAAGCAATGGAAGCCGATCATCGAGCGCCATGAGGCCCTGTCGGACGCCGAAGAGTGGGCCAAGGTGAAGGAAAAGCGCCACCTGCTCGAACGTTGAGCGGCGGTCGGCGGCGCTGTGGCGTGGCCAGCGGTGGCGACGCCGCCAGCGACCGCGTGGATCGGGGCTTCCTGCTTCCCCCGTGTCGCGCAATCGACTACCATCCGGATCAAATAAAGCGCACCCGAAGAGTGCATCACGTCAGGCAAAGGGGTAAATCATGCAGGTGAGTGAAATCCTTGCGATCAAGGGCAAGGTGCTCTACACGATCGCACCCAACCGCAGTCTTTCCGAGGCCGTCGCCATCATGACCGAGCAGGACGTTGGCTCGCTGGTGGTGTTCGAGCACGGCAAGATGGCGGGCATGCTCACTTTCCGCGAAGTCCTCAAGCATGTGCATAGTGCCGGCGCCGCCTGGCAGGATGTGGCCATTGCCGACGTGATGGTGCGTGATCCGCTGACGGCGGGTGGCAACATGGAAATGGACGAGCTGCGCCGCCACATGGTGGACCATCACCAGCGCTACCTGCCGGTGATGGATGGCGACACCCTGATGGGGGTGATCTCCTTCCATGACGTGGCCAAGGCGGTGCTGGAAGAGCAAAGCTTCGAGAACCGCATGCTGAAGAATTACATTCGCAACTGGCCCGAAGACAGTAACGAGGCCTGAGTCGAGTGGGACGGGTCTGACGCCTCAGGGGGGGCGGCAGGCCGGTGAAGTCGTTGGATAGGGTGTTCGTCGATGGACGAAGCACTTGCCTTGGGAGGGCGGGGTCCGGCCGTGGCCGGATCGTATTCCGACGCACCAAAAGGAGACACCATGGATAAAATCTGGCTCAAGAGCTACCCCCCTGGCATTCCCGCCGAAATCGACGTTTCCGAGTTCGATTCGATCGGCGACATGTTCCTGCAAAGCTGCCGCCAGTTCGGTGAGCGTACCGCCTATGTCAACATGGGCAAGAGCCTCCGCTTCGATGAACTGGAAACCCTGAGCGGGCAGTTTGCCGCCTACCTCCAGGGCGAGCTGAAGCTGCCCAAGGGCGCGCGCATCGCGCTGATGATGCCCAATGTGATGCAGTATCCCATCGCCATGTACGGGGCGCTGCGCGCCGGCTACACCGTCGTCAACTGCAACCCGCTGTACACCGCCCGCGAACTCGAACACCAGCTGAAGGATTCCGGCGCGGAAGCCGTTGTCATTCTCGATAACTTTGCCCACACGCTGCAGCAGGTGCTCGCGCACACACCGATCAAGCATGTGGTGGTGACACGCCTGGGCGACCGTCTTGGCGGGCTCAAGGGTGCGCTGGTCAACTTCGTGGTCAAATACATCAAGAAGATGGTGCCGGCCTGGGAGCTGCCCGGCCACCAACGCTTCAACGATATCCTGGCCATCGGCGCGCGGCACACGCTCAAGCCGGTCGCGGTCGGGCATGACGATATCGCCTACCTGCAATACACCGGCGGTACCACCGGGGTGGCCAAGGGCGCGATGCTCACCCACCGCAACATCATCGGCAACCTGCAGCAGGCCCATGCCTGGATCAAGCCTTTCCTTGGCAACAAGCCCGAGGTGATCATCACTGCGCTGCCGCTCTATCACATCTTTTCGCTGACCGCGAACTGCCTGACCTTCTTCAAGCTCGGCGCAACCAATATCCTGATCACCAACCCGCGCGACATTCCCGGCTTCATCAAGGAGCTGGGCAAGGTGCGCTTCACGGCCATCACTGGTGTGAACACGCTGTTCAACGCACTGCTCAACAACCCGGACTTCGAGAAAGTCGATTTCTCGGCGCTGCGCATCACCCTCGGGGGTGGCATGGCCGTGCAGCAGGCGGTGGCCGAGCGCTGGAAGAAGGCCACCGGCCGACCGCTGATCGAAGCCTACGGACTGACCGAAACCTCGCCGGCGGTGTGTATCAATCCGCTCGATCTGGCGGAGTTCAACCACGCCATTGGCCTGCCGGTCAGCTCGACCGAGGTCAGCATCCGTGACGACGAGGGGGTCGAGCTCGGGGTCGGCCAACCGGGCGAACTGTGCGTGAAGGGGCCGCAGGTCATGGCCGGCTACTGGAACCGGCCGGACGAGACGGCCAAGGTCATGACGGCAGACGGCTTCCTGCGCACCGGTGATGTGGCAACCATCGATCCCGATGGTTTCGTGCGCATCGTCGATCGCAAGAAAGACATGATCCTGGTGTCCGGCTTCAACGTGTATCCGAACGAGGTCGAAGACATCGTCGCGGGCCATCCCGGGGTGATCGAAGTGGCGGCGGTCGGCGTCCCCGATCCGCGCTCCGGCGAGGCGGTCAAGGTGTTTGTGGTGCGCAAGGACCCGGCGCTCACCAAGGAGGCGCTCATCGCCTATTGCCGCGACAATCTCACCGGCTACAAGGTGCCGCATCATGTCGAGTTCCGCGACGAATTGCCGAAAACCAACGTCGGCAAGATCCTCCGGCGAGCCTTGCGTGATGACGACAACAAGTCAGCCTGACATACGGGGCTTGCCTTTTTGGCCCGATCGTGGTCTGATCGGGCCGTTACTCGAACCCACGCGCTGTTGACCCGATGAACCGTTTCGCCCTAGCCCTCGACGTAGTTGTCGTAGTACGCGTAGTCAGCGTAGGCATGGTCGCGTCGTAACGGGTCACCCAGACACATAGATTCTGAAACCCCCGCCGGCGCGAAGCTGGCGGGGGTTTTGTTTTTTCTCCGGCCGGTTTTCAACCCGGGATTGAAACCAGGAGAAGAAAAATGATGCAGATGACCGGCGCCGAATTGATCGTGCGTCTCCTCGAGCGACAAGGCATTGAGACCGTGTGCGGCATCCCCGGCGGCGCGATCCTGCCGTTCTACGATGCCATCGGCCAGTGCGACACCATTCATCATGTGCTGGCACGTCATGAGCAGGGTGGCGGCTTCATGGCCCAGGGCATGGCGCGCGTGTCCGGCAAGCCCGAGGTGTGCCTGGCCTCATCGGGCCCCGGCGCCACCAACCTGGTCACTGCCATTGCCGACGCCAAGCTCGACTCGATCCCGATGGTGGCCATCACCGGCCAGGTGCCGTTGGGCATGATCGGCACCGACGCCTTCCAGGAAGTCGATACCTACGGCATGACCATCCCGCTCACCAAGCACAACTTTCTGGTGCGCGATGCCGCCGAGTTGCTCGAGGTGATCCCCGAAGCCTTCCGCATCGCCATGTCCGGCCGCCCCGGCCCGGTGCTGGTCGACGTGCCCAAGGACGTGCAGTGCCAGATGGTGAGCTTTGACGACTTCCCTCCGGCAGCCGTGCCAGACGCTTCCCCCGCGCTGGACCTGGCCGCCATCGAAAAGGCGGCGGAGATGATCAACGCGGCCGAGCAGCCGGTGCTGTACCTGGGCGGCGGGGTGATCCATTCCGGCGCCTCGCACCTGGCCGTGACGCTGGCCGAACAGGGCGGCCTGCCGACCACCATGACGCTGATGGCGCTGGGCAGCATGCCGATCGACCATCCGCTGTCCATCGGCATGCTCGGCATGCACGGTGCACGCTACACCAACTATGTGCTCGAAGAGGCGGACCTGCTGATCTGCGTCGGTGCGCGTTTCGACGACCGGGCCATCGGCAAGGCTGCCGAGTTCTGCCCCAAGGCGAAGATCATCCATGTGGACATCGATCCGGCCGAGCTGCACAAGATCAAGACCGCACATGTGGGCATCACCGGCGACGTCACGCAGGTGATCGAGGCCCTGTTGCCGCTGGTGCAGGTGAAGCTGCGCAAGCGCTGGCTGTCGCACGTGGCCGGGCTCAAGGACCGTTTTCCGCTGGCCATGCCGGAGGTGGAGAATCCGCGCTCGCACTACGGCCTGGTGCACGCCGTGGCCGACGCGCTCGACGACGAGGCGGTCATTGCCACCGATGTGGGTCAGCATCAGATGTGGGTGGCGCAGGCCTATCCGTTCCGGCGGCCGCGCCAGTGGCTCACCTCCGGCGGCCTGGGCACCATGGGTTTTGGCCTGCCGACGGCCATCGGTGCCGCACTGGCGGCGCCGGAGCGCACCGTGGTGTGCTTTACCGGTGATGGCAGCCTGAAGATGAATATCCAGGAGATGGCGACGCTGGCCGAGGAAGACCTCAACGTCAAGATCGTGCTCATGAACAACAACTCGCTCGGCCTGGTGTACCAGCAGCAGACCCTGTTCTACGGCAAGCGACCCGTGGCGTCGAAGTACAAGCGCGCGGTGGATTTCCTGAAGATCGCCGAGGGTTTCGGCCTCGAGGCGGTGAATCTGGACACGGCGGACAACCCCGCCGCCACGCTCGCCGAGGCGCTGCAGCGCCCCGGCCCGTGCCTGATCCATTGCTCGATCGACCGGGAGGAGTTTGTCTATCCGATGGTGCCGCCGGGTGCCGCCAATACTGAAATGATCGGCTGAGGAGTCAATCGCATGTCTATGGTTATCGATCGTGAAGCGGCTGGTCTGGTGAAGGTCGTGCTGGAACTGGAAGTGGCCAACCACGCCGGCGTCATGTCGCACATCTGCGGCCTGTTCGCGCGCCGCGCCTTCAACGTGGAGGGCATCCTGTGCATGCCGCTGCCGGATGCCACGCGCAGCCGCATCTGGCTGCTGGTGTTTGAAGATCAGCGGCTCGAGCAGATGATCAAACAGGTGGAGAAGCTCGAGGACGTGATCAGCGTGGTGCGCCATGGTGCCGACCACGCGGTGTTCGAGCGGCTGGAAACCTACTTCCGCTGATCCCGACAGGAATGAAACGGCCGGCATGACGCCGGCCGCTTTTCGTTTACCGGGTCGTGACCGGTTCGATGCCGGTTTGCCAACCGCCGCCAAGTGCGCGGAACAGGTCGGCGATGGCGGTCTTTTGTGCCGCTGCCGCGTTGGTCAGGGCCAATTGCGCGTCGAGCAGGCTGCGCTCTGTATCGAGGACTTCCAGCCGGCTGACCAGCCCGGCGTCGAAGCGCATCTGTGCCTGGTCCAGCGCGGCCTGCAAGGCCTCGACGCGGCTCGCCTGGGCCGTCCGGCTATCCATGGCGCCGCGCTGCGCCGCCAGGGCGCGGCGGACATCGGCAAAGGCGCCAGCGACGGCCTGGGTGTAGCGAATCCGTGCCTGTTCGGCGCGGGCCTCGGCGACCTCGACATTGCGCTTCAGGCGACCGGCGTCCCAGATTGGCTGAGTCAGCCCGGCGACCAGCGAGAACACGCCGGCATTGGCATCGAGCAGGTTCGAGAAGTCGGTCGATTCGCGGCCCAGCGAGGCGGTCAAGCTGATTGCCGGAAGCCGCCGGGCTTCGGCCTCGCCGATGCGGGCGGTGGCGGCGACCAGGGCTTGCTCGGCCTCGATCAGGTCCGGGCGTCGGCTGAGCAGTTCGGCGGGCAATCCGGCAGGGACGAGGACCGGCGTGTCGCGGGGGGTGCCGCGGGCCAGCGTCTGGTCGAAAATGGCACGCGGTGAACGGCCGAGCAGCACCGCCAAAGCGGCCTCGGTGCCGCGCTGCTCGCTCAGCGCATTGGCCAGATCAGCCTCGACCTGGGACACGGCCGCCTCGGCCTGCAGCACGTCGAACTGCGCCACGCTGCCGGCGGCCAGGCGCCGACGCAGCAGCGCGGCGGAGTCGGTGCGGCTGGCGCGGGTCTGGGTCAGCACGCGGATGCGTTCATCGATGGCCTGCAAGGCAAAATAGCGGTTTGCGACTTCGGCGCTCAAGGACAGGGCCACCGTGCGTCGCGCCGCGACCGCACCGAGGACATCGGCGCGCGCGGCCTCGCTGGCCTGGCGGTAGCGGCCCCACAGGTCGACTTCATAGCGGGCGCCCAGCCCAAGACTGTGCAGATTGCCGGTGCGCGGGTCGGTGACGATACCCTGTTCGCTGCTGCGCGTGCGACGGCTGCCAACGCTGGCGTCCACGCTTGGGAAACGGTCGGCGTCGACGATACCGGCCTGGGCCCGCGCCTCCTCGAGGCGGGCCGCAGCCAGGCGCACGTCGGCGTTGTGGGTCAGCGCCTCGGCCATGAGCTCGTCGAGTACCGGGTCCCGGTAATGCAACCACCAGGCGTCGCCCAGTTGGGTGGCGAGCGCGGCGCTGGTCGGCGCCGGTTCGAACTGACCGGGCAAGGCGATGGCCGGGGCCTCGTAGGTCGGGCCGACGGCGCAGGCGCTGAGTGCCAGGGCGGCCAGCAGCGGGGCGATTCGTTTTTGTGGCTTAGTCATGGTGGTGCCCCTTGCCGTTCGCTGCCGCTTCGGCGACCAGCTTTTCATGGGTGATCTCATGGCGTACGCGGATTTCCTCGAACATTTCGTCGCGTGAGCGTTTCTCGGACAGCTTGTGTTCGGTAATGAAGCGATAGAACAGCGGCACGAAGAACACTGCCAGGAAGGTGGCCGCGAGCATGCCACCGACCACGCCGGTGCCGACCGCATGTCGCGCGCCGGCGCCTGCGCCGGAGGACAGCACCAGTGGTGTCACCCCGAGGATGAAGGCGAGCGAGGTCATCAGGATCGGGCGGAAGCGCAGTCGCGCGGCTTCGATGGCGGCGGCGGCGGCGCTCATGCCCTCACGGTGCTTGTAGATGGCGTACTCGACGATCAGGATGGCGTTCTTTGCCGCCAGGCCGAGCAGGGTGACCAGACCGATCTGGAAGTACACATCGTTGGTCATGCCGGTCAGCCACACCGCGGCGAGCGCACCGAAGGTGCCGAAAGGCAGGGCGAGCAGTACCGCCAGCGGCAGTGACCAGCGTTCGTATTGCGCCGCGAGGATGAGGAAGACCATCAGCGCGCCGAGCACCAGCGTGTAGCCGGCCGATCCGCTCGAGCGGCGCTCCTGGTAGGCGGCGCCGCTCCAGTCGAGGCTGAAGCCTGGCGGCAGCGTCGTGGCCGCCAGTTCCTCGAGCCGCGCGATGGCCTGGCCGGTGGAGTAACCGGGCGCCGCGCTGCCGATGATCTTCACCGCCGGCAGATTGTTGAAGCGCTCGAGCGTGTCCGGGCCGGAGGTGTTGCTGATCGTGGCCAGCGAGGAGATCGGCACCAGTGCGCCACTGTCGGCGCGCACATAGGCGGCGGCGATGTCCTGCGGCGCGTTGCGATAGACCGGGTCGGCCGACATCAGCACCTGCCAGGTGCGGCCATACTTGTTGAAGTCGTTCACATAGTAGCTGCCGAGGTTGGCGCCCAGCGTGGCGAACAGGCCGTCGAGCGGCACGCCGAGGCTCTTGGCCTTTTCGCGGTCGACGTCAACGAACAGCTGCGGCGTGCTGGCCCGCCACAGCGTTTGCGCCATGGCGAACATCGGGTCCTGGTTGACCGCGCCGAGGAAGGTGTCCTTGGCCTCGGCCAGCACCTTGGCGTCGTTGTCGCCGCGGTTTTGCAGGTAGAACTCGAAGCCGCCCGCGTTGCCCAGGCCGAAGATGGCCGGCGGGTTGAAGGAGAGGATCAGCGCTTCCTGGATGTGGCCGGTGGTGGCGTAGGTCTTGCCCACCAGTTCGGCCGCGGTGGTGGTGCGCTCATCCCAGTGCTTGAGGGTGACGAAGAAGGTCGCCGCGCTGTTCTTGAAGCTGCCGCCGAGGAAGTCGAAACCGGTGAAGGCCACGGTGTAGGCGACGTTCGGGTCGCTGCGGATGATCTTCTCGACCTCGGCCACCACCTTGTCGGTGCGCTCCAGCGAGGCGCCGTCGGGCAGGAACACGGCGGTGATGAAATAGCCCTGATCTTCATCCGGCACCAGGCTGCCCGGGGTGATCGCGGCCAGCTGTGCGGTGATGGCGACCATGCCGGCGAACAGCAGCAGGCCGATGGCGCCGCGGCGGATCAGCCAGGCCACGCCGTGGGTGTACTGGCGGGTGACCGCCTCGAAGCCGCGGTTGAAGGCGCGGAAGAAGCGGCTGGTGGCCTTGTGCTCGTGGCGCAGGATCAGCACGCACAGCGCGGGCGTGAGGGTCAGCGCCACTACGCCGGAGATGCTCACCGCGATGGCGATGGTGACCGCGAACTGGCGGTACAGCTCGCCGGTCAGGCCGCCGAGGAAGGCGATCGGCACGAACACCGCGCACAGCACCAGCACGATGGCGATCACCGGGCCGGTGACTTCGCGCATGGCCTGGATGGCGGCCTGGCGAACGGACAGGCCTTCTTCATGCATGATGCGCTCGACGTTCTCGAGCACCACGATGGCGTCGTCCACCACGATGCCGATGGCCAGCACCATGCCGAACAGGGTGAGCGTGTTGATCGAGTAGCCGAGCATCAGCAGCCCGGCAAAGGTGCCGATCAGCGACACCGGCACGGCGAGGGTCGGGATCAGCGTGGCGCGCCAGTTCTGCAGGAACAGGTAGACCACCAAAAAGACCAGCACCATGGCTTCGGCCAGGGTCTTGATCACTTCGCGGATGGAGACGTTGACGAAGTCGGTGGTGTCGTAGGGAACGGAATAGCTCAACCCGTCGGGAAAGCGGCTGCGCAGTTCGCCGAGGGTGTTCTTGACGTCTTCGGCCACGTCCAGCGCGTTGGCGCCGGGCTTGAGGAAGATGCCGACCAGGGTGGCCGGCTGGCCGTTGAGGCGGCCGATGAAGTCATAGTCGCGCGCGCCGAGTTCGACCCGGGCGACATCCTTGAGCCGCAACTGGGCGCCGTCCGGGCTGGCGCGCAGGATGATGTTCTCGAACTCGCTGGGCTCGGCCAGCCGGCCGCGGGTGTTGACGGTCAGCGACAGGGCCTGCCCGCTGGCGACCGGCGGCTGGCCGATGCGGCCGACGGCGTACTGCGCGTTCTGTTCCTCGATGGCGCGGATGACGTCGGTGGTGGCCAGGTCGTGGTGGCGCAGACGGTCCGGGTTGAGCCAGATCCGCATCGCGTAATCCTTGGCGCCGAAGATCTGCACGTTGGTGGTGCCCGGCACGCGCTTGAGCACGTCGAGCACGTTGAGCGTCACGTAGTTGCTGGTGTAGACATCGTCGAAGCGGCCGTCCGGTGAGGTGAAGGCCACCACCTGCAGGAATGCGGACGAGCCTTTTTCCACGCTGATGCCCTGGCGGCGCACCTCCAGCGGCAGGCGCGGCTCGGCCTGCTTGACGCGGTTGTTGACGTTGATCACCGCCTGGTCGACATCGGTGCCGATATCGAAGGTCACCTGGATTTCGACGCGGCCGTTGGAGGCCGAGGTCGAGCTCATGTAGAGCATGTTTTCGACGCCGATGATCTGGGTCTCGAGCGGGGCGGCGACGGTCTTTTCGATGACGTCGGCCGAGGCGCCGGGATAGGTTGCGGCCACCGTGACCACCGGCGGGGCGATCTCGGGATACTGCGCAATCGGCAGGCCGCGCATGGCGGCCAGGCCGGCGATGATGATGAACACCGAGAGGACCGTCGCGAAGATCGGACGGTCGATGAAAAAGCGCGAGAACATGGTCAGGCTCCCGGCTTGGCGGCGCTGTCAGCCGGTGCGGTGACGGCGACGGGCGCGCCCGGGCCGATCTTGAGCACGCCGTCGGTGATCACCTGGTCGCCGGCGCTCAGACCGTCGACGACTACCTTGTCAGCCACCCAGTCCAGCGGCGTGACCGGGCGTACGGCGGCGCGGCCTTGGTCGACCACGTAGACGAAGCGTCCGGTCGGCCCTTCGAGCACGGCACGCTGGGGCACGGCGATGGCGTTGGGGCGCACCGCGCCTTCGAGGCGCACGCGCACGAACTCGCCCGGGCGCAGATGGCGCTCGGGGTTGGGCAGGTCGGCCTGGGCTTCGCTGCTGCCGGTGCGTGGGTCGATGCGCACATCGGTGAAATCGAGTTGGCCGGTGGCGTTGTGCGCCGCGTGGGCCTCGCCCAGCACGCGGACGCGGAACTGGCCGTCTGCGGGTAGCTTAAGCCGGCCTGAGGCGATGCCGCCGTCAATGCGGGCACGGTCGGCGTCCGGCAGGCCGAAGCGCACCTGGATCGGGTCGGTCTGGGTGACCACCGCCAGCAGGGTTTCGGGGCCGGCCAGCAAGCTGCCTTCGGATTGCAGGGCGCGCGAAGTGATGCCGTCGATGGGCGACTCGACACGGGTGTATTTCAGCGACAGGCGCGCTTCCTTCAGCCGGGCCCGTGCGGCCTGTTCATCGGCGGCGGCCACGGCGAGGTTGGAGGCGGCGTCGTCGAAGTCGCGCTGGGCGGCGGCCTTGGCGGCGACCAGCGGCTTGAGACGCTCGACTTCGCGGCGGGTCTGTTCATGGCGCGCGCGTGCCGACGCCAGTTCAGCTTCGGCGCGTGCCACGGCGGTCTCGCTCGGGACGGGGTCGATCTGGAAGAGCGATTGCCCGGCCTTGACGCGCGTGCCTTCCTGGTAGTTGCGCTTGAGCAGGATGCCGCTGACGCGTGGACGGATCTCCACCTCGCGCGCGCCGTGCAGGCGGGCCGGGTATTCGAAGCTGACTTCGACATCGGTGGGGGTGGCGGTGATGACGCTGACCGGCGAGGGAGGCGGCGCGCTGTTCTGCGTGGCCGGGGCGTCGCGGCCGCACGCGCTGAGGGTCAGTACGGCAGCGGCGACGAGCGCGGCGATCGGCAGTGATGCCAATCGCTTATGGGTGGTGAGGGCAGGCATTGGGGAGAGGTCCGGTTCGTTATTATCAGGGCGCAATTGTAGAAACATTCATGGATGTATGTAAAGTGACAAGGCGGATTTTGTGTGCTTCAATCGGTGGCAACAATTGTCAGGATTGAAGTGGTGAGTCGATGGTGAGAAAGACCAAGGAAGATGCGCTCGAGACCCGCAACACCATCCTCGATGCAGCGGAGACGGTGTTCTACCGCAAGGGGGTGGCACGCACGACGCTGACCGACATTGCCGAGGCGGCGGGGGTGACGCGTGGCGCGATCTACTGGCACTTTGCCAACAAGGGCGAGGTGTTCGATGCCATGATGCGCCGGGCCATCGACCCGCTCGAAGCCATCTCCGAGGCCGACTACAGCACCAGTGCACAGCCGCTCGAGGAACTGCGCACGCGCATCCTCACCACCATGGAACGTATCGACAGCGATCCGCGCTACATCCGGGTGTTTGCCATTGCCATGCATAAGTCGGAGTATGTCGATGAGATGGTGCCCCTGGTTGATCAGTGCCTTGAATGCTGCGACCGCCACCTGCTGCGCCAGGAGCAGGCGATTGCCGTAGCGCGCCAGCTGGGGCATCTGCCCGCCAAGGTCGATCCGCACCGGGCCGCCTTGTCGCTGTCGGCGATGATCGATGGCCTCATCGCCAGCTGGTGCCTGCAGCCCGAGGTGTATTCGCTGGATCTGGCGGGCAACATGATCGACTGTTTTTTTTACGGCATGAAGAACGGCGCCTGTGGCTGAGGTGCGTGCCGCTTCGCTTGGGTGCCACGGGCGCCCTTTGATAGACTTGCAGGCTTTCCTCGCTCGCGGTTGATCCCATGTCCGGCAATTCTCTAGGCAAGCTGTTTTGCGTGTCGTCCTTTGGCGAGTCGCATGGTCCGGCCATTGGCTGCGTGGTCGACGGTTGCCCCCCGGGGCTGGCGATCAGCGAGGCCGACATCCAGGCCGAGCTCGACCGGCGCAAGCCGGGCACCTCGCGCCATGTCACGCAGCGCCGCGAACCGGATACCGTCGAAATTCTGTCGGGGGTGTACGAGGGGGTGACCACCGGCACGCCAATCGCGCTGCTGATCCGCAACCAGGACCAGCGCAGCAAGGATTACTCCAACATTGCCGAGACCTTTCGCCCCGGTCATGCCGACTACGGCTACTGGCAGAAGTACGGCATTCGCGACCCGCGCGGCGGTGGCCGCTCCTCGGCCCGTGAAACCGCGGTGCGCGTGGCCGCCGGTGCGATTGCCCGCAAGTGGCTGAGCGAGCGCTACGGCATCGTCATCCGCGGCTACATGGCGCAGCTCGGGCCGATCGAGATCCCGTTCAATGCCTGGGACGACCTGGACGCTGAAGGCAATGCCTTCTTCGCCCCCAACGTGGCCATGCTGCCTGAGCTGGACGCATACATGGACGAGCTGCGCAAGTCAGGCGATTCGATCGGCGCGCGCATCAACGTGGTGGCCTCGGGCGTGCCGGTCGGCTGGGGCGAGCCGGTGTACGACCGTCTCGACGCCGACATCGCCTACGCGATGATGAGCATCAACGCTGTCAAGGGGGTCGAGATCGGCGCTGGCTTCCACAGCGTCGTGCAGCGCGGCACCGAGCACTCGGACGAAATGACGCCGGCGGGCTATCTGTCGAATCACGCCGGTGGTGTGCTGGGCGGCATCTCCAGCGGCCAGGACGTCATGGTGAGCATGGCCATCAAGCCGACCTCCAGCATCCGGCTGGACCGCCGCTCGATCAACAAGGCCGGCGAGCCGGTGATCGTCAACACCCACGGCCGGCACGACCCCTGTGTGGGCATCCGTGCCACGCCGATCGCCGAGTCGATGCTGGCGCTGGTGCTGATGGACCATGCGCTGCGCCACCGTGCACAGAATGCCGATGTGGCCTGCCCGACGCCCAGGATCGCCGGACTCGCGCCGGACGGCATGCAGGCCGTGCCCTCGCCGGCGCGTCGCGCCGACGGCGATTGACCTGCATCAACCGCAGGCGCAGGGCAGGGGCGTAGGCTGAAGTCATCGGAACGGCAACCAAGAAAGGATGACAGATGAGCCTGCAAGCCCATGATTTGCATACCGAGTTTCCCGAGTATCGCGAGGCGATCCATGCCTTGAAGGTGTCGGATAGCCATTTCTCCCGCCTGTTCGATCGCTACCACGAGGTCAACCGCCATGTGGTACGTATCGAGGTCGAGGCGCAGGTGGCGACCGACCCCGAGCTCGAAGACCTGAAGAAGGAGCGCCTCAAACTCAAGGATGAGCTGTTCGGCCTGTTGCAGCGCTACAGCCCTGCCTGAGTCGGCCCCATTTATCACAAGCGCCTGCGGGCGCTTTTTTCATGCCCGGGCGCGGTGCGCGGCCGTCGGCGCGGGGCTGTCGTCGGTACAATGCCGGCCATGCTTCCCTACTGGCGCCTGTCGGGCTACTACTTCTTCTATTTCGCCTTCATCGGCGCCTTCTCGCCGTACTTCACGCTCTACCTGCAGTCGCTGAGTTTTTCCGCCACGGATATCGCCATCCTGATGTCGCTGATGCAGGTCATGCGCATCCTCGCCCCGAATCTGTGGGGCTGGCTGGCCGACCGCCTCGGTGCGCGGATGCCGATCGTGCGGTTGTCGGCGATCGCGTCGCTGGCCGGGTTCGGCGTCTTTTTTCTGACCACCCGCTTCGAGGGCATTTTCGTCGGCATGGCGATCATGGCGTTTTTCTGGAGCGCCGCCTTGCCACTGGTCGAAAGCCTCACCTTCGGTCATCTTGCCGGACAGTCGGCGCGTTACGGCAATATCCGGCTGTGGGGGTCGATCGGCTTCATCGTGGCGGTGCTCGGCATCGGCCATGCCCTGAGCTGGCTGCCGGTGGCCAGCCAGTTGTGGATGACCGCCTCAGTGCTGGCCGGCATTGCCGTGCTGGCGTTCTGTGTGCCGGAGGCACCCAGCGTGCCGCACCATCACGACAGCCCGGGCCTGGCGGCCGTGCTGCGCCGGCGCGATGTGCGCACCTTGCTGGGCGGGGCCTTCCTGATGTCGGCCGCGCACGGCGTCTGGTATGTGTTCTATTCCATCCTGCTGGTGGGGGCCGGGTACTCCAAGGCACTGGTGGGCTGGATGTGGGCGATTGGCGTGGTGGCCGAGATCGCGGTGTTCATGATCATGCCGCGGCTGATGGCGCGCTTCAGCCTGCGGCAGATTCTGCTGTTCGCCTTCGCCGCGGCGACGCTGCGCTTTGCGATGATCGGCTGGGGCGTGGAATCACTGACGGTGCTGGTGCTGGCGCAACTGCTGCACGGGGCCACCTTCGGCGCCAACCACGCAGCGTCGATTGCCGCGGTCAATCGCTGGTTTCCGGGGCGGCTCCAGGCGCGCGGCCAGGCCATCTATGGCAGCCTGAGCTTTGGCGCGGGCGGGATGCTGGGCGGATTGCTCAGCGGTTACACTTGGGACTGGATTGGCCCTGCATGGTCATTCACCATCGGTTCGGTGTTCGGATTGATCGGCTGGTGGGTGGTCTGGCGGGGCTGGCGTGATGAATCGCAACAGGAGAAACAGCATGCTTGAACGGTGGAGTCGTTGGTGTGTCGCGGCGGCTGCGGCGCTGGTGCTGGCGGGGTGCCAGACCATCCAGACGACGCAGGGCGGCGCGCTGGGGGTCGATCGCGGGCAGTCGATGCTGGTGTCGGCATCGGAGGTGGAGAAGGCGTCGGCGCAGCAGTACGCGCAGGTTATCGAGGCGGCGCGCAAGAAAGGCATGCTCAACGGCGATCGCCGCATGCTGACGCGGGTGCGCGGGATCGCCAACCGGCTGATCCCGCAGACGGCCGCGTTCCGGCGCGACGCGCCGGGCTGGCAGTGGGAGGTGAACGTGATCGACTCGGACGAATTGAACGCCTGGTGCATGGCCGGCGGCAAGATCGCGTTCTACCGCGGGCTGATTGATCGGCTGAAACTCACCGACGACGAGATCGCGGCGGTGATGGGGCACGAGATCGCCCACGCGCTGCGCGAGCATGCCCGCGAGCGGGTCTCGCAGGCCATGGTGACCAACATTGGCGTCTCGGTGCTCAGTGCCGCGGTTGGCCTGGGGCAGCCGGGCGCCGAGTTGATGGGCACGGTGGCCAAGGTCAGCTTCGAGCTGCCCAACTCGCGTCTGCACGAGACCGAGGCCGACAGCATGGGCGTGGAGCTGGCTGCCCGTGCCGGCTACGACCCGCGCGCCGCAGTGGGGCTGTGGGACAAGATGGCGGGGCAGAGCAATGGTGCGCCGCCGGAGTGGTTGTCGACCCACCCCTCGCATTCGACCCGCAAGGCCGAGCTGGCCCGCGATGCCGCGCGGGTGATGCCGATTTACGAGGCGACCCGGCGGCGCTGAAAACGGCGATGGCGCACTGCAGCATATCGGCTATTCAGCAAGGAATAGCTGTGGTTTAATCAAACGTTCACGGTGTGTTGGAAGACAAGATGCAACAGGCACAAACACTTTACGAAAAGTTGTGGTCGAGCCATGTGGTTCGCGAGGACGCGGACGGCACGGCGCTGATCTATATCGACCGTCATCTGGTGCACGAAGTGACCAGCCCGCAAGCCTTCGAAGGCCTCAAGCTGGCCGGCCGCAAGCCGTGGCGGGTGAGCTCGATCGTGGCCACGGCCGATCACAACACGCCGACCGATCACTGGGATGAGGGCATCAAGGACCCGATCTCCCGGCTGCAGGTCGAAACGCTCGATGCCAACATCCGCGAGGTCGGCTCGCTGGCGTATTTCCCGTTCAAGGACGAGCGCCAGGGCATCGTGCACGTCATCGGCCCCGAAAACGGCGCCACGCTGCCGGGCATGACCGTGGTGTGCGGCGACTCGCATACCTCCACCCATGGCGCGTTCGCCTGTCTGGCGCACGGTATCGGCACCTCCGAGGTCGAGCATGTGCTGGCCACCCAGTGCCTGGTGCAGAAGAAGTCGAAGACCCTGCTGATCAAGGTCGACGGCGAACTGGCGCCCGGGGTGACGGCCAAGGATGTGGTGCTGGCGATCATCGGCCGCATCGGCACGGCCGGCGGCACCGGGTACGCCATGGAGTTCGGCGGCAGCGCGATTCGCAGCCTGTCGATGGAAGGGCGGATGACCATCTGCAACATGGCCATCGAAGCCGGTGCGCGTGCGGGCCTGATTGCCGTTGACGACAACACCATCGACTACCTCAAAGGCCGCCCCTACGCGCCCGCCGGCGAGGACTGGGATCGTGCCGTGGCCTACTGGCGCACGCTGGTGTCCGACGCGGGTGCGGTGTACGACAAGGTGGTCGAGATGGACGCGGCGGCGATCCGCCCGCAGGTCACCTGGGGGACGTCCCCCGAGATGGTGTCCGACATCAGCGGCGTGGTGCCCGACCCCGCGGCCGAGAAAGACCCGGTCAAGCGCGAAGGCATGAGCCGTGCGCTGGCATACATGGGGCTGGAGGCTGGCACGCCGATCAAGCGCATCCTGGTCGACCGGGTGTTCATCGGCTCCTGTACCAATTCGCGTATCGAAGACCTGCGCGCCGCGGCAGCCGTGGCCAAGGGGCGCCAGAAGGCCGCCTCGGTCAAGCAGGTGCTGGTGGTGCCGGGCTCGGGGCTGGTCAAGCGCCAGGCCGAGGCGGAAGGGCTGGACAAGGTGTTCGTCGCTGCCGGATTCGAGTGGCGCGAGCCGGGCTGCTCGATGTGCCTGGCCATGAACGCCGACCGGCTGGAGTCGGGCGAGCGTTGCGCGTCCACCTCGAACCGCAACTTCGAAGGGCGTCAGGGCGCCGGCGGCCGGACCCATCTGGTGAGCCCGGCGCTGGCGGCGGCCGCGGCGATTGCCGGCCACTTTGCCGATGTGGCCGAGTTGAACTGAGGAGCGTGAGATGAAACGACTGATTGCCTTGATCGTGGCCGTGATGGCCGTGGGGAGCCTGTCGGCATGCAACACCGTGCGCGGCGTGGGCCAGGATATTGAAAAGGGTGGCGAAGCCATCCAGAAGGCGGCGAAAAAGTAATGCGTGCGTTTACAACACTCGATGGACTCGTCGCGCCGCTCGACCGGGCGAACGTGGATACCGATGCGATCATCCCCAAGCAGTTCCTGAAGTCGATCCAGCGCAGCGGTTTCGGCCCGAACCTGTTTGACGAATGGCGCTATCTGGATCGTGGCGAACCGGGCATGGACAGCAGCGCCCGCAAGCCGAATCCGGACTTCGTGCTCAACCAGCCACGCTACGCCGGGGCGCAGATCCTGCTGACCCGCGATAACTTCGGCTGCGGTAGCTCGCGCGAGCATGCGCCCTGGGCGCTGGACGACTACGGCTTCCGTGCGCTGATCGGCACCAGCTTTGCCGACATCTTCTTCAACAACTGCTTCAAGAACGGCGTGCTGCCGATCCGGCTGCCCGCCGAGGTGGTCGACCGCCTGTTTGCCGTCTGTGCGGCGAACGAGGGCTACCGTCTGCGCATCGATCTGGCGGCCCAGCAGGTCATCGAGCCGGACGGCACGGCCCATGCGTTCGAGATCGACGCCTTCCGCAAGGAGTGCCTGCTCAACGGCTGGGACGAGATTGGCCTGACGCTGCGCCATGAAGACGAGATCCGTGCCTTCGAAGCCCGCCGCAAGGCAGAGCACCCCTACTATTTCCGCTGATCGCGAACCCAATCGATGTCGGTGCGCCTGGCGCGCCGGCCGGAGAACCGAATGAAAATCTGTGTGCTGCCCGGTGATGGTATCGGCCCCGAAATCATGGCCCAGGCGCTGCGCGTGCTCGACGCCCTGCGCTCTGACGGACTGCCTTTTGAAACGGAAACCGCCCATCTGGGCGGCTGCGCCGTCGATGCGGCCGGCGTGCCGCTGCCCGAGGAAACGCTCAAGCTGGCCAAGGCGGCCGATGCCGTGCTGCTCGGCGCCGTCGGCGGCCCGCAGTGGGACACGCTGCCGCGCGAGAAGCGCCCCGAGCGCGGCCTGCTGGGCATCCGCAAGGCGCTGAACCTGTTCGCCAACCTGCGCCCGGCCATCCTGTATCCGGAGCTGGCCAACGCCTCGTCGCTCAAGCCCGAGCTGGTCGCCGGTCTGGACATCATGATCGTGCGCGAGCTGACTGGCGACATCTACTTCGGCCAGCCGCGCGGCATCGAAGAGCGCAACGGCGAGCGCGTGGGCTATAACACCATGATCTACAGCGAGTCGGAGATTCGCCGGATCGGCAAGGTGGCCTTCGAGATTGCCCAGAAGCGTGGCGGCAAGCTGTGCTCGGTCGACAAGATGAACGTCCTCGAATGCACCCAGCTGTGGCGCGACGTGGTGATCGACATGGCGGCCGACTACCCGGATGTGACGCTCAGCCACATGCTGGTCGACAACGCCGCCATGCAGCTGGTGAAGAACCCCAAGCAGTTCGACGTGGTGGTGACCGGCAACATGTTCGGCGACATCCTGTCGGACGAAGCGGCCATGCTCACCGGCTCGATCGGCATGCTGCCCTCGGCCTCGCTCGATGCGAACAACAAGGGCATGTACGAGCCCTGCCACGGTTCGGCGCCGGACATCGCCGGCAAGGGCCTGGCCAACCCGCTGGCGACCATCCTGTCGGTGGCTATGATGCTGCGCTACACCTTCAATCAGGAGGCCGCGGCGCAGCGCATCGAGGCCGCGGTCAAGTCGGTGCTGGCACAGGGCTATCGCACAGGCGACATCTTCGAGACCGGCACGCGCAAGGTCGGCACGGTGGAAATGGGTGACGCGGTGATCGCGGCGCTCTGACGCAAGTCTTTGATTATCAGGAAAACATCATGGCAATGAAGCGAGTGGGTCTGGTCGGTTGGCGGGGGATGGTGGGGTCGGTCCTCATGCAGCGGATGCGCGAAGAGAACGATTTCGCGCTGATCGAACCGGTATTCTTCAGCACCTCCAATGCAGGCGGCGCCGCGCCCGATGTCGGCAAGGACGCACCGCCGCTGCAGGATGCGAACAGCATCGATGCGCTCAAGGCCATGGATGTGATCGTCACCTGCCAGGGCGGCGACTACACAAACGAAGTGTTCCCCAAGCTGCGTGCCGCCGGCTGGACGGGCTACTGGATCGACGCCGCCTCGGCGCTGCGCATGAAGGACGACGCGATCATCGTGCTCGACCCGGTCAACATGGACGTCATCCGCAACGGCCTCGCCCGTGGCGTGAAGGATTACGTCGGGGGCAACTGCACCGTCAGCCTGATGCTGATGGCGCTCGGCGGCCTGTTCCAGAATGACCTGGTCGAATGGGCCACGTCGATGACCTACCAGGCCGCCTCGGGCGCCGGCGCGCAGAACATGCGCGAATTGCTCAACCAGATGGGCGCGCTGCACGGCGTGGTCAAGAGCGAGCTGGCCGATCCGGCGTCCGCCATTCTCGATATCGACCGCAAGGTCGCCGGTGCGCTGCGTGATGGCGGCGTGCCCACCGACCACTTCGGCGTGCCCCTGGCCGGCTCGCTGATCCCCTGGATCGACAAGGATCTGGGCAATGGCCAGAGCAAGGAAGAATGGAAGGGCCAGGCCGAAACCAACAAGATTCTCGGCCGCAGCGGTAGCCCCATCGTCATCGACGGGTTGTGCATCCGCATGGGCGCCATGCGCTGTCATTCGCAAGCGTTGACAATCAAGCTAAAGAAAGACGTCCCGCTTGACGAAGTAAATGACATGCTGGCCAAGGCAAACGGTTCGGTCAAGGTGATTCCCAACGAGCGCGAGGTCTCGATGCGAGAGCTCACGCCTGCGGCAGTGACGGGCACACTGAGCGTTCCGGTGGGCCGTCTGCGCAAGATGGGGATGGGCGGGGACTACCTGTCTGCCTTCACCGTGGGCGACCAACTGTTGTGGGGGGCTGCCGAGCCGTTGCGCCGGATGTTGCGCATCCTGCTCGAACAGTAAGCCACACGGGCCCGGCGTGAAAACGCCGGGCCGCGTCGAGACCGTCCGGGACGGAATATGACGCCTGTAAGACCGTGCTTGTCATTGGCTGGCAGACCGGAGAAGGAAATTTTCCTTCCGTTTTAAGGTATTGCGGATAATACTTAAAGTGGATACTGGCTTGATACGCCCTATCCATAATGATATGTTCGCAATCCTGTATTGCTCCAGTGCGAGGATGCGGTTTTGAATACCTTCCAGAAGACCTCTCTCAGGGCCACCGTCATTGCGGCCACGATCGCGGCGCTGCCGCTCAGTGCGCAGGCCGCCGGCCTGGGTCGCATTTCCGTACTCAGTGCGCTTGGACAGCCACTCAGGGCGGAGATCGAGCTCAACGCCACTGCCGACGAAGTCAAGTCGATGACGGCTGCCGTGGCGGCGCCGGAAGCGTTCAAAGCCGCCAAGCTGAGCTATGCGCCGGCGCTGACGACCGTACGCATGGCGGTCGAGCAGCGCGGCGGCAAATCCTATGTGCGGCTCACCAGTGCCAAGCCGGTCAATGATCCGTTTGTCAGCCTGCTGGTGGAGTTGAACTGGCAATCGGGCCGCTTGCTTCGCGAATACACCTTCCTGCTCGATCCGCCGGCCATGCCGGCGCCTGCTGCATCGGCCGATGTCGCTGCACCGCCCGTGGCGCAGCCGCGAGCCACCGCTGCGCGCCCCATTGGCGGGCAGGGTGCGGATCGCTACACGGTTCGCCGTGGCGATACGCTGGGAAAGATCGCTGCGCAGCATCTGCCGCAGGGTGTGGCGATGGACCAGATGCTGGTCGCGCTGTACCGGAAGAATCCGGACGCCTTCGTGGATAACAACGTCAACCGTTTGCGTTCCGGCGTCATCCTCAACGTACCGGATGCCGCCGAGGCCAACGCGATCCCGCAGGGTGAAGCGCGGCGGGAAATCGTCGCCCATGCAGCCGATTTTGCCGAGTACCGCCGCCGGGTCGCGGCGCGTGTTGCGGAGGCGACACCCGAGGACGCGCCGTCCAGCCAGAGCAGCGCCGGCAAGATTACCGCCAAAGTCGAAGAACCCACCTTGCCCAGTGCTGCAAGCAAGGATCAGGTCAAAGTCTCCAAGACGGTTGACGAGGCCAAGCCGGCCGCTGGCGCCGGGGACGGGGAGATGGCAGCTGCGGCAGCGCGCCTGAAGTCGCTTGAAGAAGACCTGGTGGCGCGGGACAAGGCCTTGCGCGAGGCCACTGACCGCTTGGCTGCACTCGAAGCGAATATTGCCGAGCTCCAGAAGCTCATCGCGCTGAAGAACGAAAACCTGGCCGCGCTTCAGAAGCAGGCCAGTGCCGCGCCCGCCGCGCCGGCGGCCACGACCGAACCGGCGCCGCCGGTGGCCCAGGCGCCTGAGCCGGTGGTCGAACAAAAGCCCGAGTCGCCTGCCAGCGCTGCGCAACAGGACGCGCTCGACAAGGAACTCAAGGCGCTGGTCGCCGCCGAGCCGACGGCTCCGGCAGCCGATGCGCCCGCCGCGGCTGAGCCACCGGTACCGGTGGCTGCGGCCCCCGAACCCGCCCCGGCCCCTGCGCCCGCAGCACCGGCACCGGCACCGGCACCGGCAGCACCGCCACCGGCCGAGCCGAGTTTCCTCGAGTCACTGCTGGCCAACCCGACCACGTTGTACGGTGGTGGCGGCATCCTGGCCTTGTTGCTGGGCTATGGCTTGCTGCGTAGCCGCAAGAGCCGCACCGGGGGGGCGCCAGAGGCGACTGCGATGGCATCTGTGTTCCCGCCGGATCAGAACTCGGTTTTTGGAGAAACCGGCGGTCAGAGTGTCGATACCGGAAGCAGCAGCCTGATTCAGACGGACTTCAGCCAGTCCGGCCTGTCGGCCATCGATGCCGACGAGGGGGTCGACCCGGTGGCCGAAGCCGACGTCTATATGGCGTACGGGCGCGATGCCCAGGCAGAAGAGATTCTCCTCGATGCCCTCAAGGGCGATCCGAACCGCACGGCCGTGCATCTGAAGCTGATGGAGATCTACGGCCAGCGCAAGAACATGAAGCAGTTCGAGACCACGGCAACCGAGCTGTATTCGGTCACCGGTGGCAATGGTCCGGACTGGGTGAAGGCGGCCGAGATGGGGCGCAAGCTCGATCCGGACAACCCGTTGTTCCTGCGTGGCCCGCAAAGCGAAATCGACCTGCCGCTGGATGACGAACTGCCGGCCGATGAAGATTTCAAGGCGGCTCCGCCAGCGGACGACAGCGAGGCGTTTTCCGCACCAGCGGCGGAAGCCCCCGTGCCGCCCAAGGCAGCTGCGCCGGCCGAGGTGGACGCGCCGTCCGATATCGATGCAGCCATCGATGGCGAGGACAACGCGGAAATGTCGCTGGACCTGTCGGCCTCGGTGCCGAATCCCGACGCCCCGTCACCCTCCCAGCTCAAGGATACGTGGGCGATTCCGGGGGACCTGAACCAGTTCACCGACTCCGATCTCGAGGCTGCGGTCAACGCCCAGGGCGAAGCGGTGCCGGAGCTTGACCAGGCGGCCTCCGAGACCTTGCCCGAAGGCCTTGATGCCGGTGACCTCGATTTCGACCTGGAGCTTGACGATGCGGTCGAGCCGCCGGCCGCCGATGCCGCCTCGATGGAAGCCACCGAGGTGGCCGGCCGCACGCTGGACGACAGCTTCACCACGACCGACACCGGTCTGGAGTTCAACCTGGATCTGGCTGAGTCCGATGAGACCGCCGATGCATCGCTCGACAGCACCCGGGTCAATGGTGTCGATGACACTGAAACCGATCTTGGAAAAGTGAGCGATCTCGAGTTTGATGCGGATGTGGCAGCGTCTGCGCCCGATGCGACCAAAGAAGAAGCACCGGCCGAGGACGTCGGCAACGAGTCTGTGGTTGATCTGGAGAAGACCAATTTCGACGGTAGCCTGCTCGATTTTGATTTTGATCTGGATGAGGCGAAGACCGCAGAAGGCGATGACAGTCCGATGATGGCGACATCGCTGGATCTGTCCGATATCAGCTTGGATCTGGAAGGTGCGGACGACGCGCCGCCAGCGGTCGAGACGACGCCGGCGGCGGGCGAAGACACACCGGTGGTCGAAGAAACGGAGGCGAAAGGGGAGCTGGACGACGCTCCTCCGGTGTTCGATGAGCCGGCGCCGAGCGATACCCGCAAGTCCGTCTCGGATGAAGCCTCACAAGAAGACGACATGATGGCCTCTCTGTCGAAGAGTGTCGTGACTTCGCTGACCGACAGTCGGAGTATGCCCGACATGCCCGATGACGATGAGTTGAGCCAGGAAGTCGACACCAAGCTGGAGCTGGCGCGTGCCTACGAAGAGATGGGCGATGCAGAAGGCGCCCGCGAGCTGCTCGAAGAGGTCATTCGCGATGGCAACGACGCCCAGCAGGAACAGGCGCGTGCGGTGTTTGCCCGGTTGGGGTGAGTCTTGCATGATCTGCACTGACTGACGTGATGGAGCTTCATCCGGCGGCGATGCTCACCCTCTGGGCGGGCGTCGCCGTTTTTGTTCAGGCGCTCCCGTCACACGGGATGTGGGTGGCTGCGCTTGGGCTGGTGGTTCTGGCGGCCGGAATCGACGCGGCCCGGACGGCCAAGCTGGTACGCCGTATCCGGGTGCTGCTGGCGGTCATCATTCTGATGTTCGGATTTGCGACGCCCGGGACAGCGATGTTGCCGTTCTGGACAGCCGCAAACCCGACCTGGGACGGGTTGATGCTGGGCGTGACGCATGCAGCCCGGCTTCTGGCCATGGTCTCCCTGGTATCCATCCTGCTGACGAAAATGCCGGTGGCGCGGCTTGTCCTGGCGCTGCATGTGCTGGCGGCCGGTTTTCGCCCCCTGGGCGTGTCGCCCGACCGCGTGGCGGTCCGGCTCAGTCTGGTGTTGGCCGAGCTTGATGGGCCGAAGCTGCAATGGCGCACCTGGCTCGCGACGGTGGAGGCGCCGGGGGGCGCTAAGACGTTGACGCTTGACGTGGTGCCTGTGTGCTGGCACGACCGCGCCGTCATGGCTGCGGTGATTTTGGTCGGGATCGGGGGCGTGTGGTGGCGGATGTGACGCGTATTGTGCTGAGTGTCGAATACGCCGGCGAGTCCTTCGAGGGCTGGCAGACACAACCTCACGGCCGGACGGTGCAGGATGCGTTGGAGCGGGCGCTTGCCTGTGTTGCCGACACCGCCGTGCCGACGGTGTGCGCCGGGCGCACCGACACCGGGGTGCACGCCACGACCCAGATCGTGCATTTCGACGCGCCGGTGGTGCGTCCGGTGAGCGCGTGGGTGAGGGGGGTCAATAGCCACTTGCCTGATGGCGTGGCCGTGCGCTGGGCGCAACCGGTCGGTGCCGACTTCCATGCCCGCTTCAGTGCCACGGCGCGCCACTACCGCTATGTTTTGTTCAACGGCCCGGTGCGGCCGGCCTTGCTCAACGCCCGCGTCGGCTGGTTTCATCGCCCGCTCGAGGCCGCGCGCATGGCCGAGGCGGCGCAGGTGTTGCGTGGCGAGCACGATTTCTCGGCCTTTCGTGCAGCGGGCTGCCAGGCCCATTCGCCGGTTCGCCGGATGCGCCATGCGCAGGTCCAGCGCAGCGGCGAGTACGTGGTCTTCGATTTCTGTGCGGACGCCTTCCTGCATCACATGATCCGCAATCTGGTTGGTGCGCTGGTGTATATCGGCAAGGGCGCGCAGCCGGTCGGCTGGATGGGTGAGCTGCTGCGTGGGCGCGACCGCACCCGCGCGGCGCCAACCTTTGCCGCCGCTGGCCTGTATCTGTGCGGGGTCGAGTATCCGGATCAATGGTCCTTGCCGGGGCAGGGGCGTATCATTTGCACTCCTCAATTTGCGTTGCCCATGCCGTGCCCCGAACCCGAATCAAGATCTGCGGACTGACCCGCGCGCAGGATGTCGATGCCGCCGTGGCGGCCGGAGCCGACGCGCTGGGCTTTGTGTTCTATCCGGCCAGCCCGCGCCATGTGACGATCGACCAGGCCGCCGCCCTGATGGCGCGGGTGCCGCCCTTCGTGACCATCGTGGCCCTGTTCGTGAACGCCGATCCGGCGTTTGTCCGCGAGGCGCTCGCCCGCCTGCCGATCGGTCTGCTCCAGTTCCACGGCGATGAGACGGAGGCCGACTGCCTGCAGTACGGTCGGCCCTACATTCGTGCCGCCCGGATGCGCGCCGGGGTCGATCTGATAGAATACGCAGCTTGCTTTCCGTCGGCCCGTGGCCTGCTCCTCGACGCCTTTGTCGAAGGCTATGGCGGTGGTGGAAAAGTGTTTGATTGGTCCCTGATTCCCCCGGATTTTGATCGCCCCCTGATTCTGTCGGGTGGCTTGTCGGCGGACAACGTCACCGAGGCCGTGCGGCGGATTCGCCCTTGGGCCGTGGACGTGTCCAGTGGCGTCGAGGCGGGCAAGGGAATCAAGGATGCCGGGGCAATCGCCCGGTTCATTTCCGGAGTGAGAGATGCAGATGGCTGACACGCCGTATCAGATGCCGGACGCGCAGGGCCACTTTGGCCCCTATGGTGGCGTGTTCGTTGCAGAAACCCTGATCCCCGCCCTGGACAGCCTGCGTGAAGCCTACGCAGCGTGCCAGCAGGATCCCGCCTTCATGGACGAGTACCGCTACGAGCTGCGCCACTTCGTCGGCCGGCCGAGCCCGATCTACCATGCCCGGCGTTGGTCCGAACTGCTCGGCGGCGCGCAGATCTATCTCAAGCGCGAAGACCTCAACCACACCGGCGCCCACAAGATCAACAACTGCATCGGCCAGGCACTGCTCGCCCGCCACATGGGCAAGCCACGCGTGATCGCCGAAACCGGCGCCGGACAGCACGGCGTGGCGACGGCCACGGTGGCGGCACGCTACGGCCTCGAGTGCGTGGTTTACATGGGCGAGGAAGACGTGCGCCGGCAGGCGGCCAACGTCTATCGCATGAAGCTGCTGGGCGCCACCGTGGTGCCGGTCAGCTCCGGCTCGCGCACGCTCAAGGATGCGCTCAACGAGGCCATGCGCGACTGGGTGACCAACATCCACGACACCTTCTACATCATCGGGACCGTGGCCGGTCCGCACCCCTATCCGCAGCTGGTGCGCGACTTCCAGAAAGTCATCGGCGAGGAATGCCTGACCCAGATGCCCGAGATGGCCGGTCGCCAGCCCGATGCGGTGATCGCCTGTGTTGGCGGGGGGTCGAACGCGATGGGCATCTTCTATCCCTATATTCCGTACGCCGACGTCAAGCTGATCGGTGTCGAGGCAGCCGGCGACGGGCTCGATTCCGGCCGCCACGCGGCGTCGCTGTCGGCCGGCAAGCCCGGTGTGCTGCACGGCAATCGCACCTATCTGCTGCAGAACGAAGACGGTCAGATCATCGAGACCCACTCGATCTCGGCAGGCCTGGATTACCCCGGCGTCGGGCCCGAGCACGCCTGGCTCAAGGACTGCCATCGCGCCGAATATGTCGGCGTGACCGATGCCGAGGCGCTGCAGGCATTTCACGATTTGTGCCGCTACGAAGGTATTATCCCGGCCCTTGAGTCGTCGCATGCCCTGGCCTATGCCGCGCAGTTGGCGCCGACGCTGTCGAAGGACAAGGTGCTGCTGGTGAATCTGTCCGGTCGTGGCGACAAGGACATGCACACGGTGGCGGAAAAGTCCGGCATCCAGTTCTGATTTCCGGCCGGAGGCAGTGCCTCCGGCATGGTGGTGTTTATGTCACGAATTCAATCGCGTTTCGAGCAGTTGCGTGCCGCCGGCCGGCGCGGACTGATTCCGTTCATTACCGCGGGCGACCCGTCGCCCGAGCTGACGCTGCCGCTGATGCAGGCGCTGGTCGACGGCGGTGCCGACATCATCGAGCTCGGTGTTCCGTTTTCCGACCCGATGGCCGACGGGCCGACCATCCAGCGCGCCTCCGAGCGTGCGCTGGCCGCCGGAATGTCCCTGCGCAAGGTGCTGGCCATCGTCGAGCGCTTCCGTGAGACCGACTCGGTGACGCCCGTGGTCCTGATGGGCTACGCCAATCCGATCGAGGCGATGGGGGCCGAGGTGTTCGTCGCGGCGGCGGCCAGGGCCGGCGTCGACGGCGTGCTGGTGGTGGACTACCCGCCGCAGGAGTGCGTCGCCTTCGCCCAGCTGGCCAAGGACGCGGGCATCGACCCGATCTTCCTGCTCGCGCCCACCTCGATCGAAGCGCGTATCGGCGACGTCGCCAAGGCGGGCAGCGGCTACATCTACTATGTCTCCCTCAAGGGCGTGACCGGATCGGCCAAGCTGGATCTGGACGAGGTGGCCAGGCGCATCCCGATGATCCGCGAGCGTGTCGGCATGCCGGTGGGCGTGGGCTTCGGCATTCGCGATGCGGAAACGGCCAAGGCCGTCGGCGCGGTGGCCGATGCCGTGGTGATCGGCAGCCGCATCATCGAAGAAATCGAACAGGCCGGGCCGGCCGAGGCGCCTGCTCGCGTCACCGCCTTCATGCGCGCCATTCGCGAGGCGCTCGACAGTCTTGGAGAGAACCAGTCATGAGTTGGCTTCAGAAGCTGCTGCCCCCGAAAATCAAGCGCGACGACAGCGCCGCCCGCAAGTCCATTCCCGAAGGGCTGTGGAGCAAATGCCCGGCCTGCGAGGCCGTGCTGTATCGCTCCGACCTCGAGAGCAACCACAGCGTCTGCCCCAAGTGCGGCCATCATCAGCGCATCCGCGCACGCGAGCGGCTGAACCTGATGCTCGATCCGGAAGGTCGGTTCGAGATCGGTGCCGAAGTCACGCCAATGGATCTGCTCAAGTTCAAGGATTCCAAGCGTTATCCCGACCGCCTGAAGGCCGCCGCCCGAGAGACCGGCGAGCAGGATGCCCTGGTGGTTTTGCAGGGCGCGATTCTGAGCGTGCCGGTGGTGGTGGCCTGCTTCGAGTTCGATTTTCTCGGCGGATCGATGGGCTCCGTGGTCGGTGAGCGTTTCGCTCGCGGCGTGCAGGCTGCCATCGAACAGCGCGTCCCCTTCATCTGTGTGACCGCGACCGGCGGTGCCCGCATGCAGGAAGGCCTGTTCTCGCTGATGCAGATGGCCAAGACCACGGCGGCAATCAATCAGCTCGCCGCGCGCAAGCTGCCGTTCATCTCGATCCTGACCGACCCGACCATGGGCGGGGTGTCGGCCAGCTTCGCCTTCATGGGCGATGTGGTGATCGCCGAGCCCAATGCGCTGATCGGCTTTGCCGGGCCGCGCGTGATCGAGCAGACCGTGCGCGAGAAGCTGCCTGAGGGCTTCCAGCGCGCCGAATTCCTGCTCGATAAAGGGGCGATCGACATGATTGTCGATCGACGCGAGATGCGTCAGCGCCTTGCCGATTTGCTCACCCTCCTGACCCGCCAGCCCGCCACGCATGCCTGATTCCGTTTTGCCCGGCGATCTCGCCGGATGGTTGGCCCTGATCGAAGCCCGTCACGGCCAGCGTATCGAACTGGGTCTGGCGCGGGTCGCTGCGGTCCGCGACGCCATGGGCCAGACCTCCGATGCGGTGGTGATCACCGTTGCCGGTACCAATGGCAAGGGCTCGACCTGTGCGCTGCTCGAAGCCATCTGCCTGGCCGCCGGCTATCGCGTGGGCCTGTACACCTCGCCCCACCTGATGCGCTACAACGAGCGGGTGCGCATCAACGGCTTCGAGGTCGACGATGCCACGCTGGCAGCGGCCTTCGCGCAGGTCGAAGCCGCGCGCGGCGACACCTATCTCACCTATTTCGAGCACGGCACACTGGCCGCCTGGGCCTGCTTTGCCGCGGCTGCCCTCGACGTCATCATTCTTGAAGTCGGGCTCGGTGGCCGGCTCGACGCCACCAATGTCTTCGATGCCGACTGCACCATCGTCACCAGTATCGCCATGGATCACATGGAATACCTCGGTGATACGCGCGAGGCGATCGGCCGCGAAAAGGCCGGCATCTTCCGCGCCGGTCGGCCCGCCATCTGTGCCGACCCGCAACCGCCCGAATCCGTCGCCGCGGTGGCCGCGGAAGTTGGCGCGCCGTTGCAGATCAGCGGCCGGGATTTCGGTTTCTCCGGCGATCGCACCCAATGGGCGTTCTGGGGCCCCGGCGTCAAACGCGGCGGCCTGGCCTATCCGGCGTTGCGCGGCGCCAACCAGTTGCTCAACGCCAGCGCGGCAATGGCCGCCCTGGAGGCCATTCGCGATCGCCTGCCGGTGCCGATGCAGGCGGTGCGCGAGGGCATGATGCTGGTCGATCTGCCGGGGCGTTTCCAGACCCTGCCTGGCCAGCCTGCCGTGGTGCTCGATGTGGCGCACAACCCGCAGGCCGTGGGGGTGCTCGCCGAGAACCTCGCCAACATGGGCTACTACCCGGAAACCTGGGCGGTCGTCGGCATGATGGCCGACAAGGCCGTCGAGGCGTCGCTGGCGCGGATCCAGAGCCGTGTCGACCATTGGCTACCGGCCTCCCTGCCTGGCCCGAGAGGCCTGTCGGCGGATGATCTGGCAGCGCGCATGGCTGCGGCCGGCATCGCGGTGGGCGACGCACGCTACGCATCGCCAGCGGACGCCTATCGGGCTGCCCGGGCAGCCGCGCAGGACGGTGATAGAATCATCGTCTTTGGTTCCTTCCTGACGGTGGCCGATGCATTGGTCGCCATTCGCGCTGAACGCTGAGTTTCTCCATGGCGACCGACGACGCCCAGACCGATCTTAAAAAGCGAGCCCGCCGCCGACTGGTGGGTGCCGCGGCGCTTGCCTTGCTGGCCGTGATTGTCCTTCCGATGGTCATGGACCCGGCTCCCAAGCCGGTTGGTGAAGACATCCAGGTGCGCATTCCCAGCCAGGAAGGTGAAAATTTCGCCCAGCGTCGCATCGATGTGCCATCCCAGCCGCCGGTAACCGAAGCCAATCTTCCGCCGGCGCCGGCTGCCGAACCCGCAGCACCCGAGCCGGTGGCCAAGGCGCCCGTCGCTGACAAGCCCCAGCCCAAGCCCGCGATGCCGGAGCCCAAGCCCACAGCGCCACGCGCCGAACCAGCGCACGACAAGCCCGCGGTGGCGCCGGCAGCGGACGAGCGCGCGCGGGTCGAGGCGATTCTGGCCGGCAAACTGCTCAAGCCAGAGGCTCCCGTGGCCTCAGGCGAGGCCTTTGTGGTCCAGCTCGGCGCCTATGGCAACGAAGATAGCGCGACCACACTGGCCGGACAGGTGCGTGCCAAGGGGTTCAAGGTATTTACCCAGAAGGTCGGGGCGACGACACGTGTGCGTGTCGGTCCGTATCCGTCTCGTGACGCGGCCGAGAAGGCGGCGGGCCAGCTTGAAAAGGCCGGCTTCAAGGGTGTGGTGATGGCCCGCGGTTGAGCCGCAGGGCGACACGATGACAGTTTTCGACTACGCGTTCCTCGGCCTGCTGGGCTTGATGGCCATTCTCGGTTTCTGGCGCGGCCTGATCAGCGAGGTGCTGGCCATTGCCGGCTGGGTGCTGGCCTTCATTGCCGCGCGGATGTTCGCCGGGCAGGCTGCCGTGTTGTTCGTCGACTGGTTGTCGGAACCCGCGTTTGCCTATCTGGCCGGGTTTGCGCTGATTTTCCTGACTGTGCTGGTGGCGGTGGCGGTGGTGCGCTATGTGCTGCGCGCACTCATCCACGCTGTCGGGCTGGGTTTTGTGGATCGCGGATTCGGCGCGCTTTTCGGTACGGCCAAGGCCGTGGCGATTGCATGTTTGCTGGTAGCTTTAGGGGGGGCGAGCGGATTGTCTCGGGCCCCGTGGTGGGAGGCGGCGATGTTCTCGCCGCTGCTTGAGACGGCCGTGGTGGCGGCGAAACCCTGGATGCCCGACATGGTGGCGGAACGGGTGAGTTTTCGATAGGTGATGGCATGTGCGGGATTCTAGGGGTTGTCGCAACAACGGCGGTCAATCAGTTGCTCTACGACGGACTGCAGGTGTTGCAGCACCGCGGGCAGGATGCAGCCGGCATTGCGACCACCGAGGGTGGGCGCTTCCTGATGCACAAGGGCTCGGGGCTGGTGCGCGATGTGTTTCGCACGCGAAACATGCGCAACCTGCAGGGCAACTGGGGCATCGGGCATGTGCGCTACCCGACGGCGGGATCGGCCTATAACGCGGCCGAGGCCCAACCGTTCTATGTCAATTCGCCGTTCGGCCTGATGCTGGCGCACAACGGCAACCTGACCAATTCCGAAGAGCTCAAGCGCGAGATGTTTCTCGCCGACCTGCGCCACATCAACACCAATTCGGATTCGGAAGTGCTGCTCAACGTGCTCGCGCACGAACTGCAGGCGGCCTCCAATGGCTGCAAGCTGGATGAGAACGCGATCTTCCAGGCGGTTGCCGCCGTGCATCGGCGTTGCCGCGGGGCTTATGCCGCGGTCGTGATGATTGCCGGTTACGGCCTGCTGGCCTTCCGTGATCCCTACGGCATCCGCCCGCTGGTGATCGGTCGCAATGATGCGCCGGGGGGCACCGAATGGATCGTGTCGTCGGAGAGCGTGGCGGTCGACGCCCTTGGCTTCAAGCTGCTGCGCGACGTGGAGCCGGGCGAGGCGGTGGTGATCGACATGGAAGGCAACTTCCGCAGCCGCGCCTGTGCCGAATCGACGGTGCATGCGCCGTGCATGTTCGAGTATGTGTATCTGGCTCGACCGGACTCGTTGATCGATGGCGTGTCGGTCTATGAGGCGCGCCTGAAGATGGGCGAGTATCTCGCTGCCAAGTTCCGTCGTGTCATGCCGCATGTCGAGATCGACGTGGTCATCCCGATTCCCGACTCCAGCCGCCCGGCGGCGCTGGAGATGGCGAACCAGCTCGGGGTGCCGTACCGCGAGGGCTTCGTCAAGAATCGCTATATCGGCCGCACCTTCATCATGCCGGGCCAGGCCGTGCGTCGTAAGTCCGTCCGCCAGAAACTGAACACCATCCACCAGGAGTTCAAGGGCAAACGGGTGTTGCTGGTCGATGACTCGATCGTGCGTGGCACGACGAGCCAGGAGATCGTCAACATGGCGCGCGATGCCGGCGCCACCAAGGTGTATTTCGCTTCCGCCGCGCCGCCGGTGCGCCATGCCAACGTCTACGGCATCGACATGCCGACTCGGGCCGAGCTGATCGGCGCGGATCGCGACGAGTCCGAAATCTGCGCCGCCATCGGGGCGGACGGTCTGTTGTATCAGGATCTCGATGATCTGCGTGCCTCGGTGCGGGCGATCAACCCGTCCATCCAGTACTTCGAAACCTCCTGTTTCGACGGTAAATACGTCACCGGCGATGTCACGGCGGACTACCTGCACGGGATCGAAAACCGCCGCGGCTCGGCGCCGGTGACCGTCGAAGACGCCGACAGCGGCCCGGCGGCCAACCAGCTCGACCTGAACCTCGCCTCGGACACTTCGGATTAATAAGGGATTTTGCGTGGCTGATCACACCGAGCCTTCGCTCGATTTCGATACGCTGGCCGTTCGCGCCGGGATAGAGCGCAGCCAGTTCAACGAACACAGCGAGGCGATGTATCTGACATCCAGCTTCGTGTTCGACAATGCCGCCCAGGCTGCGGCGCGGTTTTCGGGTGAAGCGCCGGGCAATGTCTACGCGCGCTTCACCAACCCCACGGTCACCGCCTTGCAGTCTCGCCTGGCGGCGCTCGAGGGGGGCGAAGCCTGCGTGGCCACGGCCTCTGGCATGGCCGCCATTTTGTCGATGGTCATGGCCTTGCTCAAGACCGGCGATCATGTGGTCGCCTCGCAAGGGCTGTTCGGATCGACGCAGCAACTCTTCGGCAATGTGTTTTCGCGCTTCGGTATCGAGACCACCTTCGTCCCGGCAGCCGACATTGCGGCCTACGACGGGGCGGCGCGTGCCAACACCAAGCTGTTTTTTGTCGAAACGCCATCCAATCCGCTGACCGAACTGGTCGACATCGCCGCCGTGGCCGAGGTGGCCCACCGCCATGGTGCGCTGCTGGCTGTCGATAACTGCTTCTGCACGCCGGCGCTGCAAAAACCGCTGGCGCTCGGTGCGGATCTGGTCATCCACTCGGCAACCAAATACCTCGACGGTCAAGGCCGGGTGCTGGGCGGCGCGGTGGTCGGTGGCGCCGCGCTGGTCGACGAAGTCTTCCGCTTCCTGCGCACGGCCGGGCCGTGCCTGTCGCCGTTCAATGCGTGGGTGATCCTCAAGGGCCTCGAGACCCTGCGCATCCGGATGGATGCCCAGAGCGCCAACGCGCTGGCCATGGCGCAATGGCTCGAAACGCAACCGCAGGTGGCGCGGGTGTATTACCCGGGGCTGAGCTCCCACCCGCAACATCAACTGGCCATACGCCAGCAGGGCTCGGGCGGCGCCATCGTGAGCTTTGATGTGGTCGGCGGTCGCGAAGCGGCCTGGCGCCTGATCGACGCGACCCGCCTGATTTCCATTACCGCCAACCTCGGCGACACCAAAACCACCATCACGCATCCGGCGTCCACCACGCACGGGCGGATCTCAGCCGAAGCGCGTGCGGCGAGCGGCATTGGCGAAGGCTTGATCCGCCTGGCCGTGGGGCTGGAGTCGGTGGCAGACCTGCAGGCAGATCTGGCCGGGCTGTCGCGCTGATCCAGAGGCACGCCTGGCGCACGAGCGTGTCGTCAGGCGTGGCTAGTGTGTAAGAGTCTGTAGCCTCCAAGGCGGCGGCGCTGCGTCGCCGCATGCGCTCAGTGGTGTGCACCGGTTGGTGGTTCGCGCTGGCGGTCGCTGTCGTGGCCCGGCTTGGTCGGCCGGGGTGCCGGTTCACATGCCCGCCTGCAAGGCGCACTATCCCCTCAATCATCGTTGGTACAGGTGGCCGAGTCAGCCGCCGGGGCGCCGCACGTCCCGGCGGCCGGCGCCGTGAGCCTGTACGCGAATCTGATCCTCCGAGGCGGCCGCCCACCGTGTCATGCACCCGGTTGGCCGCGCGGTGGGAAGGGGCGGGTACATGCGTTGGCAGCTGGCAGGGTGGATTGTCGTGCTGGCCGGACCGGTTCTGGCCGCAGACGATACGACAACGCCCTTGATCTGGGTGGAGTTCGATATCGATCGCACGCCGTCACGGTTTCAGGGCGAGACCTTCGACCACCCGGACGTGTGCATCTCGTTGCCGGAAGTCAATAATCGGCTGAACAATCAAAAACCTGCGGGGCGCGGCTCGAACGGCATCAGCGGCCCGGGCCGGTTGATGCGGCGGGATGCTACGGGACGGATTTCGGTCCTGTATGACTGCGCGGCGACCGGGCAGGTTTGCATGCCGACCGACCCGAGGCTGTCGTTCGACGGTACCCAGGTGGCCTTCACCCTCTACCGCGGCAGCCAGTGGGACACGGCCTGCGGGTCGAAAAACCGCATCATTGCAGGGGTGTCCGGCGCCAATGTGGCCATCCACGACCTCACCACGGGCCGGACGCAGGAGTGGCCCTATGTGCCCGGCCAGCACGATGTGACGCCGGTGTTCGTCAATCAGAATGGCCGGCTCCGGGTGATGTTCTCGTCGGATCGTGACAAGGAGTACGAGCCGCTCCTGCCGCGGCAGTCGGTGCAGGGATATCCGAATCTGCAGACGTTCTTTGCGGACGTGGACGGCAGGAATGTCGTGAAAACGGGTTACCACGACATGGTCAGCTTCTACGGTGGGGCGCAGATCCGCGACGGCCGGATCATCGGCTCATGTGCGCAATGGGGGCATGATCTGGCCTACATCGGCTACGGCCCGGTCTACACCAACTACCCCGGCACCTTGCTCAACCAGTGGTGGATCTGCGCGACCGATCCGTGGGGCGGATCGCAGGAATCGTCCTTTGGCGCCCACTACCGCGGCCGCGCCTTGCACTGGCTCAGCCAGCTGCAGGACGGCCGCCTCGCGGTGGGGGAGTACTACCGCGGCAACCACAACCAGGGCGCCGGCAAGATCTTTCTCTGGTCGCCCAAGCCGTTTACCGTGGAAGGCATTCCGGTGCGCGAGGCCAAGGGGCGCTTCGATGCGCTCAATCCGCGCGATCTGCTCGATGTGGCCAGCTGGGCCAACGCCAATGACGAGAAATCGCACTTCGACTTCGACCGGGGGCGCTACAAGGGGAAGATCCGCGATCCCTTCGGTTTGCCCGACAACGCGCTGGGCTTCGTCTGGTGCCAGGGCATGTGCTCGCGGCAGTTTGGTCTCAAGCCGGATGGCCTGGACCGTTTTGTGGCGCAGGGGCCGGATCCGACGCGTCGGCCGATGGCGATCACCGATGCCGTGGGGGTGGAGCTGGGCATCTACAAGTTGCCGGCGGACAAGATCCCGTCCGACGACTATGTGCGCGATCCGGTCAAGCTCGTTGATCGGCCCGGGGTGGCGGAATACGGGGCGATTTACGGCGGGCCCTACCGCGATGTGCACGCGCAGAATCGCCCCGACGATGTGGCCCAGGCCCGCTCCGAGGATGGTCGGTGCTATCTGCAGATTGCCTCGCAACGCGCTGAAACGACGGCCTTTTCCGTTCTGCACGGGCAGTACCGCTTCGGCCATCAGGAGCTGTCGCCGTTGCTGGGTAAGGAGATGGTCGGCGTGCGTGACGAGGATGTGAAGTTCATCCGCCTGACGCGGCTGCTGCCGAACACGGCCAGAGCCCGGAACTTCGCCGGCGTCGGAAGGCAGTGGTGGTCGGTCTGGGGGTACCGCGGTGAAATTCTCGGCGATGCGCCGGTGGCGGCGGACGGGTCGGCGCGCATCGAGGCGCCGTGCGACACGCCGTGGGTGCTGGCCGGGCTCAACGCCGATCATGAGGTGATCCGCCGGGACATGATGCCGCAATCGCTTCGCCCGGGAACGGTGCTCAGCTGCGGCGGTTGCCACAATCACAACGACGTCGACCCCGCGCCGGACTTTGCCGCGAGCCTGGCGGCCCGATTGCCGCCGACACGTCTTGGTGCGCCGAGGCCGCAACCGGAGTACAACGCGGACATCGTGCCCATCCTGAATCGCCGCTGCGTCAGCTGCCACAACGGGGCCGGTGCGGCAGGCGGCATCGATTTCAATGATCGGGACGGCTCGGATGGCATGACCACGGTCAAGATGCTCGTGGATGATCACAAGCAGGTGGCAAACCCCCGGCCGGTGCAGGTGCACGAACGCTCGGAGGGCTACTCTGCGCAGGCCGTCTACTGGCTCGACCGGCCGCATGTGTCATGGTTGATCAATGGCAACTATGCGGCGGGGTCGGCGTTCTACTGGTACTTTAAGGGCCGCCGGGCAGACTATCGCTCGAACGCCAGCTCGGCGCGTGACATCGACTACAACGAAGCGCATCCGGCAGTGCACGTGACGCCGGGCGAGCTGGCCAGCGTGCGCGACTGGATCGACACTGGCGCCTATGTCGACCCCATGGTCGCGGCCGAGCCCTATCGCGGCCGGGCATCGATGTCGTCGGCGCCGTCAAAGGGCGGGGTCATGCCCGTGGGGCTTGCGGCGCAGGTCGTGCGCGCCGCACAGCCGGCGGGCCACCTTTCTGCCCCCGAGCGTCCCGCCAGCACCGGCGGTGGCCCGGCCGGGCGATGGGCCTGGTTTCCCGGTACATGGCATATTGCGGACGAGGACTATTTCGATCCGCATGGCATCGATTTCCAGTGGGCCTATTCGCGCACGGATCCGGTACCGGAGCGGATGCGGCTGTACCTGCATCTGCATGGCTCGTCGGCGGGGACCGGTGCGGGCATGGGGCATCCATTTGCGCCGCCGCTGCCGCGTGCCGGTCAGATCGAGGTGCGCAACCAGGATGCCGAGGCGCACAAGGGCGCGTGGCGTGAATGGTGGGCCTATGGCGCAGACGGCCAGCCTTATCCGGGCCGCCGGCTGGCCGGATCGATCGAGTTTCTGGTCGCGCGCTACCCCCAGATCGATACCGAGGCACTTGGCATCGTGCTGACGGGGGGATCGATGGGGGGAGGGGGCGCAGTGATCCAGACCATGATCCTGCCGGCGCCTTGGCGGCAGCGTATCGCGTATTCGAGCGGGGTGATCGGCCTGGTCATGCCCCGGCGTATCGCGCAGAAGAATCCGGGCCAGTACGCGACTGCGCCGCCGGACCGCGGCGCATCGGCACCGCTGTGGGATCGCATCGACTTCTCGATCCAGGCGGCCAGCGACGCCATCGTCCGGGGCATCCACTATCGCCATGCGTTCTCCAGCAACGATGGGTTCAGCGCGGGACCGGACGGCAACACGCAGCTGGAATTTGTGAACCTGGTCGAACAGCACCGGATTGGTGGTGCGTTCTCGTGGGTGCGCAACGGTCACAACGTCGGGGAGGCCGGGGTCAAGTTGCCGGTGCTCTCAAGCTTCGAGCATCCAGATCAGGATGTGACGCTCGACCGGGCTCACCCGGCCTTCACCCAGTCGACCGGCAATCATCCGCTGTCGGCTCAAGCGCGTCTTGATGTGGCGCGCTATCCGCGGGGCCACTACAACATGGGCTTGCTGTGGGATCATGCGCGGATCATCGATACCGAGACCCGTCTCGTGTTTCCGATCCGCTATGAGCGGCGCACGGACATTGGCGGGGGCATACCGGATCAGCCCCGCCACATCACCGTGAATGTGACACCGCGTCGGCCGGCCAATTTCGTGATACGAGACGGTGAGACACTTCGGTGGTCGTGGGACGACGGTGCGGTATCGGGGCGTGCCGTAGTGGTGGGCGACACGGTGACTGCCGAGGCGATTCCGCTCACGGCGGGGACGCCCTACAAGCGGTTGAGCTTCTATCGGCCGGCCGGCCCTGCGCTGGCCGCTGCGGCTACGGACTGAGCATTTCCCGGCGCAGGACACCCTCCGACCAGGTCAGGTAGGGGGCCGTGCCATGCCAGTCGGACAGTACCCAGCGTTCGCAGGCTGCGTCGTCGACAGTGTGATGGTGGGTTGCCGGGCGGTGGGTGTGGCCGTGGATCATCAGGTCGCAGCCGGCGTGCCTGAAGGCGGCAATGACGGCCGCTTCGTTGACGTCCATGATGTCCGCCGCCTTTTCGCGCTTGCCCGCTTCGCTGTGGGCGCGCACGTTCTCGATGATGGCACGGCGCTCGGCCAGCGGACGGGCAAGGAAGGCCGTTTGCCAGTTCGGGTCGCGGACCTGGTTGCGGAAAGCCTGGTAGGCGTGGTCGTCGGTGCACAGGACGTCGCCGTGGAGCAGGACGGCGGTACGCGCGCCGAGCGCAATGTGGACGGGTTCGGTCGCCAGCGCGACGCCCGTCGCGGCGCAGAAACGCTCACCGATCAGGAAGTCCCGGTTGCCGGCCACGAAATGGACGGCGGTGCCGTGTCGGGTGAGCGCGAGCAGTTGTTGGGCAATATGGTGGTGGTAGGGCTCGGCGAGGTCGTCATCGCCCGCCCAGTATTCAAACAGATCGCCCAGAATGTAGAGCCGCCCGGCGTTTCGGGCCGGCCCCGCCACGAAGGCCTCGAAGGCGCGGGTCGTGGCGGTCTGGGCCGCACACAGGTGCAGGTCGGCGATGAACATCGCCGGCATGTCTGCCTGTGTGCTTTGCGGCGCGATCAAATGATTTCCGCGCGCTCGATGACGACATCTTCAGCCGGCACGTCCTGGTGGAAACCGGACGAACGGGTCTTGACGGCGCGGATGGCGTCGACCGTCTCGAGACCTTCGGTGACGCGGCCGAACACACAGTAACCCCAGCCCTGCGGCGATGCCGAGCGGAAGTTGAGGAAGTCGTTGTCGGCAACGTTGATGAAGAACTGCGCCGAGGCCGAGTGCGGATCCTGGGTGCGGGCCATGGCGATGGTGCCCTTGTCGTTCTTGAGGCCGTTGTCGGCTTCGTTCTTGACCGGGTCCTTGGTCGGCTTCTGCTTCATGCCCGGCTCGAAACCGCCACCCTGGATCATGAAGCCGTCGATCACGCGATGGAAAATGGTGTTGTCGTAGTGGCCAGCTTCGACATAGGCCAGGAAGTTCTTGACCGTCTCGGGGGCTTTCTCGGCGTCGAGTTCGAGGGTGATGGTGCCGTGGTTGGTGTGCAGTTTGACTGCCATGTGCCGCTCCTTGCGTGTTCGGATGAATCAGTGGCTGACCGCGATTTCGCGGGCGCTGCGGATGGTGATGTCCTCGGTCGGGACATCGCGATGGCCGCCGGCGGTGCCCGTGGGCGCTGCGCCGATGGCCTTGACCACGTCCATGCCTTCGACCACCTTGCCGAAAACGGCATAGCCCCAGCCGTCGAACGACGGGTAGTCGAGCTTGGCGTTGTCGACGAGGTTGATGAAGAACTGCGCGCTGGCCGAGTGCGGGTCGCTGGTGCGCGCCATGGCGATGCTGCCGGTGACGTTGCTCAGGCCGTTCTTGGCTTCGTTCTTGATCGGCGCACGGGTGCTCTTCTGCTTCATGCCCGGCTCGAAACCACCGCCCTGGATCATGAAGCCGGGAATGACGCGGTGGAAGATCACGCCGTTGTAGAAGCCGTCGCGCACGTACTTGAGGAAGTTCTCGGTGGTCACCGGCGCGGCCTTGTCGTCGAGTTCGAGGACGATGGTGCCCTTGGATGTGTCAAGTGCCACCTTGGGGCCGGCGTGGGCTGCGCCCGTGATTAGTGCGAAGCTCAGCGCGAGCAACAGTGCTTTCATGATGTTCTACCTTGTCATGTTGAGCCGGCGCGGTTGCGTCGCGCCGGCGAGTGCCAGGGGCGGGTCAGGCGTTACCTTCGTAGGCGATGCGCCACTGACCGTTTTCCTTGATCCAGTACTGCTTCTTGCGGCGCTGGTCGTCGTGGTTGTTGCTCTCGTAGCGTTGGTCAAAGGTGACTTCGACCAGCTCGTCCTTGCCCGGGCTGCGCAACATGCTGATGCGGTCGAGTTCGACCTTGATCCAGGTCTTGCCGCTGGCAATCCGGGTCTTGTGGGCGGACCAGCTGGCCAGGTCGGCACTGCCGCTCTTGAAGCTGCGCGCATAGTGCTTGAGGTAGCGGGAGACATCGCGGCTCTCCCAGTCCTTGCGCCAGGCTTCGATGGCCGCGTTTAGCGAACCGCGCTCGGCCTGCCAGTCGTCCATCGACAGCCATTCGATCTGGTTGCTGATGATCACCGGCGTCAGGCCAACCTGCACATAATTGGCCAGTGTGTTGAAGTCCTGGTTGGCCAGCACCACGCAGCCTTCGGAGGCACGCGGCGGGCGGGCGTAGGTGTCTTGCGGCACGCCATGCAGCCAGATGCCGTAGCCGGTGCGGCCGACGCGCTTGTCCCACTCGTTGGGGTAGTTGATCGGGAAGGCGCCGTCGCCGTAGAGATCGGGCAGTTTGCTGCGGTCGATCTGCGAGATGACGTGATAGACGCCAACCGGCGTCTTGTTGTCGCCTTCACGGATCTTCTCGGCGCCGGCCTTGCCATGGCTGGCGTAGAAGTCGGCCACGAAGCGCGGCGTGCCGTTCTCGTTCTTGTAGACATAGAGGCGGGCGCGACGGGTGTCGACGACCACGGCGTATTTCTGTTCGGCGCCCATCTGCAGCAGGTAGCGGGGGACATACTGAGCCTGCGGTTTGTCGCGGTAGGCGCGCAGGCGCGCGAAGGCTTCCTCGCGCAGGTCGGCAATGGCGCTGCTGTCGCCGTTGACGTTGCCGAAGCCCTTGAGCGGGCGGCCGCGGGCAAGCAGGAGATCGCCCTTGATCAGATGCGCCAGACGGAAGTTGGGATAGACCTTGATGATCGCTTCGGTCTGCGCCAGTGCGTCGTCGAGGCGCTTGGCTTCGATGGCTTCAAACACGCGCTGCAGATCGGCGTCGGGGCCGCTGTCGGAGAGCGTGGCCGACGACACGCCGAGCGACAGCGACATCAGCGCCGTGGCGAAGCCGAGGCGGAAAAGACTCATGACGTTCATTGGCGGCCGATCAGTTCCTGCTGGATGCGCCACTGGCCATCTTGCTGCACGAGGACGAGGGTCTTGTCGGTCGAGCCGCTGAACCCGGAGGAATCGTAATGCTGGCGGAACACTGCTTTGGCTTTGTTGCCGGTCACGGAAATCTCAATGTTTTCGAGTTCGACGGAAATGGCTCCGGGTTTGTCGCCAACACGCGCCTGACGTTCATTTTCCCATCGCGCACGGGATTTTCCACCCGGGACGTCGAAGCTCTTGGCGTAGTGCGACAGGTAGGCTTTGACATCCTTCCGTGCCCAGTCCCGGGCCCAGCTGTCGACCGCGGTGCGGACCGAGGCGGTGGCATCGGGGCGGGCGGCGGGGGCCGGCGCCGGTTCGGGCAAGGCCGTCGGGGCCGCAGCGACCGGGGCCGCGGGGGCGGCGACGGGCGCCGGTGCCGGTTGCGGTGCGGGGGCCGGCTGCGCCACGGGGGCGGCGGGCTTGGGCACGACGGCAGGTGCCGGGGCAGGTGCGGGCGCGGGTAGCGGCGCCTGTGCTGGCTTCGGCATGGCCACCGGAGCAGCGGGCTGGGCCGTGGGCCTGGCTGCGGCCGGTGCCGCCTGGGCGATGGCGACGGGCGCGTCGCGGCGCACGGAGACGGTGATCAGCTCGCGGATCAAGGCCAGTTTTGATTGCGCAACGGTGTTGTTCGAGTCGAGCTGCAACGCCTTGTCGTAGGCCTGGCTGGCCATGCGGGCGTAGACATCGCCGAGGTTCTCGTGTGCGGTGGCGTAGCTCGGATGCGTGCGGATCGCCATCTCCAGTGCCGCCTTGGCCTTGTCAAAAGCCTTTTGCTGAGCGTAGAGCACCGCGAGGTTGTTGTAGGGTTCGGGCAGCTCCGGGTAGTCCTCGGTCAGCTTGCGAAAGACCGTGATGGCATCCTCGACCCGATTCAGTTCGGTGAGTGCGACTGCCTTGAGGAAGCGGGTCTGCGGATCGGTCGGGTTGCTGCCCAGATCGATGTCGGCGGCCTGGACCGCTTCGGGGTACTGGCCGCGCGAAATCAGCGACTGGATTTCCTGAACCGAGGCGAAGGCGTTGTGCCCGAAAGCCAGCGTCAGCGCGGCGTAAGCGGCGTGCAGGAGGGAAGAATCGCGTTTTTTCATTGTGATATACTTCGGCACCAAATTTGCCGCCGGTGAAAGCTGGAAAATCAACGGGGCATTCTACCAATAAACATCTGTCGAGTCTCATCCGGGGCGCTTGGCCGGTTGCCGACTTGCCGCCAGACAAGGCGGGTTCTCTGAGAGCCCGCCTTTTTTGCGATTGGCGCCAGTATTGGTGTCACACCCCATCAGAACAGGTCCTAGCTCCATGTTGATGATTCACAACACCCTTTCGCGAGACAAAGAAGCATTTCGCCCGCTCGAGGCGGGCAAGGTGCGGATGTATGTGTGCGGCATGACGGTGTATGACTACTGCCACCTGGGACATGCGCGGGTGATGGTGGTGTTCGACATGGTGGCGCGCTGGCTGCGGGCCAGCGGCTACGCGGTGACCTATGTGCGCAACATCACCGATATCGACGACAAGATCATCCGTCGTGCAGCCGAGAACGGCGAGTCGATCCGGGCGCTGACTGACCGTTTTATTGCCGCCATGCATGAAGACGCCGCCATGCTCGGCGTGCTGCCGCCCGATCATGAGCCGCGCGCCACCGAATATGTCGATGGCATGCTGGATATGATCGGCCAGCTCGAGACCCGCGGTCTGGCCTATGTGGCTGACAACACCGATGTGTGCTATGCGGTGCGCAAATTTGCGCCGTACGGCCGCCTGTCGGGCAAGTCGCTCGATGAGCTGCGTGCCGGCGAGCGCGTCGACGTGGCCGACGGCAAGCGCGATCCGCTCGATTTCGTGCTCTGGAAGCGTGCCAAGGAGGATGATCCTCGCGACGCCCGCTGGGCATCGCCGTGGGGCGAGGGCCGCCCGGGCTGGCACATCGAGTGCTCGGCCATGGGTTCGGCGCTGCTCGGCAAGCAGTTCGATATTCATGGCGGCGGGCAGGACCTGCAGTTCCCGCACCATGAAAATGAGATCGCCCAGAGTGAGGGCGCACATGGTTGCCAGTATGTGAATTACTGGATGCACAACGGTTTCGTGCGCGTGGACAATGAGAAGATGTCCAAGAGCCTGGGCAATTTTTTCACCATTCGTGAGGTACTCAAGCAGTACGACGCGGAGGTGGTGCGCTTCTTCATCCTGCGTGCGCACTATCGCAGCCCGCTGAACTACAGTGACGCCCATCTGGATGACGCCCGTACGGCCCTGACGCGTCTGTACACCGCACTCAAGCATGCGCCGGCGGCCACCGAGGCGGTGGACTGGAACGGTGTGTTTGCGGTGCGTTTCCGCGCCGCCATGGATGACGATTTCAACACCCCCGAAGCGATTGCGGTGCTGTTCGAGTTGGCGGCGGAGGTCAACCGGACGGGAAGCGCGGTGCTTGCGGCGCAGTTGCAGGCCCTCGGCAGCGTGCTGGGGCTGCTCGAGCGTTCGGCGATGGCTTTTCTGCAAGGCGGTGAATCTCAGGGGCTCGACGGCGCGGCCATCGATGCAGCGATTGCCGAGCGGGCCGCCGCCAAGCGCAGCAAGGACTATGCCGCGGCGGATCGCATCCGGGCGGACCTGCTGGCGGCAGGCATCGTGCTCGAGGATACGGCCGATGGCACGCTTTGGCGGCGCGCCTGACATGGCGAGATTTTGCTCACGGCAAGCTTGCGCCGATTCGGGCACACTGCGCCCATGACGCGAGTGCATCTCCTCTCTCAATGGGCTGGCCATACGGATTGCGCCAAGTGCCCGGTGCGCGATTCGGCGCTGTTTTCATCGCTGGGAGCCGAGCAGATCGCGCTGGTGCAGGGCAATCTGGACGATCTGCGCATTGACGCCAAACGCGTGCTCTATCACCAGGGTGCGCGCAGCGACGCGCTGTATACGGTGCGTGAAGGGGCGCTCAAGCTGGTGCGCCACGGCGCTGACGGCTCGGCGCGCATCGTGCGCATCGTCAAACCGGGAGACCTGGCCGGACTCGAGGTGCTCAGCGGGCGGGAGTACGACGCCTCGGCGATTGCGATTGGTCCGGTGCGGGTGTGCCGGCTGCCGCTGGTGACGCTCGATCGGCTTCGCGCCGTCGATGCCGGTCTGGGGCAACGCATGCTCGAGAAGGCTGGCGACGCGCTGGCCGAAGCCCAGCTGTGGCTGGCCGAGCTGACCGCTGGCAGCGCACCCGCCCGGGTGCGGGTGGCGCGCCTGTTGCTGCGCCTGCAGACCAAACCGGGGAGCACGGAGGTGTTTCGCCTGGCCTCGTCCGACATCGCGGCGATTCTGGGGATTACCGTTGAGACGGCCAGCCGGGTGGTGGCCGCGTTCAAGCGCGAGGGGGTGCTGACCCCGCCGTCAGCTGGCAGCTACGTCATGACGGCCGATACCGACCGTCTGGGCGAGGAGGCGGACGGCCGCCCCGACTGACCAGCGAGGCAGGGCGTGTCAGCGCAGATACTTGCCGCGGCTGATGATCGCCAGGTCAACGAACTCCGAGGCGACATGGTTGCGCGGCGAGAAGCCGATCTTCACGCCGCCGGCGTCCCAGCCATTGAGGCCTTCGAGGGCCTTGATCAGCTTGTCGCGGGTCAGTTCGGGACCGGCGCGGGTGATGCCCTCCGCCACCACCTTGGCTGCCATGTAGCCTTCCAGCGAGGTGTAGGACATGTCCACCTTGGCCGCCTCGGCCGCCTTGCGGTAGCCCTGGACCAGATCGTGATCGAAGCGGAACGGCGACGGTACAACCTGGGCGATGACCAGCCCATGTGCATTTTCACCGAGCGTCTTGATCAACTGGTTGGCACTGATCACTGACAGACCGTAGAGCATCGGACGCGCATTGCGCGCATGCAGGCCTTGCATGATGCCGATCGAACTCTTGCCTGCGGTCACCATGATCAAGGCCGCGGGGTTGGCGTCGGCAATCGTAGCGGCGGCCGTTGCGGCGTCCTCGGCCGAGGACTGCACGGCGGTTTCCACGACCGGGCGCAGGCCCCGACTGGCGAGGGCCTTGCGGGCGGCTTCGAGGCCGGCGGTACCAAAACTGTCGGCGTGGTGGACGACGCCGATACTAGTGATACCAGCGCTGACCAGATGGCTGACGATCTTCTCGATTTCCTGGCCGTAGGACGCCCGCAGATGGAAGACCTCGGCCTTGTGCGCGCGCAATGCGTCGGCACCGGTATAGGGGGCGATGAACGGGACCTGCGCCTCGGTGGCCAGCGGGATGGTTTTCAGGCTCGGGCCGGTCCCAAAGCATGCGAAGAGTGCAAACACCTGTTTTTCGGCAATCAGGCTACGGGTATTGGCTTCTGCCTTTGCCGGATCGTAGGCATCGTCCAGCGCGAGCAACTCGATCTTCCGCGCATGGATGCCGCCGCGCTGATTGAGCGCATCAAAGTACAGTCGGGCGCCACCGACGTATTCCTCATTCAGGGTGGCCAGCGGTCCGCTGCTCGGGCCGGTCTGGCCGAGCAGAATGCGGTCGGCGCTGACGCCGGTTTCGGCGTGCGCCAGGGATAGGGTCGCCAGCATGGCGGCGCCGATCCAGAGCGTCAGAGATCGCATGAGGTTTCCTTTTAGGGGTGACTGCGAAACGAGGCGCGCGTGAGGTGCCATGGCCCTTTATCGCAGAATGCGACCGTTGCGGCCGATGATGGTCAGATCGACATAGTGGGCGCCGCCATGGTCGTTTGGCGTGAACACCAGCCGATGGCCACCCAGATCGAAGGGAGCCTGTTCGAGGGCGGTGATCAGCTTCTCGCGTGTCGGAGGGCCGCCGATGCGCTTCAGGGCTTCGATCATGACGCGCGCGGCGACGTAGCCTTCAAGGCTGTAGTAGTCGGGCTCGGTGTGCTTGTCGTGTGCAGCCAGTGCCTGGCGATAACGCCGTATCAGCGGCAGGCCGTCATTCCATGGATAGGGCATGACCTGCGAGATACCCAGCCCGTGGGCCCCGGATTCGCCCATTTCCTTGATCAGCAGATTGGCTCCGACGGGTGACAGGGTGACGAACTGTGGCGTTTGCCCGGCGGCGCGCATGGCGGAGACGAAGGCGGCGGTGGGCTTGACGAGTGTGACCATGATCACCGCCTGTGGCGCCGCCTTGGCGATCTTTGCGACGGCGGGGCCGACCTCGACCGAGTTGCGCGGCACGGTGCCGGTGGCAACCGGCGCGAGTTGGTGGGCCTTGAGTTGGGCCGTCACACCGGCCAGACCCGATTGGCCAAAGCCGTCGTCCTGGTAGAACACGGCGATGCGGGTGATACCGAGTGCCACCAGATGCTTGACGATGGCGGTGGTTTCGTCGGCGTAGCTGGCACGCAGGTTGAACATGTGGCGGTTGACCGGTGTGCGCAAGGCGTCGGCGCCGCTGATGGTGCCGACCAGGGGCACGCCCGCGTTGCTGAAGACGTTCATGGCGGCGGTGGTTGGGCTCGAGCCGTAGAAGGCCAACAGCGCAAAGACCTGATGGGTGTCGATCAGCGCCCGGGTGTTGGCGACAGCACGTTCCGTTTCGTAGCCATCGTCCAGCGCGGTCAGGGTGAGCTTGCGTCCGCCGATGCCGCCGGAAGCATTGACCTCATCGAAGGCTGCGAGGACGCCGGTTCGCATCGCGATGCCGTAATCGCCGTTCGGGCCAGAGAAGGGCGATGACATGCCCAGGTGGATGGCCTCTGTCGTGATGCCGGGCTCGGCCTGTGCGCTGCCGGCGAACGCGGCGAGCAGGGCGCTGGTCGCCAGGACCAGGCGTGCGCGTGCAATGAGCTTGAAAGTCATTGTTATATGTCTTTTGTAAGAGTGTCTCCTCGAAGTGGGAGTATAGCCAAGCTGACGCGAACGTTAACGTTCGGTCGGCACTGGTGTGACGAACTGGGGTTTCGGGGGGATGTGCGGTCGGTCGAGACCGAAAGATCGGAGCGGCGCGAGTGGCCGCTCCGGTGTGGCGGTGTTACTGGAAGAAGTCCTTGACCTTGTCCATCCAGGATTTGGCCTTGGGGTTCTGCCGGTCGGCGTTTTCGGAGCCAATGCGTTGAAATTCTTCGAGAAGCTCACGCTGGCGATCGGTCAGCTTGACCGGAGTCTCGACCAGGACATGACACATCAGGTCGCCCTGGATGTGCGACCTCACGTTGCGGATGCCCTTGCCACGCAGGCGGAACACCTTGCCGGTCTGGGTTTCGGCGGGCACCTTGATGCGCGCCATGCCGTCCAGTGTGGGGATTTCGATGTCGCCGCCGAGGGCGGCGGTGGCGAAGCTGATCGGCATTTCGCAATGCAGATCGTCGCCCTCGCGCTGGAACACGGCGTGCGGCTTGATATGGATTTCGACGTACAGGTCGCCTGACGGGCCGCCATTGATGCCGGGTTCGCCGTGGCCGCCATGACGCAGGCGCATGCCTTCGTCGATACCGGCGGGGATCTTCACCTCCAGCGTCTTCTGCTTCTTGACCCGGCCGGCGCCATGGCAGGTGCTGCACGGGTCGGGAATGTAGGAGCCCGAGCCGTGGCATTTCGGGCAGGTCTGCTGGATCGAGAAGAAGCCTTGCTGGATGCGCACCTGGCCGGCGCCGCCGCAGGTGGGGCAGGGTTTGGCCTGGGTGCCGGGCTTGGCGCCGCTGCCGCCGCAGCTGTCGCAACGTTCCTGGGTGGGAATGCGGATGGTTTTTTCGGCGCCGCGGGCGGCCTCTTCGAGCGAGATCTCGAGGTTGTAGCGCAGGTCGGCGCCACGATAGACGTTCGAGCGCCCGCCCCGGCCGCCGCCGCCGAAGATGTCGCCAAAGATGTCGCCGAAGGCGTCACCAAAGCCCTCGAAGCCGTGCCCGCCGCCGGCCGCACCCATGCTCGGATCGACGCCGGCGTGGCCGTAGCGGTCGTAGGCGGCACGCTTGTCGGGTTCGGACAAGACCTCGTAGGCCTCCTTGACCTCCTTGAAGTGCTCCTCCGCATCCTTGCTGTCCGGGTTGCGGTCTGGGTGAAACTTCATCGCCAGCTTGCGATAAGCCTTTTTGAGGTCGGCATCGGAGACGTCGCGATTGACGCCGAGAATTTCGTAGTAGTCGCGCTTGGCCATGGTCGTGTATCAGCTCTGTCGTGGAAAGGCCGGACTGCGCCGCACAGCGTGCGGCACGGCCCGGCCGGATGTCGCGAAGGGACGGATTACTTCTTGTCGTCCTGCACTTCGGTGAACTCGGCGTCGACCACGTCGGCGTCTTCGGCCTTGCCACCCTGCGCACCTTCGGCACCACCGGCGGCGCCGGCCTGGGCCTGGGCGTCGGCGTACATCTTCTCGCCGAGCTTCTGGCTGACCTGGCCGAGGGCTTCGGTCTTGGCCACGATGGTGTCCTTGTCGTTGGACTTCATCGCCTCTTCGGCTTCAGCGATGGCTGCCTCGATCTTGCCTTTTTCGTCGGCGTCGATCTTGTCGCCATGCTCGGCCAGCGCCTTCTTGATCGAATGCACCAGCGTGTCGCAGGCATTGCGGGCGTCGACCAGTTCGTGCGCCTTCTTGTCTTCCTCGGCATGCGCCTCGGCGTCGCGCACCATGCGCTCGACTTCCTCGTCACTCAGGCCCGAGTTGGCCTTGATGGTGATCTTGTTTTCCTTGCCGGTGGCCTTGTCCTTGGCCGACACGTGCAGGATGCCGTTGGCGTCGATGTCGAAGGTGACCTCGATCTGCGGCATGCCGCGCGGTGCCGGCGGGATGTCCGACAGGTTGAACTGGCCCAGGCTCTTGTTGCCGACGGCCATCTCGCGCTCGCCCTGCAGCACATGGATGGTCACCGCGTTCTGGTTGTCCTCGGCGGTCGAGAACACCTGGCTGGCCTTGGTCGGGATGGTGGTGTTCTTCTGGATCAGCTTGGTCATTACGCCGCCCATGGTCTCGATGCCGAGGCTCAGCGGGGTGACGTCGAGCAGCAGCACGTCCTTGACTTCACCTTGCAGCACGCCACCCTGGATCGAGGCGCCGATAGCGACGGCTTCGTCAGGGTTCACATCGCGGCGGGCTTCCTTGCCGAAGAACTCCTTGACCTTGGCCTGCACCATGGGCATACGGGTCTGGCCGCCGACCAGGATCACGTCGTCGATGTCCGAGACCTTCAGGCCGGCATCCTTGATGGCGACGCGGCAGGGCTCGATGCTGCGGGCCACCAGCTCTTCGACCAGCGACTCGAACTTGGCGCGGGTGATCTTGACGGCGAGGTGCTTCGGGCCCGAGGCGTCGGCGGTGATGTAGGGCAGGTTGACCTCGGTCTGGGTGCTGGAGGAGAGCTCGATCTTGGCCTTTTCGGCGGCTTCCTTCAGGCGCTGCAGGGCCAGCACGTCGTTCTTCAGATCGACGCCCTGTTCCTTTTTGAACTCGGTGACGATGTAGTCGATGATGCGCTGGTCGAAGTCTTCGCCACCCAGGAAGGTGTCGCCGTTGGTGGCCAGCACTTCGAACTGGTGCTCGCCGTCGAGGTCGGCGATTTCGATGATCGAGATGTCGAAGGTGCCGCCGCCGAGGTCATACACGGCAATCTTGGAGTCGCCCGGCTTCTTGTCCATGCCGAAGGCCAGCGCGGCCGCGGTCGGCTCGTTGATGATGCGCTTGACTTCCAGGCCGGCGATCTTGCCGGCATCCTTGGTGGCCTGGCGCTGGCTGTCGTTGAAGTAGGCCGGCACGGTGATGACCGCTTCGGTCACTTCTTCGCCAAGGTAGTCTTCGGCGGTCTTCTTCATCTTGCGCAGCACTTCGGCGGAGACCTGCGGCGGGGCGATCTTCTTGCCGCGCACTTCCACCCAGGCGTCGCCGTTGTCGGCCTTGGCGATGGTGTAGGGCATCATCGCGATGTCTTTCTGCACTTCTTTTTCTTCGAAGCGGCGGCCGATCAGGCGCTTGATGGCAAACAGCGTGTTCTTGGCGTTGGTCACGGCCTGGCGCTTGGCCGGCGCGCCGCACAGGATCTCGCCGTCTTCGGCGTAGGCGACGACGGACGGCGTGGTGCGCGCGCCTTCGGAGTTCTCAATGACCTTGGGCTTGCCGGCTTCCATGACGGACACGCAGCTGTTGGTGGTGCCCAGGTCGATACCGATGATCTTTCCCATGATGGTTCCTTTAACGAAATTCTTGTCTGGCCGGACCAGGCATCCGGTCCGAGGTTGCAATCAATAGTGGGGGCGGTGCGCCGGTTTTCAACCCGCCTTGGGCGCAGAGACGATCACCAGCGCCGGGCGGATGACCCGCTCATGCAGGCTGTAGCCACGTTGCAGCACGTTGATGACGCGATTGGGCTCGCCGTCGTCGGGCTGGGCGCTGATGGCCTGGTGCAGGTTGGGGTCGAACTTCTCGCCCATCGGGTCGATCACGGCCAGGCCGGCGCCCTCGAAGGCGGAGGTCAGCTGCTTGAGTGTCAGCTCGACGCCGCTGCGCAGGTTCTCGACCGTGCTGTTCTCGGCGTTGAGCGCGGCTTCCAGGCTGTCCTTGACCGGCAGCATGGCCTGGGCGAATTTCTCGGCCGCGAATTTGCTGGCCTTGGCGATGTCTTCCTGGGCGCGGCGGCGCACGTTTTCGGTCTCGGCCTTGGCGCGCAGCCAGGCGTCGTGGTGCTCGCTGGCCTTGAGTTCGGCCTGGCGCAGGGTTTCTTCCAGGCTCGGCATGGTGTCTGCTTCGCTGGACGCAGCGGTGTTCTCCGGGGCGCTGGCGGTAGCGGCATCTTCCGACGGATGGACGTCGATGGCCGGTGCCTGTTCGGGGGCGTCGGGCGTCTGTTTCTCTTGCATGGATCGGTCCTGATGCGGTGTGAGTTTGGCAATGCTCGTCTAGCTTGGGGCGTCAGGGCGGATTTCAAGCGGGTGGAGAAAAGAAATTTCTTGCGCCCGAATCTTGCCGATTTGCATCAAGCCCGGTGCCCGGGGGCATAATGACGCGCATGAAATACGGCGATGCGACGCTCGCGACGGAAACGAGGGGAGGGTTTCAATGAGCGATCTCCCGGCACAGATCGGGGATTTCCGGATCATCAAGGAGCTCGGCAAAGGGGCGACGGCGACCGTCTACCTGGCCGAGAGCCCGGCCTATCCGGAGCCGGTGGCGCTCAAGTACATCCGCTTCGCCGACAAGTCCAAGGATGAGGCCAAGTGGAACCGGCGCTTGCTCAAGCTGCTCAAGGCCGAGCGGGCGGTGGCCAGCCGGCTCAACCACCCGCACATCATCCGCATCTTCGAGGGCGTCGTCGGCACCAACGAAGCCTATGTGGTGATGGAGTACTTCCCCGGCGAATCGCTGGAGCGTTTCTGTACCTTCTCCAGCCTGCTGCCGGTGCACCGGACCATCGGCATCATCTTCAAGTGCTGCATGGCGCTTGACTATGCCTATCGGCAAGGCGTGGTGCATCGGGACATCAAACCCGCGAACATCCTGGTCGACGACAAGGACAACGTGAAGATCACCGACTTCGGTCTGGCGATGAACATCAACAAGCGGGTCGACACCGACTCGACCTTCATCATGGGGGTCGGCTCACCGGCCTACATGTCGCCGGAGCAGATCAAGGCCTACCCGCTCAACCAGAAGACCGACCTGTACTCCCTCGGCGTGGTGCTGTTCCATCTGCTCACCGGGCGCCTGCCGTTCCGGGCGAAGAACCCGGCCCAGCTGATCTACAAGATCATCAACGCCGACCCGCCCGCAGTCTCGCAGCTGCTGCCCGACCTGCCGGAGCTGATGGACAAGGTGATCCGCAAGTCGCTGGAGAAAGATCTGTACTCGCGCTACAAGAACGGCGCCGAATTTGCCAAGGACTTGTCGGCGGTGCGCTACCAGCTGGTGGATGACAAGTTCGTACCGCCCGACACCAGCCGGTTCTCGACCCTGCGCAAGCTCACCTTCTTTACCGAGTTCGACGATATCGATGTGTGGGAAGCGCTGCGCATCTCCAGCTGGCGGACGGTCAAGGCCAACACCACGCTGATTCGCGAGGGCGACCAGGACCAGCGCTTTGGGCTGGTGATCAGTGGCAAGGTCGAGCTGGCGGTGTCCGGCAAGCGGATCGTCGAACTGGGCGAGGACGAGGTGTTCGGCGAAACCGCCTATCTCGACGAGCTGGGTCACAAGCACCTGTTCTCGGTGGTCACCCTCACCGACGTCACCTACCTCGAAGTCAATCCTGCGGCGCTGGCCTTGTCGACGGAGGAGAGCCAGGATCTCTTCCGCCGCCGCCTGACCACCACCCTGACCAAGCGCCTGGGCATTCTCTCCGCAACGGTCGCCAAGACCGCACCGGCGGCGACCGCCGGCCAGGCGCTGGCGCCCGGCCTCGACCTGCAGCTCATCGACGACTGAGCCTGCGACCCTCAGGTATTCGCGCGCACCCAGGCGACCAGTCGCGAGGCATCCATCGCCCCGCTGGTGCGGGCCACCTCGCGACCGTTGCGGTAGGCGATCAGGGTCGGAATGCTGCGGATGTTGTATCGACCGGCCAGCGCCTGCGCCTCTTCGGTGTTGACCTTCATCAGGCGCACCTCTGGCGCCAGTTCGGCCGCCGCCGCCTCGAAGGCCGGCGCCATCGAGCGGCACGGGCCGCACCACGGCGCCCAGAAATCCACCACCAGCGGCCGGGTGTCGTTGACCAGATGGCGCTCGAAGGCGGTGGCGTCGACCGCTAGCGGCTGACCGTCGATCAGCGGCTGCTTGCAGCGGCCGCAGTGCGGCCCGTCGGGCAGGCGTTCGGCGGGAATGCGGTTGACAGCCTGGCAGTGGGGGCAGACGACTTGCATGGGGGGGGACATCCGGGGGCTCCAGTGATAATCAGTATGTGGTGATGTTCTGCTGGAGGCTAGGTGGTTGCTCCGTCAGGAAATTCAAGCCCCCGTGATGCACGCCGACCGGCAGGGGCGCCAGACTGGCCGTTGGTCGGCGCAGCAGTTCGTTCTGCCGAGACCCGTAAAGTTTTCCGACGCGCGGCCGAAAGCGTTCTTATGCCCCTTATCAAGCCGGGCCGGAGGATGTTCGAGTGAGCCAAAGCAGTGTGTATGGCATCAGCCGCGTCGACAACGAAGCGAGCCGCACCCATGGGTGGCTGGTCACGATCCAGCGCCGGGGAGTCATCTATCGCAAGCATTTCAGCGACGGGGTGTTCAGTGGCAAGCGCAAGGCGTTTGCCGCCGCCAAGACCTATCGCGACGAAGTGATTGCGGCGCATCCGCCGCTGTCGATGCAGGAGTATTCGTCTATCCGAAAAAAGAACAACCGTTCTGGTGTGGTCGGTGTGTGCCGCTATTGCGCCTCGGAGACCCGTGACCTGCCCGAAGACAAGCAGCGCTGGTTCTGGGTGGCCTCGTGGCCGCTGCCGGACGGCCGCCGCAAGCGGGTGAAGTTTTCGGTGAACAAGTACGGCGAGGAGGGGGCTTTCAAGCTCGCGCTGGAGGCGCGCAACGAGGCCCTGAACAAGCTCAACGGCGATTTCGATCCTGGTGCCGTGCGTCGCCGCCCGGCACGCAAGACGGTGCCACGCAACGGCGCCGACAAATCCGCGCGGCTGTAGATCGCGCTAGCCGTCTGAGAAAAGGCCGCTGCCCTGCCGGGCGGCGGCCTTTTTGCCATGCAGCGTTAGCCGCGCCCGTCCGGCGGCCAGCGCGTCACGGTGATGCGGGTGTCGTTGCGCCCGTCCGACAGGGCGATGCTGACCACCCAGGTGAGCAGGCTGTAGACCAGCGCGCCCCAGAACGCGGTTGAAAAGTCCGGCACCTGCAGGCCAGCGACCAGCCCGGAGACCAGCCAGAACAGCAAGCCGTTGATGACCAGGGTGAAAATGCCCAGGGTCAGCACGGTGATCGGCAGGGTGATGAGGATCAGCACCGGGCGGATCAGCGCATTGACCAAACCGAGTAGCAGTGCGCTGATCAGTGCGGTGGTGTAGGAGGTGACCGCCAGCCCGTCGACCAGTTCGGGCACCAGCATCAGGGCCACGGCGTTGAGCGCCCAGCGGGCAATCAGCGTGACATTCATTTCGCCGGGGCGCCCTTGTCGGCGCCCAGCGCCACGGCGCGGGCCTTGCCGATCTGCCGGTCGGCGGCGCTGCGGCGCGGGTCGGCCTCGGTCCAGTGACCGGCGTGGCGCAGCACCAGCGCGGTGAGCGCATGCATCCAGTCATCGCGGGTGTTCAGGCAGGGGATGTAGTGGAAGCGTTCACCGCCGTGGGTCAGGAAGGCGTCCTTGCATTCCATGGCGATCTCCTCGAGTGTTTCGAGGCAGTCGGACGCGAAGCCCGGACACATCACGTCGACCGAGCGGATGCCTTGCTTGGGCAGCGCCTCGAGCGTCGGCTGGGTGTAGGGCTTGAGCCATTCGGCCTTGCCGAAGCGCGACTGGAAGGTGAGCATCACCCGCTCGGGCGCAATCTCCAGCGCGTCGGCCAGCAGGCGGGCGGTCTTGTGGCATTCGCAGTGGTAGGGGTCGCCCTTGTCGAGCGTGAAGCGCGGCACACCGTGAAAGCTGAGGATCAGCCGCTCGGCCTGACCATGCTTGGCCCAGTGGTCGTTCACGCTGGCGGCCAGAGCGGCGATGTAGCCGGGGTCGTCATGATAGCTGCGGATAAAGCGCAGCTCGGGCAGGTTGCGCCAGGCGTGGATGCTGCTGGCGACCTCGTCCATGACGCTCCCGACGGTGCTGCCGGCGTACTGCGGGTACAGCGGCACGACGAGGATGCGGTCGCAGCCGGCCTCGCGCAGCGCGTCGAGCCGCTCGGGAATCGACGGTTTGCCATAGCGCATGGCCCAGTCGACCTGCCAGTCGCGATGGCCGGCCTCGGTCAGGAAACCGGCCAGCAGCTTGGCCTGACGCTCGGTGTGGATGCGCAGCGGCGAGCCTTCATCGGTCCAGATCGAGGCATATTTTTCGGCAGATTTGGCCGGCCGGGTGTTGAGGATGATCAGGTTGAGAATCGGCCACCACAGCAGCCGCGGGATCTCGACCACACGCGGGTCGGACAGGAACTGCTTGAGGTAGGGCCGTACGGCCGCCGCCGTGGGCGCCTCGGGCGAGCCGAGGTTGACCAGCAGCACGCCGGTGCGTGGCACGCTGCCATGGGTATGGGGCGGCTCGGGCCGGTAACGGGCCATGAAAGTCTCTCCGAAGAAGCCTTAGTTGTTCGAGGACAGCGCGCTCGAGAGCAGGCGGGCGGTGATGTCGACGATGGGGATGACCCGTTCGTAGGCCATGCGGGTCGGGCCGATGACGCCGAGCGAGCCGACCACCTGGCCATCGACCTCGTAGGGCGCGGTGATGACGCTGCATTCGTCGAGCGGCGCCAGGCCCGACTCGCCGCCGATGAATATCTGCACGCCCTCGGCGCGGTTCGAGACATCGAGCAGTTGCAGCAGGCCGGTCTTCTGGTCGAACAGCTTGAACAGCTCGCGCAGCCGCGCCATGTTGGAGGACAAGTCTTCGACGTCGAGCAGATTGGTCTCGCCCGAGAGGATGTACTGTGAGGACTCCTCGACCGCCTTGGAGCCCACATCCACCGCGGCGGTCATCAGCTCCGACATGTCGGAATGCAGCTGCTGGAGCTCCGCCTTGAGGCGGCCGCGGATGTCGTCGAAATCCAGCCCGGCATACTGCTGGTTGAGGTAGTTGGCGGCCGTGACCAGCTCGGAGGGCGAATACTTGCGCTGGGTGAGCAGGATGCGGTTCTGCACATCGCCGCGGGTGGTGACGATGATCAGCAGGATGCGGGTGTCCGACAGCGAGACGAACTCGATCTGGCGAATGCGGATCGCCTCGCGCCGCGGCGCGACCACCACGCCGGCAAAGTGGGTCAGCTGCGAGAGCAAATTAGACGCTGCGCTGATCAGCCGCTGCGGCTGGTCGGGTTGCAGCTGTTCCTTGAGTTCGAGCAGCTGGGCCTTGTGCATCGGCTGCACGGTGAGCAGATTGTCGACGAACAGGCGGTAGCCGCGCGAGGTGGGGATGCGTCCGGCCGAGGTATGCGGGCTGGAGATGAAACCGGCTTCTTCCAGATCCGACATGACGTTGCGGATCGTGGCCGGTGACAGCTCCAGGCCAGACTGCTTTGACAAGGCACGCGATCCGATCGGCTGACCGTCCGCGATATAGCGTTCAATCAGCGTCTTGAGCAGGATTCTTGAGCGTTCGTCGAGTTCAGCCATAGTGTCCGTTGTCCGCATCGGCCATGGATTCTAAGTAAGTCTGCCACGTGTGCATAGGGCGAGGCGCCGTGTGTGCCATCGAATCGCCCGGATTCTTATGGTTTAATCTTTGCCCTATGAATCCAGATTTCAAGACGGTCGCTCTGATCGGCAAATACCAAAGCCCTGACGTGGCGGCCGCCGTGCTGCAGATTGGCGGCTTTCTGCGTGACCGGGGCCTGCAGGTGTTGATCGAGCAGGGGACGGCGAGTTCCACCCGCCTGGGGTCTGGCTTTGCCGTGGCCACCTACGACGAGATCGGCGCCGGTGCCGATCTGGCGGTGGTCCTCGGCGGCGATGGCACCATGCTCAATGCTGCACGGCGCCTGGCTGAGTATGGTGTGCCGCTGGTCGGTGTCAACGAGGGGCGGCTCGGCTTCCTGACTGACATTGCGCGCGAGACGATGGAAGCCGGTCTCGGCGCGATTCTCGACGGCAAGGGCGTCGAGGCGCCGCGCTTCATGCTCGACGTGCTCGTCCAGCGCGGCAAGCGTAGTGTCTTCCACACCGTCGCACTCAACGACGTGGTGGTCAACAAGGGCGATATCGGGCGGATGATCGAGTTCGACGTGCGCATCGACGACGAATTCGTCTACACCCAGCGCTCCGACGGCATGATCGTCTCCACCCCCACCGGCTCGACTGCCTACGCGCTGTCGGCCAATGGCCCGATCCTGCACCCGGACGTAGTCGGCATTGCGCTGGTGCCGCTGTGTCCGCACACGCTCACGGCGCGGCCGATCACGCTGCCCGACAACTGCACCATCGACATCGTGCTGCAGGCGCCGCACGATGCGCGGGTGCACTTCGACGGCCAGGAGCGTTTCGACGCCCGCGCCGGAGACTGCATCCGCATCACCCGCTCACCGCACCATATCCGGCTGATCCACCCGCCGGGCTACAGCTATTTCGCCATGCTGCGCGAGAAGCTCCACTGGAGCGCCTCGCCGCGCACCCCCTGATCCTGCTTTCGTCCCTCACGGTCCCACCATGTTGCGTCGTCTTCACATTCGCGATTTCGTCATTGTCGATGAGCTGGAGCTGAATTTCGCCAGCGGCTTTGGCGCGCTCACCGGCGAGACCGGTGCCGGCAAGTCGATCCTGCTCGACGCGCTCGGCCTGGTCATGGGCGATCGTGCCGAGAGCGGCGTGGTGCGCACCGGGCAGGCCCGCGCCGAGATGAGCGCCGAGTTCGATCTGCCCGAGGCCGACGATCTGGCGCAGTGGCTCGACGAACAAGCCATCGACGCCGACGACGGCGTGCTGCTGCTGCGCCGGGTGGTCGACCAGTCCGGCCGCTCGCGCGCCTGGATCAACGGCGTCAGCGTGACCCTGGCGCAATTGCGCGAGGTCGGCGGCTGGCTCGCCGACATCCATGGCCAGCATGCGCATCATGCGCTGTTGCGTGGGGATGCGCAGCGCACGCTGCTCGACACCTACGCCGGCCTGAACGCCCTGGCAAAGGAGGTTGCAACGGCCTGGCAGCAGTGGCAGAAGGCGCGCCAGGCCTGCCAGCGGGCCGAGGCCGATGCCGCCGGCGTGGCGCAGGAGCGCGAGCTGCTCGAATGGCAGGTCAAGGAACTCGATGCGCTCGATTTCGATGTCGACGCCTGGCGTGAGCTGGAGGCTGAGCACAGCCGCCTCGGCCATGCCTCGGGGTTGCTCGAGGGCGTCTCGCTTGCCGTCGATGTGCTGGATGAAGGCGAGCTGCCCCTGGTTGGGGAGCTTGAGCGTCTGGCCAACCGGCTGGCCGAGCTGGGCAGCATCGACCCCGAGTTGCAGGCCTTTCACGAGTTGCTCAACAGCGCGGCGATCCAGGCCGACGAGGCCGTGCACGGCCTGCGCCGCTACCGCGACCGTGTCGAGGCCGACCCCGATCGGCTCGCTGAGGTCGAGGCACGCATCGCCGCGGTGACTGATATGGCGCGCAAGCACCGGGTCAGCCCCGACGCGCTGGCCGATGTGCTGGCCGAACGTCGGGCCCGGCTCGAGGAGCTGGTGTCGGAGGCCGACCCGGCCGCCCTGCAGGAAAAAGCCGCCGCCGCACAGCGCGCCTATGCCGAGTTGGCCGCCCGGCTGAGCGCGGCGCGGGCACCGGTCGCGGCTGCCTTGTCGGAGCAGGTGACGGCGGCGATGCAGACGCTGGCCATGGCCGGTGGTCAATTCCATATTGCGCTGGTGGCTGAGCCCGAGGGCAGCGCCCATGGCGACGAGACGGTGGAATTTCAGGTGGCGGCCAATCCCAGCCAGCCGCTACGTCCGCTGGCCAAGGTGGCCTCGGGGGGCGAGCTGTCGCGCATCGGTCTGGCAATTCAGGTAATCACCAGCCGGGCCGCAGCGACGCCGACCATGATCTTCGACGAGGTCGATGTGGGCATCGGCGGCCGGGTGGCCGAGATCGTCGGTCGCATGCTGCGCGAGCTGGGCGAACAGCGCCAGGTCATGTGCGTGACCCATTTGCCCCAGGTGGCCGCCCAGGCCGGCTGGCAGTGGTCCATCGCCAAGGCCCAGAGCGATGGCGAGACCCTGAGTACGGTGACGGTGCTCGATGATGCGGCCCGGATCGACGAAATCGCGCGCATGCTCGGCGGTGTGAACATCACCGAGACCACCCGCCAGCACGCCACCGAAATTCTCGGGCTGGCGCCTGCCGGCTGAGTCAGTTGATGGCGGTGATGGCCGCGGTGAGGATGAAGCCGGCCGCGGCAACCCGGCGCATGATGTGACCCGGAAGGCGCTCGGCCAGCCGTTCGCCGACCATCACTGCGGGCACATTGGCGATCATCATCCCCAGCGTGGTGCCGACCACCACCCAGCTCAGCGCGTCAAAGCGTGCGCCCAGGGCCACGGTGGCGAACTGCGTCTTGTCGCCGATCTCGGCCAGGAAGAAGGCCACCAGCGCGATCAGGAAAATGCGCCAGACCGTCTGTGCCGGTGGGGTCGCCGTATCCTCGTCGAGGGTGTCGGGGCGCAGCGCCCACAGGCCGAAGGCGAGAAAGCTGCCGGCCAGCGTCCATTTGAGCCAGTCGCCGGGTAGCCACTGCGCCACCCACGCCCCGGCCGCGGCGGCCAGCGCGTGGTTGAGCAGGGTGGCGATGAAAATCCCCCAGATGATGGCTGCGCGGTGCTTCAGGCGCGCGGCCAGCATGAAGGACAGCAGCTGAGTCTTGTCGCCGATTTCGGCGACGGCGACCAGGGCGGTCGCCGTCAGAAAGGTTTCCAAGTTGCGGCCTACTTGTCGTCGTTGCTGTTGCGGTTGGCGCAGTCCTTGCGCAGGCACTCGACGTAGAGGTACAAGGCATGCTCCTTGACCGCGAAGCCCCGCTCCTTGGCAATGGCGACCTGGCGTTTTTCGATCTCGGGGTCGAAGAACTCCTCCACTGCACCGCATTCCATGCACACCAGGTGGTCATGGTGGGCGCCTTCGTTCAGTTCGAACACGGCCTTGCCGGACTCGAAATGATGGCGCTCGAGCAGGCCGGCCTGTTCGAACTGGGTCAGCACGCGATAGACCGTGGCCAGGCCGATGTCCATGTCGTCGTTCATCAACAGGCGATACACGTCCTCGGCCGTCAGGTGGCGCTGGTCGGTGTGTTGGAACAGTTCGAGGATCTTCAGCCGCGGGAAGGTGGCTTTCAGACCCATGCTCTTGAGGCTTTGCGTATTTGATGGCATGTCGGTGTCGGCCCGCTGGATGTTGGGGAACACGGAAAGTTGGGCGAGACAGTATGATATATTTTTTGCCTTTTCCTGAGAATTCGGGCGTGATTTCACGCCGTCCCTCGAGCCGACAATGCACTCCAAAACAAAATTGATGACCGCCATGGCGGCCGCGCTGTTGATCGCTGGCTGCAGCGTGACGGATTACCTCCGCCCATATCGCATCGACGTGCGCCAGGGAAACTATGTCACTCAGGAGATGGTGTCGAACCTGAAAAAGGGCATGAGCCGCGACCAGGTGCGCTTTGCACTGGGGACGCCACTGCTCACCGATGCCTTTCACGCCGATCGCTGGGACTATGTCTATCGTTTCGCGCCGGGCAAGGGCGAGCCGGAGCAGCGCGTGCTGACGTTGTACTTTGACGGCGATCAGCTCGCGCGCGTCGAGGGCGACGTCGTGGCCGGCGATCCGGATGCCAAGCCCGCCGTGGCTGAGAACCGGATCCGCAGCGTGGTGCTGAGCGGCCCTGATGCCGCGTCGGATGCGACCGCTGCGTCGTCCGGGGAGGCAAAGCAATGAGCGCGGAAAAGACCATCAAGATCGCCGTTGCCGGTGGCAGCGGCCGCATGGGGCGGATGCTGATCGAAGCGGTCCAGCAGGCAGACGATCTGGTCCTGGCGGCCGTGTTCGATCGAGCGGGTAGCCCCTTCATCGGGCGCGACGCCGGCGAGCTGGTGGCCCAGCCTTGCGGCGTGCGCATCACCGACGATGCCAGCGCAGCGATCGCGGCGGCCGATTGCGTCATCGACTTCACCCTGCCCGAGGGCTCACTCGCGCACCTCGAGCTGGCCCGCCAGCATGGCAAGGCCATGGTGATCGGCACCACCGGCTTCAATGCCGACCAGAAGCGCGAGATCCAGCGCGCCGCGGAAACCATCCCGGTGGTATTTGCGCCCAACATGGCGGTGGGGGTCAATGCGGTGTTCAAGTTGCTCGAAGTGGCTGCGCGGATTCTCGATCAGGGCTATGACATCGAGGTGATCGAGGCGCACCACCGCTTGAAGGTCGATGCACCGTCGGGCACGGCGCTGCGCATGGGTGAGATCGTCGCGGACCAGTTGGGCCGCGACCTCGAGCAATGTGCGATCTACGGCCGAGAGGGAGTGACCGGCAAGCGCAAGGACGAAACCATTGGTTTTTCGACCATCCGTGGCGGCGACGTCGTGGGCGATCACACCGTGCTGTTCGCCGGCATCGGCGAGCGGATCGAGATCACCCACAAATCGGGCAGCCGCATGCCTTACGCGCTTGGCGCGCTGCGCGGCGCGCGCTTCCTGGCCGGGCGAGCGCACGGCTTGTTTGACATGCAGGACGTCCTCGGCCTGCGCTGAGCACTCGCGCGGCGGATCGCGTTCAAGATTCGCCGCCCTGCGCCGATAGCGCCAGTGGTGGCCCGGTTTGCTGAGCGGGCCGATACACCGAGATCTGGAATTCCGCCCAAGTGACGCATCCTGTTTTTCTGGCGCTTCTTGAAAGACATTTTTCCCTGAGTGCGGGTGAGCCTGTCGAGGCCTGCCTGAGCCGGCAGGGATTTGCCGGCAAACAGCTCGACCGGCTGCTTGCGTTCATGGGCGACTGCGAGCGCAAGCATGCCGAAATCAGCGCTCAGCTGGCCGCGGCGGAAGAGCGACTGGCGCTGGCGCTGCGCAATACCGACATGGGTTTGTGGGAGTGGGATCTCCAGGCCAACCGGATCGATGTCGACGCCAACTGGCAACGCATGTTGGGTCTGCCGAAGGATGTGGCGAACGATGGGTTTGCGGCACTGCGTGCGCGCATGAATCCCGACGATGTGGCCACGTTCCAGGACGCGCTGCTTGCTCACCTTCGCGGCAGTGAGCGCTACTTCAACATTGTCTTCCGCGCGCGGGCCAACGATGGCGGCTGGCGCTGGATGCAGGGGCGCGGGCGGGCTTTCGACCGCGGCGAGGATGGCCGCTGGCGGCGTATGCTCGGTACTTATCGCGACGTCACGCAGGAGCGGATCGACGAGCAGGCGCTGCGCGAAGCGCGTGACGCGGCCGAAGGCGCCAACCGGGCAAAGAGCGAATTTCTGGCCAACATGAGCCACGAAATCCGCACGCCGATGAACGGCATCATCGGCATGACCGAACTGGCGCTCGACACCCCGCTCGACAGCGAACAGCGCGATTACCTCAACAACGTCAAGGCCTCGGGCGATGCCTTGCTCACCATCCTGAACGACATTCTCGATTTCTCGAAGATCGAGGCCGGCAAGATGGGCCTGGAGGCCATCGAGTTCTCGATTCGTTCCGTGGTCTCGGATACCGCCAAGACGCTCGCTCTGCGGGCGCACCAGCAGGGGCTCGAGCTGATCTACGAAATCGACCCGGCGGTACCCGCCGTGCTCAAGGGCGACCCCGGCCGGATTCGGCAGATTCTCCTCAATCTGGTTGGCAATGCACTCAAGTTTACGCCCCGTGGCCAGGTGCAGATCCTAGTCGCCCCTGCTGGTGCGATGCTGGCGGTGACGGTCAAGGATTCGGGGATCGGCATTCCCGCCAACAAGCTGACCTCCATCTTCGAGGCGTTCTCGCAGGCGGATAGCTCGACCACGCGGAAGTTCGGAGGCACCGGGTTGGGCCTGGCCATCTGCCAGCGCCTGGTCGCCTTGATGGGCGGTGAGTTGAGCGCGAAGAGCGAGGAGGGCGTGGGGAGCGAATTCCGTTTTACGATGTGCTTGCCTGAGGTGGCCGCCGCCGCACGGCCCGATGCCAGCCTGTTGCGGGCGCGCCGGGTGCTGATTGCCGACCGCAATGCGTTTGCTGGCCAGATGCTCGGTCGCGTGGTGGCCCAATGGGGGGCGCATGCCGTGGTGGTCGGCGATGGCGAGGCCATGTCTGCCGAATTGCAGAAAGCGGCCGCATCGGGGGTACCGTTCGATTTTGCGATGATCGATGCTGGCATGGCGGCCCCGGGGGGCTTTGCGCTGGCCGAACGGATGAAGGGTGAAACCGCCTGGCTCGACCGTATCGTGATGCTGCTCACCACGCATACCCAGCGTCACGATCTGGCGCGCTGCAAGGAGCTTGGCCTGAGTTCTCGGTTGGTCAAGCCTTTTTCGACCGACGAGGTGCGCGAGGTGCTGGCATCGGCGCTGGCTGGCGAGGGAGGGGGCGAGGACGAGCTGTTCGAGTTCGATCCCGAGCTGACGCTGACCCAACTGAGTCACGGTCGCGACGACAGCCGCGACATCCTGCTGGTGGAAGACAACCCGGTCAACCAGGCGGTGGCGACCAAGATGCTGGAGAAGGCCGGGCACCGGGTGGTGGTGGCGGCCAATGGTCAGGAAGCCATTGAGCAACTCGAAGCGCGCCAGTTCGATCTGGTGTTGATGGATGTGCAGATGCCGGTGATGGGTGGGATCGAGGCCACACAGGCGATCCGCGCGCGCGAGGCGCGCCGGAGCTGGGCAATGGCCGGGCAGTGGAGAGCGATGCCGATCATCGCCATGACCGCCCATGCCATGGCAGGCGACCGTGAGCGCTGCCTTGAGGCCGGCATGGACGACTACGTGACCAAACCGATCAAGCCGGCCGATCTGTTCGCGGCGATCGCGCGGGCCACCGGTGACGGTGGGCTCGATGCGGTCGATCCGGACATGTCATTGCTGGATATGGCGACCCGAAGCTACGGGCGCAACGTGATGGACCTGGATCAGACGCGCCAGCTGCTCGATGGCGATGACGCTGCGCTCAGACAGCTGGTCGATATCTTTTTCAACGATTTTTCGGGCAGCCTCCAGAAACTCAAGACGTCGGCGAGCGCGGGTGATCTGAGCGCGCTGGCGGCCATCGCGCACTCCGTGAAAGGCTCCGTCGGCGTTTTCAATGCCATGCCGTCGCTCGA
>JAWKYX010000013.1:0-66813 GCA_041396265.1 Rhodocyclaceae bacterium
ACGATCACCAGCCAGGCGGTACCGACCGCCAGGCGCACGCCGGTGAGGATGTGCGGCAGCACCGCGGGGAACAGGATCTTGGTCACGATCTTCCACTCCGACAGTGCCAGCACGCGCGCCACGTTGAGGTAGTCCTGCGGCACGGCGCGCACGCCGGCGGCGGTGTTGATGATCATCGGCCAGATCGAGCAGATGAAGATCACCCAGATCGCCGCCAGGTTGGCGTCGCGGAACACCAGCAGGCCGATCGGCAGCCAGGCCAGCGGCGAGACCGGGCGCAGCAGGCTGATCACCGGCTCGCTGGCCGAGCGCATGAAGCCAAAGCGCCCGACCAGGAAGCCGGCGGGGATGCCCACCAGCGCCGCCAGGCCGAAGCCGATGCCGACCCGCTGCAGCGAATAGAGCACGTTCCAGCCGATGCCCATGTCGTTGGGGCCGTTCTCGTAGAAAGGGTCGGCGAACAGCTCCACCGCCGCATGCCAGGTGGCGAGCGGGCCGGGGAAGCTGTCGACGGTGTCGGCCACCATCCACCACACCGCCACCAGCGCGCCGATGCCCGAGACGGCGGCGATCAGCGTGCGCAACCAGGGCAACGAGAGCCCGCGGCGGCGGGCAGCCGGCGCGGTCGGAGGCGTCTCGGTGGCGGTGGCGGCCGGCTTGGCCGCCGCAGCGGCCTTGTCGACTTTTTCGGGCGCCGCCTCGGCGGCGGACAAGGTCAGTGTGGTCATCGGGATTCTCCTTGTGGGATGCATGTACTCAGGCGGCGGCGTTGGCCTTGGCCAGGGCCGCCAGATCCATCTTCATGGCATGGACCTTGAAGCCCTTGAGGTAGTCGATGGGCTTGGCCGGGTCGAACTTCATTCCGTCGAAGAACATGTCCGGGCCCATCTGGATCGGCGCGCTCGCCTTCTCCAGCATCCAGCGCGCGGCGTTGATGCCCTCGGGCTTCATCTCGATGCTCGGCACGGCGATGCCCAGATCCTTGGCCGCGTCGCGGTAGATGTCGCTGCGGTAGACCGTCTCGGCCACTTTCTTGAAGTTGATCGGCGCCTCGATCTGGCCCCAGCGCACCATCTGCGTGAGGAACCACACCGCATGCGACTGCCACGGGAAGGTCGCCGCGTAGCGGTAGAAGACGTTGAAGTCCGGCAGCTGCACCTCTTCGGTCTTGGTGTAGCGCCAGGTGCCGGTCATGGAGTTCTCGACCACGCTCTCGGGCGCATTCACATAGGACTTCTGCGAGATGATCTTCACCACCTCGCGGCGGTTCTCCAGCGTGTCCATCCACTGCGCCGCTTCGATCATGGCGCGGATCAGCGCCTTGTGCGTGTTGGGGTGCTTGTCGGCCCACTCGCGATTGACGCCGAACACCTTCTCCGGATTGTTGTTCCATATCTCGTAGTTGGTGATCAGCGAGCGGCCGATGCCCATCTCCACCGCGCGCTGGTTCCACGGCTCGCCGACGCAGTAGCCGACGATATTGCGCGCCTGCAGGTTGGCCACCATCTGCGGCGGCGGGATGACGATCAGGCGCACATCCTTGTCCGGATCGATGCCGGCCGAGGCCATCCAGTAGCGGATCTCGTAGTTGTGGGTGGACACCGGGAAGACCATGGCGAAGGTCATCGGCGCCTTGCCGGCCTTCTTGTCTTCCTCGATCACCTTCTTCAGCGCCACGGCGGTAGTCGGGCGCGCCTTCATGGCCTCGGGGTCGGCCGCCATCATGCGCTCGTAGAGCTCGTTCGACACCGTGATGCCGTTGCCGTTGAGGTCCATCGAGAAGGCGGTGATGGTGTCCTTCTGCGTGGCGCCGACGCCCAGCGTGGCGGCCAGCGGCATGCCGGCCAGCATGTGCGCGCCGTCCAGTTCGCCGAGCGAGACCTTGTCGCGGATGTTGGCCCACGAGGCCTCCTTCGACACCGTCACGTCCAGCCCGTGCGCCTTGAAGAAGCCCTTCTCCTTGGCCACCACGATCACCGCGCAGTCGGTCAGCGGGATGATGCCCAGCTTGAGCGCGGTCTTCTCCAGCCCTTCCGAGCCACCGGCCCAGGCGCCGCCAAAGGGCAGCAGCGAGCCGAGCGCAGCCGCGCTGCTCATGGCCGCGCTGGCTTTCAGAAAGCCGCGGCGCTTCAGTTCCGGCGTGTTCAGTTCAGTCATGGTGTCATCTCCAGGGGTTCAAATCGGTCAGGCAATAAAAAACGGTGTCGCATCGAAGGCCGGCACGCCTGTCGCGTACCCGCTGCCGATGGACACCGTTGTCCCAGATCATTCTGTGTGCGAAATCGCCGTTGATTCCGCCTCGCACCTCCTTTAGCGAGGAACGTGCCAGTTTTAACACTTGTTGCCGATCAGGGCGTTTGCTCCGTCTTGCACCCGGAACGCCGCCGTATCGGCACTGCGGCAGTGCACCAAATCTATATTTCGCCCCACTTCGGGGCGGCCGCCTACATCAACAGGCTGGCCCCATCGACCACGCCCTGCGCGATCTCCACCAGCTTGCGCCCGCGCGCCATCGCCAGACGGCGCAGGGCGTGGTAGGCCGCATCCTCGTCCAGCCCGCGCGCCTTCATCAGCAGCCCCTTGGCGCGCTCGATGGTGACCCGCTCGGACAGCCGCCGTGCCGCGTCGTCGCGCTCCTGGCGAAGGCTCTGATGTTCCTCGAACTGCGCCAGCGCGACTTCCACCACGGCGCCGAGCCGCTCGGGCGCCACCGTCTCGGCCACATAGGCCGCCACCCCGGCGCGCAAGGCACTGCGGATGATCTGCGCGTCGCGCTCGCGCGAGAACAGGAGCACCGGGCGCGGATTGGCGCGGTTGATGGCCGACAGGTGTTCGAGGGTGTCTCGGCTGGGCGATTCGGTGTCGATCAGGATCACGTCCGGCGACATCGCCTCGACATGGCGCGGCAAATCCATCGCATTGGGCAAGACCGCCGACACCAGATAGCCAGCGCGCACGAGACTGAGGCAGATCTCGTCAGCACGCGCACTGGATTCATCGACAACGAGCACTTTGAGCATAACTTTCGTCCAAGTGACAACACATGCCGCGCTGCACAATTCGTGCCATCGTCGCCATGCCGATCCGGCCGCGTTCAACGCGCAGCGCCGGCGCCATCGAGTGCCCACGGCGAGCCCGCAGCACGCGCGCCCCTTGACCGGTTCGCGAGCCGCCAAAGATACTGAACCAACACCGGGGTGTTGCCGACGGGCGACATCCACTGGCGGCCCGGACCGCCCCACCGAGGGAGGCAGCTACGCACATGCGCGGTGCGAACGAGCACACACCGGAATCGACCTCATCCCGCCTGCGCGCTGCCCACCTGGCGATGGGCTTGCGCACGCCACGGGGGCGCATGGCCGGGCTGCTCGCCGTCACCGGACTGGCATGGTCGGCGTTCCAGCTCTGGGTGGCTTCGCCGCTGCCCGAGTGGCTGGGCGTGGGGGTGCTCAACGAGGCCCGGATCCGCTCGCTGCACCTGGCTTTCGCGGTCTTTCTGGCGCTGCTGGCCTACCCGGTCGTGCGTCGCCACGCGAGCGACACCATCCCCCGCGCCGACATCGTGCTGGCCACGCTGGCGGCGTTGAGCGCGGGTTACCTTGCCTTGTTCTATGAGTCGGTGGGCGAACACACCGGCGACCCCTGGCTGATCGAGGTCGTCACTGCCGCGGTCGGGCTGAGCCTGTTGCTCGAAGCGACTCGCCGCGTGCTCGGTCTGCCCATGGTCGGCCTGGCGCTGGCGCTGCTCACCTACATTTTCTTCGGCGAGTTGATGCCCGATCTGATCGCCCACAAGGGCGCCTCGTTCAGCCACACCATGGGCCACCTGTGGCTGGGCACCGAGGGCGTGTTCGGCGTCGCGCTGGGGGTGTCGGCCGGTTTCATCTTCCTGTTCGTGCTGTTCGGCGCGCTACTCGAGACGGCAGGTGCAGGCAGTTACTTCATCCGCAGCGCGGTGGCCCTGCTCGGCCATCTGCGCGGGGGGCCCGCCAAGGCGGCGGTGGTGGCCTCGGCGGCGACCGGGCTGATCTCCGGCTCGTCGATCACCAATGTGGTGACCACCGGGCCGCTCACCATCCCGCTCATCAAGCGCGTCGGCTATCCGGCCGAAAAGGCCGCCGCCATCGAGGTGGCCGCCTCGGTCAACGGCCAGGTCATGCCGCCGGTCATGGGCGCGGCCGCATTCCTCATGGTCGAGTACGTCGGCGTGCCCTATGTGCAGGTGCTCAAGCATGCGCTGATCTCGGCGCTGGTGTCCTACCTGGGGCTGATGTACATCGTGCACCTGGAGGCCGTGAAGGCCGACATGCACGGCCTGCCGCGCCGCCACTCGCCGCGCTGGCAGCGCACCCTGGCCAACATCTCGCTCGGCGTCATCGGCCTGGCCGGCACGCTGGCCTTCGTGACCGTGGCCGGCGCAGCGGTGCACGCGGTGCTGCCGCAGATCTCGTTCGCCGTGGTGGCCGTGCTCATGCTGGCCGCCTATGTGGTGCTGCTGCGCATCAGCGCGCCACACATCCGCAGCGACGACTCGGCCGACGCGCCCATCACCGCCCTGCCCGCCTTCGGCCCGACGCTGCGCTCGGGGCTGCACTTCCTGCTGCCGGTGGGCGCGCTGGTGTGGAACCTGGTCATCGAACAGCTCTCGCCGACCCGCGCCGCCTTCTGGGCGGTGCTGTTCCTGGCCTTCATCGTGCTCACCCAGCGGCCGATCCTGGTCTGGTTCCGCGGCGAGGCCGACCTGCGCGCGGCCGCGCTGCGCGGGGCGCAGGATCTCATCGACGGCCTGGCCACCGGCGCCCGCAACATGGTCACCGTGGCCATCGCCACGGCCACCGCCGGCATCATCGTGGGCACGGTCACCCTCACCGGCATCGGCCTGGTGATGACCGACCTGGTCACCGCGCTGTCGGGTGGCAACATCATCCTGATGCTGGTGCTGGTGGCGCTGATCTGCCTGGTGCTGGGCATGGGCCTGCCGACCACTGCCAACTACATCGTGGTGTCTTCCTTGATGGCGCCAGTGATCGTCGCCCTTGGCGCGCAGAACGGGCTGCTGGTGCCGCTCATTGCGGCGCATCTGTTCGTGTTCTATTTCGGCCTGATGGCCGACATCACCCCGCCCGTGGGCCTGGCCTCCTACGCCGCTGCCAGCATCGCGCTGACTAACCCGATCAAGACTGGCCTGCAGGCTTTCCGCTACTCGATGCGGATGGTGCTGATTCCGTTCATGTTCGTGCTCAACCCCAGGCTGCTGCTGATCGGGGTCGAGGGCGCGGGCCACACCGTGCTCACGCTCGCCAGCGCCACGCTGGCCGGCTTTGCCTTCATTTCGGTGAACCAGGGCTGGCTGCTGATCAAGAGCACCGGCCGCGAGCGGCTGATGATGCTGCTGGCGGTGTTCATGCTCTTCAACCCCGGCATGTTCATGGACCCGCTCATCGCCCCTTACGAACAGCTCACTGGCGCCGAGGCCGAGGCCGCCATCGTCAATGCCCCGGCCAACGCGCAGATGCGGGTGTTCCTGAGCGGCACCACCATTGAGGGCGACGCGGTCGAGCGCGGCGTGCTGCTGCCGCTGGGCCAGCCAGCGGCCAGCGCCACCCGGCGCCTGGCCGACAGCGGCGTCGGCACGGTGATCAGCGACACCGGCTTTACCATCACTCGGGTCGAATTCGGCAGCCAGGCGGCCAAGCTCGGCATCCGCGCCGGCTTTCGGATCGACGCGGTAGAAGTGCCGAGCGGCCGCCCGGCGCAAGAGTGGATGTTCCTGCCCGCACTGGCGCTGATCGGTTGGGTGGTCCATGCCCAGCGGCAGCGCCGGGCCGCGCTCGCCGCTGCCGCCACGCCCTGAGCTCAGCCGCGCGGCGCGTGGCGCGCCAGGAAGCGATCGAGATGGCTGGCAAAGGCCTTGCGGTCGCTCAGGCTGAGCGCCGGCGGCCCGCCGGTGTCGACCCCGCTGGAGCGCAGCGTATCCATGAAATCGCGCATGTTGAGCAAGGATCGGATGTTCTCGGCCGAATAGAACTCGCCGCGCGGGTTGAGCGCATGGCCGCCCTTTTCGATCACGTCCGCCGCCAGCGGGATGTCCGCCGTGATCACCAGATCGCCCGCCGCCAGGCGCTTGACGATCTCGTTGTCGGCCACATCGAAACCCGACGACACCTGCACCATCCTGATAAAGCGTGACGGCGGCACGCGCACCATCTGGTTGGCCACCAGCGTGGTCATCACCTTGGCGCGGTCCGCCGCCCGGAACAGGATTTCCTTGATCACCACCGGGCAGGCGTCGGCATCGACCCAGATCTGCATCGTCATGCGCCCGCGCGCACGATGCGCAGCTGCTCGCCGGCAAAGCTCAGCACGTCGCCGGCCACGATCTGCCGGCGCTTGCGGGTTTCGACCTCGCCATTGACCTTGACCCGCCCCTCGGCCACGGCGCTTTTGGCCTCGCCGCCGCTGCCCACCAGGCCTTCAAATTTCAGAATCTTGTAGAGCTCGACCGGCTCCATCGTCACCACCACCTCGCGCATCGTCCGCATCCCCGCTTTCCGTATCGGCAAGGCGGCCATGGTCAACGCTCCGGGCGGCGGAGTAAAGCGCGACGTGTTGGGCCCGCCTCACGCCGCCGCGGTAGACACATGGCCGATGGTGTAGGCCGCAACGCCCGGCCCGGGCACCGGCGGATGCGCCGCATCCCACAGCGCCAAGCGCACCTGCGTCCAGGCCGTCGGGTCGAAGCCAACCAGCGTGGCCAGTGCGCCGGGCTCGGCCTTGCGCGCCTCGGTAGCCGCCTGCTCCGTCTCACGCAGGGCGTCGAGCGCGGCAGCGGGGGCGATTGGGCGGCATTCGCGCGTCGCATGGCGTGCCTGCGCCACCTGCGGCGACACCCGCGCCTGCCACACCGCCCAGGTGCGCACCACGGGCCGGCCGAAGTCGTGCGCCAAGCCGGCAAAACCGGGGCCACAGAGGAAGGCGTTCATGCCCTCGACCGAATCCCACAGGTAGAACGGTGCATAGACATTGCCCTCGGCGCCCGGCGGCTCGCCGGCCACGTCGGCGCTGGCATAGGCCTTGAAGACCAGGCCGGGGAAGCCGTCCATCAGATGCCCGCGCTCGGCGATGCGCCGGCGGATGATCGCCATGTCGTAGTCGCGCGGCAGGGCGATGCTGTATTGCATGGCGATCATGGCTGCGCCTCCGCTGCGAGCGGGGCGTCGAGCAGGCTGGCCACGCCGCCGGCAAACGACCAGTCCTCGGCCTGGGTGCTGGCGATGACGATCATCACGTCCTGCGGGCGCAGGCCTGGCGCCTCGCCGAGCAGCGCCACCGCGCGCCGGTAGAAGGCCTGCTTGGTAGCCGCGCTGCGCGGCCGGCCGGCCGTCAGGTGGATCAGCACGTAGTCGGCCGAGCGCGGGCCGCCGAAGTAGTCGCGGTCGACGATCAGCTCGTCGGCGTCGTGCTGGTGGATGATCTGGAAGCGGTCGTCCGGCGGCACTTCGAAGGTCTCGACCAGGGCGCGGTGCAGCTGGTCGGCCAGCGTGCGCAGGTAGGCGGGGGACTTGCCCCGCTGCAGGCTGATGCGGGCGAAGGGCATCTCACACCTCCCCGGCCGGGGCCACGCGCTCGAGCACCGACACGGCCGAGGCGGCCGCCGGCCAGCCGGCGTAGAAGGCCAGATGGGTAATCAGCTCGGCCAGTTCGCCGCGCGTCACGCCGTTGTCGAGCGCGCGCTGGAGATGGAACGGCAGCTGCTCGGGGCGGTAGAGCGCAACCAGCGCCGCCACGGTGATCAGGCTGCGCTCGCGCGGCGGCAGTTCGGCGCGCGCCCAAATGTCGCCGAACAGCACCTGCTCGGTCAGTTCCGCCAGCTTCGGCGCGCCGGCCAGGGCTTGCCGGACGGTGGGTTTCGAGGTCTGCATCGCGGTGTCCTCCATGAAGTTCCGATTGACAGCCGTAGGTTAGGCGTCAATCATTGTTTTGAATATCGGGATTTTTTTGACTATCGATCCACATTTTCAAAACCATGCATCCACACCGCCTCACCTTTGACCTCGACGTGCTGCGCAGCTTCGTGGCCGGCATCGAGTTGGGCAGCTTCGCCCGGGCCGCCGACCGGCTCGGGCGCTCCACCTCGGCGGTCAGCGCCCAGCTCAAGAAGCTTGAAGACCAGATCGGCCTGCCGGTGCTGCGCAAGTCGGGGCGCGGCCTGGTGCCGACCGACACCGGCGAGACCTTGCTGGTGTATGCCCGGCGCCTGCTCGCCCTCAACGACGAGGCGGCCGTCGCCACGCGTGGTGCGGCGCTCGAAGGTGTGATCCGCCTCGGCCTGCAGGAGGACTTCGGCGAGACCCTGCTCACCGGCGTGCTCGGCCGTTTCGTGCGCGCCCACCCCAAGGTGAGGATCGAGGCGCGCGTCGCGCGCAATGCCGAGCTGATCGAGTGCATGGCCGCCGGCAGCCTGGATCTGGCGCTGGTGTGGCAGGCCGGCCATGCCCCGGCCGAGGCCCTGCATCTGGCCACGCTGCCGATGCGCTGGATCGGGCCACGCCAGCCCGCCGCGCTGCCGCCGCCCAGCCGCGAGGCCCCCCTGCCGCTGGTGGTGTTCGACGGCCCCTGCCTGATGCGCCGCGCCGCCACCGACGCCCTCGACCGTGCCGGCATCCCCTGGCGCATCGCCTTCACCAGCTCCAGCCTGGCCGGGCTGTGGGCCGCCGTGGCGGCCGGCCTCGGCCTGACGGTGCGCACGCAGGCCGGCCTGCCGCCGGCGCTGCAGGTGCTGCCAGGGCTGCCCGCCCTGCCCGACATCGGCCTGCAGCTGTTGCACGCCGGCGCCGGCACCTCGCCGGCGCGCCAGCGCATCATGCAGCTGCTGCAGGACGCGGTGGCCGAGACGCTGGCCGCGCCCGCGCCGGATGCCCCCCAGCCCTAGTAGTGCGTGCGAATTCTCGATACCGCGTAGGGTCGGCTTTAGCCGACCATGGCGGGTTGAAACCCGCCCTACAGGGGGGGCGCGACAATTGCAAAGCAGACCACCAGCGGAACGCATTGCCTGCTCAGTCGGCCCCGCGCATCGCCAGCGGCCCGGCAAAGGCGCCGGCTTCGCGCACCCGCGCCAGGTCCACCGCCACCGGCAGCCGCGATTCGGCGCAGGCCAGCGCTCGCCGCGCATGCCATCGGGCCGCGGCGGCCATGGCTACATCGCCGCCCTCGGCCAGCGCATGCAGCGCCTTCAACAGGCGCAGGACCACCTCCACCGTATCGGCGCCGTCGCGGCCGATGGCGGTGAAGGCATCGTCGAACATGTCGGCGATATCGATTCCTGGCACGGCCACGCGGTCATGGATGGGCCGGACCGGCTCATCCGCCGGACACGGCGCACGCCACAGGGCGAACAGACGCACCAGCGTGCCGATCACATCGATGGCGGTGCCCGGATCGTTCACCCCGGGCGACAGCGCACGGCCGGCAATCTCTGAGAGCACCACCAGGCCGAAGCGCGGATCGTCGTCGAAGAGGCGTTCGTCGCCGATATCGAAGGCCGCGGCCACCTCATCGTGATCGACGCCCTCGGCCGGCCCGGGCACATAGGCCAGCGCCCGCCCGGGAAAGAGAAACGCACCCGGCAGCGCCACCACCCTCACCCGCCGCCCGGCCTGCTCCGCCCAGGCCTGCAGCCGGTACATGTCGATCTGCTGCACATAGCCCACGCTGGGGGCGAACACCGCTTGCCCGACCGGTGCGCCCTCGGCCGGCACACCGCCCAGGGTCGGCGCCCGTCGTCGTCGCTGCAGGGCATCGGCGGCAGCCGCCTCGACCTTGTCGATGGTCGACCCCATGCGCCCCAAGCGGGCGATGCGGTCCACCCAGCGCACGAAGGTGAAGATCACCAGCGCAAACACCAGCGCCGTGAGCACGAAGAGGACGAACAGGCCCGCGGCCTCGAAACCGTTGTTCTTGACCGCGGTGATCGCCACGATGCTGAAGATGAAAGCGCCGATGAAGGTCGACAGCGCGTTCTGCGACACGTCGTCGGCCACCACCACCCCGAAGGAGCGCGGCGTGGCCGAACTGCTGGCGGCGTTATAGGCGGCCACCATGGAGCCGACCGAAAAGGTGGCAATCACCAGCATGCTCGAGGCCATGATCGACAGCAGCGTCTCGAGCGAGTCCACCGCCGTCCGCGGAAAAAGCCGCGCCAGCGAGGTGCCGTCCGCCAGGCTGGCCAGGAACACCGCCGCGATCGACAGCAGGCAGACGCCCAGCGGCTTGACCCACAAGCGCTCGCGGAAGCGGTTGAAGACGAATCTGAGCCGCTCTGCCGACATGAAGCTGCCCATCTCATCCTCCTCGGTTCGGTCGCGCGCATCGCCCCGGACACACACCATAGCATCGCGTCATCGCGTCACTGTGGCGCCACGCCCCGGCCCACGCGCATGGGTCGGCACCATCAATACATCCGGTTGCCGTTCTTCGTTTCACGCGGTACCGCCTGGATGGCGTCCCAGTGCTCGACGATCTTGCCCTGCGTGTCGAAGCGAAAGAAATCCATGGTCACGTATTGCGCATCGCCGGGCCATGTTTGATGGGTGTGGAGCGCAACCAGATCGCCCTCGGCCACTGCCCGGACGAATTCGATCGTCTTGCCGGGATAGTCCCGCGCCATCTCGTCGAAGTAGTCGATGAACGCGGCTTTCCCGTCACCGACCAGAGGGTTGTGCTGGATGTAGTCCTCTCCCACATAGCGCGCCACCGCAGCGGCCGGGTCCCCCAGATAGGCCATCCGGTAAAACGCGATGGCATGGCGCTTGTTGGCGTCCGGATCGTGCGTCATCCTTGCCCTCCTCCACATCAAGTCGATCATTCCGCCCCGTGTCCGCGTGTCGCATCCGATCCGCCGGCGTTCGGCGGACATGACGATCAGGTCGGCGCCGCCAGCTTGGCACCACTCGCGACCAGCAACTCGCGCAACACCGAGCGATGACAGTGCGCCTCGTCTTCACAGTAGCAACCGACCGAGAAATTGCTGTGCTGCGACAGCGCCGCCAGCAGCGCGATGGCATGTCGGTTGTCCGGCGTGGACATCTCGGCCCGGTACTTCTTGATGAACGCCGCCCACTCCGATGGCGTCCTGGCGGCCTGGCCAAGCTTCATCGTCTCCAGGCTCGGCGCCAGGTTGGGGAACCACACGTCGTACCAATTTTGCGACGCGAACTCGGCCTTGGGCACGCCCCGCGGCGGCCGGCGGACCGTGCCGATGCGCATCCCCTCGTCTGCCGCGCGTGCGCTCCCCAACCGAACGATCCGAACCCCCATGACGGCACCTCCTGCCAGAACGCAATACGTTCCAGTCTAGCCAGTGCAGCGCATGGCCACCATGTCGAACAGTGTCGACCGCCCGGCCGGACGCTGCACCGAACACAGGCGCTTCAACGCCCAGCGATCGCCCCGGACGCCGGAACGAAAGGCAGGATGTTCGCCAGCGCGCGCTCCACGTAGGCCTCCTTCTCACCCACCGGCGCCACGTAGTGCAAGGCACTGCGCGCCGCCTCGATGCCTTCGGTGCGCGCCAGCACCCAGGCCGCCAGATACTGCGACGACAGACAGCCGCCGGCCGTGGCCAGATTGCCCTGCGCAAAGAAGGGCTGATTCAGCACCTCGACACCGGCCTCGACCACCCAGGGCTTGGTCGTCAGGTCGGTACACGCCGGCATCCGGTCCAGCAAACCCAGCTTCGCCAGGATCAGCGTTCCCGAGCACTGCGCCCCGATCAGCTGCCGCGCCGGATCCAGCTGCAGCTGCGCCATCAGGCAGGCATCGGCGACGAACTCGCGTGTCATCGCCCCGCTGCCCACCAGCACCACCTCGGCCGAACACGCCTCGGCCAGCCGGCTCTGGGCCTGTACGGTCACCCCGTTCATCGACGTCACCGCCGCCTCGGGCGCACAGATCGACACCCGCCAATCGTCCCGCTTGATACGGTTCAGGATGCTCAGGGCGATGAACGAATCGAGTTCGTTGAAACCTTGGACGGTGATGATGGCGATGTGCATTGCGGATGCCTCCGAGAGGATTCAGTTCAGAAGGAAATCCGGAAAGCCAGCCTGAAACCCGCCGGACTCATCGCGCCGCCCGGAGGGCTGGCCCATGGTCATGATCGCTCCTGGGATCGATCTGACCAACCATGAACCGTCCCGCAAGGACCGGTCAGCCCGGCAGGCCGGACGCCACACGCACGCCAGCAAGGCATGATCGACAGTCTTGCCGGGCCACTCCGCTGCCGCGGCGCCAGATCGGTAGCAGGTCGAAGCCCGCGCTACAGCCCAGGCAACGCCCGGCCCCTGAGCATGCGCACGTCGGCAACGGCAGTGCGGCGGGCGAAGGGGCGGGTGGAGTCGATGCTCTCTTCGTAGCGGACGATCTCGTATTCGCTGAAACCTTCCTGCTCGGTGATGCGTTCGGCGTTGCGGCGCAGCACCTGGCGGGCTTCGCCTTCGCCGCCGGTGTGCAGGAGCTTGTGCTGGAGGCGGAAGCGGACCTTGCGTTCGTCGAGGCGGGTGGCCTGGATCTGCCAGTTGGGCGCGAGCGGGTCGACCAGCGCCCAGGCGGCAACCATGCCGGCAATCTGCGGGTTGGTGGTGTAGCCGCTTTCGAGCACGGTGATGGCGGCCGCCGGCGCGAGCAGCCATTGGGTGCTGGGGCCTTCGCCGAGGCTGGGGGTCGGCACGCTGCTGCAGCCGACGATGGCGAGCGTGGCGACGACAAGAAGTGGGCGGGCGGCGCGCATCTTAGCTGAGGTAGTTGAAGAGGCTGAGCTGATTGATGCGCAGGAAGGACTGCTGCGAGGCTTGCAGGTAGGTCTGCTGCAGGGTGAGGTTGCTCACCGCCTCGGCGTAGTCGACATCCTGCAGGCGCGAGAGTGTCTGGGCGTACTGCACGTCCAGATCGCTACCGACCGATTCGAGCGTCGAGATCTCGACCATGCGCGAGCCGACCGAGGCGCGTACGGTCAGCACCTGGTCGAGGCTGCGGTCCATGCCGTCGATGGCCTGAGCGACAGCGCCCTGGATGCCGACGGTGGGCGAGGGGTTTTCGAGCGCGCGGACCATGTTGGTGTACATGTTGAACACGCTGGCGCGGGGGCCGACCTCAAAGCTGTCGCCGACATTGGGCGTGCCGCCCATCTCGAGTTGGACGGCGCCGAAAGTGAGCGTCGGGCCGCTCTGGCTAACGATGGCTGCACCGGTGTCGGCATCGGTGACGTTGTAGTTGGTGCCGTCCCACTGGATGTCGTAGCGGGTGCCGGTGTAGGCGCCAGTGGTCTGTGCCTGCGCGATGTGGCCGGTGCCACCGTTGGGTGCCACCGGCACGGCAAAGAACTTGCCGGGCTCTTGCCGCACGGCGTCGAACACCTCGCTGCCAGCGTTGCTCACCGACATCAGCCGCGAGGGCGACACCTGCAAGGTGCGCTGGCCCTGGTCGCCCTGGTAGGTCACGCCATCGAGCGTGCCGGTGTAGGGTTTGACGTCTGCCTGATAGCCGGAGAACAGATACTCGCCCTGCCCGTTCTGGCTGTTGGCCAGCGCCAGCATGGAGTCGAAACTGGCGCGCACATCGGTGGCGATCGCCTTCAGCTCGCTGGGCGCGTAGGTGCCGTTGCCCGCCGCCACCGCGCGGGTGCGGGTGTGGATGACCAGTTCCTCGACCGCGGCGAGCTTGTTCTCCATCAGGCCGAGGGCATCCTTGGCATAGCCCTGGTTGATCTGTTGCTGGGCATTGATACCTTGCGCCTGGGTGATCTCGAGCGCACGCGCCGAGGCGATCGGGTCGTCAGCGGGCGACACGATACGCCGTCCGGTCGCCACCTGCTGCTGGGTCTGCAGCATCTGCGCGGTCTGCCGCTGGATGGTGTTGACCCCGGTCTGGTAGAGCATGCCGGTACTGATTCGCATGATCGGGCTCCTTCTGTGGCCGGCTTAACGCGCGATGGAGAGAATCTCGTCGAACAGGCTGCCGGCGATCGAGATCACCCGCGCCGAGGCCTGATAGGCCTGCTGGAAGCGGATGAGATTCGCAGCCTCTTCGTCGAGGTTCACCCCGGACAGCGCCTCGCGGCTGGCCGTGGCCTGGCCGACCAGCGTCTCTTGCGCGGCGCGGCTGACCTTGACCTCACTGGTCTTGTTGCCGATGTTGCTGACCAGGTTGGAATAGGTGGATTGGTAGCTGGCCGTCGCCGCACCGCCCGCGGCCAGCAGTGTCTTGGCGGTCTGCAGATTGCCCAAGGCGACGGCGTTACTGTTGTCGGCCACGCCGCCAGTGTTGCTCTCGAGCGTGATGCGATCGCCGGTGACCGGCACGCCGGACAGGCGGATATCGATGCCACCCAGCGCACCGGGCAAGGTCCGCGTCACGCCTGCCGAATCGGTGGCGGGATTGTAGGCAATGCTGCCGATCAGGGTGTTGCTGGCATCGCGAACATCGTACTGATTGGTCACCCCATTGAACTGCAGTGTATGCGTGCCAATGTGCGGCGAGCCGATGGCAAAACCGGCCACGCTGGTGGTTGTTACGCCGACCACGGCGCCCGTGCCGGTATTGTTGCTGCCCACCGATGCCCGCACCGGTCCGGCGGCGGCGATCAGGCGCGTATCGCCGATCCCCACGCTGATGTTGGACGCCGCCTGCTGGGTCGGCTCGATGATGAACACCTCGCCGCTGACCGTCGCGCCCGGCGGGGTGATCGTCAGCCCCACGCTGGCGGCAGAGGCCACGCTCGCCCCGGTACGCGCGTTGACCAGGGAGTAGGCGCCAGTGGTGTTGGTATAGGTGAGACGGTAGCTGTCGCCGGTGAGGTTAGCGACATTGCCGAAGGCCACTGTCGGCGTGCTGGTCGCACCGCTGACCGGCCGCACGTCGGGGCTCAGTGGAATGAAAAAGTTCAGCCCCAGGTTGCCGTCCAGGTCTTGACCGAGCCGATGCTGGGCATTGAAGGATTCGGTCAGCCCGACCGCGATCAGCCCGAGCTGGCTTTCCGCATTGGCCAGCGCATCACGACGGAACTCAAGCAAACCGCCCAGCGAACCGCCAGTGAGCAGCGTCTCGGGCATCTGCACCGAGCCGCCACCGATCAGTTGCAGGCCGACGGCCAGCTGTTGCGGGTTTTCGGTGCTCGGCGAGGTGGTAAGCGCCGTCACCTGGCTGCGGATCACCAGCGGCTGGCCGTTGCCGATGAACACGCTGAGCGAGCCATCGCTCTCGGTCACGGTGCTAACCTGAATCAACTCGTTCAGGTCGCGCAACACGGTGGCACGCAGGTCGTGCAGATCGTTGGCCGGCGTGCCGGAGCCAGCCGACTCGGCCACCAGGATGCGCTGGTTGATCTCGGCCAGTTGCTTGGCGTGGGCGTTGATCTGGGTGACGGTGCTGGCGATGTCGCCTTCCACGCCGTTGCGGATGTCGGTCAGCCGACCGTCGAGATACTGGAAGCGCGCCGCCAGGCTCTCGGCCGAGGCCAGCATGGCCTGGCGCGCCGGCACGCTCGACGGATTGGCCGCCACTTCCTGCACGCCGGTGAAGAAGTTCTGGATCGCCGGCGACAGTCCGGCCGTCGGGTCGGCCAGCAGATTGTCGATCTGGGTCACCTGCGCCTCGTAGGCCGCCAGCGACGCGCGGCGGGTGTCGGCGGTGAGCACCTGGTTCTCGAGAAACTGGCTGTAGACCCGCTTGACCGAATCGACCTGGGTGCCCTGACCGATAAATCCGCCGCCGGTAAACAGCGGGTTGAGCGTGCTCTGGCCGACGGTCTGGCGGCTGAAGCCGGGGGTCGAGGCGTTGGAGATGTTATGGCTGGTCGTGTTCAACCACGCCTGGGCGGCGTTCAGACCTGTGATGCCGATGTTGAGCATGCCTGCCATGGGAGTTCCTTGTCGCTAAGACGGTTACGACAGAAACAGTGCAAAACTTATGCCAGTTCGACAAACGGAGAGACATTGCGTAGGGCGGATAAGCGCAGCGCATCCGCCCTACGACGCGAGCGGGATCAGCCCGGCAGCGCGCCGCGCAGCGTGGGGCCGGTGATGATGCGGGTGAGCTTTTCGGCGTAGCGCGGATCGGTGGCGTAGCCGGCAGCCTGCAACTCGCGGGCGAAGGCGGCGGCGTCCTGCTGGCCGACCACATCGGCGTAGCGCGGGCTGTTGCCGATCAGGCGGGCATAGTCGCGGAAGGATTCGGCGTACGAGCCGTAGGCGCGGAACTTTGCCGATTCGGTGGTCGGGCGGCCGTTGACATATTCGGTGGTATCGACCGTCACCGTCTTGCCCTGCCAGCTGCTGCCGGCCTTGATGTTGAAGAGGTTGTGGCTGGGCAGGCCGTTGGCGTCGCGCAGCTGGTACTTGCCCCAGCCGGTTTCGAGCGCCGCCTGGGCGACCATGAAATGCGCCGGGATGCCGGTTTCGCGGCTGGCGGCCTGGGCGTGCGGCATGACCTTGCGCACAAAGGCGGCGGCATCCGACGAGATCTCGGGCGGCGTGGCCTCGATGTTCGCCGGCGCGCTGACGCTGGCCGGCAGGCCGGCAGCGCGGCGGGCGGCAAGATCGACCGGCGGCAAGGGCGCGGCGGCAGCATTTGCCGGTCGGCGCGGCACCGAGGCGATGTCGAAGCCGGCAGAAATTTCGTCGCGGCTGGGCGCCTGCATGGGGTTGCCGCCGAGCTGGGCGATCAGCGCCTTGGCCAGGCCGGCGCCGCCGCTGGCGGCCATGTTGGAGGCCAGCTGCTGGTCGAGCAGCGACTGGTAGAGCTTGCTCTGGTCATTGTCCATCAGGCCGCCCGCGGGCATGGCCTGGCGCATGGACTTGAGCACCATCGACAGGAACAGCGCCTCGAACTGCTTGGCCGCCGCTTCGATGGCTTTCGGGTCGTTGTCCTTCGACAGCCGCTTGAGGTCGGCCAGGGCGTTCGGATCGAGGGTGTTGATCTGCGCTGCGCCCTGCATCAGATCACTTCCAGATCGGCCCGTAGCGCCCCGGAGGCCTTCATGGCCTGCAGGATGGAGATGAGGTCCATCGGGTTGGCGCCGAGTGCATTGAGCGCCTTGACCACTTCGGCCAGGTTGGTGCCGGGCTGCACCCGCATCAGCGCCCCGCCGGCCTGGTCGACCGAGACATCACCGCGCTGACCCACCACCGTACGCCCACCCGACAGCGGGTTGGGCTGGCTGACCACCGGTTCGGTGGTCACCGAGACCGACAGGTTGCCGTGCGCCACCGCGCATTGCTGCAGCGTGACGGCCTGGTTCATGACCACCGAGCCGGTCCGCGAGTTGATGATCACCTTGGCCGACTGCAGCGCCGGCACCACGTCGATGCTCTGCAGGCGACCCAGAAAGGCGACGCGCATCGAGGGGTCGGACGGTGCGCGTACCTGGATGGTCCGCCCGTCGAGCGCCTGCGCCTGGCCCGGCGAGGTGGCGCTGTTGATGGCATCGACCATGCGCTGGGCGGTGCCGAAATCGGTCTGTTCGAGCTCGAGCAGGATCACCTCGCCCTGCCCCAGCGCGGTGGGCACGGCGCGCTCGACCGTGGCGCCGTTGGGCACCCGACCGGCCGACAGGTGATTGACCACCACCGAGGCACCGCCGCCCGAGGCACCGGCACCGCCGACCACCACGTTGCCCTGCGCCATGGCATAGATCTGGCCGTCGGCGCCCTTGAGCGGGGTCATCACCAGCGTGCCGCCGCGCAGGCTCTTGGCATTGCCGATGGACGAGGTGGTGACGTCGATCTGCTGCCCCGGCCGGGCAAACGGCGGCAGGTCGGCGGTGACCATCACCGCGGCGACGTTCTTGAGCTGCAGGTTGGTGCCCGGCGGCATGGTCACGCCCATGTTGCCCAGCATGTTGATGATGCTCTGCACGGTGAAGGGGGTTTGCGTGGTCTGGTCGCCCGAGCCGTCCAGGCCGACCACCAGGCCGTAGCCGACCAGCTGGTTGCTGCGCACGCCGGCGATGGTGGCCAGGTCCTTGATGCGTTCGGCGTGGGCGATGCCGACGAACAGCGCACACAGCACGGCCAGCGCTACCCGTAGGGCGGGTTGCAACCCGCCAAACCGATCGAGCCAGCGACGGCGGGTTGTAACCCGCCCTACGGAGAATGCGCGTACGGTATCCATGGCAACCTCAGATCGGCAGCAGCAGCAGGAAGAAGCGCTGCAACCAGCCCATCACCTGGCTCTCGTTGATGTAGCCGCTGCCCTTGTATTCGATGCGCGCATCGGCCACCTGGGTCGATTGCACGGTGTTGCTGGTGGTCACATGGTTGGGGTTGACCACGCCCGAGAAGCGGATGAATTCGTTGCCCTGGTTGATCGCCACCTGCTTTTCGCCCGACACCAGCAGGTTGCCGTTCGGATACACCTCGATCACCGTGCAGGTGATGGTGCCGTTGAACAGGTTGTTGGCGGCGGCGGCGCCCTGGCCCGAGAAATCGCTCTCGCTCTCGGCCTCCACGCCCAGGCCCGCCAGCCCCTTGAGCGGCAGCTTGTTGATCGAGGTGATGCCGGCGCTGAGGCTGCCGTCGCGGCTGGCGCTGGCGTTGGAGGCCTTGCGCGCCGTGGTGCTCTCGGCCAGGTTGATGGTGATGGTGTCGCCCACCAGCCGGGCACGGCGGTCTTCGAACAGCGGGCGTACGCCGACGGTCTGGAAGATGGCGCCATTGGCCGGGGCCGTACCGGCGCGCACTTCGGGCCGCGCCGACATGGGCTGATGCACCGCGGTCGGCGGCGTGGTCTCGAGGGCGGCGCAGCCGACCAGCAAGGTGGCCAGCAGCAGGGTGATCAGGGTGCGCATGGCAGCTCTCTCCGGCCCCAATCAGAGCTGCGTGAGCCGGCCAAGCATCTGGTCGGAGGTCTGGATGGCACGCGAGTTCAGTTCGTAGGCGCGCTGGGTGGTGATCATCTGCACCAGCTCCTCGGCCACGTTCACGTTCGAGGTCTCGACATAGTTCTGGTTGAGTACGCCGGCGCCATTGCTCCCCGGTGTGTTGGGGGTCGGCGTACCGCTGGAGGCGGTCTCGAGGAACAGGTTCTCGCCTGCGCTCTGCAGCCCGCCCGGGTTCACGAAGGTGGCCAGCTGGATGGTGCCGACCTGGGTGGGCGCGACCTGCCCGGACTGCTGCACGCTGACCGTACCGTCCTTGCCGATGGTCATGCTCAGGGTGTCGGCGGGCAGGATGATGGCCGGGCTGAGCGGGTAGCCGCTGGCGGTGACGATCTGGCCCTGGTTGTCGAGCTGGAATGAGCCATCGCGCGTGTAGGCGGTGGTGCCGTCGGGCAGCTGGATCTGGAAAAAGCCTTCGCCCTGGATGGCCACGTCCAGTCCGTTGCCGGTCTGCTGCAGGTTGCCCTGGGTGTGGATGCGCTCGGTGGCCACCGGACGCACGCCGGTACCGATCTGCAAGCCGCTGGAGATCTGCGTCTGCTGGGTGGACTGGGCGCCCGGCTGGCGCAGGGTCTGGTAGAGCAGATCCTCGAACACCGCGCGCGAGCGCTTGAAACCGGTGGTCGAGACGTTGGCCAGGTTGTTGGAAATCACGTCCAGCTGGGTTTGCTGGGCATCCAGGCCGGTGCGGGCAATCCACAGAGAGCGGATCATGTCGGGCTCCTTCGCGCCGCTTGGGCGCCATGCATTCGCGTGGGCCGACACCTGATGCGGCCCTTTGATATCAGAGTACGCCGGGCGGCGCCGCCCCGAAGCGTGGAAGAAGCGCCAGTTTTCCTGTCAGTTCAGGCTCTTAGCCGGTACTCAGGATCTTGGTGGCGACCTGGTCGTTGGTTTCGGCCTTGCGCAGCAGCTGGGTCTGCATCTCGAACTGGCGGGCCAGCGAGATCATGTTGACCATCTGGTCCACCACATTGACGTTGCTGCCTTCGAGGTAGCCACCGGCCACCTGGACGTTTTCATCCACCGGCGCCGGTGCGCCGCTGGCCTGCCGGAACAGGCCGTCGTCACCACGGCGCAGATCGGCCTCGGGCGGATTGACCAGCTTGAGCCGCCCGATCACATTGACTGCGTTCTTGTCGCCGGTGGTGGGGATGGCGGAAATCGAACCGTCCTTGCCGATCGCGATCTGGTTGTCGGGCGGTACGGTGATGGGGCCGCCGTCGCCGATCACCGCGCGGCCGTCACGGGTCTGCAGCACGCCCTCGGCCGACAGCTGGAAGCTGCCGTCGCGGGTGTAGGCTTCCTGGCCATCGGCGCCCTGCACCGCAAACCAGCCCTTGCCTTCGACCGCCACGTCGAAGGTGCGCCCCGTGTGCTGCAGCGGGCCCGGCGCAAAGTTGCTGGCGACGCTGGCATCGACCACGAACGCGCGGCTGGGCAGCGGCGAGTTCTGCACATCCACCGCGCGGAACTTGTGCATCTCGGTACGGAAACCGGTGGATGTGGCGTTGGCCAGGTTGTGCGAAACCGCTGCCTGCTGGGTCAGGATGCTCTTGGCACCCGTCATGGCGGTGTAGATCAGCTTGTCCATGGCGTGCGGTCCCTCTTATCTGTTAGCGCAGGTTGACCAGGGTCTGCAGGATCTGGTCCTGCGTGCGGATCGACTGCGCGTTGGCCTGGTAGGCGCGCTGCTGGGTGATCATGTTGACCAGCTCGGCGGTGAGATCGACGTTGGACTCCTCGACCGAACCGGCGGACAACTGCCCCAGACTGCCCGAGCCCGGCGCGCCGATCAGCGGCTGGCCGGAGTCAGGCGACTCGCCCCACAGGTTGCTGCCGAGCGAGAGCAGCCCGCCCGAGCTGGCAAAGTTGGCCAGCACCACCTGACCGAGGTTGCGCGACTGGCCGTTGGAGTAGCGGCCCTGCATGGTGCCGTCGTCGGCGATGGTGATGCCGGACAGGCGGCCGGAAGCGTAGCCGTCCTGCACCTGGCGGTTCACCCCGAAGGCGCTGCCGTACTGCGAGCTGCCGGCAAAGTCGAGCGTGACGGCCTGCGGCGAATTGGCGCCGAAGGTGGCCGGAATGGTCAGCGACAGCGTGTGCGAAGCGCCTGCGGTCAGCGTGCCGGCCCCATCGAAGGTCATCGACGGGCTACCGGTGGCCAGGGTAGCCGCGCCGCCATCGAGCTGGGTGTAGAGATCCCAGGTACCACCGCCGGTCTTCTGGAAGTACATGGTGAGGATGTGGTCGTTGCCCAGCGAGTCGAAGACCGTCACCGAGGTCGAGGCGTTGTAGGACGCAGGATTCGTGGCGCTGAAGGCCACCCCCGGTGCGACCGCACGCGAATCGAGGTTCAGCCCGATGGCGATCGCCGAGGACGGCTGCGGCTGCAGGTCGGAGGTGTCGATCTGCAGGTCGGTCGGCGACGAGGGCAGGATGTTGCCCTGGTTGTCGGCCGCGTAGCCGGTCAGCCGGTAGCCCGACGAATTGACGATGTAGCCGTTCTTGTCGACATCGAACTGGCCGTTGCGGGTGTAGGCGATGGCGCCCTGCCCACTGACCCGGAAGAAGCCCTGGCCGTTGATGGCGATATCCAGCGGGTTGCCGGTCGGCGTGATGTTGCCCTGCGAGAACTGCTGCGCCACCGCCCCCACCGCGGTACCGATACCGATCTGCACCCCGGCGGCCGAGCCGTTCAGCGCGGCGGCATAGACGTCGGTAAACAGCGTGGAGCCGCCCTTGAAGCCGACGTTGCTTCCGTTGGCCACGTTGTTGCTGATCACGTCGAGGGCTTTGGAGGCGGCGTTGAGGCCGCTCAGACCTTGTTGGAATGCCATGGCGGTGTGCTCCCGTCAGAGAATTTGCTGGATTTCGTCGAGTTGGAAGATGCCCAGGGCGCCGACTTGCAGGTCGACACTCTTCGGTCCGCGGATCACGCTGGAGACCTGGCCCAGTTCGAGGGCGGTGGCGGCCACTTTCTCGTCCTTGTTGGTGGCGGTGACCTTCACGGTGTAGGTGCCGGCCGCCGCCGGGGTGCCGTCGGTGGCGGTGCCGTCCCACTGGAAGGAATGCGTGCCGGCGGCATGGGCGCCCATGTCGACCGAGGCCACTTCAAGCCCATTGGCATCGGTGATGGTGACCACCACCTTGTCGGCCGCCGCATCGAGCTTGAAGCCGCCGAGCGAACCCTGGTCGGTCAGCACCAGCCCCTTGCCCGGCACCAGCACACCGCGGCCCAGCAGTTGCGACGCCTGCAACGCCTCGGACGACTGCTGACCTTCCATCAGCTGGCCGAGCATGGTGTTGAGCCGCTCGATGCCATCGACCGTGCTGATCTGCGCGAGCTGGGAGGTCACCGCCGCGTTGTCCATCGGGTTGAGCGGGTCCTGGTTCTTCAACTGCGTGGTGAGCAGGGTCAGAAAACGGTTCTGCGCATCTTCCGTGGTCGACGCCTTTTGTGTGTCGGTGCGGGCAAGATTGTTCAGAATCTGTTGGGCGCTGGTGGCGCTATCGACGGCAGCCATGGCTGACTTCTCCTTTACTGGCCGATGCCCAGCGTGCGCTGGAGCAAGGTGCGGGCGGTGTTCATCACCTCCGCGTTGGCCTGATACGAACGCGAGGCCGAGATCATGTTGACCATCTCCTCCACCACGTTCACGTTGGGCATTTCCACATAGCCCTCGCCATTGGCGGCGGGGTTGGCCGGGTCATACACCAGGCGCCCCGGCTCGGCGCTCTCGACAATCTGATTGACCTTCACGCCCACCGAGCTGGCGCCATCGACCGTCTCGGCCGAAAACACCACCTGCTTGGCCTTGTAGGGCTGGCCATCCGGCCCGACCACGCTGTCGGCGTTGGCCATGTTGGAGGCGGTGGTGTTCATCCGCACCGACTGGGCGTTGAGCGCCGAGCCGGCGATCTTGAAGACATTGAGCATGCTCATGATTCAGCCCCTCACTGCGGGCCCTGGATCGCGCTTTGCATGCTGCGCAACAGGCCATTGATGAAGGTGATGCTCGCTTCGTAGTGCAGCGCATTCTCGGCAAAGGCGGCGCGCTCCACATCCATGTTGACGGTGTTGCCATCGACACTCGACTGCTGCTCGGTGCGATAGCGCGCGGCCGCCTCGAGCGGGTTGGCCGTGCTGCCGGACTGATGACCGCGTGCCGTGGTGGCCAGGGCCAGCGGGCCCATGCGCGAACCGAGCGCACCGGACAGCGCCGCATTGAAGTCCAGGTCGCGCGCCTTGTAGTTCGGCGTGTCGGCGTTGGCGATGTTCGAAGACAGCAACTGCTGGCGATAGGCGCGGATGTTCAGCGCGTTCTGGTGGAACTGCAGTGCGTTGTCGAGCCGGTTGGTCATGGTGTCACCTCGTCTGCTGTGCCTCGGGCCATCGGTGGCTGGCGCCAGGGGCAGGAACCCTATTGCACCTTTCATGCCAGGCATCCTACGCACCGACTTGTGCGGCTCATCGTCCGAATAGGCCCTCAAAACGCGGGCTTTTCGGCCGCCGCGCCGGCAAAACCGGCCGGCAGGCGGCAAGCTTTGCCGATCCGGCAAACAGCGGCGAAAAGCCCGGTCTGTTCACGGCGCCCGCGAAACGGCCACATGGTGTAATGGACGTATGAGACGCTTAGCCCCCCGCCTTCTCCTGACGGCGCTGGTCCTGTTCAGCCAGGGCGCCAACGCCCAGTCCGCCGACACCATTCGCGCCGTGGTCTACGAGTTCCTGCGCGGCCAGAGCGCCGGACTGCCCGGCGAGGTTCACATCGAGGTGACGCCGCCACAGGCCCAGCCACCGTTGCCCGCCTGCGACCGCATCGAGCCCTGGCTGCCGGCCGGCGCCCGCGCCTGGGGACGCATCCGCGTCGGCGTGCGCTGCATCGGCCAGGCCAACTGGTCGCTGTATGTCAGTGCCCAGGTGCGCGTCATCGGCCGCTACCTGGTCAGCGCCCGCGCCCTGCGCCCCGGCGAGATCCTCACCGCCGCCGATCTGGCCGAACAACAGGGCGACCTCACCGAAATGGGCCGCCAGTTGCTCACCGACCCGACCCAGGCCATCGGCAGCCAGATGCGCTTCGCCGTCGCCCAGGGCCAGCCGATGCGCGCTTCCATGATGGCCCAGCCACAGGTGATCCAGTCCGGGCGGCCGGTCACGGTCATCGTGCAGGGCAACGGTTTCCGCGTCGCCAACAGTGGCGTCGCGCTGAGCAACGCCCGCGCCGGCGACGGCGTGCGCGTCCGCCTGCCCTCGGGCAAGGTGGTCCACGGCGTGGCCACCGAAAACGGGGAGGTCGTGCTCAGTCCGTGATATGTTTCACAGCATGGCACCGGTGCTGACGGCGTTACATTCAGTATCTAATTCGAATGCTAAAGTTCTCTTGTGCATCGCCGTAACAGCATCTGTAGTCATATATAAAAAAAGAGGACCAGGCTGTGAAAATCGACAACTCCGTGAAAACGGTGGGTAATACGCCCGCCGGCGAGCAGCGCGCCAAGGCGACTGCCGCAGCGCAACCGAGCGCCCCGACGGGCGATCAGGTGCAGCTGTCATCGGGGCTGCAGAAGGCGGAACAGGCCATTGCGGCAACTCCGGTGGTTGACCAGGCGCGTGTGGATGAAATCAAGCAGGCCATCAGCGACGGGCATTTCAAGGTCGATGCCAACAAGGTCGCCGACGGGCTGATCGAAAGCGTGCGCCAGATGCTGGCGCACCAACCCAGACAAGCGTGACGACCCAGCACCCGGACCGCCTCCGCCTGCACGCACTGATCATCGACGAAGCTTCGCGTCTGCGCGGCTTCGTCGATGTGCTCGTCCACGAAGAGCAACTGCTCATCGAGGGGCAGGCCGACGCCCTGATGCCGCTGGCCGAAGAGAAAAACCAGCGCTACCGGCAGCTTCAGAAAATCAACGACGACCGCACCCGCCTGCTCGCCCGACTCGGCCAGCAGCCGAGCGACGCGGTGATCCGCGCACTGTGCCAGGACGCCCCGGCCGCCCTCGCCGCGTGGGACAAAGTCCTCGAACTGGCACGCGAAGCCCGCGACCGCAACCAGCGCAACGGCGTACTCATCGTCGAGCGCATGCAGCACAACCAGGCCGCGCTCACCACCCTGCTGGCCGCGGCCAACCAGCCCCAGCTCTACGGTCCGGACGGCCAGTCCCGCCCCGCCGGCGGCGGCCGCAGCCTGGGCAGTGTCTGAGGCGGTGCGCGCACCCGATGCGCCGCTGATCCCCGACGAAACGGCGCTGCGCGCCTTCAGCCTCACCCGCCTGCCGGCCGATCCGGCGCATGACATCGCCCATGTCGAGCGCGTGGTTGCCAACGCCCGCCGCATCGCGGCAGCCGAAGGCGCCGACCTCGCCATCGTGATCCCCGCCGCCTGGCTGCACGACTGCGTCAGCTACCCCAAGAACCACCCCGACCGCGCCCTGTCATCGCGCCATGCCGCCGCGCTGGCGATCGACTGGTTGCGCGAGCGCGGCACGCCGAGCGAACGCCTGGCGGCCATCGGCCACGCCATTGCCGCGCACAGCTTCAGCGCTGGCATCACTGCCGAGACGCTCGAAGCCCGCGTCGTGCAGGACGCCGACCGGCTCGAAGCCCTCGGCGCCATCGGCATCGCCCGCTGCCTGATGGTCGGCGGCGCCCTCGGCCGCCCGCTCTACCACCCCGACGACCCGTTCTGCGACAGCCGCGACCCGGACGACCAGCGCTTCAGCATCGACCACTTCTATCGCAAGCTGTTTCATGTCGGCGAGACACTGCACACCGACACCGCCCGCCGCGAAGCCGCGCACCGGGTCGCGTTCATGCGCGCCTTCCTCGCGCAGCTGGGCGCCGAAACCGGACAGGCCCCACCCACCGACTGACCGCCCCGCCCGTGGCGCACACAGCCCGGGGCAAAGCCGCTATCCTTTCGACCCGTGATCCGCTCCCGACGGCGGACGGCTGCAAACGGAACCCGCATGGCAAGCAACACGAACTACGACGAATCCTCCTTCCGCGTCCTCAAGGGCCTGGAGCCGGTGCGCGAGCGGCCGGGCATGTACACCCGCACCGACTCACCGGCGCACATCATCCAGGAAGTGATCGACAACGCCGCCGACGAGGCGCTGGCCGGCTCGGCGAAGAAGATCCAGGTCACCGTCCATCGCGACGGCGCGGTCACCGTGGCCGACGACGGCCGCGGTATCCCGGTCGGCCTGCATCCGGAAGAAGGCGTGCCGGTGGTGGTGCTGGCCTACACCCGGCTGCACGCCGGCGGCAAGTTCAACAAGCGCGAGGGCAACAGCGCCTACGCCTTCTCCGGCGGTCTGCACGGCGTCGGCGTGGCGGTCACCAACGCGCTGTCGCTGAGCATCGAGGTCGAGGTCAAGCGCGACGGCAAGATCCACCGCATCGTCTTCACCAACGGCGGCGAACGCATCGGCCCGCTGGAGGAGATCGGCACCTGCGGCCAGCGCAACACCGGCACCACGGTCAAGGTGTGGCCCGATCCGAAATACTTCGACGCGCCGCGCGTGCCCATGAACGAGCTCGAGCGCCTGCTGCGCTCCAAGGCCGTGCTGCTGCCCGGCGTGGCAGTGCAGCTCGACATCGAGCAGGCCGACGGCAGCCTCGCCAGCAAGCAGTGGCACTACCCCAACGGCCTGGCCCAGTACCTGTCCGAGCTGGCCGGCGACCAGGAGCCGGTGGCGCCGCTGTTCACCGGCGAGAAATACGCCGCCAGCGACGACGAAGCCTTCGCCAGCGGCGAGGGCGCGGCCTGGACCTTCGGCTGGTTCGACCCCGCGGTGCCGGCCGAATCCTATGTGAACCTGATCCCCACCGTGGCTGGCGGCACGCACGAGTCCGGCCTGCGCGCCGGTGTATTCGAGGCAGTCAAGAGCTTCATCGAGCATCACGCCCTGCTGCCGCGCGGCCTCAAGCTGCAACAGGACGACGTGTGCAACCGCCTGAGCTTCGTGCTCTCGGCGCGCCTGCTCGACCCGCAGTTCCAGGGCCAGGTGAAGGAAAAGCTCAACTCGCGCGAAGCGGTCAAGCTGGTCTCGGGCATGGTGCGCGACCCCTTCGAGATCTGGCTCAACAATCATGTGGACGCGGGCAAGGCGATTGCCGAACTGGCCATCCGCGCCGCCACCGCGCGCCAGAAGAACGCCAAGAAGGTCGAGAAAAAGAAGACCTCGGGCGTGGCCGTGCTGCCCGGCAAGCTGTCCGACTGCGAGAGCGAGGACATCGACGACAACGAACTCTTCCTGGTCGAGGGCGACTCGGCCGGCGGCAGCGCCAAGCTGGCACGCAACAAGGAGACCCAGGCCATCCTGCCGCTGCGCGGCAAAGTGCAGAACGCTTGGGAGATCGACGCCGACCGCCTCTACGCCAACAACGAGATCCACGACATCGCCGTGGCGCTCGGCGTGGACGCCCATGGCCCGAACGACACACCGGACCTGTCCGGCCTGCGCTACGGCAAGGTGGTGATCATGTCCGATGCCGATGTCGACGGCGCCCACATCCAGACCCTGCTCTTGACGCTGTTCTTCCGCCACTTCCCCAAGCTGATCGAGGCCGGCCACATCTATGTCGCCCAGCCGCCGCTGTACCGCGTAGACGTGCCGGCGCAGGGCAAGAAGCGCCCGGCGCGCCGCCTGTATGCGCTCGACGACGGCGAGCTGACCGCCATCCGCGACCGCATGATCCAGGAGGGCTTCAAGCCCGAGGCACTGGAGATCGGCCGCTTCAAGGGTCTGGGCGAGATGAACCCAGAGCAACTACGCGAGACCACCATGGACCCGACCACCCGCCGCGTGCTGCCGGTGCGCGTACGCCCCGAGGCGCTCGACGACACGCTGCGCATGTTCACCCTGCTGATGGGCAAGGGCGAAGCGAGCAACCGCCGCGCCTGGATGGAAACCAAGGGCGACACCGTCGATGCCGATCTGTAAGCCTGCCCGTCCCTCCCACACGAGCCCTGCCCGATGATTCGACGCTGCCTGACCCTGTTGTGCCTGACCGCAACGCTGGCCGTGGCCCTCCCCGCGCGGGCTGCTGAACTGACCGTGCTGCAGGTGGCCGACTACTCTGCCTCCCGCGCCAGCCTCGGCCGCGCCCTGCGCTACGGTGTGCGCCTGGCCATCGACGACGCCAATCGCAAGGGCGGCATCCACGGCCAGAAGATCAAGCTCGTCGCGCTCGACGACCGTTACGAGGTCGACGAAACCGTCCGCCTGCTCAAGGAGGGTATCGACACCCACACACCGCTGGCCATCGTGAACATCCTGGGCACCGCCAACACCGCGGCCGTGCTCAAGAGCGGCGTGCTCGAGGCGGCCCGCATCCCGCTGATCGGCCCTTACACCGGCGCCGACCATCTGCGCACACCGCTCAACCCCTGGGTGTTCCATGTGCGCGCCAGCTATGCCGAAGAGGTCGAGCGCATCGTCCGGCACTTTGCCAACTCCGGCATCAAGCGCGTCGGCATCCTGCATGAAGATGACCCCTTCGGCGAATCGATCCACAGTGCGTTTGTCGACGCCCTCAAGACCTACGGGCTGAGCGCCAGCGGCCGGGGCGTCAGCCCGCGCGGCAGCGTCGATGTCTCCGCCGCCATTGCCACCGTGATGGCAAGCGACCCGCAAGGCGTACTGATCGGCACCGCCGGCTCGCCCACTGCGGTAACCGTCAAGGCCGCCCATGCCGCCGGCCTGTTCGCGCCCAAGGTCGGCATCTCGGTCAACGATGCGGCCCAGATCATCAAGACCGCCGGCGCCGACGCGGCGCGCGGCTTCGGCATGGTCTCGGTCATGCCCGACCCGGCGGCCTGCACGCTGCCGATCTGCGAGGAGCTGCGCACCCTGCACGCCACCCATGGCGACCGCGGCGAAACACTCTCGCCCAACACCATGGAAGGCTTCGTATCGGCGCGCCTGCTACTGCTCGCCGCCGGCAACGCCGCGCCCCCGCTGACCCGCACCAAGCTGCGCGACGCGATCGAGTCGCTCAACCCGGCCAATCTGTCCGGTTTCCTGCTGAGCTACTCGCCCACCCGCCACAACGGCTCCACCTACCGCGACATCGGCGTCATCGGCGCCGGTGGCCGCATGATGTACTGAGATTTCCGACGTTTTCATGAGCAACGACACTCTCGACCTGTTCGCCCCGCCCGCCCCGGGCGCCGTGCCCGCCGCCGACGCGCCGCCACCCGCCCCGCCGGGCGGCGACACCCCGCCGCCGATGGGCGACGACGCCCTGCCGCTCGACCTCTTCGCCGAGCGCGCCTACCTCGCCTACGCGATGAGCGTGGTCAAGTCGCGCGCCCTGCCGCAGGTCGAAGACGGCATGAAGCCGGTGCAGCGCCGCATCCTGTTCGCCATGAACGAGATGCGCCTGTCGGCCAGCAGCAAGCATGTGAAATCGGCCCGCGTGGTCGGCGACGTGATCGGCAAATACCACCCGCACGGCGACAGCTCGGTGTACGACGCCATGGTGCGCACCGCGCAGGACTTCTCGCTGCGCTACCCGCTGGTCGACGGCCAGGGCAACTTCGGCTCGCGCGACGGCGACTCCGCCGCCGCCATGCGTTACACCGAATGCCGCCTCACCCCGATTGCCGAGTTGCTGCTCGCCGAGATCGACCGTGGCACGGTCGACTTCCGCCCCAACTACGACGGCGCCTTCAAGGAGCCCGCGCTGCTGCCGGCGCGCCTGCCCTTCGTGCTCATGAACGGCGCCTCGGGCATTGCGGTGGGCATGGCCACCGAGATTCCGCCACACAATCTGCGCGAAGTCGCCAAGGCGGCCTGCCTGCTGATCCGCAAGCCCGAGGCCACGCTCGACGAAGTGATGGACGTGCTGCCCGGCCCGGACTACCCCGGCGGCGGCCAGCTCATCTCCCCCGCCGAGACCCTGCGCGAAGCCTACGCCACCGGGCGCGGCAGCCTGCGCATGCGCGCGCGCTGGCGCATCGAGGAGATGGCCCGCGGCCAGTGGCGCGTCATCATCGACGAGTTTCCGCATGGCGTCTCCGCCGCGCAGGTGCTGGCCGAGATCGAAACCCTCACCAATCCGCAGCCGCGCACCGGCAAGAAGGAAGTCTCGCAGGAGCAAAAGCAGCTCAAGCAACTGATGCTGGGCGTGCTCGAGACCGTTCGCGACGAATCCTCAGACAAAGCGCCGATTCGCCTGGTGCTCGAGCCGCGCTCCAGCCGCCAGAACCGCGACGAGTTCATGGCCGTGCTGCTGGCCCATACCAGCCTCGAGACCTCCACCTCGCTCAACCTGACCATGATCGGCCGCGATGGCCGGCCGCAGCAGAAAAACCTGGTGCAGATCCTCAGCGAGTGGGTGGACTTCCGCTATGTCACGGTCGAGCGGCGCACCCGCCATCGTCTGGACGAGGTCGACCGGCGCATCCACATCCTCGAAGGGCGGATGATTGCCTTCCTCAACATCGAGGAAGTGATCCGCGTCATCCGCGAGTCGGACGAGCCCAAGCCGGCGCTGATCGCCGCCTTTGGCCTCACCGACATCCAGGCCGAAGACATTCTCGAGATCCGCCTGCGCCAGCTGGCCCGCCTCGAAGGCATCAAGATCGAGCAGGAACTGGCCAAGCTCAAGGAAGAGCGCGACGGCCTGACCCACCTGCTCGACAGCCGCCCGGCGATGACCAAGCTCATCCTCAAGGAGATCGAGGCCGATGCCAAGCAATACGGTGACGAGCGCCGCACCCTGATCGAAACCGTCGCCCCGGTGACGGTGGCCGAAGTGAGCGTGGCCGACGAGCCGGTGACCGTCATCGTCTCCAAGAACGGCTGGGTGCGCACCCGCCAGGGCCACGGCATCGACCCCGGGAGCATCAACTACAAGACCGGCGACACCGGCTTCGCGGTGATCGAAACCCGCACGGTGTGGCCGCTGATCGTGATCGACACCAAGGGCCGCGCCTACACCGTGCGCGTGGCCGACCTGCCCGGCGGGCGCGGTGACGGCACGCCGATCGCCACCCTGGTCGAATTCCAGGACGGCGCCAAGCTGGCCCAGGTGGTCACTGCCGCCCCCGAAGCGCACTACCTGTTCAGCCACTCGGGCGGCTACGGCTTCATCTGCAAGATCACCGACGCCACCACCCGCCAGCGCGCCGGCAAGGCCTTCATGACACTCGAAAAGGGCGAAAAGCTGCTGGCCCCGACACCGGTCAAGGGTGACTGGATCGTGGCGCTGTCCGACAACAGCCGCGTGCTGGTCTTCCCGACCAGCGAGATGAAGGTGCAGTCCGGCGGGCGCGGGGTCATCGTCATGGCGCTCGACGCCGAGGCCCAGCTGGCCGCCGTGGCGGTGCCCGACAACGCCGACAACCTGCTCGTCCAGGGCATTGGTCGCGGCAACCGCGCCACCGAGCTGAGCATCAAGCCCAACCAGCTCGAACTGTGGCGCCATCGTCGCGCCCGCAAGGGCGTGCCGCTGCCGCAGAAGATCAAACCCACCGGCGCCCGCTGAGCCCCCGCGGGGCGTGACGCCATGGGCCCCGGTGCGGTGCAACACCGCCCCGGGGTTTTTCTTTTCCATTTTCATCGCCGCCTCGCAGCGTTTTTTCCTTAAGCGCGAAAACCGGTTGGCATATCGCAATGTTTTGCTCGGCCAGGTCCCGTTTAATAGGCGTTCCCGGCAACCCCGGGCCCCCTGCCCCCGGCATGGCGACGCACCCGTCACCACGTCCGGGGGCGCTGCTACCGGAGACGCCAAAACAACAGCCGGAGCCGACCGCCACGCGCTCGCACGCGAACCGGAACCCAAAGGAGACGCTCGATGGCATATCGCCACCTTTCTCACCTGTTGCTGTTCGTCCTGAGCCTGGGGCTGGCCAGCCCATTGTTGGCCGACACCCTCGACAAGATCCGCCGCACCGGCACCCTGACCATCGGCTGGGTCGGCGGCAACCCGCCCTTCGGCGTCGCCACCGCGGGCTCGCCCGAGGGTTACACCCTCGACATCTGCCGGCAGATCGCTGCCGACCTGCAGACCCGGCTCGGCTTGCCGGCACTGAAGATCGCCTACCGGGAGACGACCTGGGACACCCGCTTCACCGCACTCGATACCAACGACACCGACATGGACTGCAGCGCCTCGACGATCACCCGCGACCGCCTTGCGCGCTACGCCTTCTCGCCGGCGTTCTACGTCACCGGCACCCGGCTGCTGACCCGCAAGGCCGACAGGATCCGCGCCATCGACGACCTCGCGAACCAGCCCATCGCGCTCATCAGGAACACCACCGGCGAGAAGCTGGTCCGCGAGTACGACGCCGCGGCATCGCTGGGGCTGGTTCCGGTCTATGTGGACGATGCCGAAGCCGGCCTCGCCGCCGTACGCGACGGCAAGGCCCGGGCCTTTGCGCTCGACGACATCATCCTCTATTCACAGATTTCGGCCGCCGCCGACGGCTCGGCGCTGTTCGAGGTGGTCGGCCCGTTCCTGTCGATCGAGCCCTACGGCATCATGATGCGCAAGAACGATGCGCCATTCGCCGCCGCGGTCAGCGACGCCCTGGCGAGCTTGTTGCCCACGCCGAAGATGCCCGCGCTCTACGCCCGCTGGTTCGACACCGCCACGCTCAAGGTGCCCCTCAACCGGCTCACCAAGGAAACCTTCACCACCCCCAACCGCGAGCCGGCGTTTCCCTGAGCGGCCGCACGGCAAGGCGTCACGGCGGCTCCGGCAGATCCAGCGCCGTCTCGAACTTGTTACGGAAGCGCGACACCAGGGTGCGGAACTTGCGCAGGTTGTCGTCGGCGTACAGCACCTCATCGCAAAAGCGGTCGTAGGCATCCATGTCCGGCACCACCACGATCAGGACGAAATCGATCTCGCCGGTCACCTGATAGCACTGCTTGACGGCGGCATGGGCCAGGGCCCGGCGAAGAAAGCGCTGGTACAGGTCCTTGCGGTCACGCTCCATCGTCACTTCCACCACGATGTGCAGCAGCGGGCCGACCCGCTGCGGGTCGAGCAGCGCCACCTGGCGGGTGATGATGCCGGCCTCGCGCAGGCGCTTGACCCGCTTCAGGCACGCTGGCGGCGACAGGCCGATGCGCTCGGCAAGCGCCTGGTTGGTCAGGGCAGCGTCCTGCTGCAGCACGGCAAGAATGCGGCGGTCGGTACGGTCCAGGGACATGGCGTACGGTGCAGATTCAGATTCTTCAGTCTATGCCTTCCGAAAGAAATTTTCTGGAAAGTCTTGACGCGATTTTGGCGAATGATTATCCGTGCCGGCGCCTAGACTGGGTCACAACGCCACCAACCCCACCGCCACCGTGACGACACCGCCGCCCCCTTCGCATCCCATCAGCGCCTTCGCCCGCGAGGTGCTCTTCGTCTACTGGGCCTTGCTCAAGGTCATGGTGCCGGCGCTGCTGGTGGTCAAGGCGCTGGACATGCTCGGCGGCAACGCGGTGCTGGCCGGGTGGCTGTCCCCCGTCATGACGCTCGTCGGCCTGCCCGACAGCCTGGGCCTGGTGTGGGCCGCCACCTTGCTGAGCAACATCTACGCCGGCCTGGTGGTGTTCTTTGCGCTGGCGGCCGACACGCCGGTCACCGTTGCCCAGGCCACCGTACTCGGCACCATGATGCTGGTAGCGCACTCGCTACCGGTCGAAGGCGCCGTCGCCAAGGCGGCCGGGGTCAGCTGGCGTGCGACGCTGCTGATCCGCCTGGTCGGTGCCGTGGTGCTGGGCGCCTTGCTCAATCTCGTCTATCAAGGCACCGGCGGGCTCGACCGCCCCCTCGCCCTGCCCTGGCAGGCCCCGGCGGTGGCACCCACACTGGCTGGCTGGGCGCTTGGCCAGTTGCAGACGCTGGCCTGGATTCTCGTCATCATCGCCACCTTGATGGCAATTCTCCGGCTGCTCCGCTACCTGGGCATCGAACGCCTGATCCACGCCGTGCTGGTACCGGCCCTGCGGCTGATCGGCATTCGCGGCGAAGCGGCCAACATCACCGTTATCGGGGTGACGCTGGGCCTGACCTTTGGCGCCGGCTTGCTACTCAAGGAAGTGCGCAGCGGCACGCTGACCCGCCGCGATGTCTTTCTCACCCTGAGTTTTCTCGGCTTGTGCCACAGCCTGATCGAAGACACGCTGCTGATCCTGCTGATGGGCGCCGATCTGTCCGGCATCCTGTGGGCGCGGCTGTTGTTTGCTCTCGTAGTGATCCGCCTGCTGTCGCGGCTGCCGCTGGCACATATGGCACGGGCCTGACAAAAAAACGAGGCCGCTCGGGCCTCATCGTCGGAGTCGCAGCTGGGGGACTTACCAGAACTTCCACCACCATTTCTTCTCACGCATGCTCTCTTCGACATGCGGCGCCCAGGCCGGAGCGCCACCGACACTGACGAAATAGTCGGCAAAGCGCTTGTCGGCTTCCTTGATGTGGTGGGTCAGCCAGACCTTAAGGAAGTGCAGCAACTCGAAGGTGATCTTCGCCTCGCCCGAGTCGAGCTTGGTCTGCAGGGCATTGACCTGGCCGATCAGATCCTCGTGGTTTTGCTTGTGCGCTTCGAAATCGGGGTAATTCGATACCCGCATGAGCGACTCTTCAACCGCGAAATGGGTCCGCGTGTAATCCGCCAGGTCGCCGAGGATCTTGCGCGAGGTGTCGGTGCCCTGATGCGCATGGATGGCGTCATGCAGGCGGTTGAGCAAGTCGACCAGGACCTTGTGCTGCTCGTCGATCTCCTGGATGCCGACATCGTAAGAAGCGGACCACTGAAACAACTCAGCCATGATGCACTCGATGTTAAAAAATGTAACGTCATCCTAACCTTGTGCGGCGCAACGCATTTGACTCAGGTCAATTTCAAAGCATCGGCGGCTTGTCGCTGTCAGCCGACGCGCTGGGCAAGATGCTCTGGATCGGGTCGTCGCGGCGTAGCGGCACGACGGGCGGCAAATCCTCCTCGACCAGCATCGACTCGATCAGCAGGGTCACCCGCCGGTTCCGGCTGCGGCTCTCGGCCGTGTCATTGTCCGCCACGGGACGCTGGTCGCCATAACCGGCCGCCGTCAGGCGAGCCGGCTCGACACCGGCGTTGACGAACAGCCGCACCACGCTCGACGCACGCACCGCCGACAACTCCCAGTTGGACGGGAAGCGGTAGGTGCTGATCGGCACATTATCGGTATGTCCCTCGATCACGATCGGGAACTCCGAGCCCGCCAGCACCTGCGCCACCGCGCTCAACGCACTGACCGCCGGCGCGCCCAGCAACGCCTCGCCGGGCGCGAACAGCACCTCGGCGTTGATCTCGACCTTGATGCCATTGGCGCCCTCGGTCACCAGCACCTGTCCGCCGTCCGACAGGGGCTTGAGCACCCGCCGGATCTCCTCGGCCATGCTGCGCACCTTCTTGACCGCCGCCTCGCGCGCCTGCTGCCTGGCCTGCTCGGCGGCCTGCTTGGCGCGATCGATCTTGGGCATGGGAATCGGCCCGGTCGGCACCGGCACCGGCTGCACGATGATCTGGGTGCCGGATTCGTTGACGCTCACGCTACGAAAGGCCTGCACCAATGAATCGCTGAGCACCCGGTATTTACCCTCGTTCACCGAACTGAGGGAGTACATCACCACGAAAAAGGCAAACAGCAAGGTGATGAAGTCGGCGTAGGACACGAGCCAGCGCTCGTGATTTTCGTGCTCTTCTGCGTCTTTGCGTCGTCTGGCCATCTCGGCATCCGGTCGTTTGGCGGCATCGCCTTCGGAGGCACGCAACGTCCATGCCACCCACACTCCGGTTACGGCACCCATGACGCCGCCTTGAGCCCTGGCGATCACCACAACACCGGCCGGTAAAACATTCGGGCTTTCCCGTCTAAAGAAAGCCGTGGCGCAGCCGTACGTTCACGTCAACTCAACTTCCTGCAATGGTCCGATCATGCAATTCATCCTCTCCAGCATTCGCAACAAGCTGCTGTTGATCTGTGGCGGTGGCACCGCCCTGCTGCTCGTTGCTGCCTGCGTCGGCCTGTTCCTGCAATACCGGGCCATCGACACGCTCACCAGCGAGGTCGACGCCCTGCATACCGAGCAGTTCAAGCTTGCCGACAACAAAACGGTGTTCCTCTCACAACTGCTCGACTGGAAGAACATCCTGTTGCGCATCACCGAGGACGAAATCACGGCCGACTACTGGCTGGCCTATGGCAAGAAGCATGACAAGCTGCAGTCTGAACTGGCGGCCCTGGCCGCCTCGCCGCTGGTCAACGCACAGACCCAGGCGCTCGCCAAGGATTTCCTGCAGTCGCACAAGGCGCTGCGCGAGGCGTATGGCGATGCACTGTCCGCCTATCGGGTGAGCTACGACATGTACGCGCTGGAGAAGAACGTGCGCGACGCCGACAAACCGGCCGGCAAGCATCTGGACGATCTGGCCGCCCTGGTCAATGCGCAGATCGAGGAGCGCACCACGGCCATCAAGGCGGATGCCCGGCAGGCCATCGTGATCACCGCCGGCCTGATGGCCGTGGCCTGTGCCCTGGCCTTCGGACTGTTCCTGTGGCTGCTGCGCAGTCAACTGATCGGGCCGGCACGAGAGCTCGAGAACGGGTTGCACGCCCTCGCCAAGGGCGACTTCAGCCAACCGATCCGAGCGCACACGCAGGATGAGCTCGGGCGCATCGCACAAAGTGCGGAATCGATCCGCAACGACCTCGGCAAGCTCATTGGCCGGGTGGCTCAATCGGTCAGCAGCGTCGACGCCGCCGCCAGCGAGGTGGCCGCCGAGTCGCGCAAGGCGGCAGAATCTGCCGAGCGCCAGACCGAAGCGGCAAGCGATACCGCCCAGGGCGTGGACACCGTCACCGCCGCCATCCAGCGCATCAGCGGCAACACCGAGCGCCTCAGCGCCCTCTCCGACAAGGGGCTGGAGGCCTCCTCGCGCGCTGCCAGCCGCCTGGAGGCGCTCTCCCATTCGGTTGAGGGCTCGGCCACGGTGATGCGCGGCGTCACCGAAACGGCCCAGGCCTTCTTCAAGAGCGCCCAGGAAATCACCACCATGACCCAGCAGGTGCGTGAGATTGCCGAACAGACCAATCTGCTGGCCTTGAACGCCGCCATCGAGGCCGCCCGCGCCGGCGAACAGGGCCGCGGCTTTGCTGTCGTGGCCGACGAGGTGCGCAAGCTGGCCGAAAAATCCGGTCAGTCGGCCAGCCAGATCGACGGCATCACCCATGTCCTCGGCGAACAGGCTCGCACGCTGGAGAAAGCGCTCAACAAGGGCCTGGAATCACTCGAAGACAGCCGTAGTGGCATGCGTCTGGCCTCCGAGGCCCTGGGCGAGGCCAACGAGTCGGTCAGCCACACCACGGCCGAAGTCGGCGAAATCACCCGCGCCGTGCGCGAGCAAAGCGAATCGAGCAGCCACATCAGCCGTAACGTCGAGGTCATGGCCGAGCGGGTGCGCGCCAACCAGTCGGCTCTCGGGCGCATGGCCACCACGGCGGACCAACTGCGCAATCTCGCCGGCGACCTGAAGGGGTCGGTCAGCAGCTTCCGTCTTTAAACGGGATGGTTTGGCGGCGCGCCCTCACCCGGCGCGCAGCATCCCCCGCTCGTACCAGGCCTTGCTGGCATTGACGGTCCGCACCAGCCACAGCATCACCGGCACCTCGATCAGCACGCCCACCACCGTCGCCAGCGCGGCCCCCGAGTCGAAGCCATAGAGCACAATCGCCACGGCCACCGCCAGCTCGAAGAAGTTCGACGCGCCAATCATGGTCGACGGGCCGGCCACGTCATGGCGCACCCGAAGGCGCTGGTTCAGCACATAGCCGAGCCCGGCAATCAGCAAGGTCTGCAACAGAATGGGCACCGCCAGCATGGCGATGATGCCCGGCTGGGCAACGATGGTGCCGCCCTGGAAGGAAAACAGCAGCACCAGGGTAGCCAGCAAGGCCATGATCGAAAACGGCCCGATCCGCCCCAACGCGGCGTCGAACGCCGTCCGGCCGCGCTTGAGCAAGCGCTTGCGGAAGAACTGCGCGATCGCCAGCGGAATGACGATGTACATCACCACCGACAGGAATAGCGTGTCCCACGGCACCGGGATCGATGACACCCCGAGCAGCAGCGCGACAATGGGCGCAAAGGCGAAGACCATCACCAGATCGTTGAGCGCCACCTGCGTGAGCGTGAAGTTGGCGTTGCCACGGCACAGGTTGCTCCACACGAACACCATGGCCGTGCACGGCGCGGCGCCGAGCAGGATCAGGCCGGCGATATAGCTGTCGATCTGCGCGGCCGGCAGCCACGGCGCGAACACATGGCGGATGAACAGCCAGCCCAGCGCCGCCATGGTGAAGGGCTTGATCGCCCAGTTAACCACCAGGGTGACCGCCATGGCGCGTTTTTGCTCGCGCACTTCGTGCAGCGCGCCGAAGTCGATCTTCATCAGCATCGGGATGATCATCACCCAGATCAGCAAACCCACCGGCAGGTTCACCTGTGCGACCTCCAGACGACCGAGCGCCTGGAACACGCCCGGCGCCAGCTGACCCAAAGCGATGCCGGCAAAGATGCACAGGAACACCCAGACCGTTAGGTACCGTTCGAAAAAGCTGATCGGCGCACCGGCAAGCGCCTTGGCCGTAACCTCACATTGTGCAGACATGGTCGCCTCCCCTCACAGGCCGAGTGCGTCGCGCACCGCCGGCACCAGCCGGCTGCGTATCTCGTCGCGCACGGCGATGAAACTCTCCAGCGCCTCGCCATGCGGATCATGGAACGGCAGGTGCATGCGCGGCACCGGCCGCGGGAAGATCGGGCAGCTCACCTTGGCGTTGTCGCACACGGTCACCACCAGATCGATGGCCTCGTCGAGCACTGCCGAAACATCCTTGGGCACCAGCCCATCGGTCGGCAGGCCCGCCTCGGTCAGCGCGGCGATGGCGCCGTCGGCCACCTTGGGCTGCGGCGCGGTGCCGGCCGACAAGGCGCGCACCTGACCGGCCAGATCGTGGTTAAGGATGGCCTCCGCCATTTGCGAGCGGCAGGCGTTTCCGGTGCACAGCACCAGCACGGTTTTCAGATCAGTCATGGTGTCCCCGGGGCCCTCGCCCCATGCTCAATCGATGTCGCGATATCAATCGCCAGCGGCACGTTGGCGACGCTTCTGGCGGGTATCGCAAGCGCCGGTCAGGGGCAGGCAGGCCTCGCCCTGGCAGCAGTTGCGGGTCAGGAAATCGATCAGCCCATCCATTCCTGAAAAATTAGCCGAGTAATGGATGAAGCGGTGCGTCCGCTGCCCCTGGATCAGCCCGACCCGGCTCAGGTGAGCGAGGTGAAACGAGGCCGAGGCCGGCGGCATGGCCAGTGCTTCACTGATCGCACCCGCATTGAGCCCCGCCGGCCCGGCCTCGACCAGCAAGCGGAAGATGCTCAGCCGGGCCTCATGGCCGAGTGCCGACAACAACAACGCAGCGTCTTTAATTTCCATGTTTCGAATAATATCGAATTGAAAGCCGCAGCGCATGAATCATTTGTGACATGCCATGTGTGGTGCGACCGCGCGCCGGCCGCGCGGGATCAGACGTCGTAGCCTTGCAGACGGCTTTCGATGATGCGCGGGTTGTCGCCGTTGGCGATGCCGACCAGGCCGTCGACCAGCATCTCGCGCAGCGACACCAGCCGCGCCACATGGGCCTGCAGCTTCTTGGCCATGGGCAGGAAGACCAGGTTGGCCGAGCCGACACCGTAGATGGTGGCGACAAAGGCTACCGCGATGCCCGCCCCCAGCTTGGAGGGGTCGGTGAGGTTTTCCATCACGTGGATCAAGCCCATCACCGCGCCGAGAATGCCGATGGTGGGCGCATAGCCGCCGGCGGCCTCCCAGATCTTGGCACCGAGCTTCATGCGACTCTCCCAGGCGCCGATCTCGACCTCCATGACATCGCGCAGGCGGTCGGGCTCGACGCCGTCGACCAGCAGCTGGATGCCTTTCTGGGTAAAGCTGTCGGCGATGGCGCCAATCTGGTTTTCCAGCGCCAGCAGGCCCTCGCGTCGTGCCACATGACTCCAGCCCACCACTTGGTCGATCAGCTGGGCATGGGTCAGCGCGGGCGGCACGAAAATCCATTTGGCCATGCGCATGCCATCCTGAAACACCCGCAGGGGGCTCTGCAGCATGACCGCGCCGAGCGTGCCACCGATCACGATCAGGAATGCCGTGGGCTGGATCAGCGAGCTGATATGCCCGCCCTCGAGCACCTGGCCGATCAGGATGGCGGCCAGGCCGAGTACCAGGCCGATCAGGCTGATGCTGTCCATGACTGAGCGTGTCTCCGCGCGGGTCAGGCCGGATTACCGGCGTTCTTCGGTGGCCGGCCGCGGCGCGGCTTGGGACCGCTCTTGGTGCCGTGGATGCGCGAACGCAGCCGGGCAATGGCCTGGCTGTGCAGCTGGCAGACGCGCGATTCGGATACGCCCAGCACTTCGCCGATCTCGCGCAGATTGAGATCCTCTTCGTAGTACAGGCCCATCACCGTCTTCTCGCGCTCGGGCAGGTCGTCGATGGAGGCGACGAGGATGTCGCGCATGCTCTGGTCGAGCAGGGCATCGAGCGGGTCGCCTTCATGGCCGACCGCATGGCGCTCGAGATAGTCGTCGTCGTTGCCCTCGGTAAAGTCTTCGAAATACACCAGCTGATGGCCGCGCGCGTCCTGCAGCATCTTCTGGTAGTCGGCCAGCGCCATGTCGAGCGCCTCGGCCAGTTCGCGTTCGGTCGGCTGGCGACCGTGCTGCTGTTCGAGTTCATGGATGGCGCCTTCGATACGGCGCATGTCGCGGCGCAGGCTGCGCGGCAGCCAGTCGTTCTCGCGCAGGCCGTCGAGCATCGAGCCACGGATGCGCTGCACGGCATAGGTTTCGAACTGCGCACCGAGGCCTTCTTCGTAGCGCCCGATGGCGTCGAGCAAGCCGATCATGCCGTTCTGGATGATGTCGTCCACCTGGACGCTGGCCGGCAGCTTGGCCATGAGGTGATAGGCGATGCGTTTGACCAGCGGCGCGTAATGCGTCACCAGTTGGTCTCGATCAAGTGTGCCGGATGCGGTGTACATGCAATGGCCCGTTCAGTGGGACGGCCCCGGACGCGGGGCATGACTCGCTTCACGGCCGTCGCCATGAAGCCCGATACCCCCTATTGTCCGTGCTTTACCCATCGGTTGCACTCCAAAAAAGGCCGTTTCTTGCGCGCTTATTCATTTTCCCGCGCAAAAAAGCGGCAATCGTCACGGCGATTTCGCTAGCCGTGCGCCGCGGCAATGCCATGCCGCCAGCCGTGCAGGCGACGCAGGAAGGCGGCCTCGGCTTCCTGCGGCAGGGCGGCATGATGCAGCAAGGGCTCGGCCAGATCATCGCGCTCGACCTGCCCTACCCACGCCAGCGGAATACCCACCTTCGAGCGTACCAGCGACGCCAGCCGGTCAAAAAACGCGCGTGCGTCGGCGCGATCGCGGGCCCGCGCCACCGCCACATGCAAGGATCCGGCGCCCTGCGCCGCCAAGGCCTTGATGCACGCGTAGGCTTCGGTTGCGCCGCGGCCGCTGGCCTCGGCCAGCACCAGATGGCGGGGGGCGGCAAACACGAAGGGCGACACCGGATCGAGCGCCTGCACCGAGGCATGGATCATCATGAAACGGGTGCGCCGCTGCAGCGCTTGCAAATGCGTCAGCAACTGCGCACGACGCTCGTCGTCAAGCAACGGCAAGGCCATGGCGACCGCCGCAATCGGCAGCCGCCCCATCAGGCCCGGCACCGGCAGCAGCAAACCATCGAGCGTCTGCCGGTCATCGAGCACATGGAGCAGGTCGCCACCCGGCGCGTGACCCCACACGCCGGCCAGGCTGGCATCAGCCGCCGCTTCGTCGAGCACCAGCACCCGGTGGGCCTGGCTGCCGATCCGCCGGATGGCCTGCGCGGCGGTCTGCGATGCGGCATGGCCGGTCGAGAACACGGCCACCACGGTCGGCGGTGCCTTGCGGAACAAGCGCCGCAGCCCCGCGGCCTGGTCTTCGCGCCCGTCGATCATGTCAGGCTCCCATGCCGGCCGAGGCCATCAGCAGGCCGGCCTCCTCGCCTTTCAGATGGTAGGGCGAGTCCTCGCCCACCGCTTTCAGGGCACGATGCAACAAATAGGCCCGATTGGGCAGATGCAGGTCTTCGGGCACGCGCTGGCCGTTGGCCACGTAATACACCGCCATTTCGTGGCGCACCGCCACATCGAGCGCCGGCGCCAGCGAGGCGGCCTCGTCGACCTTGGTGAGGATGCAGCCGGCCAGATCGGGCCCCTCGTAGGCGCGCACCACGTCGTCGAGCGTGTCGCCGCGGCAGGTGGCGTTGAGTAGCAGCAGGCGATTGACGTTGCCGGCACCGGTGAGCATGGCGGCCTGCTCGGCGACCATGCGGTCGCGCTGCGACATGCCGACGGTGTCGATCAGCACCATGTGCTTGTCGCGCAGCTCGGCCAGGGTCTGGCGCAGGTCGGCGGCGTCGCGCACCACATACACCGGCACGCCGAGGATGCGACCGTAGATGCGCAGCTGTTCATGGGCGCCGATCCGGTAGCCGTCGGTCGTGATCAGGGCCAGCTTGTCGGCGCCGTGGCGCACCACGCAGCGCGCGGCGAGCTTGGCAGCGGTGGTGGTCTTGCCCACACCGGTGGGGCCGACCAGGGCATACACACCACCGCGGTCGATCACGTCGGCATCGTTGGACAGCGCGCGCAGACCGCGATTGAGCGCGGTCTTGACGGCATTGCGGGCAGCGGCCAGTTCGGCATTGGGGTCGACCGCGTCGCACAGGGTACGTGCCAGCTGGGCGGAGAAACCGGCCTCGAGCAGTTCGCCGGTCATGCGGGTCCGCGCCGGCGCCTGGCGGCCGGCCTCACCCCAGGCAAAACCGGCGAGCTGGCGTTCGAGCATGGCGCGGATGCCGCCCATCTCTTCCATCAGGCGAGCGTTGGTCTCCTGCAGCGCGCGGATACGCGCCGACTCGTCTTCCCGACGCGGCTCGGAGACGGACGCGCTGTGTCGCAGCGCCATGGTCGCACGCTCGGTGTGCGCCGGTGCGGCGGGACGCGCCTCGGCCGCACGGGGGAACACGTCATTGCCATGACGCATTGCCGGGCTGTCGATGCGCGGCGGCTGAAACGGGCGGATCTGCTGCGCGGCCGGGGCGGCGGGTGTGCGTGGCGGCTGCGGCGCCACGGGCGCCTGCGGCCGGCGGGCCGCCGACAGCTGGACGCGGTAGTCGGTGTCGGCATCGTCGTCGTGCGCGACCGGTGCCGGCTTGGGCGCGGGCGGCTTGGGCGCGGGCGGCTTGGCAGCGGTGGCCGGCGCGCTGCGCGTGCTCTGATGCAGCAGATCGACCGCATCGGCCGGCAGCGCGACGATCTCGACCCCGCCATCGACCGAGCGGTTGGACAGCACGATGGCGTCGGCGCCGAGCTCTTCCTTGAGCTGGCGCAGGGCTTCCCGGGCGGTCTGGGCAAAGTAGCGCTTGACGTTCATGGTGATCTCCGCAGCCTGCCGTCCGATCATCCGGACGCGTTTTGATGGCTTGATTATGCGGAGACCGGCGTCAAGGTCGTCGCCGGAAAAAGGGGGTTCTCCCCCCTTATTTCTTGCCGGTCATTTTTGCCGGTCTGTGCCGGCCGGTGCTCAGCCGGCCGAGCCGATACTGGCGCCGACGCGAATCATGCGGTTTTCCGGCACCTCGGCGTTGGCGATGACCTTGAGCGAGGGCACCGAGCGGCGCAGGAAGCGCGACAGCAGCCAGCGCAGCGGCCCCGGCACCAGCAGCACCGGCGGCAAGCCCATGCTCTCCTGGCGCTGCGCCTGCGCCATGGTCTGGCGCAACAGGCTGTCGGCCAGCCCCGGCTCGATCGCGCCGCCTTCCGGCCCGCCCGTGCCGACCGCCTGCATCAGCACGCGCTCCAGGCCAGGGTCAAGCGCCATGACCTGCACCTCGGTATCGCCGGGGAACAGCGCCTGGATGATCGACCGGCCCAGTGCCTGGCGCACCCGGGCGGTCAGCTCGAGCGGGTCCTGGACGCGCGCGGCGTGCTCGGCGAGCACTTCGATGATGGTGCGCATGTCGCGGATGTTGACCCCCTCTTCGAGCAGGTTCTGCAACACCCGCTGCACCGTCGACACCGGCAACTGCTTGGGCACCAGGTCTTCGATGAGCTTGGGCGAGTCGCGGCCGATGTGGTCGAGCAGCGCCTGCGTCTCCTGCCGACCGAGCAGCTCGGCGGCGTGTTCGAGGATGAGGTGGTTGAGGTGGGTGGCCACCACGGTGCTGCCGTCGACCACGGTATAACCGAGCGCGTGGGCCTGCTCGCGCTGGCCGGCATCGATCCAGAAGGCCGGCAGGCCAAAGGCCGGGTCCTTGGTCTCGCGGCCCGACAAGGGGCCGGACACCCGCCCCGGGTTGATCGCCAGGAACTGCCCCGGATAGGCCTCGCCGCTGCCGATCTCGACGCCCTTGAGCGCGATGCGGTAGGCGTTGGGCTTGAGCTCGAGGTTGTCGCGGATGTGCACCGGCGCGGCGAGGAAGCCGACATCCTGCGCGAACTTCTTGCGCAGGCCGCGGATGCGTTTGAGCAGTTCGCCATCCTGCGCCTTGTCGACCATCGGAATCAGCCGGTAGCCAACCTCCAGCCCCAGCACATCGACCGGCGACACGTCCGCCCAGCTCGCTTCCTGCGATTGCTCGGTGGCCGCGGCGATGTCGGCCTGCGTGGGCGCCTTCGTGGCTTCCAGCTCCTCAGGCCCGGTGACCGGGTTGTTGTGCCGCCACCACGCCAGCCAGCCAAACAGTGAAGCGAGCAGGATGAACACCAGGTTGGGCATGCCGGGAATCAGGCCGAGCACACCGAGAATGGCGGCCGTGAGCATCATCACCTGCGGATTGGCGAACACCTGCCGCACCACCTGCCCGCTGATCTGCCCGTCGTCGCCCACCCGCGACACCACCAGGCCGGCTGCCACCGAGATGATCAGCGCCGGGATCTGCGCCACCAGGCCGTCACCGATAGTCAGCAGGGTGTAGTTCTCGGCCGCCTGACCGAGCGCCATGTTGTGCTGCATGACCCCCACCACCAGGCCGCCGGCGATGTTGATCAGCAGGATCAGGATGCCGGCCACCGCATCGCCACGCACGAACTTGGAGGCACCGTCCATGGCGCCGTAGAAATCCGACTCCTGCGCGATCTCGCGGCGGCGGCGCTTGGCCTCCTTGTCGTCGATGAGGCCGGCGTTGAGGTCGGCGTCGATGGCCATCTGCTTGCCGGGCATGGCATCGAGGGTGAAGCGGGCGCTCACCTCGGCGATCCGTCCGGCGCCCTTGGTGATCACCACGAAGTTGATCACCGTGAGGATGGTAAACACCACCAGGCCGACCGCCGTGTTGCCACCGACCAGGAAGTGGCCGAAGGCCTCGATCACCTTGCCCGCGGCGTCCGGGCCGCCATGCCCTTCGAGCAACACGATCCGCGTCGAGGCCACGTTGAGGCTCAGGCGCAGCAGCGTGGTGACCAGCAGCACGGTCGGGAACACCGAGAAATCCAGCGGCCGGTTGGCGTACATGGCCACCAGCATCACCATCACCGACAGCGAGATGTTGAAGGTGAAGAACACGTCCAGCGCAAAGGCCGGCAGCGGCAGCACCATCATCGCCAGGATCATGATGATCAGCATCGGCGCGGCCAGCTGGCGCAAGGCGGCGGGAGACATCAGGGAGCGGAGCGTGATGGCGTTCATGTGTGAGCGGTTTCAGTCCGGCAAGGCATCAGGCGCGCCCGGCGCCGGGGTCGAGTTCGGCCGGCACCGGCAAGGTCTGCGGCGCCTCGGGCGCCTGACCGCCACTGGCCAGCCACTGGTTCAGTTGATAAACATAGGCCATGACCTCGGCCACCGCCGTATACAGCGTGGCCGGCACCGCCTGGTCGATGTCGCAATGGGCAAACAAGGCCCGCGCCAGCGGTGGCGCTTCGAGCATCGGGACATTGTTCTCTGCGGCGATTTCGCGGATCTTCTGGGCGAGATGGTCAGACCCCTTGGCCACCACCACCGGCGCGCCCATCTTCGCCGCGTCGTAGCGCAACGCCACCGCGTAGTGCGTCGGGTTGGTCACCACCACGTCGGCCTTGGGCACCTCGGACATCATCCGGCGGCGCGCCATCTCACGCTGCGCCTGGCGGATGCGCGCCTTGAGCTGCGGGTCGCCTTCGGTTTCCTTGTGCTCCTGGCGGACCTGCTCCTTGGTCATCTTCAGCTTGTCGTGGTACTGCCACAGCTGGAACGGCACGTCCATCACCGCCAGCAGCGCCAGACTCGAGACCACCAGCAGCGACGAGAACATCACGATCTGGGCGAAATCATTGAGGCTCGACATCAGCGGCTGTGACATCAAGGCCAGCAACTGATCCTTCTCACGCCAGATTGCCCAGGCGCCGACCCCGCCCACCAGCACCGCCTTGAGCAGCGCCTTGACCAGTTCTGCCGCACCATGGACGGAAAACATCTTGCCAAGGCCCTTGAGCGGATCCATGCGTTCGAACTTGAACTGCAAGGCCTTGGGTGAAAACACCATGCCGCCCATCAAAATGGGGGCGGCAACCGCCGCGGCGAGCAGCACCGTGAACACCGGAGCCACCGTCAGCACTGCGTCGGACAGCACATCGCGCAGATTGGACACCATGAGCGCCGTATCGCGCGCCAGCTCGGGCTCAAAGGTCAGCCCGCCCTTGACCAGCGCCACGATGCGCCCGGCCACCCACTGCCCCATGACCCACAGCCCGGCCACCCCGGCCATCATGACCAGAAAAGTCGACAGCTCGCGCGACTGGGGGACCTGCCCCTCCTCGCGCGCTTGCTCCAGGCGTCGTGGTGTCGCCTGTTCTGTCTTCTCGAGATCGCTCTCTTCGGCCACGCCATGCTCCGATCCGGCCACACAAGCTGCTCCGGCGGAACAGCGGTTGCGAGCATTATCGGATCAGGCGCCAGCAATCCAGGGCAGAAGAAAAGGCCGAAAACCTCGCCAATTCTTCGCGCAGCGCCTTACTGCGGCGGCGGCAAGGCCTCCAGACCGCGCACGGTCGCCCCCGGCGCCACCCCTTTCTCGGCAAACCAGCCGGCGTTCACCTCCAGCGCATAGCGCGCCGGCCGCGCCGCACAGTGATTGTCTTCGGTATGCGGCTGCATCTGCTCGATGTTGATGATCCGCCCCGCCTCATCAATAAAGGCCACCGACAGCGCCAGCGGCGTGTTGCGCATCCACATGCAATGCGCCCGCAACTCCGGAAACACGAACACCATCCCCTCGTGCGGCAACAGCCGCTCCCGCCCCATCAGGCCCTGCGCCCGCCGCCCGGACGTCTCGGCCACCTCGGCATCGATCCGATACATCCCGATCGTCAGATCCACCCGCCCCAAGGGCCCTGCCGCCTGCACGAACAGCGGCATCGAACACAACCCGATCATCAGCAAGCCACGCACTGCCATCTCTCCCGCGTCATCCATCGGCGCAGTGTAGTCGACGCGCAGCACACCGGGGCGACCAGCAAGCCCGGCGAACGGACAGCACCGGCAGCGTGATGCATGTCACGCCGCCCCACGAAATCGACTCGCTCGCATGGCCGCGCGGCCCATCATCACACTGCCAGAAAGACGAAGGCCCCGGAGGAAAAACCTCCAGGGCCTTGTCGTGCATCTGGTGCTGCTGACCGGAATCGAACTGGTGACCTACTGATTACGAATCAGTTGCTCTACCGACTGAGCTACAGCAGCAAAGGGCGCAAATTTTATCGAGCCTTGCCCGAACTTGCAAACATTATCGACACCCACCGTTCATCCCCCGGAACCCACATCCCGGCGTTTGTCATTCGCAAGGATACAATGCGCGCTCTAGAGTCAAGCCAGAACCTACGGACAACGACCATGAATCGCGGATTCACCCTTGTCGAACTGATGATCACCCTGGCCATCATGGCGATTCTCGCCGCGATGGCGGCGCCGAGTTTTTCCCGCATGATCGAGGACAACCGGGTGACCACACAGGCCAATGACCTGCTGTCCGCAATGGCGCTGGCACGCAGCGAGGCTGTCAAACGTGGCGTCACTGTGACGGTTACACCCAATGCCGGGGGCTATGGTGCTGGATGGCAAGTTCATACCGGAGCGGCCATTCCTCCGGGCACCTTGCTGCGAGATCATGAAGCGCTGAGTCAAGTCACCATGGGCGGCACTGAGTTGACTACTGCCATCGCGTTTGACTCGTTCGGGGTCAACATCGCCCAGGCCGACCAGACAATTGAATTTTCCCCCCCGGGCTGCACGACTGGCGACGTTCGCAAGCGGCAACTGGTCGTCAATGTCATGGGACAAGGCTCAATAACCGTGGTGGGGTGCTGACCATGACAAATCCGGCACGTGTCCCCCTTTGCAAACAGCAAGGCTTTTCGCTCATCGAAGCGCTGATTGCCATGGTGGTGCTGTCCTTGGGCCTGCTCGGCCTGGCTGGCCTGCAGGTCAGCTCGCTCAAGTTCAATCAAACAGCACAGCTGCGTTCGAAGGCCGTGACGCTCGCCTACGACATGCAGGAGCGAATACGGGCAAGCGGGCAAAACGCGACCAACGGTGACTTCATCGTCGGTTTCGGTACTTTCAGCAACACGACAACCTTTCCTGACCAGCAAATTACGGACTGGAAGACGCGGCTGGCGGCGCAACTGCCGCTTGGCGATGGCGCGGTGTGCACGGTGAGCAATCCGGCCGCGCCCGGCGCTTGCGATGGCGGCCCGTTCTTCGTCATATCGGTCAGGTGGAACGAGGCAAACGATGTCACGGCGGCCAGACAGAACCAAACCATCCAGATCGTTTCCCGCGAATGAGTGCCAATGCAATGAGCCCGATCGACCGCACTTCCGTTTTTGAGCGCTGCCGCCGCCTCGCCGGTGAGCGTGGCTCGACATTGATCGAATTGATGATCGGCATGGTGATCAGCCTGCTGCTTGTCGGCGGCATGATCACGCTATTCGTCAATAACAAACAGACCTACCGCTACAACGAAGAACTGGCACGCATCCAGGAGAAAGGTCGCTTCGCCGTCGACTTCCTGCAGCGCAATTTCCGCATGGTGGGGCATCTCGGCTGCGGATACATGGCGGCCAGCGCCGAAGAAGAGGGTTACGGGGCGGTGTTCCCCCGATCCATCGCTACCAACCTGACTTTCGACAACTCAACTGCGATCAGTGCCTATTCCTATACAGCCGGCACCCCCGGTGTCGTTGCCATACCGGGCACCGACGTCATCACGATTCTGTTTGCCAGCGGCGCAGCGACAACGCTTACCGGTTCGTTCAAGGCGGGTGCCTCGCTAGTCATTCGAGACAACGCACTGGATTTTCGCCAGGGCAACATCGTCATTGTCGCCGACTGCCTTACGGCTGACGCTTTCCGGATCAGCAATGTGCCTGCCTCCGGCAACAACGTCACGCTGGAACACAAGACGGCGGGAACAATGAACGATTCCGACACGCTGCTCAGTGGTCGCGAGTATGGCGACAGTGCGCGTGTCATGCGGCTTCAGAGCCAAACGTTCTACCTTGGGCAGTCCGCCAAACAGAACCGCCAGGGACAAGCCATGCGATCACTCTTTCAGGGTGGCGTCGAAATGGTTGAAGGTGTCGAAAACATGAACGTCCTGTACGGCCTGCCCGCTGCCGGGGTGGCGCCGGGGCCGAATGCGCGCACCGTCGCCCGCTATCTGCCATCCACTGCCATGACAGCGGCCGATTGGCCAAACGTCGTCTCGATACAGTTTGAACTGCTGCTCGCCAGCGCTGACGATAACGTGGTCTCTACCCCCATGCCAATCACCTTCAATGGGGTCACATCTACGGCTGCAGATCGGCGCATGTACTCGACGGTGTCAACCACGATCGCATTGCGCAACCGCTTCTGAAGGGCTCGTCATGACATCACGACTTCACTCTAGTAACACGCCTGTCATGCAGTCCGGCTCAGCACTGATTGTCGGGATCATTTTCCTGCTCGTCATGACCATGCTCGGCTTGACCGCCATGCAGACAACCTCTCTCGAAGAGCGCATGTCCGGCAATATGCGCGACCGCGATCTGGCGGTCCAGGCGGCCGAAATGGCGCTTCGAGCCGGAGAGAATGAGGCCCTGAATACGCTCGGCTCTCTCTCGGGAAACGGGGCATTCGCGTTTCCCGCGAATCCCGCTCCGGATGAGTCCAACGAAAACAACTGGAAGAACACCGCCAATGTGCGTGGCTGGGCCGCAGGCGCCAATCTCAAGGCGATGACTTCGTATTCCGCGCCATCTTCACCTGCGGTGTCCTTTCCGAGCTTTGCCGAAGCCCCCGACTACTGGATCGAAGAACGCCCCGGTGTGTATTCGACCGCTTCGCTTGAACCCCGACCTGCGGATGTCCGCATCTTCGAGATCACCGCCCGTTCCACCGGTGCCAGCGGCTCCAGCGCCGTCATTCTGCGCTCGACGGTGATGCAATGAGCACTGTGCACTCCCTCCTGAAAGGTGTTGCCATGAACACTACACCGCCGAAAGCCCTTACCCCGCTCGCTGCCGCGATCATCGCCGCATGCGCGTTCGGCCTGCCAATCCAGAGCCAGGCGGCGTCGCTGGCGATTTCGCAGGTCCCGCTGTATCTCGGTGGCACGGTTGAACCGAACATCATGTTCGTGCTGGACGACTCGGGCTCAATGGATTGGTCGTTCATGCCGGACGATATCTATTCGTTTCACAATACCAAGCGCGCCAAGTCGAGCTACTACAACAAGATCTACTACGACCCGAACGCAACGTATCTGCCGCCGCTTGATCAGGATGGCGTAAGTCGCGGCAACTCAAGCTTCACGGCCGCCTGGAAGGATGGCTATGCCAGCAACCGTGGCGCCAACGTCGTCAACCTCAGCACCTCGTTTCGCCCCACGTGGTACTACGCCGGTTACTCCAACGAGTACTCCGCTAGCGCCCAGGCCGCTTTCTATTACGTATTCAACGCCAGCAACAACAACTGTAATGGCACAGCGACCGACGACGACTGCTACACCTATGTCAAAGTCGACAGCAGCGAAGAAACCAACTTCGCCAACTGGTACTCCTACTACCGGGACCGCATGTCGGCCGCCAAGGCCGGCGTCAGCCGGGCCTTTGCACAACAGGGGACCGGTCTGCGCGTCGGCTACGGGCGGATCAACAAGGGCAGCGCGAACGTCGATGGCCTGTCGACATCGACACTCGAACGCGGCGTGCGTGATTTCAGTGACAAGGACGCCTTCGGTACCGTCACCAACAATCGCAAGCAGTTCTTCGACTGGCTCTTTGCTCAACAGCCGACGGGCAATACCCCGCTGCGTCGTGCACTCGACGCCGCCGGCGACTACTACGAGTGGAAAGATAGCCGCGGCGCAGCCAGTACAACGCCCGGTATTTCCGGGGGCAAGGATTTGTCGTGTCGCCAGAATTTCACCATCTTGACCACTGACGGCTACTGGAACTCAAGCAGCGCGGCCACATCCGGTGCCCGGCAGAACAATGACGGCAACAACGGCCCAACCATCACCGGCCCAAACAGCGCCAGCTACCAGTACGCGCCGGTCGGCCCATTCAAGGACAACTGGAACAACAGCCTGGCGGATATCGCCATGTACTACTGGAACCGCGATTTGCGCAACGACCTGGACAACAATGTGCCGGTCAGCACCGATGACCCGGCTTTCTGGCAGCACATGGTGACCTTCGGCGTAGGCCTCGGCGTGGAAGGGACCATTTCTTCTACGGCAGCCTTTGCGGCGATCGCCACCAAGACCGACCCGGGCTGGCCCGATCCAAATGCCACCAACCCGGCAAAAATCGACGACCTGCTCCACGCCAGCCTGAACGGCCGTGGCGAGTTCTTCAGCGCGCAGGATCCGCAGACCTTCGCCAATGCCCTCGCGGCAACGCTCGCGACGATCAACGCACGCACCAGCTCGGCAGCAACGGTGGCCGCCAACTCAACACGGCTGAGTACCAACACGCTGCTGTTCCAGGCGCGCTTCGACAGTGGCACATGGACCGGTGACATGCTGGCCTACAAGATCGACGTCAACACCGGCGATCCGGACACCACGCCGGCGTGGAAGGCCAGCCAGCAGATCCCGCCCTTCCTCACCCGCAGCCTCTTCACCATCAACCCGACCAACGGACAAGGCATTCCCTTTGCCTGGGCGTCGCTGGCCGCGTCGCAGAAAACGGCGCTCAACAGCGATTCGACCCTGCTCGACTGGGTGCGCGGCGACCAGTCCAAGGAGGCCTCGAACAACGGCCCCTTCCGCACGCGCAAGAGCATCATGGGTGACGTCGTCAATTCGGATCCGGCGTTCGTCAAGACCGAGGACTATGGCTATAGTTTGGCCGGCTCGCTGAGCGCGTCCGAACGAAGCGCCTATATCTCGCGGCGGGTGTCGAACACTTTCCTCAATCGCAAGGGCGCACTGTTCTTCGGCGCCAACGACGGCATCTTCCGCGGGCTGGATAGCGACACCGGACGCGAACTGTTCGGTTACATCCCCAACAACGTCATGTCCGGCCTGCCGACACTGGCCGACCCGAAGTACACCCACCGCTACTATGTCGACGGTGCCCCGAAGGTGGGCGATGCATTGATCAACGGCAACTGGAAGACCGTGCTGGTGGGCTCGACCGGCGCGGGCGGCAAGGCCTACTTCGCGCTCAATGTCGAAAACGCGCACAGCTTCGGCGCCTCGGACGTCCTCTGGGAAGTGAGCGACACCACAACCGGTTTCGGCGAGCTGGGTTATACCCTGGGCCAGGCGTCGATTGGACGTACGGAAAGCGGCGACTGGGTGGCCATCTTTGGCAACGGCTACAACAGCGCCGCACAGAAAGCCCAGCTGTTCGTGGTCAACCTGGCCACGGGCGCACTGATCCGCAAGATCGATACCGGCGTAGGCAGCGCAGGCACGCCGAACGGGCTGGCCACGCCGGTCGTCATTGACAGCGACCAGAACGGTTCCATCGATCTGGTGTACGCGGGCGACCTCCATGGCAACCTGTGGAAGTTCGATTTCACCGGCAGCAGCAACAGCAACTGGAAAGTCGCTTTTGGGGGCAAGCCCTTGTTCAAGGCCAACGATGGCGGCACCACGCCACAGGCGCAGCCAATCACGGCCAAGGTGCAGGTCAGCAAGCACCCGTTGAAAGGCCTGATGGTGTACTTCGGCACGGGCAAGTACTTCGAATCCGGCGACAACACCGATCTGGCCAAACAAACGCTGTATGGCGTGCAGGATGAATGCGGCATCGGCGTATCGGGTACGGGATGTGGCAGCGTCAGCGCCGCATCCAAGGTGACCCGCAGCGATCTGCTTGTTCAGTCCATTACCTACGAAGGCTCGCAGAGCTTCAATGGCAACGTCTGGGAAATCCGCCAGTTCTCACAGAACACGCCGACAGTCAATCAACGGGGCTTCCTGGTCGATCTCGTTCCGCCGAGCAAAATCCAGGAGGGTGAACGCATCCTGACTGATCCGATTCTCTGGAAAGACCGGATCATCTACGTGAGTTCCATCCCCGATGACGACGCCTGCGCCGGCGGAGGATCGAGCTGGATCATCGAACTGGCGCCCTACACCGGTGGCCGGACCGAGCACAGTGTGTTCGACCTGTCCCGCGACGGCACCTACGGCAGCAGCAACGAGTACAACAACAAGGTGGTGAGCGGCCGTCGTGTGGTCGGCGGCATGATCAAGAGCCTGGGCCAGGTGCGCGACACCGGCGGCAGGACACACAAGTATGGCTCGACCTCAACTGGCACCATCGACCGGAGCACGCAGCAATCCGACGGTAGCCGCCGCATTTCCTGGCGCCAACTGCAATAAGGAAGACCGATCATGAAGCTCCAGACATCACTGCGTCGTATCGCCCTTGCCAGCTTGCTGGGGCTGGCAAGCCTGGGCGCGAGCGCACAGGAACGCCCGCTCGAGGAAGTCGGCGTCATCAAATCCGTCAGCCCGGCGACCTCCACCATCATGGTCGGGGATCGCAAGCTGATGGTCACCACCGCGACAAAGGTCACCGCCGATGATCGCAATCTGGCGTATTCGCCCGTCTCGCAAGCCTGGGTCGGGAAGCAGATCGCTATGGAAACCGATACCGATCAGCTAGGCAACGTCTTCGTGGTCGAACTGCACCTCTTCGGCAACGGAGGTGGGCAATGATCTTTTCCGCCCAACAAACGAAACGGAAGGCAGAGAGTGGCTTCACCTTGATCGAAGTGATGATCGTCGTGGCTATCGTCGGCATTCTTGCGACTATCGCATACCCCAACTACACCCAGTACGTGCTGCGCTCTAATCGCGACGAATGCGCCGGCGCCCTAATAGGCATGGCAGCGGCAATGGAGCGCCGCTTTTCCACCAACCAGTCGTATCTTGGCCTGGCCGCAGGTGGCGCCAACACCGGGGCTCCAGCCGCCGCCTTTTACCCAGCACAATGCCCTCTCGATGGCGGCGCCGCCTCCTACACGCTGACGATCGCCAACGCAACACAGACGACATTCACGCTGAATGCGACCCCGACAGCCAGGCAGGCTGGCGATGCGTGCGGAACGCTATCCCTGACCGAGACGGGGGTCAAGGCGGCAACAGGAGGCACACCGCAAACCTGCTGGCGTTAATACCCCAGATAACAGGTCGCAGGAATTGACAACCTCGACTCGCTGCGCCAACACCATACGAGGCCATTCGCAAGCAGCGGACGGCATACCCACCCGAGGGCAACCACCAGCGATAGTATCTCCATGACAATCAATAAAGGCGCCAGTCGGTTTGCAGGATGAATTGGTTCGGCGGCCGAGCTGGGCGGGGCGCAAGCGCCAGCTATATCGCCTTCTACGCTGTGGCAGCTTGAATGCGGCGGTAGTGAACTCGATCATGGGTGGCGAGGTGTGCTTTTCCCGCGCTGCTACAGGTTCGCGTATCGCCAGTCATGCCAATGCCAACGTCGCCGTGGCGCAGCGGCCTTTCTGAGGGGCATTCAGAACCGCTCGGCGTCCGGGAGTACGTTTTTACCCAATTGATGTCCCGGTTGCACCGCGCTGCCGCGAGGAAGGCAAGACGGCCACATTGCCGAAATGATGATCCCACTCGATCACCAACCCGGCGCGAAGGTGCTCATCGAATACCACCGCAACCGGCTGCATATACCGGGCTCTGAAAAGGGATGCAAGGCTGTTGCCCAGCCCGCCCGATGCTTACCAACGACCTGCCGGCCAGGTTCGACATTTTCCGCCCCGAGGCAAGCCAGGGAGTCGGTTCGCGTAGAATAGCCGGCGCGTCGGACCTGATTGGCCCGACACCACCAGCGACGGCCCGGCCGTCGCTCCCGCATCCCCCGGATTCCCCCGAAATGGTCGAAATTTTCGATGTCGTGCTCCGCGCCGGCCGCGCGGGCGTTGAGCTTGCCCTGTTTGTGCTGCTGCCGGTGATGGTCGTCATGCTGTCGCTGATGCGCCTGCTCGAAGCCCGTGGCGTACTCGACTGGCTGGTCCACCGCCTCGCACCCATGCTCCGCCCTGCCGGCCTCACCGGCCTGGGTGTGTTTGCCGCCTTGCAGATCAATTTCGTCAGCTTCGCCGCGCCGGTGGCCACCCTGGCCATGATGGCGCAGCGCGGCACCTCGCCCCGTCATATCGCGGCCACACTGGCCATGGTCATGGCCATGAGCCAGGCCAATGTGCTGATCCCGATGTCGACCATGGGCCTGGCATTCGGCACCACCTTGCTGCTGTCGCTCGCTGGCGGCCTGCTCGCGGCGGCAACGACCTACCATGTGTTCGGCAAGCACCTGTCCGACCAGGAAGAGGCCGTCGACGAAACCTTGCGCCATCCGGTCGCCGAGGATGCCAAGGGCGTGCTCGATGTCATCAACCGTGCCGGTGCCGAAGCCTTCAAGATCACCATCGGCGCCATCCCCATGCTGGTGCTCGCCCTGGTGGCGGTCGCCGGGCTACGCGCCAGCGGCATCATTGACCTGCTCACCAGCCTGCTGGCGCCGACCATGGTGCTGCTCGGCATCGATCCGGCACTGATCCTGCCTACGCTGACCAAATTCATCGGCGGCGGCACGGCAATGATGGGCGTCATGGACGACATGCTGCGTGCCGGCACCGCCAGCGTCGCCAGCCTCAACGCCAGCGCCGGCTTCCTGGTGCACCCGCTCGACATCCCCGGTGTCGCCGTGCTCATATCGGCCGGCAAGCCGGTGGCCGCGGTCTGGCGCGTGGCCATCATTGGAGGCGCCGTCGGTATCGGCCTGCGCACGATCGGACATGTGCTACTGACCTGAACAGGAGCGACCGCCATGCTCAACGCCATCACCCTGCTGCTGGTCTTTCAACTGGCGGGCGAGGTCATTGCCCGGGGGCTGGCACTACCACTGCCCGGCCCGGTGCTGGGCATGGCCATGCTGTTCATCACGCTTGTCATCCGCGGCGGGCCGGCCAAGCCCCTGCGCGATACCGCCCATGGCCTGCTCGGCCACCTGTCCCTGCTGTTCGTGCCGGCCGGCGCCGGCATCATGTTGCACACCGACCGGCTGGCGGGCGAATGGCAGGCACTGATGGTCGCGCTGGTAGTCAGCACGCTGGCCGCATTGGCCGTATCGGCGCTGGTACTGAGCGCCCTCCTTCGCCGCCGGGGCAAGCGCTCATGATCGGCCACGACTTCTCTGGCCTGTGGGTCTATCTGTCCGCCTCGCCGCTGCTCGGTCTGACCCTCACCCTGCTGGCCTACCTCGCTGCCTGGCAACTCCATCGCCGCGCGGGCGCTCACCCGCTGGTCAATCCGGTGCTGATCGCGGTGCTGATGCTGGTCGGCTTGCTGTGGCTGACAGGCATCGACTACGCGACCTATTTCGATGGCGCCCAGTTCGTGCACTTCCTCCTCGGTCCGGCCACGGTCGCGCTGGCCATCCCCCTGTACAGCCAGATCGATCGCCTGCGGCGCATGGCTCTGCCGCTCGGCATTGCCCTGCTGTGCGGTGCCACCACGGCCATTGTCGTGGCCTGGACGGTCGGCGCCGCGTTCGGTGCCAGCAATGCCTCGCTGATCTCGCTGGCACCGAAGAGCGCCACCACCCCGATCGCCATGGCGGTGGTCGAAGCGCTCGGCGGCCTGCCCTCACTCACTGCGGCGCTGGTGATCATGACTGGCATTTTCGGCGCCATGGTGGCGCAAGGACTGTTCCGCCTGCTCGGCACGCGTGACCCCGCTGTCCAGGGCTTCGCCATCGGCCTGGCCGCGCATGGCATCGGCACGGCGCGGGCATTCCAGATCAGTCCGGAGGCCGGCGCCTTTGCCGCCCTGGCGATGGCCACCAACGGCCTGGCCACTGCCCTCCTGACACCATGGCTGCTGCCCTGGCTCAGCCGGTGGTTTGCCTGAGCCCGGTTGCTGCCCGGCCGGTTCTGACCGATACTCGACGCGGAGGCCTGCATGCAACCCAAACCGGCGCAACGTGCTTACTGGCAGCGCAACATCCGGCTGACGCTCGTCCTGCTGGGCGTGTGGTTCTGCGTCACCTTCGTGGCCGGCTACTTCGCCGAAGCGCTCAACCGACTCCCGTTCTTCGACTTTCCGCTCGGCTTCTATCTTTTCGCCCAGGGCGCGCTGCTCGTCTATCTGGCCATCATCGGCATCTATGTGCGCTACATGAACCGCATGGACCGCGACTGGGTGCGCGAGTCCGAACCGGGCCAGCCACGCACCCGCTTCCCCGGCGCCGGGCACTGATATCTGTGCCGCCTTATGGGGCAATAAGCCGCATTAAGGTTTCTGTAAGCTTTCCTCTCGATACTCCATCTGCCCGTCACTTTCCGGCAGTGCGTGGTTCGACCACTTGCTGACCCGCTACACCGGTGGAGGGCGCCAGGCAACACGCTGGCTACCGCCGCCGGACAGCGTCCGGAAAATGGCATTCAACACTACTTGAGAGGAGACAAGCGATGGAGAAGCCCCAAGGGTCAGGCGACGCGTACTGGCGCGCCACACTCGGCCTGCTAACCACCGTGCTCATTATCTGGTTTGTCGTGTCCTTCGGGTTCGGCATCATCCTGCAGCCGATGCTCGACAGCATCATGCTGGGCGGCTACCCGCTCGGCTTCTGGTTCGCCCAGCAGGGTTCGATCTACATCTTTGTGGCGCTGATCTTCTTCTACGCCGCACGGATGGGTCAGATCGACCGCGACCACGACGTTCACGAAGACTGAGGAGACTCGACGAATGGATCTGAAAACAATGACCTATATCGTCGTCGGGGCAACCTTTGCCCTGTACCTCGGTATTGCCTTCTGGGCCCGTGCAGGTAGCACCGGCGAATTCTACGTGGCCGGCGGCGGCGTTCACCCGATCGCCAACGGCATGGCCACCGGCGCTGACTGGATGTCGGCCGCCTCCTTCATCTCCATGGCCGGCCTGATTGCCTACAACGGCTACGGCGCTTCGCTGTTCCTGATGGGCTGGACCGGCGGCTACGTGTTGCTGGCCATGCTGCTGGCCCCGTACCTGCGCAAGTTCGGCAAGTTCACGGTGCCGGAATTCATCGGTGATCGTTTCTACTCCAATGGCGCCCGCATCGTCGCCGTCATCTGCCTGATCCTGGCTTCCATCACCTACGTGATCGGCCAGATGAAGGGCGTCGGCGTGGCCTTCTCGCGCTTCCTGGAAGTGGAATACGACACCGGCCTGTACATCGGCATGGCGCTGGTGTTCTTCTACGCCACCCTGGGCGGCATGAAGGGCATCACCTACACGCAGATCGCGCAGTACGTGGTGCTGATCTTCGCCTACACCATCCCGGCGATCTTCATCTCCATGAACCTCACCGGCAACCCGCTGCCGCAACTGGGCCTGGGCTCGACCATGTCTGACGGCTCGGGCATGACGCTGCTGGCCAAGCTGAATCTGGTGGTCACCGAGCTCGGCTTCAAGGAGTACACGACACAGACCATGGCCGGACGACTCGACATGTTCGTCTACACCATGTCGCTGATGATCGGTACCGCCGGCCTGCCGCACGTGATCGTCCGTTTCTTCACCGTGCCGAAGGTCAAGGACGCCCGTTCGTCCGCCGGTTGGGCGCTGGTGTTCATCGCCATCCTCTACACCACCGCTCCGGCTGTGGGCGCCATGGCTCGCCTGAACCTGCACGCCACCATCCAGACGGGTGAAATCGGCTCGCCCGAAGGCAACCTGTCGTACGAAGCGCGTCCGCAGTGGTTCAAGAACTGGGAAAAGACCGGTCTGCTGCAGTTCGAAGACAAGAACGGCGACGGCCGCATCCAGTACTACAACGACAAGAACCCGGAAATGGTCAAGAAAGCCGAATCCTTCGGCTGGAAAGGCAACGAGATGGTCAAGGTCGACCGCGACATCATCGTGCTGGCCAACCCGGAAATCGCCAAACTGCCGAACTGGGTGATCGCCCTGGTTGCTGCCGGTGGTCTGGCCGCGGCGCTCTCCACCGCTGCCGGTCTGCTGCTGGCCATCTCCTCGGCCATCTCGCATGACCTGCTCAAGGGCGTGTTCATGAAGGGCATTTCCGAGAAGGCCGAACTGCGGGCCGGTCGTATCTCGATGGCCGGTGCCATCGTGGTGGCAGGCTACCTCGGCCTGAACCCCCCGGGCTTCGCGGCCGGTACCGTGGCCATCGCCTTCGGTCTGGCAGGTGCCTCCATCTTCCCGGCGCTGATGCTCGGCATCTTCTACAAGCGCATGAACAAGGAAGGCGCCATCGCCGGCATGGTCGCGGGTATCTCGGTCACCATGCTGTACGTGTTCCAGCACAAAGGCATCCTGTTCATCAAGGGCACCGAGTTCCTGGGTGACATGGGCCCGAACTGGTTCCTCGGCATCCAGCCGAACGCCTTCGGTGCCATCGGTGCGCTGGTCAATTTCGCGGTCGCCATCATGGTTGCCAAGATGACCACCGAACCGCCGCAGCACATTCAGGACCTGGTCGAGTCCATCCGCACCCCGCGTGGTGCCGGTGGCGCGACCCACTAAGCTGCACTCACCCCCGGGTGACCCAACCCCCGCTTCGGCGGGGGTTTTTCTTTTCCGGACCTGCGCCACCTGCCGGCGGCCCGGCCTTGGGGAAAACGCCGATAACCTTGCCCCCCATCGTGGTGGTACGCTGCGCAGCAGCATTCCCACTCTCCGACATCCTTCCGAACTCGAGGCCCCAGATGTACAAGCACATCATCGTTGCAGTCGACGACAGCCCCACCTCCCAGCGCGCCATTGAGGAAGCCGCCGCGCTGTCCGTGACCAGCGGCGCACGCCTGACCGTCGTGCACGCAGTCGACGAGGCATTGTTCGCCCATTTCAATCGCGTCACGCTGGCCAGCCGTGACGCAGTGCAGACGGCCCTGATCAAGGAAGGCCAGGGCGTGCTCGACGCCGCCGTGGCAGCGGCCACCGCGGCCGGCGCGAAACCGGAAGGCCGTCTGCTCGCGTCCGAGCACCAGTCCACCTCGGATCAGATCGTTCAGGCCGTCGCCGGCCTGGGCGCAGACCTGCTGGTCGTCGGTTCTCACGGCCGTCGCGGGGTACAACGTCTGCTGCTGGGCAGCGTGGCCGAGAAGCTGCTCAAGAAGGTCGCAGTCTCGGTGATGGTGGTGCGCGGTACCGCGTAAAACCTCACCGCCTGACGCCTGCTATCATCCGGGGGTCACGCCAGCCGACGCGCTGGCGTGACCCCCGTTTTTCGTGGTCCGCACAGCGGCCTTGCCCAGCGTGCCACAACACCCCATCGACAGAGTGCTTTTCGGATGTCCCCGGACTTTATTGCTCAGTGGCTCACCCCCCTCGGGCTCGACGCCAAGCAGAGCGGCCTGATCACCCAGGTGTTTCTGGTTGTTCTGGCCGTTGTGGTTGCCAACTTCGTGATCGGTCATGTCCTCAAACGGCTCATCGCCGGCGCCCGCACTACCACGCTGGTCTGGGACGACGCCGCACTCGAAGCCCTTGGCCGGCCACTGCATGTCCTCGTCTGGCTGGTCGGCATCGCCTTTGCGGCAGACATGGTCGGGCAGCACACCGATGCGCCGATCTTCGACGCGGTCGATCCGGTCCGCAAGATCGGGGTCATCGCACTGATTGCCTGGACCCTCACCCGGCTGATCAGCAATACCGAGCAAGCCATCATCGAACGTGGCACGCGGCACGGAAAGCCGGCTGACATCTCGACGGTCTCGGCCGTCGGCAAACTGCTGCGCATCACGGTGATCATCACCACGGTGCTGATCGCCCTGCAGTCACTCGGTTTCAGCATCTCGGGGGTTCTTGCCTTCGGCGGAGTTGGCGGCATCGCGGTGGGCTTTGCCGCCAAAGACCTGCTCGCCAACTTCTTCGGCGCACTGATGATCTATCTCGACCGGCCCTTCGCCATCGGCGACTGGATCCGCTCGCCCGACAAGGACATCGAAGGCACCGTCGAAGACATTGGCTGGCGCCTGACGCGTATCCGCCGCTTCGACAAACGGCCGCTCTATGTGCCGAACGCCATCTTCACCCAGATCTCGGTCGAGAACCCCTCGCGCATGACGCACCGGCGCATCAACGAAACCATCGGCATCCGTTACGACGACCTCGACAAGATGCAGGCCATCACCGATGACGTGCGCCAGATGCTGATCGACCACCCGGACATCGCCGACGACCAGACCATGATCGTGCACTTCAACGCCTTCAATGCCTCGTCACTGGATTTCTTCGTCTACACCTTCACGCACACCACCAAGTGGGTGGAGTTCCATCGCGTCAAGCAGGACGTGCTGCTGCAGGTTGCACGCATCATCGACGAGCACGGCGCTGAAATCGCCTTTCCCACCCGCACGCTGCACCTGCCCGACGGCCTGCGGATCGACACCGCCCGCGATCTTGAACACGCGGCCGAGCCGGCCAGGCACTGATCGCCCGCCCATGAAAAACGCGCCCCGCAAGGCGCGTTTTCAGGCAGCTACGGGTCACTCAGCGGTTGCCGAACAAACCACCCAGTGCCGACAGGCCCTGCTGAAGCAAGGCCGAGTTGTCCTGCACCTGTCCGTTGGGCGAGAGCATGTCGACCAGTTGCGGCAGCGATCCCGCCAGTCCGTTGGCGGCCTCCGGCGCACTGAGGCCGAAGCGCGAGGCAACCTGTGCCAGCATGTCCGGGCCGATCGCCTGGCTCAAGGCGTCGGCATCGACCGCCTCGTTCTGGCCCTGCCCCAGCCACGACGCCACCTGGTCCCCCAGGCCACCGCCCTGCAGGCGAGACAACAAGCCCGGCAAGCCGCCCTCGGTATTCTCGATCAGCGCCTTGACGAGCCCCATCATCGGGTTTGCGCCGCTATCGGTATTGCCGCCAAGCATTTGCCCGGCCAGTTGATCCAGCAATCCCATGCCTCATCTCCATATCTTCGGGTCGAGCGGCCATCATCGCCTGCCAGCATGGCAACAACAAGGCACGTGACAGGGTTTCACAAGATTCTCACCCGCGCATTTCGGTAGAATGCTCTCACTCCAGCCCCGACGTGAACGCCCCATGACGCAAGATGAACTGAAAAAAGCCGCGGCCGAGGCCGCCCTCGACTTTGTCATCGACGGCAGCATCGTTGGCGTCGGCACGGGCTCGACCGCCAATTTCTTTATCGACGGCCTCGGCCGCATGAAAGACCGGATCCGTGGCGCCGTCGCCAGCTCGGAAGCCAGCGCGCAGCGCCTGGCCGCCCACGGCATCGCCCTGTTCGACCTCAACGACGTGACCGAACTGCCGGTCTATGTCGACGGAGCCGACGAAATCGACGCCTCGCTGGCCATGATCAAGGGCGGTGGCGGCGCACTGACCCGCGAAAAGATCGTTGCCGCCGTTGCTGGTCGTTTCGTCTGCATCTGCGATACCAGCAAGCAGGTCGACATGCTGGGGCGCTTTCCGCTGCCGGTTGAGGTCATTCCCATGGCACGGGCCCAAGTCGCCCGTGCGCTGGCAAGCCTCGGTGGGCAGCCGGTGCTGCGTGAAGGCTTCACCACCGACAACGGCAACCAGATCCTCGATGTCCATGGACTCAGGATCGCCGATCCGGTACAGGTCGAGAGCGAGATCAACCAGATCGTCGGGGTCGTGACCAACGGTCTGTTCGCCCGCCACGGCGCCGACACCTTGCTGCTGGCGACCACCGACGGCGTCCGCCGCATTGACGCCGTCTGACATCAAACTGTCATCGAAACGCAGTATTTTGCTCCCTTCGACCCATCTGCCCAGCCCGTTGCCCCATGACTGATCACACTTCCAAGCAATTCGAATCCGAGCTCGAGAGCATCCGGACCCGTGTACTCCAGATGGGCGGCATGGTCGAGCTACAGATCGCCAAGGCGGTCGAAGCGCTCACCACCGGCGACCTCGACGCGCTCGAAGAAGTCATCGACCATGACCACCGCATCAACCTGCTCGAACTCGAACTCGACGACGCCTGCATCCAGATCGTGGCAAAACGCCAGCCGGCTGCCAACGATTTGCGTCTGGTAATGTCTGTCATCAAGGCCATCACCGACCTCGAACGTATCGGCGACGAAGCCAAGAAGATCGCCAAGATGAGCAAACGCCTGCATTCGAGCGATTCGGCCTTCGTGCCGCGCATCGAGTTGCGCCACGCCGCCAGCCTGGCCGTCGACATGCTGCGCAAATCGCTAGACGCTTTTGCCCGCCTCGACATGACCGCCGCCGCCGAGGTCGTCCGCCAGGATCGCGAGGTGGACGCCGAGTTCAAGGGCATCATCCGCCAATTGATCACTTTCGTGATGGAAGATCCGCGCACCATCTCCCGCGGCATCGACATCCTGTTCATGGCCAAGGCCATCGAACGCATCGGCGATCACGCCAAGAACATGGCCGAATACGTCATCTACATGGTCAAGGGCCAGGATGTCCGCCACACCGGCCTGGCCAACATCGAACGCGAAGCCTCATCGCAGTAACGCGGGCTGGCAACAAAAAAAGGACGGTCAAGACCGTCCCTTTTTTTCGCCCTCGGGCTCAGCTTTGCGGCGGCACATAGCCACCGATCTCATCGGCACCGCCGCCGAAGAAATACCGCTCCATCTGCTCCGACAGATACTTGCGCGCACGCGCATCCATGAGATTCAGGCGGTTCTCGTTGATCAGCATGGTCTGGTGCTTGACCCACTGCCCCCACGCCTCCTTCGATACATGCTCGTACACCCGCTTGCCCATCTCACCGGGCACCGGCGGCCGTTCAAGGCCTTCGGCCTCACGGCCGAGTTTCACGCACTGAACCATTCTTGCCATTTTCTTCACCTGTTCCAAAATCAATGAGTCATCAAGGCGGCATTTTAACGGAAAAGACGACAGCGCCCGTCAGCGACGCTCAACACCTTGCGGGCCGCAGGTCTGCCAGCAGTTCTTGCCCGCCGACTTGGCCCGGTACATCGCCGAATCGGCCGCCGCCACCAGCGCATCCTGAGACTGCGCGTCGCCCGGGTAACACGCATAGCCCACGCTCGCACTGATCGTCGTTTCCGCCACCTCGATCGCCGCAACCTCCGCCACGACCCGCTGCGCCAGTTCCTGCAGGGCAGTCTCATTGGCGTCGGCGATCAAGATGGCGAACTCGTCCCCGCCGACGCGGAACAGTTGCTCGTTGCGCCGAACAACCCGTCGGATGGCGCGCGCCACGGCAACCAGAACTTCGTCGCCCTTCTGGTGCCCCAGCCTGTCGTTGATCGGCTTGAAACCATCGAGGTCGAACATCATCAAGCCAATCTGAGCCGCGCTCCGCTGAGCCCCCGCCAGACTGGCTTCGACGGCGTCGTGAAAACGCCGCCGGTTGTACAGATTGGTCAGCGGATCACGCTCGGCCAACCTGACCAGCGCCTCGGCGGCGCGCTGTTGTTCGGTCACGTCCTCGAACACCCACAATCGACCCAACGACCGGTTTGCGCCCGCCGCGGTCACCATCACCGAAATTTCGCGAACGCGCCGGCCGTCGGAGAACGCGATCTCGTACGGCGCAGAGCGCACGCGCAGCCCCTGCACCGCCACCACGTGGGCGCGATAGTCGTCGGGCGCGCTGAGCTGGGCAAGCGCACCATCGAGAAGGCGCACATCGCGCATGCCGAGCAGCGCATCGCCACGCTCTGGAAAGGACCAGATACGGCCGAGGGCCGGATTGGTATAGCGGACGCGACGATCGGCATCCACAAACAGAATACCCAAATCGATGACGTCCAGCAGCGCCTCGAGCCGCTGCCGCTCGTCACGATTGCGCGCCAGGTAGTGTTCGCTCAGCCCTTGGGCGCGGCGCAATGCTGCCACTGTCTCGAGCAGTTGCAGCTCTGTGGCCTTGCGTGCCTGGGCGCTCGACATCGATACCCGGAGCATCGACAGCCCACCACCGGCATCGCGCACGCACTGCCAGCGGCACCCCACCCAGATCGTCTCGCCACGACGGTGGCAGAATCGCAACTCCGCCTCGCCGGCCGTACCCGCCTGGGCCTGTCGCCACAGATCACGGGCGTAGGCCTGGTCGAGCGGGTCGACGAGCAAGGCGACCAGATCGGCCGACTGACGGCATTGCGCTGCGGTGTAACCGGTCAGCGATTCAACCGACGGGCTGATCCACTCGAGGCGTCCGTCAGGCGAGAAGGCGGCCTCGACCCCGGCGCTGGTTTCGGCGATCAGGCGCAGTCGTGTGCCTTCGGCCGCTCGGCGTGAGGCATGGATCAACATCACCAAAGCCACCACGGTGGCGGCCAAAGCCGCCGCCAGCACGGTCGCGTCCGCCCCGGCACCAGCGGCGCGCGCCACCGTACCGGCCATCAGCGCCGCCAACCCTGCCAGCGCCGCCTGCCATAACGGCAGCATCACAGGCCACTGCCCTTGCCTTCGCGCCATGACCGCCCTCCCCAGGGCCCCCGGTCATCGGTTGCGCTGACCTCAGATTGTCTTGACCAGCACCTTCGACCGACGCTGAAAGTTGTAAAGATCGCGCTTTTTCGACGGTAAGCGCTCAGGCCCGACTTCAACAAAGCCCCGCTCACGGAACCAGTGCGCGGTGCGCGTGGTGAGGACAAACAAAGCCTCCAGCGACTGCTCTCGCGCCCGGCGCTCCATGCGCCGCAACAACATTTCGCCCAGCCCTGCTTCACGATACTCCGCCATCACCGCAAGGCAAGCGAGTTCGGCCGCCCGCTCATCGCTGAAGGGGTACAGTGCAGCACAACCCACCAGCATGCCGTCATGCTCGACGACCGAAAACCGGGTGATCTCCTGCTCCAACAGCTCTCGCCCCCGGCGTACCAGCGTACCGTCGGCTTCGAGCGGCGCGAGCAGGCTGACCAGTGCGCCCACATCATCGACCGTCGCCTCACGCAAACGAAACAGCACATCTCGCGACACCACGGTGCCCACGCCTTGATGGGTGAAAAACTCAAGCAAGAGCGCACCGTCGCGATCGCGGTCGATCAGATGCACCCGGTTAACGCCCTTGCGCACCGCGCGGATCGCGCAGGGCAGGTAAAGATCGAGGTCTTCGGTCAGGCCCTGCCCGGCCTGCAGCATGCGTTCGGCGGCATCGGCGGTGATCGAGTCGATCAGCTGCCCATCGACATCCAGCAGGCCCGGTGCGTCGCACAGGTAAAGCAATTTCTCGGCCGACAAGGCGACCGCCACTTCCTCGGCCACCTTCTCGAGCGGCAGGTTGAAGATCTCTCCCGAGGG